>NZ_JBIBGK010000002.1:55607-64319 GCF_042956445.1 Streptomyces sp. NPDC008238 | reverse complement strand
CGCCCCCGCGGGGGGGGGGGGGGGCGCGGGGGGGGCCGGGGGGGGGGGGGGGGGCGGGGGGGGGGGGGGGCCCCCCCCCCCCCCCGGCGCGGGGGGGGGGGGGGGGCCCCCCCCCCCCCCCCCCCCCGCCCCGGCCCGGCACCGAAGTCCCGCGTGCCCGCCGGGCTACGCCGCGGCCGGCTTGCGGGCCAGGAACACCGCGGCCAGCACGGCCGCCACGAAGGACACCCCGGCGACGACCAGAAGACCGGTGTGGATGCCCACCGTGAAGGACGCGCCGATCGCCTCCGTCACCGCGGGCGTCGAGCGGCCGCTGCCGCTCCCGCCGCTGCGCGCCACCTCCACGACCGCCCCGGCGACCGGCGGCGGCACATGGGCGGCCGTCAGCCGCTCCGGCAGCGCGCCGATGAACCTGACCGCCAGGACGGCGCCGAGCACCGAGGTCGCCAGCACCGAACCGATCTGCCGGAACGCGGTGACGGCGTTCGACGCGGCACCCATCTGCTCGGGCCGCACCACCGCGAACGCGGCCGCCGTCGACGGTGCGACGACCAGCCCGCTGCCCAGCCCGACCAGGGCCAGCCCCACCGCCGTGACCGCGTACGGGCTGTCCGGCTGCTGCCGTACCAGCACCACGGCGGCGGCGGCCGTCACCAGCGAACCCGCGGCCAGCAGACGGGCCGCGCCGACCCGCCCGGCGATCCGCTGCGCGGCCAGCGTGGACAGCACGAAGAACACCATCGCGGGCAGCAGCCGCACCCCCGTGGCCATCGGCGCGACCTCCTGGACCCGCTGCAGGAACAGCACTTGCAGGAAGATGACCCCGACGAACGCGAACAGCGCCGCCGCGGCCACCACCAGCGCCGCCGACACCCGCACCGAGCCCATCATGCGCACGTCCAGCATCGGCATCGCCGTACGCCGCTCCACCAGCACCAGCGCGACCAGCGACACGACGGCCACCGCCAGCGCCGTCACCACCACCGGGTCGTCGTAGCCGGTCCGGCCGCCGACCGCGATCCCGTACACCAGCGTGCCCAGGCCCAGCACGGACAGGCCCTGGCCGGGCAGGTCCAGCGGGCGGTCGGGCACCTTCGACTCGCCCACCGCGTACAGCGCGACGGCCACCGTGACCACCGCGAGCGGGGTGTTGACCAGGTAGACCGCGGGCCAGTCGAAGCGGTCGAGCAACGCGCCGCCGAGCAGCGGCCCGACGGCCAGGCCGAGCCCGGACACCGACACCCACACCGTGATGTAGCGCAGCATGCGCGGCAGGTCGACGAAGAAGGTCGTCGTGATGATCGCCAGCGAGGTGGGCAGCACCAGCGCCCCGCCGATCCCGCTGACCGCCCGCCCCACCAGCACCTGCGGGTAGCCGCCGGCGGTGGCCACGACCAGCGAGCCGGCCGCCAGCGCGACCACGCCGGCCACGAACACCCGTCGCCGCCCGTAGCGTTCGCCGAGCGCGCCGCCCGACAGCACGCACGCGGCGACCACCAGGGTGTAGGTGCTGGACACCCAGCTCAGGTCGGCCGGCGCGACGTGCATGTCGACCTGCAGGGCGCGCAGCGTCGAGATCGCCGCCGTCACCTCGATGAACGACATGAACAGCCCGAGGCAGGCGGCGAGCAGCACCAGCCGGCCGCGCGGCACCACCGGCTTCTGCGGCGCCTGGGCGGACGCCGCGCCCGCCACGGTGCTCACTTGGCCCGCTCCTTCTCGGCCAGGCGCCGGGTGGCGTCGTCCCAGGCCACGGGCAGCCCGTCACGGGCGGTGGGGTAGAAGACGAACACCGAGCGGTCCATCACCTTGCGCAGCCGCGCCACGACGCGCGCGTGCGGGTCGGTGCGGGCGAAGGCGTCCAGCGCCTCCTGGTCCCGCCACGCCGACAGCGTCCAGAACGTCCGCTTCAGCGGCTCCGCGCGCAGCGAGGCGCCGTACACACCCGGCGCGGACCGCACCTGCTTCCACACCACCAGCGACAGCAGGAAGAAACGCGGCACGCTCAGCAGCGACTTCACTTGGAGCTTGGAGGCCATGACCACGGCCTCGCCCGAGCCGGCGGACTCCTCGGCGGCGGCCCCGGGCATCCAGGGAATGGTGGGCATGGCGGCTCTCTCCTCTTCGGTACGGGTGCGCGGTCCACCGCGCCGTCGCGGCGGGAACTCCCGCCACCCACATGAGTCCCTCCCGTGAGCCTTCCGGACACCTCCGGGACGCCGATCGGCGCGTCCGCACGGCAGTTGGCCTGTTCGCGCCCCCGGTGCCCGCCGGCCACCGATCCGGACACCCGGGACGGGCCGTATCGGCGGCCCCGATGGGCCGGAAACCGTCGGTGATGCGGTGTTTGACCCTCCGCCCCGCGCCGCCCTACGTTCCCTGTGCGCCGCCCGCCGCGCCGATCCGCGCGGGACACGGACGACTTCACGCCTTCAGAGGTCCCAGCCCTCTGCGCTCCAGCCGCCGTCGCCCAACGCGACCGGTTCCTGAGAACTGCTCGAGCCGAGGGGCCGCCTGCCATGACCACCCGTGTCGCTGTCGTCGGAGCCGGCATATCCGGTCTGTCCGCCGCGTACCACCTGCCCGACGACGTCGAAGTCACCGTCTACGAGAAGGAGGACCGCCCCGGCGGCCACGCCCTGACCGTCGAGGTGGAGGAGGACGGCCGCACCATCGGGATCGACACCGCCTTCGTGGTCTTCAACTCCCGGACGTACCCGCAGCTGACCGCCTTCTTCCAGGAGCTCGGGGCCACCGCCCTGGACCACACCGGCGGCTTCGACTTCTTCGACCTCGACCGCGGACTCGACTACGGCACCGCCGAGTTCGAGCTCACCGAGGAGGAGATCGCGCGGCGCTACCCCGCCGACTTCCTGCCCCTGTGGCGGGACGCCGAGCGCTTCCACCGCGAGGCCCCCCGCGACTTCCTGCGCAAGCGCACCGACATGGCCCTCGGCGAGTACCTGGACCGGGGCGGCTACTCCGAGGCCTTCAAGTACGGCTACGTGGTGCTGCTGGCCACCGCCGTCTGGTCGGTGCCGGCGGAACTGATCTGGGAGATGCCGGCGACCACCGTCATCGCCTTCTTCATGTCGCACGACCCGGGCGGCCTCGGCGGCCGCTCGGTGGCGTGGAAGACCGTCTCCGGCGGCAGCGTCGAGTACGTCCGCCGGGTCGTCGCCGCGATCAACGGCAAGGTCCGCACCGGCAGCCCGGTCACCCGGGTCCGCGAGGAGCCCGGCCCGGACGGCGGCGTCGTCATCGGCACCGCCGCCGGCGAGGAGCGCTACGACTACGCGGTGCTCGCCTCGCACGCCGACCAGACCCTGGCCGTGCTGGAGCAACCCACCGCAGCGCAGGCCGGCGTCCTCGGCAAGGTCCGCTACAGCTCCACCCGGGCCGTGCTGCACACCGACCCGTCCGGCATGCCGCCGGACCGCTCCCGCTGGCAGAGCTGGAACTACGGCCTGAAGACCGTCGACGGCCGCACCCGCACCTGGGTCGCGTACTACATGAACTCCCTGCAGGGCTTCACCGCCCGCGAGGACTATTTCGTCACCCTCGACTGCCCGGTCGTCCCCCGCGACGAACTGGTCATCCGCGAGCTGCCGTTCACCCATCCGGTGATCGACCTGGACGTGCGCTCCATGCAGCGCACCATCTACGCCGTCAACGACACCGGCCGGATCAAGCTCGCCGGCTCGTACTTCCACTCGCCCAAGATCGGCCACGACCTGATCGGCTCCCACGAGGCCGGGTACGTCTCCGGGCTCAAGGCCGCCGAGTCCATCGCCCGCGACATCAAGAAGTGAAGTGAGGGAATCCCCATGCAGCGTGTCACCGCCGAGGAAGCGCAGGCCTGGCTGGTCGAGAAGCTCGCGGTCCGGCTGGAGGTCGAGCCGTCCCAGATCGACGTCGACCGCTACTTCGACGAGTTCGACCTCGACTCCACCGAGGCGCTGATCCTCGCCGGCGAACTGGAGAAGTGGCTCGGCTTCGAGCTGGAGGCGACCGCGCTCTGGTACCACCCCACCATCGCCGCGCTGTCCGAGCACATCGCCGAGGAGAACGCCCGCCATGTCGCAGCGGCCTGACCGCACCGCCGCCCGCCCGGCGCCCCGCCCGGTCCTCACGCCGCTGCGCGAGCCGGCCGGCGGGGCGGCCCGCCGGCTCTACGCCGTCCACCCGGGCGCGCTGGCGCCCACCGCGTGGCAGCCGCTCGCCGAACGGCTGCCCGAGGACACCGCGCTGTCCCTGCTCGACCTCGGCAACGTCCCGGAGTTCTTCGCCGCCGCCCTCGACCCGGACGCCTGCGGGGTCACCGTCGGCGGCCTGGCCGAACGCTGCCTCGCGGAGATCACCGCCTCGGCCCCCGCGGACACGCCGTTCTCGCTGGTCGGCTGGTCCTTCGGCGGGGTCGTCGGCTACGAGGTCGCCGCCCGGCTCGACGCCGCGGGACACGGCGCCCGGCTGGAGGAGCTCGTCCTCCTCGACAGCATCGCGCCCGTCCCCGCCTTCAAGCGCGCCGACGAGCTCCTGGACCCGGCGATGCTGCTCGACTGGTTCGCCATGTACCTCGGCGCCAAGCGCGGCCGCCCCCTCGTCCTGAGCGTCCCGCCGGTCGCCGGCACCGACGAGGGCCTGCCCGCGCTGCTGGCCGCGGCCACCGCCCAGGGCGTCCTGCCCCCCGGCACCGAACTCGCCGGGCTGCGCAAGCTCTACGCCGCCTACCACGGCGGTCTGCTGCGCAACAACCGCTGCACCGCACCGTACGAACCTACTCCGCTCGACCGCACGGTCACCCTCGTCAAGCCGGAGCGCTCCCTGCTCCCGGACCGCGGTGACCTCGGCTGGAGCAGGCTCAGCACCCGCCCCGTGCGGCGGCTGGGCGTCCCCGGCGACCACTACACGATGCTCCGGGAGCCCACCGCCGTCGCCGTGCTCGCCGGACTGCTGGCCGCCCCGGCCGTCGCCTGAGCACTCGTGGATCCGCGCCCCCGCCACCCGGCGCCCATGACCGAGAGGACCGTCGTGCATCACTCACGTCTGGCCGAGACACCGATCGCCATCGTCGGGTTGGCCGGCCTGTTCCCCAAGTCGCGCGACCTGCGCGAGTTCTGGCACAACATCGTGGACGCCCGCGACTGCATCGAGGACGTCCCGGCGAGCCACTGGAACCCCGACGACCACTACGACCCGGACCCCGCCGCCGAGGACAAGACCTACGCCCGACGCGGCGGGTTCCTGCCGGAGGTCGCCTTCAACCCCATGGAGTTCGGCCTGCCCCCGAACACCCTGGAGGTCACCGACATCCTCCAGCTGCTCTCGCTGACCGTCGCCCGCGACGTGCTGCGCGACGCGGGCACGGAGGGCGCGGACTGGTACGACGCGAGCCGGACCGGCGTGATCCTCGGCGTCACCGGCGCCAACTCCCTCACCCAGCCGCTCTCCGCGCGCCTGCAGACGCCCGTGCTCAAGGAGGTCGTGCGCAGCACCGGACTGAGCGAGGCCGACGCCGAGGAGATCGCCCGCCGCTTCAAGAAGGCCTACGTCCCGTGGGAGGAGAACTCCTTCCCCGGCATGCTCGGCAACGTCGTCGCCGGGCGCATCGCCAACCGCTTCGACCTGGGCGGCACCAACTGCACCGTCGACGCCGCCTGCGCCAGCTCGCTGGCCGCCGTCAAGCTCGCCGTCAGCGAGCTGATCGAGGGCCGCGCCGACCTGATGCTCACCGGCGGCTGCGACGCCGAGAACACCATCCTCATGTACATGTGCTTCAGCAAGACCCCGGCGTTCTCGAAGAGCCAGGTCATCAAGCCCTTCGACGAGTCCGCCGACGGCACGCTGATCGGCGAGGGCATCGGCATGCTCGCCCTCAAGCGGCTCGCCGACGCGGAGCGCGACGGCGACCGCGTCTACGCCGTGCTCCGCGGCATCGGCACCTCCAGCGACGGCCGCTTCAAGTCCATCTACGCCCCGCGAGCCGAGGGCCAGCAGCTCGCGCTGCGCCGCGCCTACGAGGACGCCGCCGTGCCCGCCGGCTCCGTCGAGCTCTTCGAGGCCCACGGCACCGGCACGGCGGTCGGCGACCACACCGAGCTGTCCGCCCTCGGGTCCTTCGTCGGCGACCAGCCGGGCTCCGGCGAGCTCGGCTACGCCGCCATCGGCAGCGTCAAGTCCCAGATCGGGCACACCAAGGCCGCCGCGGGCGCGGCCGGCCTCATCAAGCTGGCGCTCTCCCTGCACCAGAAGGTGCTGCCGCCCACCATCAACGTCGACCGGCCCAGCGAGGCCGTCGACCCGGCGCGCACCCCCTTCTACGTCAGCCCCCAGGCCCGCCCCTGGATCCTGGACCCGGCCCGCGACAAGCGGCGCGCCGCGGTCTCCTCCTTCGGCTTCGGCGGCACCAACTTCCACATGGTGCTGGAGGAGCACGACCCCGCCGCCGCCCGCACCGTGCTCGGCCCGGTCGCCCGCACCGGCCTGTGGCACGCCGCCGACCCCGAGGCGCTCGCCCGCCGCCTGGAGCAGGGCGCCGCCCCCGACCCGGCCGGCTGGATACCCGCGGGCGACGCGCGGCTCGGCATCGTCGCCCGCGACGACGCCGGCTTCGAGGAACTGCGGGCCGCCGCCGTGGAGCTGCTGCGCGCCAAGCCCGACGCGTCCTCCTGGCAGCACCCCAAGGGCATCACCTACCGCCGCGCCGGCCTCCCGTCCGGGACGAAGACGGCCGCCGTCTTCGCCGGGCAGGGCAGCCAGTACGTCGGCATGGGCCGCCGGGCCGCCCTCGCCCTGCCCCCCGTCCTCGCCGCCTACGACAGGGCCAACCGCATCAGCACCGGCCCGGAGACCCTGGGCCGGGTCGTCTTCCCGCCGCCCGCCTTCGACGACGCCACGCGCACCGCGCAGGAGGAGGCACTGCGCCGCACCGAGTTCGCGCAGCCTGCCATCGGCGCCCTGTCCGCAGGGCAGTTCGCCTGGTTCCGCGAGCTGGGCTTCGCCCCCGACGGCGCCGTCGGCCACTCCTTCGGCGAGCTCACCGCGCTGTGGGCGGCCGGCGCCCTCGACGACGACGGCTTCGCCGAACTGGCCCGCGCCCGCGGGCTGGCCATGGCCCCGCCGAGCGCGGCCGCCGCCGACTTCGACCCGGGCGCCATGGCCGCCATACGCGCCGAACTCGGCGAGGTGCAGGGGCTCGTCGCCACCTACCGCAGCGTCGCCATCTGCAACATCAACGCCCCCGGCCAGATCGTCGTGGGCGGCCCCACCGCCGAGGTCGACCGCCTCGTCGCCGACGTCGCCGCCCGCCGGATCCCCGCCAAGCGGCTGCCGGTCTCCGCTGCCTTCCACACCCGCTTCGTCGCCCACGCCGCCGACGCCTTCCGCGCGGCCGTCGACCGCGTCGGCCTCGGCACACCGCGCATCCCCGTCTACGCCAACACGCCGGGCGCGGCCTACGGCACCGACGCGGACGCCAACCGCGCCACGCTCGTCGAGCAGCTGCTGCAGCCCGTCGCGTTCCAGACCCGCATCGAGGAGATGTACGCGGACGGCTACCGCGTCTTCGTGGAGTTCGGGCCCAAGCGCGTGCTGTCCGACCTCGTCGACCGCATCCTCGACGGGCGCGGCGACGTGGTCACCGTCGCGGTCGACGGCGGGCCCAGCAAGGACGGCGAGGTCTCGCTGAAGCGGGCCGCCGTCGAACTGGCCGTCCTGGGCCTCCCGGTCACCGGCATCGACGACCACGCCGAGCCGCTCCCGGAGGCACCTGTGCGCAAGGGCCTCACGATCCCGCTGCGGGGCGTCAACTACGTCTCCGACGCCCGGCGCGAGGCGTACGCGAAGGCCCTGGCGGAGCCCGTGGTCACGCTCGCGGCGCAGGCCCCGGTGCCGACGCCGACGCCGGTGCCGACGCCGGTGCCGGTGGCGGTGCCGGTGGCGGCTGTGGAGGCGGCCCCGTCCGACGCCCTCGGCGACCTCGTCCGCGAGGGGCTGGGGCTCCAGGCCGAGATCCTCGACGCCCACGTCACCACCGTCCGCGAGGCGATCACCTCCCTGGAGCGGACCGTCCGCGCGGGCGGTCACCCCGACACGGACGCAGCCCTGCGGCTCATCGAGCAGCACGGCAGCTCCATCACGGCCGCCCACGAGCGTGCGACCCGCCTGCTGATCGACGCCCTCCGCGGTGACGACGCACCCCCGCCGGCCGCCGCGCCGGCGCCCGCCGCCGAGCCCGCGGAGGTCGCGGAGGTCGCCGCGGAGGTTCCTGCTCCTGCGCCTGCTCCTGCGGTTCCCGCCGTGAGTGGCGCTGTGTTGGATGCGTTGCTTGAGGTGGTGGCGGAGAAGACGGGTTATCCGGCGGAGATGTTGGAGCCGGGTATGGATCTGGAAACTGATTTGGGGATCGATTCGATCAAGCGGGTTCAGATCATGGGGGCGTTGCAGGAGCGGTTCCCGGTGTCGGGGGACATCGATCCGGAGCGTCTGGGTGAGCTGCGGACCCTGGATGACATCGCCGGGTTCCTTGGTGGGGTCTCGGTGCCTGCGCCTGCGCCCGTTGTCGCCGAGTCCGTGGAGGTTCCTGCGCCTGCTCCTGCGGTTCCCGCCGTGAGTGGCGCTGTGTTGGATGCGTTGCTTGAGGTGGTGGCGGAGAAGACGGGTTATCCGGCGGAGATGTTGGAGCCGGGTATGGATCTGGAAGCTGATCTGGGG
>NZ_JBIBGK010000002.1:0-55509 GCF_042956445.1 Streptomyces sp. NPDC008238 | reverse complement strand
CATGGGGGCGTTGCAGGAGCGGTTCCCGGTGTCGGGGGACATCGATCCGGAGCGTCTGGGTGAGCTGCGGACCCTGGATGACATCGCCGGGTTCCTCGCCGGCGCGTCCGCCTCTGCCCCCGCCGCCCCGAGCCGTCCGGAGGCGCCGCTGACGGTGACGTACCCCGCCGCGCCCGGGATCGGCCGGACGTTCGCGGCGTTGCGCGAACTGCCCGCGCCGTACGCGGTCGTGGGGGCGTACGCAGAGCAGCGGACCGCGCTCGTGGTGGACGACGGGTCGACGCTGACCCGGCCGGTGGTGGCCGCGCTGCGCGCGGACGGCTGGCGGGTGGAGGTCGTGGGGCTGCCCGACGGGGTGGCGACGGCCGCCGAGGCCGACGACGTACGGTCGCTGCGGACCTGGGACGCCGGTGAGCTGGCCCGCGTCGTGACGGCGGACAGGCTCGACCTCGTCGTCCAGGTGGCGGCGGCGTCCGGGGTGGAGTGGGCCGACGCCGCCCGGCGGCTGGCGCACACCGTGCTCGTCGCCCGGCAGACGCAGCCCGCGCTGAAGGCCGCGGCCGCCGGTGGCACACGGGCCGCGTTCGTCGCGGTCACGCGGCTGGACGGGGCCGGCGGCTACCGCGGCGGCGCGTCCGGCGCGTCCGGCTCGGCGCTGCTGGGCGGGGTGAGCGGACTGGTGAAGACCCTCGCCATAGAGGTGCCCGAACTCTTCACCCGGACCGTGGACTTCGCGCCCGGCCTGGACGACCACGCGGTCGCGGCCCGCTTCCTGGGCGAGATCAAGGACCTGGCCGCCGACCTCACCGACGTCGGGCACGACGCCCAGGGCCGCCGCACCGTCGTGCCGTCCGCGGAGGCACCCGCCGGGCCCGCGGCGGCCGTGCCGGAGATCGGCGCGGACGACCTGCTCGTGGTGACCGGCGGGGCGCGCGGGATCACGGCGGACTGCCTGCGCGCGCTGGTGAAGGCCCGCCCGGCCGGGCTGCTGCTGCTCGGCCGCAGCGAGGCCGCCCCGGAGCCCGGCTGGGCGACGGGGCTGGAGGGCGCGGCGCTGAAGGGCGCGATCGCCCGGCGGATCGCCGACCGCGGCGAGAAGCCGACCCCGCGCGGGGTGGAGGCGGTCTACCGGGAGGTGGCGGGCAGCCGCGAGATCGCGGAGAACCTGCGCCGGCTGCGGGACTGCGGCGGCAGCGTCGAGTACGTCGCGGTCGACATCACCGACGTCGCCGCCGTGCGGACCGCCCTGGCCCCGTACGCGTCCCGGGTCACCGGGGTCGTGCACGGCGCGGGTGTGCTGGCCGACCGGCTGATCGCGGACAAGACGGCGGAGGAGGTCGACCGGGTCATCGGCACCAAGGTCGTGGGCCTGGGCAACGTGCTGGACGCGCTGCGCGGCACCGCCGACCTGCGGCACCTGGTGTTCTTCTCCTCCGTCGCCGGGTTCTTCGGCAACCGCGGCCAGTCCGACTACGCCGCGGCCAACGAGGCGCTGAACCGGCTCGCCGTGCGGCTCAAGCGGGAGCTGCCGTCGGCCCGGGTGACCTCGGTCAACTGGGGCGCCTGGGACGGCGGGATGGTCACCGACGACCTGCGCCGGATGTTCGCCTCGCGCGGGGTGGAGCTGGTGCCGGTCGCGACCGGCGCGGGCATGTTCGCCGAGCAGTTCACCGCGGGGCGCGGTCACGACACGGTCGTCGTGGCGGGCCCGCTGAAGCCGCTGTCGGCGCCGCCCGCGACCGGGTCGGACGCGCCGGTGTCGCTGCTGGTGGACCGCGGGCTGGACCGGCTGGCCGCGGAGGCGGTGCTGGCCGACCACGCGATCGGCGGCAGGCGGGTGCTGCCCGCCACCGCCGCGGTGGGCGCCCTGCTCAACGCCGTCGAGACGGCGACCGGCGGGACGGCCGGCGAGGTGAGCGGGTTCAAGGTCTTCAAGGGGGTCGTCCTGGACGGCGCCGAGGGCGAGGTCCCCGAGCGGCTGCGGCTGTTCGTGGAGCCCGGCCGCGACGCCGGCCCCGGCACCCTGGACGTGCTGGCCTCCGCCGTCGACACCACCGGGCGCAGCCGTCCCGCGTACGGCGGCACCGTCGGCACGGCCGGACCGGGCCCGCGTCCCGCGGACCGTACCGACCTGGCGCAGGCGGCCCGCGCGACGGGCGGCACCGACGCCGGCTACCTCTACCGCGACGGCACCCTCTTCCACGGTCCGACGCTGCGCGGACTGCGCAGGATCATCGCCTCGGACGAGCACCGGCTGCTGCTCGGCGCGCGTCTGGGCGACCCCGTCCCGGCGCACGGCGCGTACCACGGCCTGCGGCACAGCCCCGTCCTGGCCGACCTGCTGCTGCAGGCCGGGCTGGTGTGGGTGCGGCTGTTCCGCGGCCGGGCGAGCCTGCCGATGGAGGTCTCCCGGATCCGGTTCTTCGCCCCCCTCCCCGCCGACGAGGACTTCCTGGTCGCGGTGGAGGACGTCCGGCCGGCCACGACCGGGGTCACCTGCACGATCACCGCGCTGGACCGCGAGGGCCGGGTCCTGCAGGTGCTCGACGGGGTGACGTTGGTCGAGGACCCGGAACTGGAGGGCAAGTTCGGGCCGTCCGCACGGACCGGCGCGACCGCCGTCGTCCCGGTCTGACGACCGCCGACCCGACCGGACCGACTCGGACACTCGGAGGCTGACCCACCATGGGCAAGTACGCGATCGTCGGCCTGGCCTGCCTCTTCCCGGGGGCGGCGACACCCGACGACTACTGGCGGAACCTGACCGGCGGCGTGGACTCGCGCACCGACGGGGACAGCCGGATCTTCGGGCAGGACCCGCGGGTCCGCGAGACCGACCCCGACGACCGGCACCGCATCTACTGCACCCGGGGCGGGTTCCTCGCGGAGGGGGACGCGACGGCCTTTGACCCGAACGGATACCTGCTCCCGCCCGACTACCTGGCCCACCTGGACCGCTCGTTCCACTGGGCGCTCCGGGTGGCCGGGGACGCCCTGGCCGACGCGGGCTCTCCCCCCGGCGCCGCGGCCGGCCGGAGCGGACGGAGGACCGGGGTGGTGTTCGGGAACTACCCGTTCCCCACCCCGGCCTCCGGCAGGGTCGCCGGCGAGTTGTGGGACTCGGCGGTGGCCCGGGGACTGGCGGACGCCGGTCTCCCCACGGCGGCTCCCGGCGGCGACCCCGCCGGGGCCGCCGGCCCGGCGGGCACCGCCACCGCCCACAACCTGTGGGCGGGCGGCATGCCCGCCCAGGTGGTGGCCGCGGCCCTCGGCCTCGACGGTCCGCGCTTCACCCTGGACGCCGCCTGCTCCTCCGCGCTGTACGCGCTGAAGCTGGCCTGCGCCCACCTGGAGACGGGCCGCGCCGACCTGATGCTGGCGGGCGGTGTCTGCGCCCCCGACCCGACCGTCATCCACCTGTCCTTCTCCGACCTGCGGGCCTATCCGCCGGACGGGTTCAGCCAGCCCTTCGACGCCCGCTCGCGGGGCATCGTCACCGGTCAGGGCGCCGCCATGGTCGCCGTGAAGCGGCTGGCCGACGCCCGGCGCGACGGCGACCGGGTGTACGCCGTCGTCGACGCGCTGGCGCTCACCAACGACGGCCCCGGCAAGCACATGCTGGTGCCCAACGCCGCCGGGCAGCTCGCCGCGTACGAACTCGCCTACCGCGAGGCGGGCGTGGACCCCTCGGCCGTCCAGTACCTGGAGTGCCACGCCACCGGCACCCCGCTCGGCGACAGCACCGAACTCGGCGGCGTCGAGGCGTTCTTCGGGCGCGGGCCGCTGCTGGGCTCGGTCAAGTCCAACATCGGCCACCTGCTGACCGTCGCCGGCATGACCAGCCTCATCAAGGTCGTCCTGGGCCTGACGCACGGCGCGATCCCGCCGACCATCGGTGTCGGGCAGCCCCTGCCGGGCACCGTGGCCGACCGGGTCGTCCGCGAGGCGGTGGCCTGGCCGGAGCCCGCGGGCGGCGGTCCGCGCCGGGCCGGCGTCTCCGCCTTCGGCTTCGGCGGCACGAACGCGCACGTCGTCCTCTCGGCCCCCGGCCCCGACCGCGCCGTGGAGCCGGCACCCCCGGCGACGCCGGTGCCGCCGCTCGCCGTCATCGGCATGGGCGCGCACTTCGGCTCGTTCACCACCCTGGACGCCTTCGAACGCGCCGGGTACGAGGGCCTGGACGCCGTGCGCGCCCTGCCCGGACAGCGGTGGCGCGGCTTCGAGGACGTCGGGGGCGGCCCCCTGGACCGGGCCGGGCTCGCCGGCGCGCACGCTCCGCGGGCCGCGTACGTCGAGGAGTTCGAGGTCGACGCGACCTCGTACCGGATCCCGCCCAGGGACCTCGACCACTTCAACCAGCAGCACCTGCTGATGATGCGCGTCGCCGAGGAGGCGCTGCGCGACGCCGGGTACGAGCGGCCGCGCCCCGGCGCCGGCACGGACGCGGGGCCGCGCCGGGTCGCCGTCGTCGTCGGCATGGAGATGGAACCGAGCGCGCACGGCCACGGCTCCCGCTACGAACTGGGCCGCAAGATCGCGGACTGGTGCGCGGAGGCCGGTGTGGAGCCCGCCCCCGGGCAGCTCGCCGAGCTCACCCGGGCCGCCCGCAACGGCGTCCACGACTCCATCGAGCCCAACGAGGTGCTCAGCTACATCGGCAACATCATGGCCAGCCGGGTCTCCTCGCTGTGGAACCTGACGGGCCCCTCCTTCACGCTCTCCTCCGACAGCTCCGTGGGCGTCGACGCCCTCGACGTGGCCCGGCTGCTGCTGCTCGACCCGACCGTCGAGGCCGTCCTCGTCGGCGCCGTCGACCTCGCGGCCGGCCCCGAGAACACCCTCGCCCGCGAGCTGCTGGAACCCGGCTCGGTCCGGGACGGGCTGCGGGTGCTCGGCGAGGGTGCCGGGGCCGTCGTCGTCACCCGGCCCGCGTCGGTGCCGCGGGGACGGACCGTGTACGCCACCGTCGAGTCCGTCGCCGTCCACCACTCCGGCGACGTGACCCCCGGCGCCCGCCCCGAACTGGTCGCCCGCGCCGCCGAGGACGCGCTCGCCGCCGCCGGGCTCACCCCGGCCGACGTCGAACTCGTCGAGGCGGGCGCCGCCAGCGCCGCCGAACTCGACGGCCTGGCCGGGGTCTGGACCCGCGAGCGGGCCGGCGGCGAACTGCGCACCGCACTGTCCGGCGTCCACGCCTGCGTCGGCGACACCGGCTGCGCCTCCGCGCTCGCCTCCGTCATCCGGGCCGCGCTGTGCCTGCACCACGCCTACCTGCCGGCCGCCCCGGGCGGCGGATCCGTCCCGGCGCCTCCGGACGGCTCCGCCTTCTTCCTCCCCGCCGACTCCCGGCCCTGGCTGCGGGCCCGGCGCGAGGGACGACGCGCGGCGTCGGTGAGCGTCACCGGCACGGCGGGCAGCCACGCCCACGTCGTCCTGGGCGGCGCCACGGTGCGCGGCGAGGTCACCGGGACCGACTGGGCCCGCTCCGGCGGCGGCCTGGTCGTCCCCGTCGGCGCCGACGACATCGACGGACTGCTGCGCGGGCTCGGCGAACTGCGTGCCGCCCTCGACGGCGACTGGACGGCCCTCGCCGAGGACCGCCCGGTCCGGCTCAAGGCCGTCCTCGTCGCCGACGACACCGCCGGGCTCGCCCGGCAGATCGACCAGGCCGTCAAGGACCTGCCGCAGGTGTGGCGGTCGGGCGGGGAGTGGACCTCGCCCTCCGGCAGCCACTTCACCTCCCGGCCGATCGGCGCCGGGGCAGAGGCCGGGGCAGGGGCAGGAGCAGGAGCAGGGGCCGGCCCGGGGGCGGGCTCCGGCCCGGCGGCCAAGGTCGCCCTGGTCTTCCCCGGTGCCTTCAACTCCTACCTGGGACTGGGACGTTCCCTCTTCCGCGCCTTCCCCGGGCTGCTGCCCCGCTTCGAGGCCCAGGCCGAACTCCCGGCCGAACTCCTGCGCAGCGCCGCCCTCTACCCGCGCTCCCGCGAGCCCCTCGGGCGCCGCGAAATGATGCGGCGGGAAGGCGAACTCGTCGAGGACATCCCGCTGATGCTGGCCGCCGGCACCAGCTACGCGCTGCTCTCGACGGACCTGGTGCGGGAGGTCCTGGGCGTCCCCGTGCAGGGCGCGTTCGGCTACAGCCTCGGCGAGAGCAGCATGCTCTTCGCCACCGGCGGCTGGATCAAGAGCGCCCGCGGCGACGCGAAGATCAGCGCCTCACCGCTCTTCGACGACATGCTGCGCGGGCCCAAGCGCACGGTGCGCGAACTGTGGGGACTCGGCGACGACGTCCCCGACGCGCGGGTGTGGGCCACCCATGTGCTGCTGGCCCCGGCCGACGACGTACGGGCGGCCGTCGAGCGCTTCGACCGGGTCTTCATCACCCACGTCAACACCCCGCAGGAGGTCGTGGTCGCCGGCGACCCCGCGCAGTGCGAGGAGCTGATCGCCGCCCTGGCCTGCCGCAGCGCCCGCTCCCCGGCCAACCACGTCATGCACTGCCCGGTCGTCGACGGCGTCCTCGGCGAACTCGCCGACCTCAACCGCTACCCGACGGGCGACGTCGGCGGCCTGACGCTCTACAGCAGCCGGCACTACGCGCCCGTGACCGACCTCGGCGCGGACGCCGTCGCGGCCAACATCGCCGTCACGCTGCGGGAGACCGTCGACTTCCCGCGGCTGGTGCGGCGGGCGTACGAGGACGGCTTCCGCTGCTTCATCGAGGTCGGGCCGAGCAGCACGTGCGCCCGCTGGATCCACGAGACGCTCGGGGACCTGCCGCACGTGGCGGTCTCCGTCGACCGGCGCGGGGCACGCGGCGCCACCGACATCGCCCGCCTCGTGGCCCGTCTCGCCTCCCACGGCGTCCCCGTCGACCTCGGCGCGTTCGCGCCCCCGCCGTCCGTGTCCGCGTCCGCCGGGCGGCGCCCGGTCGGGCTGCGCACCTTCACCGTGGGCGGCGCGCCCGTCGCGCCGCTCGTCGCGGAGGGGGCCCGCCCGGTGGTGGCGGGGCTGCGGCGGGGTGCGGTCGCGGCCGCCGCTGGGGGGTCTCCCGCCCGGTCGCCCCTTCCCGGTGAGCGGGTGCCGGATGGCGGTGGACCCGTTCCGGTCGCCGCGGCAGGTCCTGCCGACCCGCCTGTGCCCGTCGCGGTGGAGCGCGTGTCCGTCGTGGCCTCGCCCGGGGGCCGGGCGCTTCCCGGTGCGCAGGCGCCGGACGCCGACGCCTCCGTGCCCACCGACGTGGGGCGCGTCGCACCCGCTTCCGCCGAGGCGCCCGTGCCCGTCGCGGGCAATACGCACGGCGGGACGGCCGGGCCGTCCGCCGAGAACGTCATCCCTGCCCCGGCGAACGCCGTGGGTGCCGAACCCGCCACGGAATGGGACACCGCGATGCCGATCAGCCCCGCCGCACAGCCGCCCGCACCAGCGCTCGTGCTGGAGCGGGAACCGATCACGATGATCCCGGCCGCCGCGACCGCGACCGCGGCCCCGGCCGCCCCGCGCCGGGAGCCGCACGAGCCGCCGGGGCCCGCCATCTTCGGGGCGCCGCTGCCCGTGCAGCCGCCGAAGCAGGAGACCACCGCCGCACTCGTGCGGGGGCTGCGCAGCGAGATGCTGGAGGCCCACCGCGAGGTGCTGGACGCCCAGCGGGCGCTGCGCGACCAACTGGCCGCCCTGCTGGCCGCCCCGGCCGCTCCCGCCGCGGTGGCCCCCGCCACCCCCACCGTCACGCCCCCCGCTCCCGCGCGTCCGCCCAAGCCGGAGGGCGTCGTCTGGGACGAGCACGACCTCCTGGAGTTCGCCACCGGGAAGATCGGCAACGTCTTCGGCCCGCGCTTCGCCGAGATCGACGCCCACCGCCGCCGCGTCCGGCTGCCCGCCCCGCCCTACCACTTCGCCACCCGCGTGACCGCGCTGGAGGCCGAACCCGGCGAGTTCAAGCCCTCGTTCATCCGCACCGAGTACGACGTGCCGCTCGACGCCTGGTACGCCGTCGACGGCCAGGTGCCCCCGGCGGTGACGATCGAGGCGGGCCAGTGCGACCTGCTGCTGATCAGCTACCTCGGCATCGACCTCACCAACCGCGGCGACCGCGTCTACCGCCTGCTCGACAGCAGCCTCAGCTTCGTCGGCGACCTGCCGCGCGTCGGCCAGACCCTGCGCTACGACATCTGGATCGACCAGTTCGTGCGGCAGGGCGACACGACGCTGTTCTTCTTCCACTACGACTGCTACGCCGACGGCGAGCTGATCCTGAAGCTGAACAACGCCTGCGCGGGCTTCTTCACCGACGACGAGCTGGAGAACTCGCTCGGCATCATCCAGGGCAGGGCCGTGCCGCCCAGGGGCGACGCCGCGTTCTCCGGGGCGAGCTCCTTCAAGCCCGTGCAGCCCACCTCCCGCACCACCCTGACCGCCGGCGACCTCGCCGCGCTCGCCGAGGGCCGGATCGCGGACGTGTTCGGCCCCGGCCACCGGCAGCCCGCGGGGTGCAACACCTCGCTGCGCCTGCCCGGCGAGCGGCTGCGCATGGCCGACGAGGTCACCCTGCTCGACCGCAGGGGCGGTACGCACGGGCTCGGCCGGATCGAGGCCGTCAAGCACCTCGTCCCCGACGGCTGGTACTTCACCTGCCACTTCCCGGACGACCCGGTGCTCGCCGGCTCACTGGTCGCCGAGGGCGCGGTGCAGCTGCTGGAGGTGTACGCGATGTCCCTCGGCCTGCACCTGTGCTTCCCCGACGCCCGCTTCCAGCCCGTCCAGGGCCTCACCACGGAGGTCAAGGTCCGCGGCCAGATCACCCCGGCCACCGAGCGCATCGAGTACCGCATCGACGTCACCGGGCTGACCCTGCTGCCCCGTCCGGCCGTCACCGCGGACGTGGTCGTGCTGCGCGACGGCAAGCCCTCGATCGGCGTCACCGGCCTCGGGATCCGCCTGGTCGAGAAGCCCGGCACCCCGTACCGCCCGGAGACCGGCGGCACGGTGCCGCACTTCCTCGGCCGGCTCAGCCCCGCGAGCGGGAGGCCCGCGCTGCTCAACGAGTTCCACATGGCGCACGCCGCCAAGGGCGACCTGGCCGTCGCGATGGGCCCCGAGTTCGAGGTGTACGCCGACAGCCGGGCCCCGTACATCCCCAACGGCGACTTCCTCTTCGTCGACCGCGTCATGGAGCTGGAGGGGACCCGCGGCGTGCTGAAGAAGGGCGCCGTCATGGTCACCGAGTACGACGTGCCGGAGGACGCCTGGTACTACGCGCACAACGGGCACCCCTACATGCCGAACTGCGTCTACATGGAGTCCAGCCTCCAGGCCGCCATCCTCCTCGGCTACTACCTGGGCGCCACGCTGCCCTTCCCCGAAGAGCAGTTCAGCATCCGCAACCTCGACGGCCGCGCCACCCTCGTCAAGGACGTCGACCTGCGCGGCAAGACGGTCCGGCACCGCTCGACGCTGCTGTCCAGCGACCGGATGCCCGGCTCGATCCTGCAGAACTACGCGTACGAACTCTCCGCCGACGGCGAGGTCTTCTACCGCGGCGAGTCCCTCTTCGGCTACTTCAACGCCAAGGCCCTGGAGAACCAGGTCGGCCTCGACAAGGGCGCCCACGTCCTGCCCTGGCTGGACCGGCAGCCGGCCCGCCCGGCCGGCGTCCGCCGCGTCGGCCTGGCCGCCCACCGCGCCGCCGAGGCCGCCCGCGGCACGACCCGGCTGGCCGGCGGCCACCTCGACCTCGTCGAGTGGGTCGACGTGCTGCCCGGCGGCGGCGAGCACGGCCGGGGCTACCTGCGCGGCCACCGCTCCATCCGCCCCGACGAGTGGTACTTCAGCTGCCACTTCCACCGCGACCCGGTGATGCCCGGATCGCTGGGCGTGGAGGCGCTGCTGCAGGGCCTGCAGGTGTACGCCGTCGAGGCCGGGCTCACCGACGGGCTGGTCAACCCGCGCTTCGCGCTCGCCGCCGGGACCGAGACGACCTGGAGCTACCGCGGCCAGATCCTGCGCACCGACCCGGACATGGAGTTCGACGTGCACGTCAAGGAGGTGCGCCGCGAACCGGGCCGGATCCTGCTGCTCGGCGACGCGAGCGTCTGGAAGTCGACCCTGCGGATCTACCGGCTGGGCGGCATCGGCATCGAGATCCACCACGACCAGGCCTGAGCAAGCGGCGAGCGACAGGAGACGCAGCATGACCACCGACCTCCACCGGCCGCGGTGGACCGGACCCCAGCCGCCCGCGGTCGGCGACACCGGGGTCTATGAAGCCCTGATGCGGCTCGACGAGCCCGTCTACATCCTCCGCGGCCCCCACGGCCTGGGCGCCGCCACCGGCGGCACCGTGGGCGCCGACGGCGAGCACGAGGTCGTCGCCGCCGCGCCCCCGCTCGGGCCCGAACGCCTGGGCAGCGCCGCCTTCCTGAAGGCGCACGGCCTGCGCTACGCCTACATGAGCGGGGCCATGGCCAACGGCATCGCCTCCGCCGACATGGTCGTCGCCATGGCCCGGGCCGGCTTCCTCGGCTCGTACGGCGCGGCCGGGCTGCTCCCGGAGGCCGTGGAGAAGGCCCTGGTCCGCTTCCGCGACGAGATCCCCGGCCTTCCCTACGCCTGCAACCTCATCCACAGCCCGAGCGAGGAGCGCCTGGAGCGCACCGCCGTCGACCTGTTCCTGACGTACGGCGTGCCCTGCGTGGAGGCCTCCGCCTTCCTCTCCCTCACCCCGCACCTGGTGCGCTACCGCCTGGCCGGGCTGCGAGCCGGCGGGCCCGGCGGCGTGACCGCGGGCAACCGGGTCATCGCCAAGATCTCCCGCCCCGAACTCGCCGAGCTGTTCATGCGGCCCGCCCCCGAGGCCATGGTGCGCGCGCTCGTCGCCCAGGGCGCGATCACGCAGGAGCAGGCCCGGCTCGCCGAACGCGTCCCGCTCGCCGACGACATCACCGTCGAGGCCGACTCCGGCGGGCACACCGACCGCCGCCCGCTGCCCGCGCTGCTGCCCGTCATCATCCGGCAGCGCGACGCCGTCCAGCAGGAGGAGGGCTACGCCGAGCGCATCCGCGTGGGAGCCGCCGGCGGCATCGGCACGCCCGAGGCGGCGGCCGCCGCCTTCGCCATGGGCGCCGACTACGTGGTGACGGGCTCGGTCAACCAGTCCTGCCTGGAGGCCGACACCTCGCCCCGCGTCAAGGAGATGCTGGCCCAGGCGGGCATCGCCGACTGCGAGATGGCGCCGGCGGCCGACATGTTCGAGATGGGCGTCGAGCTCCAGGTGCTCAAGCGGGGCACCTTCTTCCCGATGCGGGCCAAGCAGCTCCACGAGCTGTACCGGACGTACGACGGCATCGAGGCGATCCCGGCGGCGGTGCGGCAGAAGGTGGAGCAGCAGGTCTTCCGGCGCCCGCTGGACACGGTGTGGGACGAGACCGTCGCCTACTTCCGGCGGCGAGACCCCGACCAGCTGGCCCGCGCCGAGGGCAACCCCAAGCGGCGCGCCGCGCTGGTCTTCCGCTGGTACCTGGGCATGGCCTCGCGCTGGGCCAAGACCGGCGAGGCCGACCGCGCCGTCGACTACCAGATCTGGTGCGGGCCGGCCATGGGCAGCTTCAACGCGTGGGTCCGCGGGACGTATTTGGCGGCCCCCGAGCACCGGCGGGTCGCGGACGTGGCCCGGCAGATCATGACCGGCGCCGCCTTCCACCAGCGCCTCGCGTTCCTGCGGGCGGCGGGGATCGCCTTCCCGGCGGGCATCGCGACCCGTCCCGCCCCGGACGACGCGAACGCGCCCGGGCCCGCGGTGGAGGCCCGGCCGTGACGGCCCCCTCGCCCTCGCCGGGCGGTACCCCCGCGGCCCCGCACGCCGCCCCGCCGCCGTCCGCGTCCGCGGGGAACACCCGTGAGGCCGGACGGGGGACGGGGCGCGGCTTCCGGGCGGGCCTGCCTGGCGTGGCTTCTGTGTCCGGGCCGGACGGCCTCGCGGCGGCCTCGCCGGATGCGGGGGCCTCCGGCCCGGTGTCCGGAGCCGGGGACGTACCCGCGGAGCGCCCGCACGGGCCGTTCGCCGCCGCCGAGGTGCTGGACGCCGCGCTCGGGGACCCGTGGGAGCGGGGCAACCCGTACGGGTTCGCCGCGGGGGCGGCGCGGGACGCCGAGGAGGCGTACCCGGCGGGGTGGGAGGCACGGCTGCGGGGGGAGGACTTCCACGTCGCCTACCTCCCCGCGGCGCTGGGCGGGAGCCTGCGCACGCTGGAGGACACCCACGTCCTGGTCCGCGTCGCCGCCCGGCGGGACGTGAACGTCATGCCCGCCACCATGTTCGGCATCTCCGCCGTCATGACCGTGCTGGCCGCCGGCACGCCGGAGCAGCGCAAGACCGTCGCCGCGTGGGCGTGCGAGGGCCGGACCGTCGCGTTCGGGCTGTCCGAGGAGCACGCGGGCAGCGACGTGCTGGCGAACACCTGCCGCCTGGACACCGCCACCATGACGCTGACCGGCACCAAGTGGCTCGTGGGGCGCGGCGCGAGCGCCGACGCGGCCGTCGTGGTGGCGAGGACCGCCGACCGGGGTCCGGCGGCGTTCACGGCGCTGCTGCTGGGCCCGGAGACCATGGCGGACGCCCGCGTACGGCGGCTGCCCGCGTGCCGCACCACCGGGATGCGGGGGATCGACTTCGCGGACCTGGCCTTCGACGGCGTGCCCGTGCCCGCGGAGGCGGTGGTCGGCGGAGCCGGCGCCGGGCTCGCCGCGGCCATGCGGGCCCAGCAGATCGTCCGGCTGATGAGCACCGCGGGCTGCCTGGCGACCGCGGACACCGCGCTGCGCACCGCGCTGCGGTTCGCGCGGGCGCACCGCACGGGCGGCGAGCCCGTCGCGGACACCCCGTACGGGGCGCGGGAACTGGCGGTCGCCGCGGCGGAGTTGATCGCCGCCGACCTGACCGCGCTGGTCGCGGCCCGGTACGCCCACCTCGCCCCGGGCACCTTCGGCCTGGCCTCCTCCGTCGTCAAGCGGGTGGCGACCCGGCTCACCGCCGACTGCGCGGCCCGCGCCCGCGCCCTCGTGGGCGCCCGCGCGGTGCTGCGGGACGGCGGCGGCCCGGGCGCCGTCCTCGACAAGGCCGTCCGGGACAACGCCATGGTCGAGGTCATCGACACCAGCGCCCCGGCCACCCTGCGGGCGGTCGCGATGTTCCTGCCGGCGTACGCAACGCCCCGGGACCCGCAGCCCGGGCGGGAGCGCCGGCTCGCCGCCCTCTTCGGCCTCGGCGGCGCCGCCCTGCCGGAACTCGACCCCGCCGCCCTCGACCTGGGGGCCCGGCCCGGCGACGACGTCCTGCTCGGCTTCGCCTCGCACGCCGACACCATCGCCGCCGAGCTCCACCGCAGGGGCGCGACGCGCGCCGCCACGCTGGTCACCGGGGTGCAGACGTCCCTGGCCGGCACCTTCCGGGAGGCCGCCGCCGCGCCCCGGCAGCGGACCGCCCCCGACCTGCTCGACCTGGCCGACCGCCTGTGCCCGCTGTACGCGGCCGCGACCGCGGCCCTGGCCTGGTGGCACCACCGCGACCGCGGCGGGCTGTACGGCGAGCCGGAGCCCGGCGGCGCCGGATGGCTCACCGCCGTGACGGCGCTGCTGCTCGCGCTGGCCGAGGGCCGCGACCCGCGCACCGCCGGCCGGGACCTCGCGCCCGCGGGCCGGCTGATCACCCGACTCGACGCCGCAGGAGAGCTGTTCACCGCGCTGCCGGTACGGCTGTGCGACCGGCCGGGACCGGAGGACGAGGAGACATGACCGATCTGCCCGCGCTCATGGCCGGCCTGGAGCACCACCTGGGGAACCCCAACGACCCCGCCGGCCCGATGCCGTTCGCCCGCGTCCTCGACCTGGACGAACGTGAGGCGTACCCGCACGAGTTCGTCGACCTGCTCGCCTCCTGGGGCCTGTACGACTGGATCGTGCCCGCCGCCCACGGCGGCAAGGCCGTCGACGTCCAGGACGGCTACCACCTGTTCCGGCTCGTCGCCCGCCGCGACCCCACCACCGCCACCGCCATGGTGATCACCAGCATCAGCTACATGCCGCTGTGGATCGCGGGCAGCGACGAGCAGCGCACGGCCTTCGCCGGCCACGTCCGTGCCGGCGGCAAGATGGCCTGGGGCCTGTCGGAACGCCGGCACGGCAGCGACGTGCTCGCGGGCGAGCTGGCCGCGCGGCCCGTCGAGGGCGGCTGGCTGCTCGACGGGGAGAAGTGGACGATCGGCAACGCCACCCAGGCCGACGTCGTGATGCTCTTCGCCCGCACCTCGCCGCAGGGCGGCCCCGGCGGCTACTCGATCCTCGCCCTGGACAAGCGCGCCCTGACCCGGGGCAGCTGCGAGCCGCTGCGCGACGAGCCGCTGCACGGCCTGCGCGGACTGGACATGAGCGGGGTGCGGCTGCGGGACTGCTTCGTACCGTCCGCCGCGCTCGTCGGCAGGGAGGGGCAGGGCCTGGAGATCGCGCTGAAGGCGGGGCAGTTCGCGCGTGTCCTGATCAACCTGATCGCGCTGAGCACGGTGGACACCGCCCTGCGGACCACCCTGGACTTCGCCACGACCCGGGAGATCTTCGGCACGACGGTCGCGGCGATCCCGTACTCGCGGCGGCAGCTCGCGGAGTCCTACGCCGAGCTGCTGATCGCCGACGCCATGACCTCCACCGCGGTGCGCGCCCTGCAGTCGGCCCCGGCGCAGATCAGCATCTGGTCGTCGGCGGTCAAGTACTTCGTGCCCACCCTGCTGGAGGGCACGCTCGCCCGGCTGGGCGTGGTGCTCGGCGCCCGCCACTGGCTGCGCGACCACCCCCGGCACGGCATCTTCCAGAAGGCGCGGCGCGACTTCGGCGTGGCGGGGTTCGCCGACGGCAACACCGTGGTCAACCTGAAGAACATCGCGCTGCAGCTGGGACCGCTGCTCGCCTCCGCCGTCAGCCCGCCGCCGGGGCTGGTCGAGGAGGCCGCGGACAGGGTCGCCGCGCTCTTCGACCCGGACTCTCCCATGGAGCCCTACCGGCCCGCCGGCCAGCAGCTGTTCAGCCGCGGCGTCGACGACCCGGTGGTCACGCTGCGCGCCGCCGTGGCAGAGCTGCGGCGGGCGGCGGCGGCCGGGAGCGGCCGCGAGGCGGCCGGGCTCGCGGCCTGCGCGACGACGGCGGACGCCCTCGCCGGCGAGCTCGACCGGATCGCCGAGGAGCACCGCAAGCTGACCTCCGCCCTCGGCAAGGCCGCCGGCCAGTCGGCCGAGCTGTTCGACCTGGCCGAGCAGTACACCACGGTGTCCGCGGCCGCGGCCGTCGTCCACCTGCACCTGCGCGGCCGGGAGAGCCTGAGCCCGCCGCTGCGCTCCCCGGCGGTGCTGCTGCTCTGCCTGGAACGGCTGCTGCGGCGGTTCCACCCCACGCGCCGGGTGACCGGCCCCGAGGAGGTCGACGAGGTGGCCGCGGCACTGGAGGCGGCGCACCGCGACGGCCTGCTCTTCTCGTTCCGCGCGTTCCCCGTCAACTGGTGACCCACCGATGGAGGCAGTGCTCATGGACACCGCGGTACCGTCCGCCGACCCGCTCGCCGACAGCGCCGACGTGTGGCTGCTGGCCGAGGAGGACGTGGACCGGTTCGCCGAGGCGACGGGCGGTCTGGAACTGCTGACCGACGAGGAGCGCGCCCGGCACGACCGGCTGCTGTTCCCCGCCGCCAGGCGCCGCTTCCTCGGCGCCCGGCTGCTGTCCCGTCAGGTCCTGTCGCTCTACACCGACGAGCCACCGGACTCGTGGCGCTTCCGCAAGGGCAAGTACGGCCGGCCCGTGGTCGACGGCGCCGACTGGGGGCTGGACTTCAACATCACCCACACCAACGGGCTGATCGCCGCCATCGTCGTGCGCGGCCGCACCGCTGGAGTGGACGCCGAGACGACCCCCGCCCGGCCCGAGGCGATGCAGTTCGCGCCGAAGGTCTTCACCCCGCTGGAGAACGAGGTGCTGCGGCGCGACCGCGAGGACCAGCGCGGTCGCGCCTTCGCCGACTCCTGGGTCGCCAAGGAGGCGTACACCAAGGCCACCGGCATGGGCATGTGCCGGGGCTTCGACGCCTTCTCCGTGCACCGACTGCGCGACGGCGGCCTGGCCGTCGTCGACGACGAGATCCCCGAACCCGAGCGCCCCCTGTGGCAGGTGCAGGTGCTCCAGGTGTGGGACCGGTTCGCGCTCGGCGTGGCCATCCGCGCCAGCGAGGACGACCAGGGGCCGCTGCCGGTACGGCTGCGCTCCGCCATGGCAGAACTCCTCCCGGAGGGGACACCCCGATGACCGCGAACGACGACGCCAACGCCCCCTTCCCGCTGACCGAGATCCAGTACGCGTACTGGGTCGGCCGCGGCCCCAACTTCGTGCTCGGCAACGTCGCCCCGCACGCCTACTTCGAGCTGGAGGGCCGCCGCCTGGACCCGGCGCTGCTCTCCCGCGCCTGGACCCGGCTCGTCGCGCGGCACGGCATGCTGCGCTGCGTCGTCGGCCAGGACGGCCGGCAGCGCGTCCTGCCCGAGGTCCCCGCGTACGAGGTCCGCTGCACCGACCTGCGCGAGGCGCCGCCGGAGGAGGCGGAACGGCACCTGGCCGAGGTGCGCGAGCAGATGTCGCACCACGTCTACACCGCCGCCGACTGGCCGCTGTTCGACATCCGCATGTCCCGGCTGCCCGGCCACGACCGGCTGCACGTCAGCCTCGACCTGCTCATGGTCGACCTGGCCAGCATCACCGTGCTGTTCAGCGAGTGGGCGCAGCTGTGCCAGGACGAGGAGCGGGAGCTGCCGCCGGTCGAGGTGGGCTTCCGCGAGTACGCGCTCGCCCTGGAGCGCGGCGACGAGTCGCCGCGGCACCGCAGGTCCCGGGAGTACTGGACGGCGCGCGCCGCCACGCTGGCCCCGCCGCCCGACCTGCCGCTGGCGAAGTCGCCGGTCGCCGTCCACAAGCCGGTCTTCACGCACCGCGAGTTCCACCTGCCGCCGGAGGAGTGGAAGCGGCTGCAGGGGCGCTGCGAGGAACGCGGCCTCACCCCGACCGCGCTGCTGGCCACCGTGTTCTCCGAGGTCCTGGCGATGTGGAGCGGCACCCGCCGGTTCACCCTCAACCTCACCCTCTTCAACCGGCTCCCGCTGGTGCTCGCCGGGGACGGGGCCGGGCACCGCGGCGTCCACCCCCATCTGCGCCGGGTGGTCGGCGACTTCACGTCCATCTGCCTGCTGGAGACGGACGCGGGCGGCGGCGTCCCGCTGGCCGAGCGCGTCGGCCGGCTCCAGCGGCAGCTGCGCAAGGACCTGCGGCACCGGCACGTCAGCGCCCTCCAGGCCCTGCGCGAACGCCGCCGCCTCGGCCTGCAGAACGGCTTCGAGACGATGCCGGTCGTCTTCACCAGCGGCCTGGGCACCGCCGCGGACGTCTCGTCGGCGATGGACCACTTCGGCTCCATCACGTACCGGATCAGCCAGACCCCGCAGGTCTGGCTCGACCACCAGGTCGTGGACATCACCGGGAGCCTGGACCTGACCTGGGACGCCGTCGAGGAGCTCTTCCCCGAGGGCATGCTCGACGACATGTTCGCGGCCTACACCGGCGCCGTGGCGCGGCTCGCCGCCGACGACTCCCCGTGGGACGAGGAGCTGGTGATCACCCTCCCCGCGCACCAGCTCGCCGCGCGGGAGGCCGCCAACGCCACCGAGGGCGAACTGCCGTCCGGGCTGCTGCACTCCGCGCTGCTCGACCGGGCCGCGCGGCACCCCGCGCGGCCCGCCGTGATCAGCGGCGGCGGCACCGTGACGTACGGCGAACTCGCCGCGTGGGCCGCCTCCGTCGCCGGCGCGCTCCCGGGCGGCGACCTGCGCGACCGCACCGTCGGCATCACCCTCGACAAGGGCCCCGCCCAGGTCGCCGCGGCATACGGGGTGCTCATGGCGGGCGGCGCCTACCTCCCGGTCGGGCCGCAACTGCCCGCCCTGCGCCGCGAGCGCATCCTCACCGACGCCGGGGCGGTCGCGGTCGTCACGGACACCGGGGTGGACGCCCGGCTGGAGTGGCCCGCCGGCCTGCCACGCGTCCTCACCCGCCCGCCCGCCGGCACCCCCGGCGACGCCGCCGCGGGCGCCGCCGGGCCGCAGGGCCCGGCCGAGCCCGCCGACCTGGCGTACGTCCTCTACACCTCGGGTTCGACCGGCACCCCCAAGGGCGTGATGATCGAGCACCGGGCGGCCCTCAACACCGTCGTCGACATCAACGAGCGCTTCGGCATCGGCCCCTCGGACCGCCTCTTCGGCCTCGCCGACCTCGGCTTCGACCTGTCCGTGCACGACCTGTTCGGCACCTTCGCCGCGGGCGCCGCCCTGGTGCTGCCCGAGCCGGACCAGCGGGCCGAACCCGCGCACTGGGCCGAGGTGATGGCCGCGCACGGGGTGACGGTGTGGAACTCGGTGCCCGCGCAGATGCAGATGCTGGTGGAGCATCTGGAGGCCGTGGACGGCGGCGCGGACATCCCGCGGGACCTGCGGCTGGTGCTGCTCAGCGGCGACTGGATCCCCGTCGACCTGCCGGGCCGCATCCGGGCGCTGTGGCCGGACGCCCGGGTGGTCAGCCTGGGCGGCGCCACCGAGGTGTCGATCTGGTCGATCTTCCACCCGGTGGAGGAGGTCCCGGCGGGCGCGACGAGCGTGCCGTACGGCAAACCGCTGCGGAACCAGACCTTCCACGTCCTCGACGAGCGGTACGCGCCCTGCCCGGTGTGGACGGCCGGCGAGCTGTACATCGGCGGCCACGGCCTCGCCCGCGGCTACCGGGACGACGCCGAGCGCACCGCTGCCGCCTTCGTCACCCACCCGGTCACCGGCGAACGGCTCTACCGGACCGGTGACTTCGGCCGCTACCTGCCGGACGGCGGCATCGAGTTCCTGGGCCGCAGGGACGGCCAGGTCAAGATCAACGGGCACCGGGTGGAGCTGGGGGAGATCGAGGCGACCCTCGCCCGGCACCCGGGCGTGGACAGCGCGGTGGTGGTCAAGGCCGAGGGCGAGGCGGGCGCGGCACGGCTGCTGGGCTACGTCGTCCCGGCCAGGGACTCCGCCGGGGCCGGCGGGCTCTTCGTCACCGAGCACGCCGACCCCGACCGCGCCGGGGCCGACTGGCGGGCCCTGTGCTCCGCCGCCGAGGTGCCCGCCCCCGGCCCCTCCCCGCAGGAGTTGCGCACCGCCTGGGACGTGCTGGACGAGGTCTACGCGACCGCCGCCGGCACCGCCTTCCGCCGGCTGGGCCTGCCCGACAACGCCGCCGCGGGCGTCGCCCCGCGCTACGGGCGCTGGCTGGCCCGGGCCGCCGCGGCGCACCCGCCCGCCGCGGACGGCATCCCGGACGCGCTCGCCGCCCGCAGCCGCACCGTGCTGCGCGAGGTGCTCGGCATCCCCGAGGACGTCACCGACTGGATGCTCGCCCTCGCCGGGGACGTCGCCGGGGTCCTCACCCAGAGCGTGCACTCCGCCGAGCTGTACGCCTCCGACCGCACCCCCGGCGTCTACGAGCGGCTCTTCGGCCCGACGTACGCCGTCGCCACCGAGGCGGTGCGCCGCCTCGCCGCCGGATGGCCGGACGACCGGCCGCTGCGCGTGCTGGAGGTCGGCGCGGGCTACGGCTCGCTCACCCGCCACCTGCTGCCGCTGCTGCCCGCCGGCCGCACGGCGCCCACCGAGTACCTGTTCACCGACATCTCCCGCTACTTCACCGACCGGGCCCGCGAGGTCCTGGGCGCGCGGTACCCCTTCCTGCGCTGCGACCTGCTCGACCTGGACGTGCCCCCGCAGACCCAGGGCTTCGAGGACCACTCCGCCGACCTGATCGTCGCCGCGAGCGTGCTGCACGACACCCGCCACGTACGCCGTACGCTGCGCACCCTGCGGGGGCTGCTCGCGCCCGGCGGGACCTTGCTGATCGTCGAGCAGACCGCCTTCCACCCCTGGTTCGGCCTGGTGATGGGGCTCCAGCAGGGCTTCGACACCTTCGAGGACACCGAGCTGCGCACCACGCACCCGCTGCTCGACCGCGCGCAGTGGGCGGCCGAACTCGCCGCCGCGGGCTTCACCGGCAGCGCCGTGCTCACACCCGCCGACGGCGGCCCCGGCTCGGTCGGCTTCGATGTCCTCGTGGCACGCGGCCCCGACCGGTGCGGCCGCTTCGCCCCCGACGCGCTGCGCGACTTCGCCGCCGGTCACCTGGCTGCCCACATGGTGCCGGCCCAGCTGTTCGCCCTGCCGGAGCTGCCGCTCAGCGGCACCGGCAAGGTCGACCGCGCGGCGCTGGCGAAGGCCGGCGCCCGCACCGCCGCACGCGGGAGGCCCGCGAAGCCGCCGCGCACCGACCGGCAGCGCAAGCTCGTCGAGATCTGGCGCGAGGTGCTCGGCCTCGGCAGCGCCGACCTCGCCGACGACTTCCTGGAGGCGGGCGGCGACTCGCTGCTGGCGGCCCGGCTGGTCGCCGGCCTGCGGACCGCGTTCGGGATCACCGTGCCCGTCGGCACGGTCCTGCAGTACACGACGGTGGAGGCGCTCGACGGCCACCTGGAGGGGCTGCTCGGCCCGTCCGAGCCGCTGACGGAGGAGACACGATGACGCACGAGCAGATGCGGGAGTGGATCGTCGCCTTCCTGGCGGAACTCCTGGACGTCGCACCGCACGAGATCGACCCGGAACTGCCGCTGGACCAGCTGGGCTTCGACTCGGCCACCACCCTCGACCTGTGCGGGCGGCTGGAGGAGGAGCTCGGGATCGACACGACGCCCAAGGCGATCGCCGACCACCCGACGGCCGACGCCCTCGCGGCCCATCTCGTCGCCCGCCCGGCCGTCCTGGGGAGGCAGTCGCCGTGATCACCCGACTCTCGGCCCGCTGGCTGGTCAGCGGACCCGCCCGGCCCGGCGCCCCGAAGCTGTACTGCTTCGCCCACGGCGGCGGTTCCGCCGCCGAGTACGTCCGCTGGGCGCGCGCCCTGACCGGCGCCGAGCTGCACGCCGTACAACTGCCCGGACGCGGCTCGCGGTTCGGGGAGCCCCGCTGACCTCGATGGAGACCCTGGTCGAGGCGCTCGCCGGGCAGGTGGAGTTCGGCGCCCCGTACACGTTCTTCGGGCACAGCCTCGGCGCGCTGGTCGCGTACGAACTGACCTGCGCCCTGCGCGAGGCCGGCCACCGGCCGCCGGAGCGGCTGGTCCTGTCCGGCTTCCCGGCGCCCCACCTGCCGCGCACCTCTCGGGGGCTGCACCTGCTGCCGGACGACGAACTGCTGGCGGAGGTCTCCCGGCTGCACGGCGGCATCCCCCGGGAGGTGCTGGACGAGCCCGAGATGCGGGCGCTGGTCGCGGTGCCGCTGCGCGCGGACTACACGGTCGTGGAGACGTACCGGTGGCGGGACCGCCCGCCGCTGGACGTCCCGGTGACCGTCTTCGGCGGCCGCGACGACCGGGTCGGCGAGGACCGACTGGCGGCCTGGCAGGAGCTGACGACGGCCCCCGTGGACGTGCGCACGTTCCCCGGCGGCCACTTCTACCTGCGCGAGCACAACGCGGTCGTGCTCCGCGCGCTCGCCGCCCGGCTGCGGACGCCGTCGTGCTGACCTTCGCCGCCGCCTCGCTCGTCCTCATCGTGATCCCCGGCCCCGACCAGGCGCTGATCACCAGGAACGCCCTGGCAGCGGGGCGGACGGGCGGGCTGCTGACGATGGTGGGCGGGGTGCTCGGGCTCGGGGTGCACATCGCCTCGGCCGCGCTCGGCGTCTCGGCACTGCTGACGGCCTCGACGGTCGCCTTCACGGTCCTGCGGACCGCGGGCGCGGGCTACCTGCTGTACCTGGGCTTCACCACCCTGCGCGCCGCCCGCCGCGCCGGCCCCGCGGAGCCTTCGGACGCCGGATCGCCGCCGGCCTGCGCGGCCCAGCTGCGGCAGGGCTTCCTGTCCAACTCGCTCAACCCGAAGGTCGCGCTGTTCTTCGTGACCTTCCTCCCGCAGTTCCTGCCCTCCCAGGGCAGCGCCCTGCCGCGCGCGCTCCTGCTCTCCCTCGTCTTCGCCGTGCTGTACGTGACCTGGTTCGGCGCCTACGTCCTGGTGGTCGACCGGGTCGGCGCGGTGCTGCGCCGGCCCCGGGTGCGGGCCCGCGTCGAGCGGGTCACCGGTCTGCTGCTCATCGGCTTCGCGCTGCGGCTCGCGGTGCACTGAACACGCGGTGCACTGAACACGCGGTGCACTGAACACGCGGTGCACCGCGAGCGCCGTCCGCGCTGTTCCGGACACGCGGTGATTTCCCGTTCCCCATTGCGCGGGAACGGGAAATCCCGCGTGTCCGCATGCGTTCGGGACGGTCCGCTCCGTCATTGAGAATCCCGATGGCCGTATCACGAGAAGGGCGCCGATCCGGCTGGACCGCCGAGTTGTCGGCAGGGGATTCTGAAGTTGCTTTTTCCGCCCGGTAATTCAGTGGAAAGGAAAGAGAAATGACTGCTCCTGTCGCCGCGCTCCAGTGCCTGGTGTGCGACACGGACATCCCGGTCCAGCAGGACTGGCTGAGGGGCGAGATCACCGAGTGCGCGGCCTGCGGCCAGGAGCACGAGGTCGTCGAGAAGTCCGAGGCCGGCGCCCGCATCGAGCTCGCGCCCGAGGTCGAGGAGGACTGGGGCGAGTGACCGGGTCCGACGCCGGGTTCGAGGTGCTGCTGTCGGCCACCGTCCTGCGCCCCGACGAGAAACTCCTCCTGGAGGCGCTGCGTTCACGGGGGCTCGCCGTCCGCCCGGTCCTCCTGGAGGACCTGGCGGGTCTGGTCACGGGCCGCAAGAAACCGCCCGCCCTCGCGCTCATCCGCAATCTCTCGCACCGCGAGGCCGTCAATGTGGCGCGCCGGCTGGAATTCAGCGGAGTGCCCGCGCTGAATCGCGCGACGACGATCGAGACCTGCAACGACAAGGGCCTGCAGGCCCTCCTTTTCGGCCGCCACGGCGTACCGCACCCGGAGTCCTTCCACGCGTTCAGCTACGCGCAGGTCCGGGAGTCGGTCGGTCAGGTCGGGCTGCCCGCCGTCATCAAGCCGGTGAGCGGCTCCTGGGGCCGCGGCGTCTCCCGGATGACCAGCGGCGAGTGCGTCGAGGCCTGGATCGGCGGCCGGGAGTCCGCGGACGCCGCGGGCAAGCTCTTCCCCGTCCTCGTCCAGCGGTACGTCGACAAGCCCGGCCACGACCTGCGGGTCGTGGTCGTCGGCCGCACGCCCGTCGTCGCCATCCGGCGGGTCTCGCCGGACTGGCGCACCAACACCCACCTCGGTGCCGAGGTCGTACGGGTCCCGGTGACCCGCGAGATGGAGAAGCGCTGCAGCCAGGTCGTGGACGTGCTCGGCGAGGGCTTCTACGGGGTCGACCTCGTCGAGGACCGCACCACCGGCGAGCTGATGGTCCTGGAGGTCAACGCGAACCCCGAGTTCGCCCGCTCCTCCGCCAAGCACGGCGTGGACGTGGCCGGCCACCTCGCGGACTACGTCGCCGAGACCTACCGGCCCGAGTCCGCCGCCCCCGCCGCGTAGCCGGCAGACGGAGGAGAACCCCACCCATGGAAGCGTTCGACACCGCCACGGTGCTCACCCGGGTCCTCACCTCGGGCGTCGTGATGAGCATCGAGAAGAGCGACCGGGAACTGCCCGGCCTGGAGCGGTTGCTCACCAAGCGCACCGGCCGGGCCAGGGCGGCGCTGTTCAACAGCCGCAGCGGCGCCCTGCACGGGGCGCTCGCCGGCCAGGGCATCGGCCACGGCGACCGGGTCGCCGCCCGGGCCGGCGCCGGCGACCGGGAACGCGCGTTCCTGGACTGGCTGGGCGTCACCGCCGACGCCGCCGCCCCGGGCCCGGCGCCGTACGACCTGGTCGCACTCGACCCGGGCAACACCCACGACCTGACCCGGCTGGCCGCCGCGGGCACCGCGCCGGTGCTCGTCGCCGACCTCACCGGCCTCGGCTTCGGCCCGGCCGCCGCGGTCCTCACCGACGACCCCGCCGTGTGGGCGCGCGCCGAACGCCTCAAGATCTTCGGCGCGTACGACCTGCGCACCATGTGGACGCAGGAGGAGGCCGACCCGCGGCTGGTGCCCGGCGTGCAGTTCAACTACCGGCTGAGCCCGCTCGTCGCCGCCTGCGTCCGGATGGCGCTCACCCAGGCCGCCCGGCCGGCCCTCTCGGGAGCTGACTCATGATCACCGACTTCCCCGCGGCCCCCCTGCCGCTGCCGCGACCCGGCGACGTGACCGCCGAACTGGCCGCCCTCGGCGGCGAGGCGATCATCCCCGGCGACCTGCGCCGCACCCTGTTCCCGGTCATCACCAAGGAGGACGTCTTCAACCTCCTGCTGGCCCAGCGGCAGGACCCGGACAAGGTCGTCGCCGACTTCGCCGAGGCCTACCGGTCCTACGTGGGCGCGGCCTTCGCCCTGCCCACCGCCAGCGGCACCTCCAGCCTCCACATGGCGCTGGTCGGTGCCGGGGTGCGGCCCGGCGACGAGGTGATCGTCCCGGCGTTCACCTTCATCGCCACCGCGCAGGCCGTCGTCGCCGCGCACGCGATCCCCGTCTTCGTCGACGTCGACCCGCGTACGTACTGCATGGACCCGGCCGCGGCCGAGGCGGCCGTCACCGAGCGCACCCGCGCCCTGATGCCCGTCCACGTCCACGGTCTGCCCGCCGACGTGGCCGCGCTGCGCGCCCTCGCCGACCGCCGCGGCCTCGCCCTGGTCGAGGACGCCTCGCACGCCCACTCCGCCCGCGTCGGCGACCGCGTCGCCGGCTCCATCGGGGACGCCGCAGGGCAGAGCTTGATGGCCGACAAGAACTTCCCGCTGGGCGGCGAGGGCGGCATCGCCTTCTTCGCCGAGCGGGAGTCCCACGACCGGGCCGCGGACTACCTGGAGCGGCACGGCATCGACTACGGCATGGCCTGGATCGCCGCCGCCTTCGGCGCGAGCCAGCTGCAGCGGCTGCCGTACTACGACGCGGTCCGCGCCCGCAACGCGGCGCTGCTCGGCGAGGCGCTGGCCGGCACCGGCCTGTTCACCCCGCCGTACGTGCCGGACGGCCACGTCCACGCCTACAACATGTACCGGGTCACCCTGCACCCCGAGGCGGTCGGCCTGGCGGACCTGCCCGCGTACGCGGTCAAGGAGGCCGTGCACGAACTGCTGGTCGCCGAGGGCGTGCCCGCCCGCGAGTGGCAGAACACGCCCATCCCCTGCCACCTGCCCTTCGTCCACCGGGCCGGCTTCGGCGGCGGCCACCCCTTCACGCTCAACCCGGACGCCGTGCGCGACCACACCCCGCAGGACTTCCCGGTGGTCCGGCACATGCTCGACACCACGCTCGTGCTCTGCCGCGAACTGCGCTCCCCGGTCGAGTACGAGCGCATCCTGCGCTACGCCGACGCCTTCGCCAAGGTGGCCCGGCGCCCCGACGCGATCCGCAAGCTCGTCCAGGAGGGCGACTTCCGCCGCCCCTACGAGAAGGCGGCCCGCCTTGGCTGACACCACGCCCGGCACGGTCCGGGTCGCCGTCGTCGGGGCCAGCGGCTACAGCGGGGGAGAGGTCGTCCGGCTGCTGCTGGACCACCCCGGTGTGGAGCTCGCCTTCCTGTCCGCCGAGCGCGCCGCGGGAGCCGCGCTCGGCGCCGTCCACCCGTGGCTGCGCAACCACCCCCGCGCCGCCGGGCTGACCCTGCGCCCGCTGCGGGAGCTCGCCGACGCCGGCACGGACGTCGACGTCGCCATCTGCTGCCTGCCCACCGGCACACTGCCCGGACTGCTGCCGCTGCTGTCCGGGCACGCCAAGCGGATCCTCAACGTCGCCGGCGACTTCCGGCTGCGCGACCCCGGCGAGATCCGCGCCCACTACCCGCGCACCGCCGAGCACCCGGCCGCCGAGGACTTCGCGTACTACGTCCCCGAGCTGTCCCCGGCACTTCCCGAGAGCCGCTTCGTCAACCTGCCCGGCTGTATGGCCGTCGCGTCCGTCTACGCCCTGCACCCGCTCTTCGCGGACGGGCTCGCGCTGCCCGAGGTCGTCGTCGACGCCAAGACCGGCTCCACCGGCGGCGGACGCGACAGCGGCGAGCACCCGGCGGAACGGGCCGGGAACTTCCGCATCCACAAGCCCTTCGGGCACCGGCACGCCCCCGAGATCCGGCAGGCCCTCGCCGACCTCACCGGCACCACGCCGGAACTGCGCTTCACCAGCCACAGCCTCGACGTGCCCCGCGGCATCCTCGTCACCGGCTACGCCCGGCTGCGCGAGGGCACGACCGGACTGGACGTCAAGCGCGCCTACGCCCGCGCCTACAAGGGCCGCCCCTTCGTCAAGGTGCGCCCCGCGCCCAGGGCGCCGCAGGACTTCCCGATGCTCAAGGCCGTCGTCGGCTCCAACGTCGCGGAGGTCGCCGTCGTCGTCAAGGACGACCAGGCCGTCGCCGTCGCCGCCCTGGACAACCTCGTCAAGGGCGCCGCGGGCCAGGCCGTCCAGGCCGTCAACCTGCTGTGCGGACTCGACGAGACCGCGGGCCTGCCCCGGACGGCGGTGGCGCCGTGACGGACCCGTACCGGCCCCTGTACGTCGTCAAGGTGGGCAGCGCCACCCTCGCCCGCGGGGCGATCCTCCACGAGCTGTCCGACCTCGTCGCGCGCGGCGCCCGCGTGCTGCTCGTGGCGGGCGGCGCGGTCGGCATCGAGCGGCACTACACCGCGATCGGGCGCGCCATGCCCGAACTGCGGCTCGCCGGCGGCGACACCGTGCGCTACTGCCCGCCCGAGGAGATGACGCACATCGTCGACGCCTACGAGCGGGTCACCCTGCCCGCGGTCGAGGCGGGCCTGCGCGACCTCGGCCGCACCGTCCACACCACCGTCGCGGCCCGCGGCGGACTGGTCGGCGGGCGCGCCAACCGGCCGCTGAAGACCGTCACGCCCGAGGGCCGCAGCCGGGTCGTCCGCGACCACCGGGCGGGAGTCCCCGAGGACGTCGACACGAGGGCGCTGCGCGCGCTGCTCGACGCGTACGACGTGGTGTGCGTCTCGCCGCCGGTGCGCGACCGCGACGGGGGCGCCCCCCTCAACGTGGACGCCGACGTGCTGGCCGCCGCCCTCGCGCGCGCCCTCGGCGCCGACCACCTCCGCCTGGTCACCGGCACCGCGGGGCTGCTCACCGACCCCGCCGACCCGGCGTCCACGCTCCGCCACGCCCACGCCGGCGAGGCCGCGCGGTACGCGGGCGGCCGCATGCGGCAGAAGGTCCGCGCCGCCGAACTCGCTCTCGACGGCACCGGGGACGTCGCCGTCACCGGCCCGCACACCATGGCGGAGCCCGCGGGCTGGACCCGGTTCTGGCGCGCGGCGCCCCCCGCGGAGGACCTGACCCTGCTCAGCCGCGCCGCCGGCATCCCCTCCGTCTCCGGGGACGAGCACGAACTCGCCGCGTACCTGCGCGACTGGTGCGCCGACCACGGCGTCGACGCGCACCTCGACGCCGCGGGCAACCTCGTCGCCACCCGCGGCGACGGACCGCGCCGCCTGCTGCTCCTCGGCCACCTCGACACCGTGCCGCACCACTGGCCCGCCGGCTGGCGGGACGGCGAGCTCTCCGGCCGTGGCACCGTCGACGCCAAGGGGAGCCTCACGGCCTTCCTGGAGGTGCTGGCCGCGGCCGACGTCCCAGGCGACGGCCAACTGCGCGTCGTCGGCGCCGTCGAGGAGGAGGTCTCCTCCGCCAAGGGCGCCTTCCACGCCCGCGACCACTACCCCGCGGACGCCGTCGTCATCGGCGAACCCAGCGGCTCCGGCACCCTCACCCTCGGCTACTTCGGCCTGTTCAAGCTCCGCCTCACGGCCACCGCCGCCAGCGGCCACTCCGCGGGCATGGGCGCCGTCACCGCGCCCGACCTGCTGCTGCGCGCCGTGGCCGGCATCCGCGCCGCCGTCGCCGCCCACGCGCCCGACGCGCTCAGCGCCCTGATCGACGTCCGCACCCACGACGCGCGGGAGGCCCAGCGGGCCGGCGGCACGCTCAACTTCCGCGTCCCGCCGGACGCCGACCTCGCCACCGTCCGCAAGGCGGCGCTCGCGCTGGACGCCCCCGGCGACGGCCTCGCCGTCGAGGTGCTCCGCGCCACCCCGGGCGTCGCGGGCGGCCGCGCCACCAGCGTGGCCGCGTCCTTCGGCCGGGCCTTCGCCAAGGCCGGCATCCGGCCCCGGCACGTCGTCAAGAAGGGCACCTCCGACATGAACACCCTCGCCACGACCTGGCACGGCGTCCCCATGGTCGCCTACGGGCCCGGCGACGCCTCCCTCGACCACACGGACGCCGAACGCCTCCCGGCCGACGAGTACCGCCGCGCCCGCGGCGTCCTCGCCGACGCCGTCCGCCACTGGTTCGCCTCCGGCGGTGCGGCGTGACGCCCGCGACCGCCGTACGGGAGACCGCGTACGCGCCGCTCGCCGAACGGGCCCGCCGCGCCCGCGAACTCGTCGTCGACATGGCGGCGAGCCCCCGCGGCTGCCACCTGGGCGGGAGCCTGTCCGTCCTCGACATCCTCGTCGCCGCCCTCGACCACGCCACGACCGCCGGCGACGGCACCCAGGTCGTCCTGAGCAAGGGCCACGCTGCGGCCGGCCTGTACGCGGCGCTCCACGTCACCGGCGTGATCCCGGAGGACCCCGCGCCGCACTACGGCCTGGCCGGCCGGCCCTACACCGGCCACCCGGGCCCCAAGGTGCCCGGCGTGCTGTTCCCGACCGGCAGCCTCGGGCACGGCGTGGCCTACGCCGCGGGCTGGGCGCTCGCCCAGCGGCTCGGGGGCGGCACGGGCAAGGCGATCGCCGTCGCGGGGGACGGCGAACTCCAGGAGGGCCTGGTCTGGGAGACCTGCCAGGTCGCCGCCGCCCAGCGACTCGGCGGCCTCGTCCTCGTCGTGGACCGCAACGGCGGCCAGAACGACGGCATGGTGGCCGACATCTCGCCCCTGCCCCACCTCGCGGACCGCTTCGCGGCCTTCGGCTTCGACACCGCCGAGGTCGACGGCCACGACCTGGCCGCCCTGTCGGCCCTCTTCGCCGCCGACCGGTCGGCCGCCACCCGGCCCCTCGCGGTCGTCGCCCACACGGTCAAGGGCAAGGGCGTCCCACCCGTCGAGGGCAAGGCCGCCTCGCACTACGTGACGATCGACGCCGCGCGCGCCGCCAAGTGGAAGCGACTGATCCGATGACGCCCCCCACGCCCCGCCCCGCCCCGCACGCCCCGCCCCGGCGGTCCGGGCCGCCCGGTGCACCCGTGGCGCGCGCCGCCGGGGACGGCGCTCCGTCCCTCCGGGCCGTCAGGTCCGGCAGAGGCCGTCCCGGTCGTCCCGGGGGCCACGTCCGCGACCGTTCCCGGCGGTTGTCGGTCGGCGCGTTCCCGTCCGCGGTGCTCGCCGCAGCGGACGACGGCGTCCTGTGTCCGCGGGCCGCCCGGTCCGGTTGCGGCCGTCCCGCGTGCCACGTCCCGTGCGTTTCCCGGCGGTTGACGGCCGGCGTGCTCTCCTCCGCGGTGCTCGCCGCCGGGGACGGCAGCGGCCGCGCCGGCCACGCTCCGGGCGTGCCCACCGGGTCGCCCGGGCGCGGGGGCGGCGTTGCCGTGCGCGCCGACGAGGGGAGGCGGGGGATCCGATGACGTTGTCCGGGCGCGACGCCTACCGCGCCGAGCTGACCGCGCTCGCCGTCGAGGACGACCGGGTGCTGTGCCTGGAGGCCGACCTGGGCGGCAAGGGGCACCCGTTCCAGCAGGCCCACCCCGGGCGGTTCTTCAACCTGGGCATCGCCGAGGCCGCGATGGTCGACATGGCGGCCGGACTGGCGGCCGCCGGCTGGAAGCCGTTCGTGTCGACCTTCGCCCCGTTCGCCGCGCTGCGCGCCGCCGAGAGCCTGAAGCTGGCCCTCGGGTACCTGCGCGCCGGGGTCACCGTGGTCGCCCCGTACGCGGGCGTGTCCGGGGCCTGGTTCGGCACGACGCACCACTGCCTGGAGGACCTGGCCGTCCTGCGCAGCGTCCCCGGCGTGACGATCGCCGCGCCGTACGGGGAGGCCGAGATGCGCTCCGTGGTGCGCGCCGCGGTCCGCTCCGGCCGCCCGCACTACATCCGCACCGGCCGCAACGCCGCGTACGAGAGCCTGCGGGCGCCCGTCGCGGAGGGCGGAACCGTCACCTGGGAGCACCACGGCTCCGGTGCCGCCGGCGAGCCGTGCCTGGTCTCGGTCGGCGAGGAGGGGACCCGGCTGGCGCTGGCAGCCCGCGCGGAGCGCCCCGGCACCGCGCACGCGCACCTCACGTACCTGGACCACGCGCACCTCTCCCGCGCCGCCGCCGAACTCGCCCGCCACCACCGCCGCTTCGTCGTCGTCGAGGAGCACCGCACCGAGGGCGGCGTCGCCGAGGCCCTCGCCCTGCTGCTGCCCGCCTGCGAGGTCACCTCCGTGGCCGCCGGCCACGGCTGGCCGGCCGAGGGCGGCGACCACGGGGAGGTGATGGCCGCGCTCGGCCTCCACCTGCCCGCCGTGCTCTCCGCACTGAATCCGATCCCGCACCAACCGAGGGGGTTCTCATGCACGTACTGATGGTCGAGTGCAATCCGAACGGCGTCGCCGGCATCGCCAACGCCCTGTCCCTGGGCCACGAGGTGACCCTGGTCAGCGCCGACCCCGGCTTCTACCTCGCCGCGTCGCCGCTCGCCGAGCCGGCCTTCTCCCACCCGCGCTGCCGGGTGATCACCAGCGAGTCCGCCTTCTCCATCGACGCGCTGGAACAGCTGGCGAAGGAGGTGAACGCGCAGAGCCCGGTGCACGGCGTGACGACCTACAGCGAGTACCACACCGTCCACACCGCCTCCGTGGCCCGCGCCCTCGGCCTGCCCGGGATGAGCGTGGAGGGCGCCCTCAACGCCCGCCACAAGCACCGCACCCGGCTCACCCTGGCCGGCACCGACGTGCGCCAGCCGCGCTTCGCGCACGCCCGCGCCCTGGACGAGGTGGAGGCCGCGATCCGCGAGGTGGGCTTCCCGTGCGTGGTCAAGCCCTCGGACGGCACCGCGAGCCTGCACGTCCTGCACCTCACCGGCGAGGAGGACCTGGCCGCCTACCTGGCCGACCTGGCGCAGGTCGCCGACTACGGGCGGGGCGTCACCCGCATCCCGGACGTCGTCGTCGAGGAGTTCGTCGAGGGCGAGCTGGTCTCCGTCGAGGCCGTGGTGCTGGCCGGCGGGGAGATCGTCAACCTCGGGATCACCGACCGCTGCCTGAGCGGCTTCCCGTACTTCATCGAGATGGGCGCGACCTACTTCCGCGGCCACCCGCTGCAGGACGAGCTGTTCGAGACGAACGAGAAGGCGCTGCGCGCCCTCGGCATCGACTTCGGCTTCATCCACGCCGAGTACATCCTCTCGGCCGACGGCCCGGTGCTCTGCGAGGTCAACGGCCGGCTGATCGGCGGCATCGTGCCGCAGCTGATGAAGATCTCCAGCGGGGTGGACCCCTACCTGGAGGTCATCCGCCAGGCGCTCGGCGAGACCCCGGAACTGCCCTTCCCCGGCACGGTCACCGCGAGCGGCCGCTGGTTCGGCTCGCCGGTCGAGGGCGTCCTGCGCACGGTGGACTTCACCGCCCTCAACGAGCGGCCGGGCTTCGTGGAGGCCCTGACCTACCGCGCTCCCGGCACCACGGTCGCGCGGCTGTCGAAGAGCAACTTCGACTGGCTGGGCCACGTGATCTTCACCGGCGCCGGCCGCGAGGAGGCCCGGGGCCGCTGCGAGTCGGCGCTGGACCGGATCGCCGTCGACCTCTCCGTCCAGGTCGCCCGGTGAGCGCGCTCCGGCGCGTCGCCGTCCCCCTCCTCGACCCGGAGACGCTGTACGACGTGGAGGTCGCGGAGGGGGTCTTCACCCGGATCGAGGCGGTCGCCGACCGGGACGTCCGGGCCGGCGGCGAGCCGGAGCTGTGGCCGGGCTTCGTCGAGGCGCACGCGCACCTGGCGCTGCCGGCCAACTTCGACGACTCCCTCGACGACGCGCGGATCTCCGCCCTGTCGTACCTCTTCCACGGCGTCACGCACGTCGTCGACATGTTCGGCTTCCCGCTGGTCGCCGACGCCTGGGAGGCCGGCCGCGCCACCTCCCCGGTGCCGTACCCGCGGCTGGCGCACTGCGGCTACGCGGCCACGTCCATGCGCGACGGCGAGGGACTGACCGGGCACGGCGTGGAGTTCCCCGCGCCGGTCTTCATGCTCGGCACCGGCGACGACCTGGAGCCGCTGATCACCGCGAACCGGGCACGCGGCGCGACCTTCCTCAAGGTCATGTTCACCGACGGCACCGAACAGCCCGGCACGGACCGGCGCTTCTCCCGGCTGCCGGGGCCCGTCCTGGAGCACGTCGCTCGGGTGGTCGGGGCGCACGGCCTGCCCGCGATCCTCGACTGCAACACCCGCGCGGAGGTCCTGCAGGCGTACGGCTACGGCTTCCGGCTCTTCGCCCACCCCGTGCGCGACCTGGAACTGACCGCGCAGGACTGGCGGGACCTGGAGGGGGCGCGCTTCGTCTCCACCCTCGGCGGGCTGTACCCGATGGTCATGGACCGGGAGGACTTCCTGCGCGAGTACGGCCGGCCCGGCTTCCGCGAGACCCAGGACCCGGCCAACCTCGACTTCGCCGCCGGCGTCGAGGAGCCGTTCGGCATCCGCTTCGGCTGCCAGGACACCCGTACCGCCGCGCTCGCCGCCATGCGCGCCAACAGCCTCGCGGCCCTGTCCCGCCGCCGCATGCTCGTCGGCACCGACTGCGGCAACACCGGCGCCTTCCACGGCTACAGCCTGCTCGGGGAGCTGGACCGGCTCGCCGGCGACGACCCGGGCGAGCGGGCCGCGCTGCGGCACGACCTGCTGCGCGCCGCCACCGTCGACAACCGGCTCTTCTTCGACGAGGTGTCCGGCTCGGCACCCTCGCCGGATCTTCTTCACGAAGGCGCCCCCGCGACCTTCAACCTGCTGCCGGCGGCCGCCAAGGGCGAACCGCCGTCCGCCCTGCCGGAACTCACCGTCGCGGCGGGCGTGGTCGTCGACCGCCAGGCCGTGGCGCAGGAGATCAGGTCCCTGCGGGCGACCCCCACCGGAGGGAAGGTCGCCCTGCACCACGACGAGAGGTCGGACTCGTGAACGCAACGGCGAAAAGGACGCTCGCCGGTGTCTGCGTCGGCATCGCGCTGGCGCACGTCGGCAACTACATCTACTTCCCGCACCTCGTCTCCACCCTGGGGGTCGAGTACAGCGGTTTCTGGGCCGGGTTCGTGATGTTCCTGACCTACGTGGGCCGGCTGTCGTCCACGTTCTTCTACGAGGGGCTGGGCGTCCGCCTCGGCACCCGCGGCAGCGTCGTCGCGGGCATCGCCCTGGAGGCCGTCGCGCTCGGCCTGATGGGCTTCGCGGACGGGCTCGTGGCGTACGGCCTGTGCGCCTTCTTCGTCGGCTTCGGGTCGGGCATGTCCTTCCCGGGCCTTAAGAACATCCTCGGCGCACTGCCCGAGGAGCACCGCACCAAGGCCTTCTCGTACTTCCAGATGGCCTGCCAGACCGGTGTCATCGCCGGCGCGGTCGTCGGCGGCCTGTTCCTGTGGGCCGACATGCGGGTGCTGTTCGGGGTGGTCTTCGCGCTCTTCGCGGGCTACTGCCTGGCCGCGGTCTTCGTCATCCCGCGCGACGGGGAGCGGGACCGGGCGGCCGCCGCGTCGACCCGCCTGGTCAACTTCGCGGTCCTGAAGGGCCTGAAGGCGGGCGCGGGCACGCGCTACTTCTTCCTGTCCAGCCTGTTCTGGATCATGTCCATCAGCTTCCTGGTCGGCATGCCGCTGTTCATGGAGGAGTACGTCAGGGGGCTGCCGGTCTCGGCGCCGTTCTGGATCAGCGGCATCACGCTGATGGCGCTGCAGTACCCGGCCTTCCGGTTCATGATCAAGCACTTCCGTCCGGGGCAGGTCATGGCGGTCGCGTTCGGCGCGATGGCGCTGGCGTTCGTCATGTTCGGCGCGGGTCGGAACGTGCTGTGGGTCGTGGCCGGCTGCTTCGTGGTGGTCTTCGGGGACATCCTCTTCACGCCCTCGTTCGACCTGTGGGTCACCAGGCGGATCCCGGCGGACCGGCTGGCGCGGGCGATGGGCGCCATGCACTTCTTCCGCAGCTTCGGCAACATGGCCGGCACGCTGGTCGCGGGCGCCCTGTTCGACCTGGCCCGCAACACCGGTGTCCCCGGGCTCAACTGGTACCTCACCGCCGCCCTCGCGGCCGTCTGCGCCGTGGTCAGCCTCGGCGTCTCGGCCCGCGAGCGCACGGCCGAACCCGAGCCCGACACGGCCCCGGCCCCCGCGGCCTCGGCCGCCTGACGTACGGACGCACCCGGCCCGGACGCGGCGCCCCGCGCGCCGCTGTCCAGGTGCGGCCGGACCGCTTGCTGACAGCGGCCGCGGCTTGCCCGAAAACCCCTGCGCCGGGTTGCATGGAATACGCACCCGTCGAAAGACCGGCGATTTCCGGACGGAGGAATCCCAATGACCCGGAAGGGGAATGCGGAGCTTCTGGCGGGGTGTGTGCGAGGGGAACAAACGGCCTGGGACGAAATGGTCGAGCGATTCGGCCGGCTCGTCTGGTCCGTCATCCGGAGCCATCGGATGAACGACGTGGACGCCGAGGACGTACGGCAGCTCACCTGGTTCCGGCTGGTGCAGAACGTGGACCGCATCCGCGACCCGGACCGGATCGGTGACTGGCTCGCCACCGTGGCGAGGCGTGAATCCCTCAAAGTGGTCACACGGGGAAAGCGGCTCGTCATGGTGGGGGACAGCGAAACCCTCGAGGTGCTGTCCGGCCACCACGAGAGCCCCGAGCAGATCACCCTGCGGGCGCACCGCAAGAAGGAGGTCCTGCGGGCCATCGACGGCCTGTCGGACCAGTGCCGCGGCGTGCTGCTGATGGCCCTGGAGGACCCGCCGGCCTCGTACGAGGAGATCTCCTCGGCGCTGTCGATGTCGCTGGGCTCGGTCGGCCCCATCCGCACCCGCTGCCTGCGCAGACTGCGCCGCGCCCTGGCCGCGGCCGAGGAGGGCGAGCCCGTGCCGCCGTCCGGGGCGGCGCCCTGCGGGCGGTGCCCGGCGGGGGACGTGTCCGGTCCGGGGCGGCCGGTGGATCTGGTGGGGGACGGCCCCGAAGCCGCGGCCGGCCGAGCCACCGGATGGGAGTGATGCGCATGCCTCGCTATGACGTCGAGGAATTGGTGCGGTCCGTCGTCGTCGAGGCGACGGGAATCGAACCGGAGAAGTACCACCTCGATCTCGCCTTCGCCGCCGACCTCGGCATGGAATCACTCGACCTGCTCGACGTGTTCTTCCGGATCGAATGCTGCGTCCCGGTGGTCCTCTCCGTCGAGAAATGCGGCCGGTACCTCCAGGGCGACGTCCCGGACGAGGAATTCTGCGACGCGAACGGAACCATCGCCCGGCGCGGTCTGGAAAGGCTGGCGGTCGTCATGCCGCAACTCGATCCGGAGGTCTGGGCGGGGAAACTCACCCTCGACCGGATGCTGGAACGGCTGACCGCAGGAAACCTCGTCACGATGGTCGAGCACATGCTGGCCGAAGGGCGGCCGGTCCGTGCCTGAGGGAGCGGCGCGGCCGGCCGGCCGGACCAGGACCGTGGTCCGGGTGGGCAGTTGCGACGTCCACGTGGACACCTTCCGCAGACTGGTGGCCTGGCACGGCCCCGAGGCGCTGCGGCTGCCGGCCGGCGGCGCCTGCCCGGTCGGCTGGTCGCTGCGGCAGGCCGCGCTCCGCGCCCTGGCCGCGCCGCCCCGGGTGGGCGGCCGCTGGGGCGACATCGACGTACGGGGCCCCGAGGGCGGGCCCTGGACCCTGCTGTTCAAGGGCGAACTCGCCCGCTTCGCCGAGACCGTGCTCAGCGGCGACGTCAACGTGACGGTCACCGCCGGCGCCGGCCGGGTCACCGCCTTCGCGGTGCTGACCCGCCGCGAGCACCCCGCCGCCCCCACCGACGACGAGACCGAGGTACGCAGGTGAGCACAGCGACCGAGACCGGGCTGCTGGTCAGCCGCGAGATCATCACCGGCGAGGAACTGGGCGGCGTCCCGCTCGCCGGCCCCGGTGCCGTGGCCTCGGCCGCCCGCCGGGCGGCGGCCGCCGCGCCGGGCTGGGCGGCACTGCCGGCCGCCGACCGGGCCGCGGTGCTGGAGCGCGCCGCCGATGTGCTCGTCGAACGCGCCCAGGAGGTCCAGGACCTGCTGGTCCGTGAGGGCGGGGCGATCCCCGGCAAGGCCTTCTACGAGGTCCACGCGGGCGCCGGGGAGCTGCGGCACGCCGCGGAGCTGGCCCGCGAGCCCGAGGCCCCGCACGGCCCCGGCTCCGACCCCGCCCGGCGGAGCGAGGTGCGGCGGGTCCCGCTGGGCGTCGTCGGCGTGATCGTGCCCTGGAACTTCCCGCTGCTGCTGGCCCTGCGCTCGGTCGCCCCCGCCCTCGCGCTCGGCAACACCGTGCTGCTGAAGCCCGACCCGCACACCCCGCTCTCCGGCGGGCGCGTCCTGGCCGAGGTCCTCGCCGCCGCCGGACTGCCGGCCGGTGTGCTGGAGGTGGTGCACGGTGACGCCGTGACCGGCCGGGCCCTGGTGCAGGCGCCGGACGTGGCCATGGTCTCGTTCACCGGCTCCACCGAGGCCGGCCGGGAGATCGGCGCGGCCTGCGGCCGTCTGCTGAAGCGGGTGGTGCTCGAACTCGGCGGGCAGAACGCCTTCGTCGTCCTGCCGGACGCCGACCTCGAACAGGCCGCCTCCGCCGGCTCCTGGGGCTCCTTCCTGCACCAGGGCCAGATCTGCATGGCCGCCCGCCGCCACCTCGTCCAGCGCGACGTGGCCGCGGAGTACACCGCGGCGCTCGCCCGGCACGCGCGGGCGCTGCGGATCGGCGACCCGTACCGCGAGGACGCGCAGATCGGGCCGGTCATCGACCAGCGGCAGCTCACCTCGATCGCCGCCGCCGTGGAGAACGCGGTCGCCCAGGGCGCCCGGCTGGTCACCGGGGGCCGGGCCACGGGGCCGTACTTCCCGCCGACCGTCCTGGCCGACGTCACCCCGCGGATGGACATCTTCAGGACCGAGGTCTTCGGCCCGGTCGCCACCGTCACGGCCTTCGCCGACGACGGCGAGGCGGTGGCCCTGGCCAACGCCTCCGACCACGGGCTGACCGCCGCCGTCTACACCTCCGACGCCGCGCGCGGGCGGGCGCTGGCCCGCCGGATCCGCTGCGGCGTCGTCCACGTCGGCGACCAGACCGTCGGGCACGACCCCCGGCTGCCCTTCGGGGGCGTCGGCGCCTCGGGCAACGCCTCCGGGTTCGGCGGCCGGGCGAGCCTGGAGGCCTTCACCCGCTGGCACACGCTCACCAGCAGCGAGCCGCCGCGCGGTTACCCGTTCTGACCCCGCACGCCGTTCCGCCCGCACCGCCCCGCACCGCCCTGTTCCCAGCCGAGCAGATCCGAGAGGAGCGCCCCCGTGGCAGGCAAGGTCGAGACCGTACCCCAGGTGGCGGACCCGCCCGAGGGCACCGTCCTCTTCCTCATCGGGATGAGGATCAACAGCTTCTGGAAGGTGCACCGCTGGGTGCCCTCCTTCCTCGCCATGTTCCCGATGCTGATCGAGCTCAACAAGCAGAAGGAGCACGGCTTCCTGGGCTCGCGCACCTGGCTCAACCGCACCGTGATCATGGTCCAGTACTGGGCCAGCATGGACGACCTGATGGCGTACTCGCGCAACACCGAGGCCGCCCACCGGCCCGCCTGGGCCCGCTTCAACCGAGCCGTCGGCAACAACGGCGCCGTCGGGATCTACCACGAGGCCTACGTCGTCGACCCGGCCCGGATGCACACCGTCTACCGCAACATGCCGCCGTTCGGCATCGCGAAGGCCACCGCCGGCCGGCCGCAGCGGCCGCTCGCGCAGGTCACGGACCGCGGATAGGGGAGGAGGACACCGCCGTGACACAGCAGCAGGGGCCGGTGCGGGCCGGCCAGGACGTCCAGTGGCGCAGGTGCGGGGCCTGCGGCGCCTTCATCTACGGCAAGCGGCTGGACCGCAACCGCAAGGTCTGCCCCGAGTGCCAGTTCCACTTCCGGATACCGCCGCACACCCGGATCGAGCAGCTCGCCGACCCGGGCAGCTTCCGCCCCTTCCCCGACGACCACATGCCGCGCGACCTGCTCGGCTTCACCGACAGCAAGCCGTACCGGGACCGGCTGCGCGACGCCCAGGCCAGGACCGGCCGCAACGACGCCGTCCTCGCCGGGCGCCTGACGATCGAGGGCCGCCCGCTGATCGCGGCCGTCCTGGACTTCAGCTTCATGGGCGGCAGCATGGGATCGGTGGTCGGCGAGGCCATCGCCGCCGCCGCCCGGCACGCGCTCGCCGAGCGGCTGCCGCTGCTGCTGGTCGCCGCCTCCGGTGGCGCCCGCATGCAGGAGGGCGCGCTCTCCCTGATGCAGATGGCGAAGACCTCGCAGTGGATCGCCGCCCTGCGCGAGGCGGCACTGCCGGTGATCAACCTCAACACCGACCCGACCTTCGGCGGCGCCAGCGCCTCCTTCGCGATGCTCGGCGACGTCATCCTCGCCGAGCCGGGCAGCCTGATCGGCTTCGCCGGGCCGCAGGTCATCCGCAACACCATCCGCGAGGAGCTGCCGCCCGGCTTCCAGAGCGCGGAGTTCCTGCTGGAGCACGGGATGATCGACGCGGTCGTGCCGCGCGAGAACCAGCGCGAGCACCTGGCCCGGCTGCTGACCCTGCTCGGCCCCTCGGTGCCCGAACTCCCGGAGCCGGCGGGCGCCGAGCCGCTCACCGAACCCGTCCCGGCCGTGCGCGGCACGCGCGAGACGGTGGCGCTGGCCCGCACCATCTCGCGGCCCACCACGCGGGAGTACATCGGCTACGTCTTCGACGACTTCGTCGCGCTGCACGGCGACCGAGCCTTCGCCGACGACCGGGCGCTCGTCGGCGGGGTCGCCCGGCTCGGCGGCCAGAGCGTGGTCGTCCTCGGCCACCAGAAGGGCCACGACACCGCCGAGCTGGTGAGCAGCAACTTCGGGATGCCCAACCCCGAGGGCTACCGCAAGGCGCTGCGGCTGATGCGGCTCGCGGAGCGGTTCGGGCTGCCGATCGTCGCCTTCGTCGACACCCCCGGCGCCTTCCCCGGCATCGGGGCGGAGGAGCGCGGCCAGAGCCTGGCCATCGCCGAGTGCATCCTCGAACTCTCGCGGGTGCGCGTGCCCGTGGTCTCCGTCGTCACCGGCGAGGGCGGCAGCGGCGGGGCGCTCGCCCTGGGCGTCGCCAACACGGTGCTGATGCTGCAGAACGCGTACTACTCGGTGATCAGCCCGGAGGGCTGCTCGACCATCCTGTTCGGCACCGCCGAGCAGGCCGGCCGGGCCGCCGACGCCCTCCGGCTCACGGCCTCGGACCTGCTGCGCCTCGGCGTGGTGGACGCCATCGTGCCCGAGCCGCCGGACGGCGCGCACACCGCGCCGTACCCGACGGCGCTCAACGTCAAGACCGCCCTGGTACGGGCGCTGGCCCCGCTGCTCGACCTGCCGGGGGACCGGCTCGTCGAGGTGCGCCGGGACAGGTTCGACCGCTTCGGGCACCCCGAACGTCAGCCGGTAGTGGACTGGGAGAAGCGTGATGAGCACGAGCACTGAGGCCACGACGACGCCGAACGGCGTGGGCACCGCGGACAGCGCGGACAGCGCGGACACCGTGACCGGGCCGGAGGCCGGCGGCGTGACGACGGTGGAGGAGCTGCGGGCGCAGACCCGGCTGCTCGCCGGTGAACTGCCCGGCACCCTGCGGCGGATCACCCTGCGGGCCGGCGGGCTCAGCGTGGACGTCGAGTGGGAGTCCGCCGCGGTCGCCGCCCCTGTCCCCGCCCCGGTACCGGCCGGGGCGGCCCCCGCGCCGCCCGCCGCCCCCGCACCGGCTCCCGCCGCACCGGCCGACGCCGGGGCGCAGGCCCCGCCCGCCGGGCTGGTCAGCGTCACCGCGCCGCTGGTCGGCACCTTCTACCAGGCGTCCTCGCCCGGCGCCGAGCCCTTCGTACGGGTCGGCGACGTCGTCGAGCCGGGCCGGCAACTGGCCATCATCGAGGCGATGAAGCTGCTCAACTCGATCACCGCCGAGACCCGGGGCCGGGTGCACGCGATCCACGTCCAGGACGGCGAGGTCGTCGAGTACGCCCAGCCGCTGATCGACCTCGTCCCCGTCGACTGAGAGGGCACAACCGTGTTCGACAAGGTGCTCGTCGCCAACCGCGGGGAGATCGCGCTGCGCATCATCCGCTCCTGCCGCGACCTCGGCGTGCGCACGGTGGCCGTGTACTCCACCCCCGACGCCGACGCGCGGTTCGTCGCGGCCGCGGACGAGGCCGTGCACATCGGCCCCGGCGCGCCCGCCCGCAGCTACCTCAACATCCCCAACATCATCGGCGCCGCCGTCAAGACCGGCGCCGAGGCCATCCACCCCGGCTACGGATTCCTCTCCGAGGACCCCTACTTCGCCGAGATCTGCGCCGACGACGGCATCACCTTCATCGGCCCGCCGCCGGACGTCATGGAGAACGTCGGCGACAAGGCCACCGCCCGCAGGCTGATGACCGAGGCCGGACTCCCGCTGCTGCCGGGCACCATCGAGCCGGTCGACTCGGTGGAGGCCGCCGAGGCGGTCGCCGCCGAGATCGGCTACCCGGTCATCATCAAGGCCGCGGCGGGCGGGGGAGGCCGCGGCATCACCGTCGTGCGGCGCCCCCAGGACCTCCGGGACGCCTACACCGCCACCCGGGCCAGCGCGCAGGCCGTCTTCAAGAACAGCGCCGTCTACATGGAGCGCTACCTGGAGAAGACCCGGCACATCGAGATCCAGGTCGTCTGCGACGACTTCGACGGCGCCGTGCACCTGGGCGAGCGCGACTGCTCGGTGCAGCGCCGCCACCAGAAGCTCGTCGAGGAGTCCCCCTCGGCCGGCGTCTCCCCGCAACTGCGCGAGCGGCTGGGCGCGGCCGCCCTGGCCGGTGCCCGCGCGGTGGGCTACCGGGGCGCGGGCACCGTGGAGTTCCTGCTGGAGGCCCGTGACGGGGCGGGTGACGGCGGCGAGGACGTCTTCTGGTTCATGGAGATGAACGCCCGCATCCAGGTCGAGCACCCGGTCACCGAGCTGGTCACCGGCGTCGACCTGGTCGGTGAGCAGCTGCGGGTCGCCTCCGGCAGCCCGCTGTCGGTCAAGCAGGAGGACGTGGAGATCCGCGGCCACGCCATCGAGTGCCGCGTCAACGCCGAGGACCCGGCCAGGTCCTTCGCCCCCACCCCCGGACTGCTGGAGCGCTACCGCGTCCCCGGCGGCCCGTGGGTCCGGGTGGACACCGACTACGTCCCCGGCGCGCGCGTCAGCCCGTACTACGACTCGATGATCGGGAAGCTGATCGTCTGGGGTCCCGACCGCGGCAGCTGCATCGAGCGCACCCTGCGCGCGCTGTCGGAGTTCGAGGTCTCCGGGCCCGGCGTGCACACCACGATCCCGCTGCACCAGGAGATCCTCGGCCACCCCGAGTTCCGCCGGGGCGACGTGGCCACCGACTTCCTGGAGCGCCACTTCGCCATGTGAGCAGCACGACCAGCAAAGGGGAGCCGCCGTGTCGGACCAGGAGCTCACATCCCAGGACGTCGGCGTCTACCGGCACCTGCTGCAGGTGTCGCCGGACGCCGGCCACTGCGCCTCCGAACTCGGTCTGCCGGCGGACGAGTTCGACGAGTCGGTCAAGCGGCTGATGGCGCACCGGCTGCTGCACCCGGACGGTCCCTGCCGCTACGAGGTCGTCTCGCCCGGCCTCGCGGCGGCCGAACTCACCGCCTCCCTCAGCCTGCAGGCGCACCAGCTGCTGCGCCAGATCGACACCACCCGGCGCGACCTGGGCCCGCTCGGCGCCCTGTACGACGCCCACCAGCGGCAGCGGCTGGCCGGCACCACCACCGAACTGCTCACCGACGGCGACGCGGTACGGCACCGGCTCTCCGACCTGTCCTCGCAGGTCCGGCACCGCGTGCTCACCGCCCACCCCACCCTCGGCGGCCCGCAGACCCTGCGGGCCGCCCTCGACCTGGACCGGGACCTGCTCGACCGGGGCGTGCGCTACCGGACCGTGGTGCCGCACACCGCCCGCCGGCAGCGGGAGGCGCTGCGGCACATGACGCGACTGGGCGACCTGGGCGCCCAGTTGCGCACCGCGGCGGTCATCCCCGGCCGGATGATCCTGCTGGACGGCGTCGTGGCACTGGTGTCCACCGGAAAGGGCGGCGGTGCGGCGCTCTTCCGCGACCCGACCGTGGTCTCGTTTCTCGAAGTGATATTCGACCACATCTGGGAGCACGCGAAACCGGTCGGCGGCGATTTCGACGGCGACGTCTTCGAGGACGTCGAGGTGGCCATTTTGCGCCAGCTGGAACTCGGCAGGTCGGATGAATTCATTTCCCGGCGGCTGGGTATCTCCACCCGTACGCTCCGCCGCTACCTGTCGGGCATGTGCGAGAAGCTCGGTGTGGAGACCCGCTTCCAACTGGGCATGGCGGCGACCCGGCTGGATCTGTTCGGGAACGGGGACGATCCGGACAGTGCGGGATAGAAATTCCTGATCGCGACCTTCGGGTATTTCCACCCGGCACCGCTGGACCCTCCGGCGGTGCGCCGCGGATGATTTCCCCGGCCCACTCCACATTCCTACCGAGGGAATCAATGACTGGCATGGCTGCCGCCTCCCGGAGGCGGATCATTGTTTCCGGTGTCTCCTCCGACGCACACATGTGGAACCTGGTGTTCCTGCAGTTGCTGCTGGAGGAGCACGGTCACGAGGTGTCCAACCTCGGCAGCCTCACCCCCGACGCGGAGATCGCCGGCGCCTGCCGCGCGCTCCGCCCGGACCTGCTGGTCATCGGCACCGTCAACGGCCACGGGCACCTCGACGGGCTGCGGCTGATCCGCGCCCTGCGCGCCGAACCGGCCCTCGCCGCCCTGCCCGTCGTGATCGGCGGCAAGCTCGGCGTCCACGGCCGCGACGACACCCGCCCCGCCGCCCGCCTGGCCGCCGCGGGCTACGACGCCGTCTTCGACGACGGCGACGACACCGGCGGCGGCGCGCTCGCCCGCTTCGAGACCTACCTGCGGGCCCTGCGCACCCCGCCCGCCCCGGGCCCCGTCGCCGGCGGCGTCCCCTTCCCGGCCGCCGCCCGGCGGCACCCCCGTCCCGCGTCGCCCGCCCGGCTCCTCGCCGCGGCGCCGGACCGGCCGGCCGGCCCACGACGAGGACGGGACTCCGCCCCGCGCCGCACCGCGCCCGGGGAGGTGGCCTGATGCCGCACAGCGCCGACCGCTTCTCCGCGTTCGTCCGCCGGGCCCGTGCGGCCGGACGGCTGGTCGTCCAGCCCCGCATGGGCTTCGGCGACCTCGGCCGGATGCGGGCCGGACTGCGCGCCGTCCGCGGGGCCCGCGCCACCACGGCCGGCACCATCACCCTCGACAGCTACACCCGCTGCCACGACTACGCCGCCGCCCGCCGCGCCCTGCGCGACCGCCCCGCCGACCTCAACGGCTTCCCGCTGCTCGCCCACGGGCCCGCCGCCGTACGGAGGTTGCTGGCGGAGACCGCCGCCCCCGACTTCCCCGTGCAGCTCCGCCACGGCACCGCCCTGCCGCTGCGCCTGCTGCGCGCCGTGGCCGCGGCCGGGATCGACGCCACCGAGGGCGGCCCCGTCTCGTACTGCCTGCCCTACAGCCGCACCCCGCTCGCGGCGGCGGTGCGCGAGTGGCGGGCCGGCTGCGAACTCCTGGCCGGGCAGCCCGTCCCCCCGCACCTGGAGACCTTCGGCGGCTGCATGCTCGGCCAACTGTGCCCGCCCTCGCTGCTGGTGGCCCTCAGCGTGCTGGAGGGGATGTTCTTCCGCGAGCACGGGCTGACCGGCATCTCGCTCAGCTACGCCCAGCAGGTCCACCCCGGCCAGGACCTGGAGGCCCTGGCCGCGCTGCGCCGGCTGGCCGCGGAACGGCTGCCCGGCACCGACCGGCACGTCGTGCTCTACACCTACATGGGCGTCTTCCCGCGCACCCCGATCGGCTCCTACCGGCTGCTGGAGCACAGCGTCCGGCTCGCGGTGCGCGGCGGCGCGGAGCGGCTGGTGGTCAAGACGCCCGCCGAGTCCCGCCGCATCCCCACCGTCGAGGAGAACGTCGAGGCCCTGGAGTTCGCACACGCCGTGGCGGAAGCGGCCGCCCGCCCCGACACCGCCGCCGGGCCCCGGCCCACCGCCACCGGCCTGTACGAGGAGGCCGGGACCCTCGTCGACGCCACCCTCGCCCTCGCGGACACCGTCGGCGACGCCCTCGTCGCGGCCTTCGCCCGCGGCGTCCTCGACGTGCCGTACTGCCTGCACCCCGGCAACGCCGGCCGCGCCCGCGCCGCCGTCGACCCGTACGGCATGCTCCGCTGGACCGAGGCCGGCGCGATGCCGGTGACCACCGCCCCGGCCGGCGGCCCCGCGGCGCCCGTCACCCCGCTCACCGCACGCGGCCTGGGCGAGATGCTCTCCTTCAACGAGCGCCGCTACGACCGCGAGGACCTCACCGGCACCGCCCGCCCGCTCCACGGGTACGCCTCATGACCGCCCCCGCACGCACGACGCCGGTGACCCTGGACGCCGTCCGCGCCCGCGGCGTCCTGCGCGCCGCCGTCTCCCTGGGCATCCGCGGGCTGTCCCTGCGCACCGCCGACGGCCGCTGGACCGGGCTGGACACCGACATCGCCCGCGCCGTGGCGGCGGCCGTCCTCCACGACCCGGAGGCCGTCGACTGGCGCCCCGTGCGGGCCGCCGACCGGCTGTCCGTGCTCGCCGCGGACAAGGCCGACCTGACGGTGTGCAACCTCACCTGGACACTGGGCCGGGAGGCCGCCCACCCGGTGCTCTTCGCCGGGATCACCGCCTACGACGGCGAGGGCTTCCTGGTGCGCGCCGCCGACGGCATCGACGACCCGGCCCGGCTCGCGGGGCGGCGGCTCGCCGTCCACACCGGCTGCACCACCCCGGTCAACCTCGCCGCCTGGTACGGCCCGCGCGGCCTGACCACCGTCCCGGTCGGCTTCGACGACCCCGCGGGCGCGCTGGCCGCGTACGCCTCCGGCGACTGCGCCGCCTACGTCCTGGACCGCATCGCCCTGGCCGGGGCCCGCGCCGGGCTGCCCGACCCGCGGGCCCACCGCATCCTGCCCGCCTCGATCTCCCGCGAGCCGATGGCGGCCGCCGTCCGCGACGCGGACCCGCACTGGTTCCGGCTGGTCCGCTGGGTGCTGCAACTGCTGCCCGCCGCCGAGCACGAGGGCACCGGCAGGGCCGCCGCGCTGGCCGGCCCGCACGGCCCCGCGGTCGGACTGGACGAGGGCTGGGCCGCCCGCGTGCTGGCCGCCGTCGGCAGCTACGCCGACGTCTACGAGCGCAACCTGGGCGCCGCGTCCGGCCTCGACGTGCCGCGCGGCCCCAACGAACTGTGGACCAGGGGCGGGCTGCACTACGCCGTCCCCCTGCACTGACCCCCGTCCGCCGCGGAAGGAGCCGACAGCGCATGAGCAGTGACGCCACACCCGCCGCACGGGCGCGCCGGGGCGCCCTCGAACTCACCGCGGCCATGGGGCTCTCCGGCACCCTCGGCGTCTTCGTCCTGGAGTCCGGGGTCTCCTCCACCACCGTGGTGCTCTTCCGCTGCGTCTTCGGGGCGGTGGCGCTGGCCGCCTACTGCCTGCTGCGGGGCCACCTCAGGAACACCGGGCTGACCCGCCGCACCTTCGCGCTCGCCGCCCTCGGCGGGGTGTGCATCGTCCTCAACTGGGTGCTGCTCTTCGACGCCTACCGCCGCACCTCGATCTCGGTGGCCACCGTCGTCTATCACACCCAGCCCTTCTACGTGGTGCTGCTGGGTGTCGCGCTGTTCCGGGAACGGCTCGACCGGCAACGGGCCGGCTGGATCGTGCTGGCCTTCGCCGGGGTGCTGCTCGTCGCGGGCCCGCCGGGGGCCGGCCCCGGCGGGGGCGGCCGGCCGCTCGGCATCGCCGAGGCGCTGGCGGCGGCCCTGCTGTACGCCTTCGCCACCGTGATCGCCAAGCGGCTCACCACCGTCCGCCCGCAACTGACCGCGCTGATCCAGGTCCTGGTCGGCATCCCGCTGCTGCTGCCGTTCGCCCGGCTCGGCGAGACCGCCGGGCTGGGCGCGCGCTGGGGCTGGCTGGTGGGCCTCGGCGTGATCCACACCTGCCTGATGTACGTCCTGCTCTACTCCTCGTACCGGAAGCTGTCCACCGACCGCATCGCGGTGCTGTCGTTCGTCTACCCGGCCGTCGCGATCCTGGTGGACCTCGCGGTCTACGGGCACCGTGTCGGGCCGGTGCAGGCCCTCGGAGTGCCACTGATCGCCGCGGCGGGACTCGGCGTCAACCTCGGCTGGCGGCTGCTGCCGCGGCGCCGTCGTCCCGCCGCGGCCGGCGGCACCGGACCGGAAGCCACGGCACCCGCGGCCGGGCTCGTCCAGATCGGAGATCCCCGATGACCCTCGTTACCGATCCCGCCGCCCCGCGCATCGCCATCGTCGGCGCGACGGGGGCCGTGGGCAGCACCCTCATCGAACTGATCGAGGAACGCGGACTGCGCTACCGCGAGGTGCACCTCGTCGCCTCGGCGCGCAGCGCGGGCCGCCACGTGGCGGTCGACGGGCGCGCCCGCGAGGTCGTCGCCCTGGAGGACTTCGACTTCGGCCGGGCCGACATCGCGTTCTTCTCGGCCGGCACGGCGGTCAGCGACAAGTGGGCCAAGTCCGCCGTCGCCCAGGGCGCCCTGGTGATCGACAACACCAACGCCTTCCGCATGGACCCCGACACCCCGCTCGTGGTGCCGCAGGTCAACGCCGCGGAACTGCACCGCCGCCCGGGCGGCGGGATCGTCGCCAACCCCAACTGCTCCACCATCCCGCTGGTCCGCGCCCTGCTGCCGGTGCAGCGCCGCTGGGGGGTCCGCCAGGTGGTGGTCAGCACCTACCAGGCCGCCTCCGGCCAGGGCCACCAGGGCATCGAGGAACTCCTGGAGGGCAGCGAGGTCGCGCTGCGCGACCCGGACGCCGACCTGCCCTCCGAGCGCTTCCGGCCCGCCCTCGCCTTCAACGTCGTCCCCTCCATCGACCGGCTGCTGGACGACGGCTTCACCCTGGAGGAGCAGAAGATGCTCCAGGAGTCCCGCAAGATCCTCGGGCTCCCGCACCTGGACCTGACCGCCACCTGCGTGCGGGTGCCCGTGGTCAACTCCCACTCCGAGGCGGTCTGGGTGGAGGCGGGCGCACCCGTGGACCGCGGGGAGCTCGTCGCGCTGCTGGCCCGGCTGCCCGAGGTCACCGTCCACGACCGGGAGCACCCGGGCGGCTTCCCGACCCCGCTCACCGCCGGGCACCCCGACCACGTCCACATCGGGCGGATCAGGGTCGCCCCGCACAACCCGCGGGGCTTCTGGATGTGGCTGGTCTCGGACAACCTGCGGGTCGGCGCGGCCCTGAACGCCGTCCAGATCGCCGAGTACGCCCTGAGCCGCGGCTTCCTGGCGGGAGGCGCGCGATGACGGCCCCGGCGGTACTGAAGTTCGGCGGGTCCACCTTCCGCACCCCCGCCGCGTACCACGACCTCGCCGCCGGCCTGGACGAGCGCATACGCCGCGAGGGCCGGCCGCTGGCCGTGGTGGTCAGCGCGATGCAGGGCGAGACCGAGGGGCTGCGCGGCCGCCTGCACGAGGTCAACCTCCGCCCCGAGGACGCCACCGCCGCGGGCATGCTCTGCACCGGCGACCTGCTCAGCGCCCACCTGCTGGCCAGCGCCCTGCACCGGGCGGGCCGCAGCGCCACCGTGCTCGCCGGGCACCAGGTCGGGCTGGTCACCAACTCCTCCTTCCTGTGGGCCCGGGTGGTCAGCACCGACCCCGGCCCGCTGCGCAGGGCGCTCGAGCGGCACGAGGTCGTCGTCGTCCCCGGCGGCCAGGCCGTCGACGGCCAGGGCCGGCCCACGTGGCTGGGCAAGAACAGCTCGGACCTGTCGGCGCTGGCCGTCGCCCGCGCCGTGGAGAGCCACGTCTGCGAGATCCACTCCGACGTCGACGGCATCTACACCTCCGACCCGCACCTGGTCACCGGGGCCCGCCTGCTGCCGCAGGTCTCGTACAACATGGCCGCCCTGATGTCGCTGTACGGGGCGAAGGTGCTGCACCGCCGCGCCGTCCAGCTCGCGCTGCGGCACCGCATCGAGATCGTGCTGCGCTACAACCGGGCCCCGTACTCCCCGGGCACCCGGATCAGCGCGGTCGGCAACCAGATGGCCGCCGTCGTCCTCGACCGGCGCTCGGTGGTGCTGGACTTCCCCGACGACGCCCACGCCGACGCCGCGCACAACGCCTTCCACGTGGCCGGCATCGACACCGTGCGGCTCACCGGCGAACCCCGAGTGGCCGTCATCGGCGGCTTCGTCGACCTGGAGGCCGTCCAGCTGCGGCAGGGCGTCACCCCGGGCCGGCGGGTGGGCGTGCCGGTGGCGGAGGTGCGCGGCAGCAAGGTCACCACCCACATCGCCGAGAGCGCCGAGGACGCCCTGCACCTCGCGCAACGGCTGCACGACCGGCTGGACTTCGCGGCCCCCGCCGGTGCCCCCGACGCCCGCCTTGTAGGAGTGTGAGCCGTGCAGGACACCTTCGCCGAGCTGGAACTGCCCGACGCGGTACGGGACGACATCGGGGAGCGGCTCGCGGCGCTCCCCGACCCGGCGCGGGACATCGACCGGGCGATGACCCGCTACCACCGGATCTTCGCCGCGCTGCCCACCGCACTGCTGCAGCGCGTCCTGGACTTCGGCCGCCACGTCGACACCCCCGGCGTAGCCCTGGTGCGCAACCTGCCCGTGGACCGGGAGCTGCCGCCCACCCCGGTGGACGGCGGCCCCAGCCGCGCCAAGCGGGGCTTCGTCGCCGAGGGGGTGCTGCTGGGCCTGTCGGGGCTGCTGGGCGAGCCGGTCGGCGTGCTCACCGAGAAGGAGGGGCGGCTGATCCACGACGTGGTGCCGGTCCCGGGCGGCGAGAGCACCCAGACCAACCAGGGCTCCGCCGTCTTCCTCAACTTCCACAGCGACATCACCCACGACCCGGCCGGGCGCTGGGACGTGGCCAACCCGGACTTCCTGGTCCTCAACTGCCTGCGCGGCGACCCCTCCGGGACGGCCGCCACCTACTACGCGGACGCCCGCGACATCTGCGGGCAGCTGGCGGACAGCGCGCTGGAGACGCTGCGCAGTCCGCTGTTCCGGCTCAACGCGCCGGGCAGCTACACCCGCGATGTCGCGGGCGGTGCGGAGGTCCTGTCGGACCCGGTGCCGATCGTCAGCGGCTCCCGGGACTTCCCCGGGATCGCCGTCTCGGCCAACGGCGTGCGCCCGCTCACCCGCGGGGCCGCGGCGGCCCTGGAACTGCTGCAGGAGGCCTGCCGCGCGTCGGCGCACGCCGTACGGCTCGAACCGGGCACGGCCCTGCTGGTCAACAACCGCAAGGGCGTGCACGCCCGCTCGCGGTTCACCGCCCGCTACGACGGCCGGGACCGCTGGCTCCAGCGCACGTACGTCCGGCGCAACCTGTGGGACATCAGGTACCGGGTCACCCCGGGCGACCGCCGCGTGCACCACTGAGCAGCCGGGCCCGGCCGGGGCGGCGGCTAGCGCGGCCGCCGCGGCCAGTGCAGAGTGCCGGATTCCTCTTCCGGGCCGCCCGGGGGCGTGGTCATGGGTTCATTCGACGACATGTTTTCTCCTTCAACCAATTACCGTGACGAATCAGGCGTGGTGGTCGCCGGCTGAATGCGTGTCGGCGCCACCGATCGGAGCCTCGTCCCACTTGTCATCCGCCAGCGTCGTGTTCCGCGGGCCGTCGCCGGAAACGACCGCGGTCCCCGGAGCGGCGGAGTAAACAACTCCGGCTGCCAGGACGATCACCGCGAAGCCCCGGGCGAGTAAATGACGAGTGCTCACCATCGTGGATCCCCCCACATCGCTTGTCTGCCGCGCCCTTTGTGGGCACCAGAACAAGGTGTCAGTTCCGGAGATCGAGTTCGACCCGCCGGAAGTGTCCTATGATGGAGCGGCAACAAGTGGATAGCGGCAAAACGGGCATGGGGTGGGTGATCGGTGGACGAGCATCGCCTGTTGGACGACCTTGCTGTTGATGCATACGAATGCGCTCTGCGAGCCGGTGCCTTCAGGGATGACGAGATCGCCGCCGAGCTGGGCGTCGACGTCGACCTGGTCGCCGAGGCCCGCAAGACCCTGGAGGAGCTGCGGCTGCTCGGCCGCGTCGGCGCCGGCCGCTCCGTCGTGGCGCTCGACCCGGACGTCGCGGAAGCGGAACTGGTGACTCCGCTGGAGCTGTCCATCGCCCACCGCCGGCAGGAGATCGCCGGGATACACCGTCAGTTACGGGCGCTGTCCGCCGTCTACCGCACGAGCGACCGGGCCGCCCCCGACGACGTGCCGGTCAGGGTGCTGGACGACTTCGAGGAAGTGCGCAGGGAGATCGACCTGGCGCGGCGCCGCTGCACCGAGGAGCGGTTGAGCCTGCAGCCCGGCGGCGGTCGCAGCGCCGAACTCCTCGAGCAGGACCTGGTGCAGACCCTGGAGATGCGGCGCCGCGGGATCCGCATCCGCACGCTCTACCAGCACACCGCCCGCACCAGCCTCGCCACCCGTACCTACGTGCGGCAGATATGCGAGGGGGGCGCCGAGGTCCGCACCGCCGAGGAACTCTCCGAGCGGCTGATCATCTACGACCGCAAACTCGCGTTCATACCGAAGGAGCGGAAGGGAAAGGAACCGCCGGGTGCGGCGATTGTCTCCGATCCCACGCTGGTCGCCTATCTGTGCCGGTCGTTCGAGTCCATATGGCAGGCCAGTCAGCCCTTCGACGTGGGCCGGACCGCCGAATACCACCAGGTCACCGAGGACTTGCGGCTGTCAATCCTGCGCTTGATGGCCATGGGATTGAAGGACGAGGTGATCGCCCGGCGGCTCGGGATGGCGACCCGTACATGTCGTCGCCACATATCCGTAATCATGGAGGAACTCGGCGCCACCAGCAGATTCCAGGCGGGATTGCTGATCGGCCGCCAGGGATTGATCCCCGACGGCGACGTCGTTCCGGCCGATCCCGGCGAGGACGATGTGTCCCCATGCTGACGGGGGTTGTCCTCGATCAGACAACCCGGAGTTCTGGCGCCCGGCACCGGCCACTTGATTTCCTGTGGAGGGAGTATTGATCCGGCGTGAGCCGAACCACGGGAGGGGTCAATGGACATTCGGCAGCTGGCGACGTTCCACAAGGTGGCGACGCTGCTCAGCTTCACCCGGGCGGCGACGGAACTGAAGTACGCGCAATCCAGCGTCACGGCCCAGATCAAGGGGCTGGAGATGTCGCTCGGGGTCGACCTCTTCGACCGTCTCGGGGGCCGCATCCAGCTCACCGAGGCCGGCCAGCGGCTCCTGCCGTACGCCGAGCAGATGCTCTCGCTCGCCGGGGAGGCGCGCGGTGCGACCCTGGGCTCGGAGGAGCCCTCGGGAGTGCTGACGATCGGTTCGATGGAGAGCATCACCTCCTACCGGATGCCCCCCTTGCTGGAGTTCTTCCACCACCGCTACCCGGCCCTGCACATCGTGCTGCGCCCCAGCCTCTGCGCCGAGACCTGCCACGCGCTGCGCCAGGGCATGTTCGACATGGGCTTCCTGATGGAGGCCGAGACCCAGCACCCCGGCGTGCAGACCGAGGTGCTCGGCTCCGAGCCGCTCACCGTGGTCGCCGCGCCCGACCACCCGCTGACCGGGTTCGACAAGATCACCACCGATGACCTCCGGCAGGTCCAGGTGATATCCGCCGAGGCGGGCTGCGCCTACCGCGAGTTGTTCGAGGCCGAGCTCAACGACGGCACGGGCGAGTCGCTGCCCTTCCTGGAGTTCGGCACCATCGAGTCCATCAAGCGCGGGGTCGCCGCGGGCCTGGGCATCAGCCTGCTGCCCACCGCCACCGTCGTCGACGCCCTGGAGGCCGGCACCCTGGTGACCCTGCCGTGGCCGGTGCCCTTCGAGGTGCACACCCAGATCGCCTGGCGGCGCGGCAAGAACCTCTCCCGCGAGATGCGGGTCTTCGTCGACCAGACGATGCGCTTCCTCGCGGAGGAGTACGCACGCTAGGGCCTGTGTCGAAAGTAGCGTCGGCCGCCCGGAGGGCGGGTCCCGCGGCTCCCCCAGCTTGCGCCGGGAAGTGCCCCCTGGTGCGGTGCATCGCAAGGCGGAGAGTCGTCCTCGTAGTGGGCTACTCGGACGATTCGACAACGCAGCGTGGGGGCACCTCCCAGCGCAGCTGGGGGAGCGTCGCGGGACAGGCGGGACTTTCGAAACGGGCCCTGGAACCGGTCCCCGGGCAGGGGTGAACGGGAACGGCCGCGGGGCCGGAGGGCGTCAGCCCAGTCGTACGGCGACGGCCGCCCGGTGGCCGTCCCCGACGGCGACGTCGGAGAGCGACCAGCCCTCGGGGCCCGCGGCGGGAGCGGGGCCCGAGCCGACGTAGTCCTCCGACAGGTCCCTGGCCAGGCCGGTTCCCAGACCCTTCAGGTACGCCTCCTTGCGCGCCCAGGCCCGCGCGAAGGCCTCCCGGCGCTCCACCGGCGGCAGCGCCCCCAGTTCGGCCACCTCCGCCGGGTGCAGCGAACGCCACACGCCGTCCACGGCCTCCTCGCCGGGCAGCGCCTCCACGTCCACCCCCACCGGGCCCGCGGCGATGGCCACCAGCGTCAGCTCCCGGGAGTGGGAGAGCGAGAAGTGCGGGGCGCCGCCCTCCACCGCGGGCCGGCCGTGCGGGCCGCCGCAGGCCGGGCAGTCCTCCCGGACCAGCGGCACCGAGCCGGGCGGGGTCCCCAGGTACGCCGCCAGCAGCAGGCGCAGCGCCACGTGCGCGGTGACGTAGCTGGTGCGGTCGCGGTCGAAGTGGAACGCGGAGGCCCGCTCGCGTTCCTCCCGGTCCAGCAGCCCGGGCGCCAGGTGGACGGCGGCGGCCGCGTTCGCCGCCGTGTCCACCAGGCAGACCCGCGGCGGGTCGCCGGGCCCCGGCGGGGTGAGCCGCCGGGCCGCGGCCGTCACGGAGAACCGCTCCGGGACCAGGGTCACGGCCGGTCCGCCCCTCCCGCGGACGCCGCGGGGACGATCGCGAACGCCTCGACCTCCAGCAGCAGTTCCGGTCGGAAGAGCGCGGCCACCTGCACCGCCGAGCTGGCCGGGGGCCGCTCGGTGTCGACGTACGCGTCGCGCGCCTCGCGGACCGCGGGCAGGAAGGCGACGTCGGTGACGAAGAAGGTCAGCTTGACCACGTCGCCCCATCCCGCCCCGGCGGCCGCCAGGCAGCGGTCGAGGTTGGCGAAGACCTGCCGCGCCTGCGCCGCCGGGTCGCCCGGCCCCACGAGCCCACCGTGCTCGTCCACCGCGATCTGGCCCGAGACGGCGACGAACCGGCCCTCGCCCCACACGACGTGGCTGTAGCCGGTGCCCGGGAGGACACCCTCCGGAGCGGCGACGTGGGTGAGGTGCGGCACGTGTTCCCCCTTGATGATCGACACCGCTCCATGCTCTCCCACGGGGTCGATCCCGCGCCACAGCGGACGTCATGACCGGTGTCATTGGCCAGTGATTCTCTGGGCATAAATCGTCATATGGGCGGAGACAGGAGGTTCCCCTCATGAGTCATGCCGAAACCTACGATCTGACCTTCCCCGTCTCCGGCGACACCGTGGTCGTCAAGCGCACCGAGCGCAAGGGTGCCGGGGGACACCCGGTGTACAGCGACGACACGGGCATCGTCCAGGCGGAGATCAGCGACCGCGGGGAAGTCCGCATGCTCGCGACGGGCGGGCACCAGCACCACGACGTCCCCTCGCGGGCGACGCCGCACTGAGCCTCCCGCCGCCCGGCGCCCTTCCGCCGCGCCCGGCCCCCGTCGCTGTGCGTGACCGTACGGACCGGACCCGTCGCCGCCCGCCCGGCCGACGTCGCCGGCCGGGTTCCGACTCGATTTGAATATCCAACCCACTGCACTACCGTGGACCGGGACACCGCACCCACACCCCGCAGGGGGACGTCATGCCCGGCCCGACCACCGACACGGGCGCGGACACCGCGGATGCCCCCGGCACCGCGCCGTCCGCGGACGACGGCACCTTCCGCATCGACCGCTCCTGGTGGTCCTGGAACGGGGCGCAAGGCGGCTACGTCGCCGCCCTCGCACTCGCCGCCATGTGCGACGACCTGGCCGCCCGCACCGGCGAGCGGCCCCCGGTCCGCACCCTCGGCGCGCACTTCCTGGCCCCCGTCGACGAGCGCCCGCTGCGCCTGGCGGCCAGCCCCCTGCGCGAGGGCCGCCGCACGTCCGTCTCCTCGGTCACCGCACTGCAGGACGGCTCCGCCGCGCTCACCGGCAGCGCCGTGTTCGGGCGGAGCGAACCCGGCCCCGCCCACGCCGCCACCCCCGCGCCCGCCGTCCCCGGGCCCGGTGTGTGCCCGCCGCTCACCCTGCCGCGCTCGCTGGCGGCGTTCGCCGCCCACCTGGAGATCCGCCCGGCCGGCGACGCGCGCCCCCTGGCCGGCGGGGAACGGGCCGAACTCACCGCCTGGATGCGCTTCGCCGACGGCCGGCCGCTGGACCCGCAGGCGCTGGTCGTCCTCGCCGACGCCCTGCCGCCCGCGCTGTTCGCGGTGTGGACCGAGCCCCGTCCGGTGCCGACGGCCGAACTGACCGTCCACTTCACCGACGTCCTGGACGCCGGGCCCGCACGGGGCTGGGCGCTGGTCCGCAGCCGCACCGAGCACGCGGGCGGCGGCTGGGCCGTCGAGGACAGCGCCGTGTGGGCCGAGGACGGCCGGCTGCTCGCCCTCGCCCGCCAGGCGCGCGCCGTACGCGACTTCCGCCCCGGCCGGCGGGGCTGACCGGCCCGGCTCCCCGCGCGTCACCGTCCGTCCCCACACCCACGGCGGGGGGGGGGGGGGGGGGGCGGCCCGGGGGGGGGGGGGGGGGGGGCGGGGGGGGGGGGGGGGGGGGGGGGGGGGGGGCCCGGTGTCACGGGCGGGTCGGCGTCGTCTCGTCGGGCTTCCACGCGCTGACGCCCAGCTTGCCCGTCGTGCCGAGGTCGAACTCCGGGGTCAGCG
>NZ_JBIBGK010000001.1:517511-1085066 GCF_042956445.1 Streptomyces sp. NPDC008238 | reverse complement strand
CGCACCGCCACCTGGTCCTCACCGAAACCAGCCAGCACCCCGACCACACGTGACAGCGCACGCTCGTCCAGCACCTCCGGCAGGTCGACCAGACCGCCCCAGCGCTCCGGAACCTCCAGCGCAGCCACCCGGCCCAGACCCCACACCTGCGCCTGCACCGGCGACACCAGCCGGTCCGACCGGCCGACCGACACCGCACCCCGCGTGAGACACCACAACCGGGCACCCACACCGGCATCGCCCAACGCCTGCACCAACGCCACCGTGTCGACGAGCCCGAGCAGCGAGACGACACCGGCGTACGCACCGCCGACCAGCCTCGCCAACGCCGCACGATCCGTCCCCGGCTCGACCTCGACCCGGCGCACCTCCGCGCCCCGCCCCACCAGCGCACCCACCAACGGCCCGGCAACGTCACTCCCGGCCGGCGCGACCACCAGCCACTCGCCCGACGGGCGCGCGCCGGAAGCCTCGGCGAGCGGCTGCCACACGACCCGGTACCGCCGGCCGTCCGCCTCGGACTCCGTACGCCGCCGTCGGCGCCACGCCGACAGGGCGGGAATCAGTTCGCTGAGCGGCCGGTCGCCGTCGAGGTCGAGTCCGAGTGCCGTCGCGAGTCCGGCCACGTCCTCCTGCTCGACCGCGTCCCAGAAGGCGGTGTCGACGGTGTCCGGGCCGTGCGCCACGTGGGCGGCGGTGCCGGGGCCCGCGTCCATCCAGTAGCGCGAGCGCTGGAAGGCGTAGGTCGGCAGGTCCACGCGCCGTGCGCCGGTGCCGCCGAAGAGGCGGCTCCAGTCGACGGCCGCGCCGCGTACGTGGGCGCGGGCGACGGCGGTGAGCAGGGTGACGTCCTCGGCGCGGCCGGAGCGCAGGGCCGCGGCGAAGGCGGTGCCCTCGAGGTCGACGCACTCCTGCGCCATCGCGGTGAGCACGGCGTCGGGGCCGAGTTCGAGGTACGTGGTGACGCCGCGGCCTTCGAGGGTGCGGACGCCGTCGAGGAAGCGGACGGCCTCGCGGACGTGCCGCACCCAGTGCTCGGGGTCGGCCAGTTCGTCCGGGGTGGCGGCGCGTCCGGTGAGGAGGGAGACCAGCGGGAGCGTCGGGGTGCCGTACTCGATCACCTGCGCCACTCGGCGGAACTCGTCCAGCATGCCGTCCATGTGGGGCGAGTGGAACGCGTGGCTGACGACGAGCCGCCTGGTCTTGCGTCCCCGTGCCGTGAAGTGGGCGGCGACGTCCTTCGCGACGTCCTCGTCGCCGGCGATGACCACCGACTCCGGGCCGTTGACGGCGGCGACGCTCACGCGTCCGTCGAGCAGCGGCAGGACCTCGTCCTCCGCGGCCTGGACGGCGATCATGACGCCGCCGCCCGGCAGCGCCTGCATCAGCCGGCCGCGTGCGGCGACCAGGGCGCACGCGTCCTCCAGCGAGAACACGCCCGCCACGTGCGCCGCGGCGATCTCGCCGACCGAGTGGCCGGACACCACGTCCGGCCGCAGGCCCCAGCTCTCCAGCAGCCGGTACAGCGCCACTTCCACCGCGAACAGCGCGGGCTGGGTGTAGGCGGTCTCGTGGAGGAGCGCGGCCCCGGGTGTGCCCTCTTCGGCGAACAGTACGTCGAGCAGCGGTCGTTCGAGCTGGTCCTCGAGGTACCAGCACACGTCGTCGAGGGCGTCGGCGAACTCGGGGTGAGTGTCGTACAGCTGACGGCCCATGCCCAGGCGCTGGCTTCCCTGCCCGGTGAACAGGAACGCGAGCCGGCCGGTGGCGGGCTCGTCGTGGACGGTGGCGGGGGTCCCGGTGCCGTGGGCGAGGGCGTTCAGCGCCTGCAGGAGCGTCTCGCGGTCGGTGCCCAGCGCCACGGCGCGGTGTTCGAAGACGCCGCGGGTGGTGGCGAGGGAGTGGCCGATGTCGGCCGGGGTGAGGCCGGGGTCGGCGGTGACGTGGTCGGCGAGCCGAAGGGCCTGGGCGCGCAGGGCTTCCGGGGTCTTCGCGGACAGGGCCCAGGGCAGCAGCGGCCGGCTGTCGCCGTCTCCTTCGTCGCCGTCTCCTTCGTCGTGGCCGAGGGGGGCGGCGGCCGATGCCGTGCCGTCGAGGCCGGTGGCGGTGCCGGTGGCGGCTCGCGCGTCCTCGGCCGTGGGTTCCTCGATGATGGCGTGCGCGTTGGTGCCGCTCATGCCGAACGAGGACACGCCGGCGCGGCGCGGCCGTTCGCCCCGGGGCCAGTCGACGGGCTCGGTCAGCAGGGAGACGTCTCCGGCGGCCCAGTCGACGTGCGGCGTGGGCTCGTCGACGTGGAGGGTCCGCGGCAGAACGCCGTGCCGCATCGCCATGACCATCTTGATGATGCCGGCGACACCGGCCGCCGCCTGCGTGTGGCCGATGTTCGACTTCAGGGATCCGAGCCACAGGGGGCTGCCCTCGGCCCGGCCCCGGCCGTAGGTGGCGAGCAGTGCCTGGGCCTCGATGGGGTCGCCGAGCGTCGTGCCCGTGCCGTGGGCCTCGACCACGTCCACGTCCGCGCTCGACAGGCCGGCGTTGGCGAGTGCCTGACGGATGACGCGCTGCTGCGAGGGGCCGCTCGGGGCCGTCAGGCCGTTGCTGGCGCCGTCCTGGTTGATGGCGGAACCGCGCACCACGGCGAGCACCGGGTGCCCGTTGCGCCGGGCGTCGGAGAGGCGTTCCACCAGCAGCATGCCGGCGCCCTCGCCCCACCCCGTGCCGTCGGCGGCGGCCGCGAACGGCTTGCACCGGCCGTCGGGGGCGAGGCCGCGCTGGCGGCTGAAGGCGATGAAGGAGCCGGGGCTCGCCATGACGGCGACGCCGCCCGCCAGGGCGAGGGAGCACTCCCCGGTGCGCAATGCCTGGACGGCGAGGTGGAGGGCGGCGAGGGAGGACGAGCAGGCGGTGTCGACGGTGACCGTCGGGCCCTCGAACCCGAAGGTGTAGGCGATGCGGCCGGATGCGACGCTGGCCGCGTTGCCGGTGACGAGGTACCCCTCGAATCCGTCGGTGGCGTCCTGGAGCCGGGGGCCGTATTCCTGGGTTTCCGCGCCGACGAATACGCCGACCTGGCCGCCGCGCAGTCCGGCGGGGTCGACGCCCGCCCGGTCGAAGGCCTCCCAGGACGTCTCCAGCAGCAAACGCTGCTGCGGGTCCATGGCGAGTGCTTCGCGCGGGGATATGCCGAAGAAGCCGGCGTCGAATTGGCCGGCGTCATGGAGGAATCCGCCTTCGCGGGTGTAACTCGTTCCGGCCCGCCCGGGGTCGGGGTCGTAGAGCGATTCGAGGTCCCAGCCGCGGTCGGTGGGGAATTCGGTGACGGCGTCCGTGCCGGCGGCGACGAGGTCCCAGAGGGCTTCGGGGCTCTGCACCCCGCCGGGGAAACGGCAGCCGATGCCGACGATGGCGATGGGTTCGTCGCTGCTGACGGCGGCGGTGACGGGCGTGCCGGCGGTGTCGTCCAGGCCGAGGAGCGCGGCGCGCAGGTGCCGGGTCAGGGCGTCGGGGGTGGGGTGGTCGAAGGCGAGGGTGACGGGGAGCCGCAGGCCGGTTCCGGCGGTGAGGCGGGCGTGCAGGTCGACGGCGGCCAGGGAGTCGAAGCCGAGTTCCAGGAAGGGCCGCCGGGGGTCGAGCACGGCGGGGGCGGAGTCGCGGAGGGCGGCGGAGACCAGTGAGGCGACCCATGCGAGCAGGGTGGCGTGCTGCTCGGTCTCGGTCAGGGGGGCCAGCCGCTCAGGCCACGGGAGGGGGTCGGGCGCGGATTCGGGAGCGGCGTCGATCTCGGTCGGGAAATCGCCGGACTGATTCAGCATCGCACGCTCCATTACCCCCGGACAAGAACCCAAGACCAGGGGTCACTCTCGCATGCGCGGGAAGGGGGAGAAACCCCTAACAATCCCCTACGGGCCCCTAGTCGGGGATCCCGGACTCAAGCGGTCTGACGTGCGACTGCACCAGGATGCGCGGAGTGCGGAGGCAATTGCAAGAAAGAACGGAAAGAACGGCGAGAATTCCCGGACGGCCTTTCCGGCGGTACGCGGAATCGGGCCCGCGAAGTGACGGTCCCCGGCGGCGTTTCCGGTTACGGACGGGCGTCCTTCCGTCCCCCGGGTGCGTTCCGCGTGCCGTGGCCCGCCCCCTCCGCCGGCGCGTTCCGTGCCGCTCGTTCGACGAACGGGCCGAGCAGCCCGGGCGTCACCTCCTCCGCGAGGGCGAGCCCGTCGGCGACCGCGACGTCGCGGACCTTGTAGCAGCCGTCGCCCGCGGCGACGACGGCGCCAAGGGTCAGCAGTCCCTTGCGGCGCTGGAATGCGGTGCGGGTGATCTTCCAGCCGATGACGCCCTCGTGGTGGACCGCGGCGGTGCGGCGGGTGAAGGTGCCCGCGCGGACGACGAGGTAGCGGTCGCGCAGGGCGTGGCCCAGGGCGCGGTAGGCGTCGTGGGCCAGCGCGAGGACGACCGGTACGCCGACGAGCGCGGTGATCCAGGCCGCGTGCACGGGGACGGCTCCGAGCAACGGTCCGAGTCCCAGCAGGCCGGCGACGAGGGGCGCGAGGGCCAACAGGCCGCGGTTGATCCGGCGGCGCAGGGCGACCGGTGGGTGCGGCCGCAGGTCCGCCGTCTCCGTCGGGGACAGCTCTTCCGCGAGGACGTCGGCGGCGACCCGCAGAGCCTCCCGCCGGGGCACGGCGGGGGTGAGCGAGCGCCGGCTGCGGTTCTCCTCGCTGCTGCCGAGGCCGCCCGCGACGGCGTCGAGGCGGGCGGCGCCGGCCCAGCGCAGCGGCATGGGCTCGGCGAGTTCGACGCCGCGCAGGCGGCGGCGTTCCATGGTGACGGACCGGTGGACGAGCAGACCGCGGCGGACCCGGTAGGCGTCGTCCCCCTCCCTCTCCAGCCGGTAGCCGGTCCAGCCCTCCACGAAGGCGGCGGTGGAGAGCGCGGCGCCGACGACGAGGAGGGCGACGACGGTCGTGAGGACGCCGAACCACCAGGGGACGGAGCCGAAGCGGTCCCTGAGGTCCACGACGACGGCGAGGTCCAGGGGGTTGATCTTCATCTCGCCCAGGACCCGCGCGACCGTGCCGACCCCGATGAGGACGGCGCCCAGCCCCCACAGGCTCAACGGCGCGTAACGGAGCCACGCCCAGTCCAGCTCGGCGACGGGACCGGGCCCCGGGCCGTCCCCGTCCGGCCCCGGGGTCCGGGTTCCGGCGCCGGCCCGGCCGTCCCGGTCCAGCAGGAGCCGGCGGATCTCGTCCGCGTGGCCGCGGGTGATGCCTCCGAGCCGCAGTTCGCGGGCGGCGGGCGAGCCCTGTCCGCCGGTGCCGATGCGCAGGGAGACGAGGCCGAACAGGCGGTGCAGCGGCTTGGCGTGGACGTCGACGCTGCGGATCCGGTCAGCGGGGAGCGAGCGGTCGCTCCGGAAGAGCAGCCCGGAGCGCAGTTCGACGCGGCCGTCCGCGATCCGGAAGCGGGTGGTGAGCAGCCGCATCGTGCCGATCCAGGTGATCACCAGGAAGGTGGTCAGCAGGGAGCCGAGGGAGATCAGCGCCTGCAGATCGGGACCGGTCAGGAGCAGCGTCAGGGCGAACAGGGCGAGCGGACCGGTGAGCATGCCGAGGTTGACCAGCAGCAGACGGGGGCTGAGCCGGCGCCAGCCGGTGTCCTCGGCCCCGGCCGCGCCCGCCCGGCCCCCGCTCATGTGGCGTCTCCCGGTGTGGCCTGGGTGGCCGTCGTGAGGTGTTCGACGAGGTCCCGGGCGGTCCGCTGGTCGATGCCCTTGATCCGCACGGCGCCGGAGGAGGAGGCGGTGGTGACGGTCACCCCGGACAGTCCGAAGAGCTGTTGGAGGGGGCCGCGCAGGGTCTCCACGGTCTGGACACGGGAGAGCGGCACGACGCGCCAGGTCTGCCAGAGCCAGCCGGAGGCGGCGTAGACGGCCTGGTCGGTGACCTCCCAGCGGTGGGCCCGGTAGCGCCAGGCGGGCATGACGGCCATGTAGGCGACGCCGGGCACCAGGAAGGCCAGGCACAGCCAGCCGAAGACGAACCGCGCGGGCGGGATGAACAGGTACAGCAGGCCGAACACCAGGGGCAGCGGCAGCGCGAACACCGCCGCCTGCAGCGTCCACCAGGCCGGCGCACGCCGGTCGACACGGTGGCGCGGGGGCCGGAGCCCGACGTCGTGCGTGCGTTCCACTGCCGCCTCCTCCACGACCGGCCGCCGGCTCAGGCGACGCCGGTCAGGCTCAGGTCGGACAGCCGGGCCGGCAGGTCCCGGCGCCGCTTCACGTGCAGTTTGCGGTAGATGCGGGTCAGGTGCTGCTCGACCGTTGACACGGTGACGTAGAGCTTGGTCGCGATCTCCCGGTTGGTGTGCCCGCGTGAGGCCAGCAGCGCCACGCGCGCCTCAGCCTCCGACAGGACCTCGGCCTCCTTGGGGAGTTCGGCCTCGCGGCCGGCGCCCTCGGCGGGCTCGGCGCCCGGCTGGCCGCCGGGCATGAACTGCCGGCACAGCGGCTCGGCGCCGCAGGACTTGGCGACGTGCCAGGCCTTGCGGACGAGGATCCGGGCGCGGTTGAAGTCGCCCAGCGCGCGGTACCCGCGGCCCAGTTCGCCCAGTGCCACGGCGAACTGCAGGCGGTCCTCGCCGTTTTCCAGCAGCTCGACGGCCTCGGTGAGGCGCCCCAGCCGGTACTTGAGGTCGCCTCCGGTGCGGGCCAGCATGAGCAGCAGCGCGCCGCGGGAGCGGCTGCCCTCGATTCCGGTGTCGCGCCGGCTCTGCTGTTCCGCGTACTCGCGGGCGCGTCCGGTGTTGCCGAGGGCCAGCCAGGCCTCGGCGGCGTCCAGGCGCCAGGGGACGAGTTCCACGGCGTCCATGTCCCAGGCCTCCATCAGTTCGCCGCACGTGAGGAAGTCGCGCAGCGCGCCGTGGTAGCGGCCGGTCGCCAGGTGGCAGCGGCCCCGCGCCCTGAGGTAGTGGAGCCCGAGGAAGGTGGAGAACATGGCCTCGGGGACGGGCTGTTCGAGCAGGCTCATCGCCTCCTCGTGGTTGCCCATCTGGACCTCGGCCTCGATCAGGATGGACAGCGGCAGGGCGATGCCGACGCCCCAGCTCTGGGTGCAGATCCGGGAGAGTGCCTGGCGGGCCTGGGCCGCCGCGCCGGGCAGGTCGCCCCGGCGCAGGGCGATCTCGGCGCGGACGACGCCGAGGGCGGCGTCCCAGGTGGGGGCGTTGCGCGCGGAGCACTCGCCGAGGAGCCGTTCGCACCACGCGAGCGCGAGGTCGAGGCGGCCCGCGTAGACCAGGGTCAGCAGGGCGACGACGAGGGGCTGTACGGTGCGGTCGCCCAGGTGGTAGCGCTGCAGGACCTCGGTGGCCTCGGCGATGGCGGCGTCGGCCCGCCGTTCGCGCAGGGCCGTCAGGACGGTCCCGGCGGCCTGGACGTAGGCGCAGTCCGCCGCGTCGTAGCCGGCCGTGGCCGGTCCGGCCGCGACGGGAGCGTTCGCGGCGCCGGGCGGCGGGCCGGCGGACGGGGCGGCGTCCGGGAGGAGGGCGGCGAGCGGCGGGCTGATCGTCGTCAGCCAGGTCCGGGCGGTGGCGAGGGTGGCCGGTCCGTACGCCGGTTCGGCTGCGGCCAGGTGGTGCCGCAGTGCGTCGCCCGTGCCCTCGATCTGTCCCATCCACACCAGCGCCGACACGGCCTGGATCACGTCGGGGTCGGAGAGCCGGCCCGCAGCCAGTTCGCGGCAGAGCTGCCGCAGGTGGCTCTCGGCGGCGGCGGGGCTGCTGCGCCACACCAGGCTCACCAGCCGGGACTTGAGAGCGGCGCGCCGCGGGCCCTCGGGGCACGAGGCGACGGCCAGTTCCCAGCAGTGCAGGGCGAGTTGGTCCTGGTCGTCGATGAGGGCGTACTCGGCGGCCTCCTGGAGGACGGGGATCGCCCACTCCTCGACGTGCCGGCGGGCGGCCACGAGGTGGCGGGCCACGTCGAGGCAGGCGGCGCCCTCGTGGTGGAGCAGCTTGGCGGCCCGCAGGTGGAGCGCGGACAGCGCGGCGGGCGGCGCCGCGTCCAGGACGGCTTCGCGGGCGGCGGGGCTGCGGAAGTCGCCCTTGTGGAGCACGCCGCAGCGCTCGAGGTCCTGCAGTGCCTGCTCGGTGGGCTTCACGTGCAGGTCGACGATGTGGCTGAGCTGTACGGCGGAGCAGCCGTCGCCGAGGACGGAGACGCCGCGCGCGACGGTCAGCATCTCGGGGTCGCCGCGGTGCAGGCAGTCGAGGACGGCCTGCCGGAAGGTGTCGCCGGGGCCGGCCGTGGGGCCGTCCTCCAGCAGTGCTTCCAGCAGCAGCGGGTTGCCGCCGGTGGTCTGGTGGATGCCGGCCGAGAGCCGGCGTACCGCCGCCTCGGGCAGGTGGTCGCCGAGGACGCCCGCGGTGCCCTCGGGGGTGAGCAGCCGCAGCCGGATGCCGGTGCAGTTGGGCTGGCGCTGCAGCTCGGCGTGGAAGGCGAGTTGCGCCGGTCGCAGCCGTACGGCCTCGGTGAGCACGATCAGCACGCGGGCCTGGCGCACGCGGCGGGCGAGGCAGAGCAGGAAGTGCAGGGAGAGCTCGTCGCCGTGGTGGACGTCGTCGACGGCGATGACGACGGTCCGGTTCCCGGCGAGCCGCAGCAGGGCGGTCGACAGGTGTGGCATGACGCGCATGCCGACCTCGGTGCCGTCGGCGGTCTGCGCCGTCTCCTCGGCGGCCGTGTCCAGCAGTTCGGTGGCGTACGCATGGACCTCGGGCGACAGCTGTCCGGCGCTGTCGAGGATCCTGCGCAGGATGCCGAAGGGCAGGTAGCGCTCGGAGCGGGATCCCGAGGCTTCGAGGACGAGCGCGCCGGCGGAGACGGCCTCGTCGGTGAATTGCTCCAGGAGGCTGGTCTTCCCGCTCGCGACGGCCCCATTGATCACTGCGACCCGCCCCCGGCCGCGCATCGCGCTGCCGAGGAGTTCGTTCAGGGTGCCCAATTGCTTCTCGCGCTCGAACAGCCTTGCCGACACGGAGTTTCCCCTCCTGGTACCACACGTCTACGGAGGACGTGACGACAGCGGGCCGTGCCGGTGGGCCGGGGCCGTGCCGTCTTGTCACCTGTGCACCGCAGGGCTCGTGCAGACTGCCGGGCCGTTGTGCCGGCCCTGCCCCCATGCGGTTGACCGCCGTGACGTCGATGTCCGGCGGGTTCCGCCCCCGTTGTGCCCGAAGTCCCTGGTCAGTGGGTCCGGGCAGCCGAGGTCAGTGCCTCGGAGACGAGCTTCATGATGTGTTCCTGATGGTTCGCCAAGAAGAAGTGACCCCCGGCGAAACAGTGAATTTCGAACTCGCCGGTCGTGTGCCGCGCCCAGGCCTCGGCCTCTTCACGGCTGGTCCTCGGATCCGTTTCGCCGGTGAGCACCGTGACGGGCGCGCGCACGCCGTCCTCGGGTGTCGCGCGGTAGTTCTCCACGGCGGTGTAGTCGCTGCGGATGGCGGGCAGCACCATGCGGAGGATCTCCTCGTCGCCGAGGATCCGCGCGTCGGTTCCGCTGAGTTCACGCATCTCCGCCACGACGCCGTCGTCGTCGCGCAGGTGGACGGTCTCGTGCCGGTGGCTCGACGGTGCGCGGCGCCCGGAGGCGAAGATCCGCAGCGGGCTCACACCGTGGTCGCGCTCCAGCCGCCGTGTCACCTCGAAGGCCAGGACGGCGCCCATGCTGTGCCCGAAGAAGGCCAGCGGGCGGTCGGTCCACGGCAGGAGTTCCCTGGTGAGCGCGTCGGCGTAGACGGCCATGTCGGTGATGCCCGGTTCGTCCCTGCGGTCCTGCCGCCCGGGGTACTGCACCGACAGGACGTCCAGGTCGGGGGCGAGCGCCTGCGACATGGGGAAGTAGAACGAGGCCGAGCCACCGGCGTGCGGCAGGCAGACCAGGCGTACCCGGGCCCCCTCCGACGGGTGGTAGCGACGGATCCAGCGGCTGGAGACCAAGTTTTCTGCCACCTGAATGAGACTTTCCACTCAACGTCGGGATGGGATCGCGTGCCCGATGCCCTCATGGGCATGAACACGTTTCCTTCACAGCGCCATGTCTAGCAGAGCGGCAGAAGCGGGGAGTACCCCTAATCGGCACCCCTACGGGCAGCGAAACACCCCTGGTGGGACGTCCGCCGGCCAAGCCCCTACGTCCCGGTCGCGGCGCCGCCGCGCACCAGCCCGGGGGTGTGCCGGTGCGCGGCGGCGGTCCGGGGAACCGGAGTGCGGGGACTACCGGTTGTGGCGGACGACCTGCGGGGCGATGTCCTCGGTGAAGGTCTCGCCCTCGGTGGACTTGAGCGTGGCGGCCTTGGCGGCGGTGGTGCCGCAGAACGCGGCTTCGAGGGTGCCGCCGAGGACGGTGTTGACGGTGCCGTTGTTGGAGGTGTTGGCCATGGACGTCATGCTGCGCTTGCCGTCGGCCGTGGTGAACGCGTACGTGTAGAAGCCCTGTACGGTGCCGGTGTGGCCGTAGACGGTCACGCCGCAGGACAGCTTCCTGGCGCGCAGGCCGAGCCCGTAGGACTGGGTGCCGTCGGCGTTGACCGGGACCATGGTCATCATCTGCTGCAGCTGCGCCGCGGGCACGAGCCTGCCGGAGACCAGGGCGGAGAAGAACCGGTTGAGGTCGGCGGCGTTGGAGATCACCGCGCCGGCGGACTGGGCCCAGGAGACGGTCTGCTCGGTGGAGTCCACCAGCGGCAGGGTGGTGTCGTCCGGGCGCAGGTAGCCGTGGGCGTGGGAGCCGGAGATGGCGGTGTCCGGGTGGACGTAGGAGGTGTTCCTCAGCTTGAGGGGAGTGAAGATCCGCTGCTGGTAGTGGGTCGCCATCGGGACACCGGTGACGTCCTCGATCAGCGCGCCGAGCACCACGAAGTTGGTGTTGGAGTAGCTGTAGGCCGCTCCGGGCTCGTTGGTCGGCTCGTGGGCCGTGGAGAGGTCGATGAGCTCCTGGTAGGTGAAGACCTTGTTCCGTACCGATTCGAAGCCCGGGACGGTGTAGTAGAACATGTCGTTGGTGTAGTCCCACAGGCCGCTGCGGTGGCTGAGCAGGTGCCGCACGGTGATGCGGTCGTCGGGCAGCGGCCGGGCCAGGTAGGCGTTCGCCGGGGCGTCGAGGTCGATGCGGCCCTCGGCGACCAGTTGCATCAGCACCACGGTGGTGAAGCTCTTGCTGACGCTGCCGACCCGGAAGCGCCGGTCCGCGTCCATCGCGGTACGGGCGACGGTGTCCGCCTGCCCGGAGGCGATGCGGTAGCTGACGGCTCCCGAGTCGATACGGGTCAGCGCGCCCGGGGCGCCGTTCGCCATCGCCTGCTTCTGGACGGCCAGGACACCGGCGATGTCCGGGGCGGCCGGCGACGGAGTCGCGGCGACGGCCGGCGAGGCGGCCAGGGTGGTGATCACTGCGGTGCTCGCGAGCGTGATGCTCGCAATGGTGAAGCGCATCCGGTTCTCTCTGTCGTCGGTCAAGGAGCGCGGGACGGAGTCACGCGGGCCGAACGCCCGCAGCGCTCACGGCTCCACGTCAACTGACCGGCCCCGCACCGGTTCTGTGACAGCGACGGTAGCTCCCGATGCGCCGGCCGCAGGGGCGGCACCACTACATCCGGCCATCGCCAAGGCACCGTGAAACCAGGGCACTGACGCATTCGGCCGGGGGCCGGCCGCCCCACCGCTCGCCGCCCCACCGCTCGCCGGCTCACGTCTTCCGTACCGGATGCTGTCCGACCGCTTTTGGTTGCCCACAATTAACTTGCATGCGAGGCACTGTCGCGCTAGGTTTCTCGGTGTCGGCAGGCGCCACAACGGCGCACCGGCGAAGGACACGACCCACCACGCCCGAGGAGAACGACCGCCATGAACGACACGACCGCCAACGACACGACCGCCACCCGTCCCGCCCCGCACAAGCCCACGGTCGTCCTGGTGCACGGCGCCTTCGCGGACTCCTCCAGCTGGAACGGTGTCGTCGCGCACCTGCGGGAAGCCGGCTATCCGGTCGTCGCGGCCGCCAACCCGCTGCGGAGCCTCGCCACTGACGCCGCGTACGTCGCGAGCGTGGTGGAGGGCGTGGAAGGCCCCGTCGTCCTCGCGGGGCACTCATACGGCGGCGCCGTGATCAGCGCGGCGGCCGCCGGGAACGCCGACGTCAAGGCCCTGGTGTACATCGCCGCCTTCATCCCTGAGAAGGGCGAGAGCGCCCTGGAGCTGTCGAACAAGTACCCCGGGAGCACCCTCGGCCCGGCCCTCGACGCGCGGTCCTTCCCCCTGGCCGACGGCGGCACCGGCACCGACCTCTCCATCAGGGCCGAGGCGTTCCACGACCAGTTCGCCGCCGACGTGCCCCACGCCGTGACCGACCTGATGGCCGCCACCCAGCGCCCCGTCGCCGCCGCGGCGCTGGAGGAGCCGGCCACGGCCGCCGCGTGGCGGACGATCCCCTCCTGGAGCCTCGTCGCCACCGCCGACCGCAACATCCCGCCGGCCGCGCAGCGGTTCATGTCCGAGCGCGCCGGAGCCCACACCGTGGAGGTCGACGCCTCCCACGCGGTCTCCGTCTCCCGGCCCGAGGCGGTCGCCCGCCTCATCGAGCAGGCGGCCGCGAACGCCGCCCGCTGACCCCGCCGTTGCCCGGCGGCCCGGCAGCCACTAGATTCTCCCAGGTGACTGCCGGGTCGGCCGCGAGCCATGCACGAACAGGGTCCCCGGCCCCGGCGTGAGCACGGGGCGGGCAAGAGCCCCGCCTCCCCTTCCGAGTCTCCTCGCGGCGCCTCCACACGGCGCCTCTCCCAGCGCACCCGAGACCCGGAGAACGATGCCACCGATGCAGAACGACCAGCGCGGCGCCCACCCGTCCGAGCCGCCACCGGCCCCCGCCCAGCTGAACCACACCGCCGTCTACGCCCGGGACCGGCGGCTGTCGGCCGAGTTCCTCGCCGTGGTCCTGGGCCTGGAGGTCGGCGCCCCCTTCGGGCCGTTCCTCCCGGTGGAGCTCGGCAACGGCGTCACGCTCGACTACTACGAGAAGCGCGACGAGCCGGTCCAGTCGCAGCACTACGCGTTCCTGGTGACCGAGGAGCAGTTCGACGCGGTCATCGCCAGGCTGCGGGCGGTGGGCGTCACTCACTACGCCGACCCCGGTCACACCGAGCCCGGCCGGATCAACCGCCTCTTCGGCGGCCGCGGCGCGTACTTCGCCGACCCGGACGGCCACAACCTGGAGGTCATGACCCGCCCCTACGCCCGCCCGTAGGCGACGGCGGACGCCGGAGCGTTCCTTCGGCCCCGACTCCGACCCGGCCCCGGGGCCGGGCTCCAGGAGCCCGGCCCCCCGGTCCTTCGGCGTCGACCGCGCACGGAGAACCGGCGGTTCGGCGGACCGGCCGTTCAGCCGACGGTGATCACGGTCTTGCCGCGGGCGTGGCCCCGCTCCACGTGGCGCATGCCCTCGGCGGTGTCCTCCAGCGGATGGGTCCGGTCGACGACGGGGGTGAGGCGGCCCGCCTCGATGAGCGCGGTGACGGCCAGGAGGTCCTCGTGCGTCGGTCCGGCGGGGGCCGCCGGGAGGATCACGCGCAGCTGCTGCCGGACGAACGCGTTGGCCGCGACCACGCGCAGCGTCGAACCGACCGCCCCGACCACGCGGCCGGGCGATCCGCCGCCGTTGGCCACCAGGATGCCCGCCGGGGTGAGCGCCCGGCGCAGCCGGCCGGGCGGGTGGTTGCCGACGTTGTCCAGGATGAGGTCGTAGCGCGCGCCGGAGCGCGTGAAGTCCTCACGGGTGTAGTCGACGACGTGGGCGGCGCCCAGCGAACGCACCAGTTCCGCGTTCCCCGGGCTGCACACCGCGGTGACCTCCGCGTCCAGGGCCGAGGCGATCTGCACCGCGAAGCTGCCCACGCCGCCCGCGGCCCCGTTGACCAGAACGCGGTGCCCGGCCTTCGCCTCGCCGACGGTCCGGATGCCGCGCAGCGCGGTCACCGCCCCCATCGGCACCGCGGCGGCCTGCTCGAACGTCAGCCCCTCGGGCTTGCGGACCAGCAGGTCGGCGGTGGTGCGCGCGTACTCGGCGAGGGCACCAGGGCAGAAGCCCAGCACCGCGTCACCGGGCCCGACACCCCGCACCCCGGGGCCGACCGCCTCCACGTGACCGGCCGCGTCGATGCCCGCCACCTCCGTCTTCGGGCGGGTCAGCCCCATGCCGCCCATCAGCCGCGCCACATACGGGTCGCCGCGCATCATGTGCCAGTCGTACGGGTTGAGCGCCGCCGCGCGCACCCGCACCAGCACCTCACCGGCACCCGCCTCGGGCCGGTCGACGTCCTGCAGCCGCAGGACCTCCGGCGGGCCGAACCTCTTCTGGACGATCGCTCGCATCGAGCCCCCCAATGTCCGAACTCCCTTGCCACGCACCGTAGGTGTACGGCGTACACCCGTCAAGGGGCACGGGCAGGGAGCTGGTGGCGGAACGTCGTTTCGCGAGGCCGGCGCGCGCCCGAGCGGCGGGCCGGCGAGTTCGTGCGGCCGGGTCAGGCGGCGAGCCGGAGCCGCTCCAGGCCGTCCAGCATCAGGTCGAGGGCGAACTCGAACTCCAGCTGGTCGTCGCAGCCGCCGCCGACGACGGAATCCGGGTCGTGGGCGACCGCCATGGCCAGCTCGGTGACGTGCGGGTAGCGCGCCGCCATCTCCTCGGGCGGCAGGGCGTCCGGGTCCGGTTCGCCGCCGGGAGTGTCCTCGAACAACTCCTGGGAGAAGCCCAGCACACGGCTGCCCATGATGTGCATCGCGTGGTGGACCAGGTCCACCGTGAACCCCCCGGCCCTGAAGATCCCGATCATCGAGTCCAGGTAGCCCAGCACCGCCGGGGTCGGGGCCGAACGCGCCTTCATCCGGGCCTCGATCACGCCCGGCGCCCACGGGTGGCGCAACAGCATCCGGCGCGCCGACAGCACGCGCCGCCGCACGACCTGCTGCCAGTCCGACTCGCCGGAGGGCGGGTCGATCTCACCGACCAGGGCGTCGATCATGCCGTCCAGCAACTCGTCCTTGTTCGCCACGTGCTTGTACAGCGCCATCGGCACCACACCGAGTGCCGCCGCGATCTTCCGCATGCTCAACGCGGCGACCCCGCCGTCGTCGGCCAGGGCCACCGCGGTGCCCAGGATCCGCTCCCTGCTGAGCGGCTTGCGGGGCCGCGCCGCGGTACCGGACTGCATGGCGATCTCCACCGTCCCTCTCTTCCGACTGCTCGACCGGGCCCGTCGGCGGCACCGGCGGCGCACCCGCGGGCCCGCCCCATCCTCCCCCACATCCGGGGCGGTTGCGCGGGCGGTCAGCCCTCGCCGCGGCGGCGCGGGTGCCGCACGGCGGCCAGGGCGGTGCAGGCGGCGGCCGCCGGCAGCGCCAGGATCTCGGTGCCGGGCATGTCGTCACGCACCAGCAGCAAGGTGGCCGGCGCCACCGCGGCGAAGGCTCCGGCCAGACCGGGACGCACACAGGTCAGCGCCAGCGCGGTCAGCCACGCGGCGGCGAGCGCCGCCGTGGTCGAGCCGGCGTACGCGTAGGAGTTCCACGTGGAGATCACCACGGGCAGCGCCAGCAGCGTCGCCACCAACGGGGCGAGCCGTTCGCCCCGCCACAGGGAGCCGAACGTCAGACGGTCCGGCGTCGGCGCGGTGACCGGGGGCGCGGCCCCGTAGGCACCCGCCGCAGGGGCGACCGTCGCTGTGCAGGCTCCCCAGCGCGTCACGCAGGGCGCCCATGCCCAGGAATCGCCGCTCGGGCTGTTTGGCCAGCGCCCGCAGCACGACGGAGTCGACGTCGCAGGACAGTTGTGGGCGCAGCACCGAAGGCGGCACGGGGTCCTTGGCCGCCCGGGCCGCGCAGCGGCCGAGGCGTCACGGCCGCATCAGGCCGAGGTCCTCGCCCCGCGCGTCCAGCACCTCGCCGTGTCCGGCCGCTCGGGCGACCGCCTCGACACGGGCGAACAGCCGCCGCTGCGCGGACACGTCACCGGTCGCCGAGACGCGGTCCACGGCGTCGAGCAGCACGCCGGTGTCCCAGCCCGGCAGCGGGTACTGGGCGAGCTCCCACTCCAGGTACCTGTTGTACGGGCGGGGGCGGCGCTCGAGGGCGAAGAGCAGCTCGAGCAGGAACGCCATGCTGTCGGCGGCGTCGAGCCGGGCGGCGAGGGCCTGCCCGTCGCGGTGGTTCTTGACGGAGCGATAGAGGGAGTTGGCGTAGGCGTCGAGCCGGCCGGCGGAGACCCGGAACGCCTCGTCGGCACCCAGCCGGGCCTTGTCGGCGAGGGCCCGGGCGATGCCTCCGTCGAGACGGTCGAGCACGACCCGCGCCCGGGCGAGGGCGTAGCGTTCGAAACCGGGCATCCCGGCCGCGCGGAACTCCGTGAGCCGGAGGACGACGACGTCGAGTTCGGTGGTGCGGTGCCCCGCGAACCGGGTGAGGCCGGTGGTGGCGTCATCGGCGACGACCACGTACAGGTCGTGGTCGGAGTGCCGGGTGGCCATGCCGTCGTGGGCTCGCGAGCCTTTCAGGACGAGCCCGACCACGGCTGGATCGGCGGCGGCAAGTTCGACGAACGACTCGTAGGTGAGGGGCTGCTGAACGCTCATGGTGCGGCTCTCCGGCTCTCCGGTGGGGTGACGGCGACGACGGGCACTCCTGCCGGGGCGCCCCCGTCATGGGAGCTCCCGGCACCGTCCGCGGCCGCGCGAGGCGGCCGCCCGGAGGATCAACGCACGCCCGGACCCTATCGCCTGACGGCCTTCCGGGGCAGGGCGTCCGGTGACGGACGGGGAACCGGCCGTGCGCGGCGCCGCGTCCACGCACGGGCGCCGGAGACGGCCGTGGACGCCGCCCCACGGGCCTTCCCGCTCGGGCACCTCACGCCGGTCGGCGCGGCCGGTGCCCGAGCGGCAGGCCCGTCAGGCCAGGTTGCCGGCCGGGATCCGTACCGGTGCGAAGCCTTGCTGGATCCAGTTCGGATAGGCCGCCGGGGGCCGGCTGACCTCGTCGAGTTCGGCGAGGTCCCGCTCGGTCAGGGTCAAGGCGCCGGCGGCGACGTTGTCCGCGAGCTGCGCCGGCGTGCGGACGCCGACGATGACGCTGGTGACGGCGCGCTGCGCGAGCAGCCAGGCCAGCGAGACCTGCGCCGGGCTCACCCCGTGCCGCGCCGCGACGAGCCGGACGACGTCGAGCACCGCGAAGCCCCGTTCCGCGTCGAACGGCACGAAGTCGTAGCCGTTGCGGGCGCGGCGGGAGTCCGGCTCCGTGGCGACCCCGCCGCGGTCGAACTTGCCGGTGAGGAACCCGCCGGCCAGCGGCTGCCACACCGTCAGGGCCACGCCCGAGTCCTCGGCCTGGGGCACCAGTTCGTGCTCGGCGTCACGCGCCACCAGGGAGTAGTGCGTCTGGTTGGCGACGAACGCCGCCTGGTGGTGCAGTGCGGAGATGCCGAGCGCCTTGCTGATCTGCCAGGCGGCGAGGTTGGAGCAGCCGATGTAGCGGACCTTGCCCTGGCGCACGGCGTCGTCGAGGGCGCTCAGCGTCTCCTCCAGCGGCGTCAGGTGATCGTGGTTGTGGATCTGGTAGAGGTCGATGTGGTCGGTCCCCAGCCGGCGCAGGCTGTCCTCCAGGGCGCGCATCACGTGCAGCCGCGACAGCCCCTGGTCATTGGGTCCAGGCCCGACCGGGGCGAGCAGTTTGGTGGCCAGCACCACGTCCCGCCGGCGGCGGCCGAGCGCCCGGCCGAGCAGTTCCTCGCTCTCGCCGTCGGCGTAGACGTCCGCGGTGTCCATGAAATTGATCCCGGCGTCCAGCGCGGCGCCGACCACCCGGTCGGCCTCCTGCTGTCCCAGCGCCCCATGGGTGCCGTAAACGGGGTGGTCCTTGCCGCCGAAGGTCATCGCGCCCAGGGATATCTCGGAGACCCAGACCCCGGTGCGTCCCAGCAGTCGATATTTCACCAGTCACTCCTCATGCGCACACGTGCTTGCCCGTGGCGGCGGGGCCCCCAGCTTTCCGGCCGACACGTCCGGACATAGCGTCCGGAAATTACGCTACACGATGTCCGGACAGCGTGTAATCTGACGTCCGCCGCCGAGCCCACGGCCCTTCGCGACGACCGGCCCACGACCGGCCGCCGACCGACCCACCGCCACGACCCCAGGATCCGGACATGCCCTCGATCACCCGCCGGCGCACCGCGAAGGTCGGCCGCCCCACCTCTGCCGAGGCGGAGGTCCTGGCCGCGACGCAGCGCCTGCTGGCGGGGGGCGCCAATTTCACGGAACTGGGCGTGCAGCGGATCTGCACCGAGGCCGGTGTCGCCCGCTCGACCTTCTACAGCCACTTCCGCGACAAGGTCGACCTGCTGCTGCGGCTGGCGAACCAGCTCATGGCCTCCTCGTTCGACGTCACCTCGGCCTGGCAGCCGTCGGCCGGCGTCGAGGGCCTCGAGGCGGTCTTCCTCGACGTGATCCAGGTCTACCGCCGGCACGCCGCCGTCCGGCGGGCGCTCGCGGAGGTCGCGACGTACGACAGCGCCGTGCGCGACCACTTCACGGCCGAGCTCCACCAGTTCACCGACTGGACGGTCACGATCCTCCGCGCCGAGCAGGCGGCCGGCCGCACCCCCGCCGGCCTCGACTCGGTCGGCGCCACGCGGATCATCGTCATCGGGGGCGAACGCGCCCTGACCGACCAGGTCACCACCGCCGACGCCGCGAGCGACCCCGCGTTCGCCCGCGAGCTGGCGCAGACCTGGTGGCACGGCGTCTACCGCCGTCCCGACGCGTAACGTCGCTCCCGGCCTCGGCCGCCGCCCCGCCCCGCGGACGCGGCCCTGCAGGCGTCTGCCCGGCAGCCCGGCGGTACTAAGGTGGGAGGTGGACGGCGAGAGGATCGGCGACGCGGCGACCGGTCCGTGGCGGGCCGCCACGAGCGGCGGCCGGCACGGATGGTGCCCGCGCCGTCGGGCATCGGGGAGGGACCGGAGGCGGTTCTGAACCATGAGGGACACACATCGGCTGGACCCCACCTCGGCGAACCTCGGCAGCGGCCCCGTGCTCGCCGCGTGGGAACGGTTCGTCCAGGGCGAGGACCATGTCCCCGGCGTCCGGCCGCTGGTGGCGATCTCCTGGCACCGCTGCCGGGAGCGGTACCGGGTCGACCCCCACCTCACGAAGGCCCCGGTGGCCGCCGCGGAGCGGGAACGCGCGCCCGAGGACGACGTCGTCCTCGCCGAGCTGGGCTTCCGCGCCGCCGCCGTGGCGCACGAGGTGGGCGACGTCGGCGGCATCGTCACCGTCGCCGACGCCGGCGGCCGGATCCTCGCCGCGTGGGGTGACCGCACCACGCTCGCCCGGGCCGGCGAACGCAACCTGGCGCCCTGGTTCTGCTGGTCCGAGTGCGCGGTCGGCACGAACGCCACGGGGACGGCGCTCGAGGCGCACGGGCCGGTGCCCATCCGGGGCGCGGAGCACTGGTGCCGGGCCCTGCACGACTGGGTGTGCGCGGGCATCGCGGTGCGTGACGTGGTGACCAGGGAGCCGATCGCGGTCCTCGGCGTCTCATGCTGGCGCGGCGGACTTCCCGCGGGCGTCGAGACCTGGCTGTCGAGCGCCGTCACCATGACCCGGTACCCGCTGAAGACGCGGGCCCGGGACAGCGGTGCGGAGCTGGTCGCGGCGTACACCCGGGCCAGGGCCACGACGGGGGCGGCGCTCGCCGCCGTGGACACCGCGGGCAAGGTGGTGATCGCCGACGACACGGCGAGCGTGCTCCTGGGCGTCCCCGCGTGCACCCCGGCGATCGACCCCACCCTGCGGTGGAACCCCGGCCTGCCGGAATTCCTCGCGGCCGCCCGGTACGCGGGCAGGCAGGCCGTCCACGACCCCGGCTGGGTCGGCTCGACGCAGATCTTCGCCCACCTCGCCGAGGAGCCGACGTCGATCAGCTTCCGGCCCGTCTTCTCCTGCGGCCACCTGATCGGGAACCTGGTCCTGTTCGGGGTCGCCGACGGAGCGCGGCTCCCCCGGGCGGAGGGCTCCGGGCACCCCCGGGTGCCGCCGCGCCGGCTGGTCGCGCTGCGCGGGAACCGGATGGTGCTGCTGCGGCTGCCGGAGGTCTCCGTCGCCGAATCGCACGGGAACGACGTGTGGCTCTCGACCGACCAGGGCCGGCTGCGGGCCGCGTCCCTCAGCCTGGACCGGCTCGACAGCGACCTCGCGGACGTCGGCTTCCTGCGGGTGCACCGCCGGTACGTGGTCAACCTCAGCCGCGTCCGTGAGGTCGAGCGCGGGCTCAAGGGCGAGCTGTCCCTGGTCATGGACGACCGTGCGCACGAGATGGTGCCGGTCTCCCGGCGGAACGCGCCGGCCGTCCGGCGCGCGCTGAACCTCTGAACCCCGACGCCTCCGATACGGAAGGAGATCCCCGTGTCCCAGAATCCGGACGCCGCCACCGGCGGGACGAACGCCGGCGAGGCGGGTGGGCTCGGCCTCTCCGTCCCCGCCGGGCACCACGGCCGCCCGGCCGGCGGCGCGCGCAACCGCGACTGGTGGCCGAACCGGCTCGACCTCGGCATCCTGCGCAAGCACCCCGCCGACGCCGACCCGATGGGCGAGGACTTCGACTACGCCGCGGAGTTCCGCACGCTCGACCTCGACGCCCTGGCGCGCGACGTCGACGAGGTGCTGACCACGTCCCAGGAGTGGTGGCCGGCCGACTTCGGCCACTACGGGCCGCTGGTGATCCGGATGGTGTGGCACTGCGCCGGCACGTACCGCGTCCACGACGGCCGCGGCGGGGCCGGCGCGGGCATGCAGCGTTTCGCGCCGCTGAACAGCTGGCCGGACAACCGCAACCTCGACAAGGCACGCCGGCTGCTGTGGCCGGTGAAGAAGAAGTACGGCCGCAAGGTCTCCTGGGCCGACCTGATGGTCTTCGCGGGCAACCGCGCCCTGGAGACGATGGGTCTGAGGACCTTCGGCTTCGCGGGCGGCCGGGCCGACGTCTGGGAGCCCGGCGAGGACGTCCACTGGGGTCCCGAGCGCGACTGGCTCGGTGACGAACGCCATGGCGGCGTCCGGGAGCTGCAGGAGCCGCTCGCCGCCGACCAGATGGGCCTCATCTACGTCAACCCCGAGGGGCCGAACACGGTCCCGGACCCGCTCACCTCGGCCCGGGACATCCGCGAGACCTTCCGGCGCATGGGGATGAACGACGAGGAGACCGTCGCGTTGATCGCGGGCGGCCACACCTTCGGCAAGACCCACGGCCCGGCCGACCCGGGCACCCACCTCGGCCCGGAGCCCGAGGGCGCTCCCCTCGAACAGCAGGGCCTGGGCTGGAAGTGCGGCTACGGCACCGGGAAGGGCGCGGACACCATCTCCAGCGGGCTCGACGGCACGTGGACCCCCACCCCCACGACGTGGGACAACGGCTTCTTCGAGACCCTGTTCCGCTACGAGTGGGACCTGGAGCTGAGCCCCGCGGGCCTGTGGCAGTGGATCCCGGCCGACGGCGGCGGCGCCGGCACCGTACCGGACGCCCACGACCCGTCGGCGTCGCACGCCCCGACCATGCTCACGACGGACCTGGCGCTGCGGCTGGACCCGGTCTACGGGCCGATCTCACGGCGCTTCCTGGCGGACCCGGAGCTGCTCGCGGACGCGTTCGCCCGGGCCTGGTTCAAGCTGACGCACCTCGACATGGGCCCGGTCCGGCGCTACCTCGGTCCGCTGGTCCCGCGGGAGACGCTGCTCTGGCAGGATCCCGTCCCCGCCGTGGACCACGAACTCGTCGGGCCGGCGGACGTCGCCGCGCTCAAGGAGCGGATCCTCTCGAGCGGTTTGTCGGTCCCCCAGCTCGTCTCGACCGCGTGGGCGTCGGCGTCGACGTTCCGCGTCAGCGACCGGCGCGGCGGGGCGAACGGCGCGCGCGTCCGCCTCGACCCGCAGCGCGGGTGGGAGGTCAACGACCCCGGCACGCTGGCGCGGGTGCTGCGCACCCTGCAGGGGATCAAGGAGTCCTTCGACGCGTCCGGGGCCGGGGGCACGAGGATCTCGCTGGCCGACCTGATCGTGCTCGGCGGGGCCGCCGCCGTCGAGCGGGCCGCCGCGGCGGCCGGCCACGACGTACGGGTCCCCTTCGCGCCGGGACGGACGGACGCCACGCAGGAGTGGACCGACACGGAGTCCTTCGCGGCCCTCGAACCGGTCGCGGACGGGTTCCGCAACTACCACGGGGGCAAGGGCGGCCGGCTGCCGCCGGAGCACCTGCTGGTCGACCGGGCGAACCTGCTGGACCTGAGCGTGCCCGAGATGACCGTCCTGGTGGGCGGCCTGCGGGTACTGGGTGCCAACCACCGGCAGTCGCCGCTGGGCGTGTTCACCTCGCGGCCCGGGGTGCTCAGCAACGACTTCTTCGTCAACCTGCTCGACCCGGGCACCGCATGGGAGCCGGCGTCCGCGGCCGGTGACACCTTCGTGGGGCGCGACCGGGCCACCGGCGAGGTCAGGTGGACCGGCAGCCGCGTCGACCTCGTCTTCGGCTCGAACTGCGAACTGCGTGCCGTCGCCGAGGTCTACGCGAGTGACGACGCGCGGGAGAAGTTCGCGGCGGACTTCGTCGCCGCGTGGGACAAGGTCATGAACCTGGACCGGTACGACCTCCCCCGGCGCTCCGAGCGGTGCCGCACCGGGGACGAACGGTAGCCCGTCGCGGACGAACGGCAGGAGCCGTCCCGCCCGGGCGGACCTCCCTTGTCGCTGTGATCCGTGCGGCGTAGCGTGATTTTCGGGGGCAGATCGACCGCTTTCCCGTCCGCTCCGGTCCGGTGCGGGGCATTCGGCACACGAGGTGCGAGGACGATCCGGACGGACGGCGGAGCGGGATTCGGCATGAGGGGAGTGACGCCCCGATGACGACCATGCAGGAGCGATCCGACCTGCTGGACAAGATCGGGTTGGCCGAACAGAACAAGGCGGCGCTGGGTCAGGTGCTGGGGACCGGGAGCATCGGGTACGCCGTCGAGAAAGCCGACGGCACCATGCAGGCCACCATCCGGATCCACCCGGACGAGCTGGCCTGGGACCCCTCCATCCTGGTCATGCCCCATGGAGGCGATATCGAGCTCGAGCTCCTCAACGACGACCAGAACACGCACTGCGCGCTCCTGCCGAGCAACGGCGACCGGAAGTTCATCTGGCTGGTGAACCACTCGCGCGGCCGGGCGACGCTCAACCTCGACGGACCGGGTTACTACTGGTTCGGCTCGCCCACCGGCAACGACGAGGGCCGGGGGCTGACCGGGGCCATCGTCGTCATGGGGGAAGCTCCGCCGGAGGCCCGCCTCGACCGCCCCGAGCAACCGCGGCCGTAGGCAGAAGCAGGAGGGAGAGGCCGATGACCGTCGACTACGTGGACGCGGGTGAGGCCGTCGACCAGGGCAAGCTGAGCGGCAAGGTGGCGGGCGGCGACGTCGCACCGCCCGTGGTGGCCGGGGTCGACTACGAACGTCTGCTCAACGCGCGCCAGGAGCCGCACAACTGGCTCACCTACTACGGCGCCTACGACGGGCAGCGCTACAGCCCGCTGGACCAGATCAACACCGACAGCGTGAAGCGCGTCGTCCCCGCATGGGTCTTCCAGGCCGGCACGACCGGTCTGATCGCTGGCGCGTCGACCTACTCGTTCGAGGCCGCCCCCATCGTCGTCGACGGGGTCATGTTCCTGTCCGGCTGGGACGGCTGGGTCTGGGCGCTCGACGCGAAGACCGGTGTGGAGATCTGGCGCTACAAGCACGCCGTCCCCTTCGACGTGTCCCTGTGCTGCGGGAACGTGAACCGCGGGGTCGCCGTGGCGCAGGGGAAGGTCTTCACCGTCACGCCGAACGCCCGTCTGCTCGCACTCGACGCCACCACCGGAAAACGGGTCTGGGACCGGACCTACGGTGACGTCCGGGCCGGGGAGAGCGCCACGCTCGCCCCGCTGGTCGTCAAGAACATGGTCGTCGTCGGCAGTTCCGGCGGCGAGTTCGGCGTACGCGGTCACCTCGACGCGTTCGACCTCGGCACCGGCGAGCACCAGTGGCGCTGCTACACGGTGCCCAAGCCCGGGGAACCGGGTTCGCAGACCTGGCCCGCCGACGGCGAGGCCTGGGCGCGTGGCGGGGCGAACTGCTGGGTGACCGGCACGTTCGACCCGGAGACCAACCTGCTGTACGTCGGCACCGGCAATCCGGCACCCGACTTCGACGGAGGTGTCCGCGAGGGCGACAACCTCTTCACCGACTGCGTCATCGCCGTCGACGTCGACAGCGGCCGGTTGCGCTGGCACTACCAGTGCACCCCGCACGACGTGTGGGACTACGACAGCATCGCCGAGTGCATCCTGTTCGAGCGGGACGGCCGCAAACTGCTCGGGCACTTCGACAAGAACGGCTACTTCTTCGTCCTGGACCGCACGAACGGGGCACGGGTCGGGATCACCCCCTTCGTGGACCGCATCACGTGGGGCGCCATCACGAGGGACGGCCGGGTCACGGCCAAGCTGTACCCGGACAAGGAGGGAGAGCCCGTCCACTTCTACCCGGGTCCGGCCGGCGCCAAGGAATGGACCCACGCGGCCTACAGCCCGAAGTCCGGCCTCTTCTACGTCCCCGTCCAGGACACGGGCGCCACAGCCACCCGGCGGCGGCGCGAGTTCAAGGAGAGCATCCCGTACTGGGGCGCGGGCGTTCAGGTGGACATCGAGGACATGGCGGGATCCGTCAGCGCGTTCGACGCCGACGGCGAGGAGAAGTGGCGCTGGCGCAACGAACTGCCGATGTGCGCCTCGGTGCTGGCCACCGGCGGGGACCTGGTGTTCGCCGGAGAGCCCTCCGGGGAGTTCAACGCGCTCGACGCCCGTACCGGGCAGGCGCTGTGGCAGTTCCAGTGCGGGAGCGGCCACCACAGCAGCCCGACCACCTACATGGTCGACGACAGGCAGTACGTCGCCGTACCGGTCGGCTGGGGCGGGTGGGCCGAGGGGTTCCTCCCCGGCATGCTCGGCGCGGGGCACGGCAGCGCCCTGATCACCTTCGCCCTCCCGGAATGGTCGTAGCCGACGGCCGCTGACCGCCGTGTCCGGCGGAGAGGAGGTGAGTCCATGGAATCCCAGCTCATCGTGTGGGAGACGCCCGAGTTCGAGGAGATCCCCGTCGCGGCCGAGGTGACCGCCTACGTCGCCCGGCTGGAGGACTAGAGGGTGCGGGGTGGCGCGCCGGACCGGTTCCGGCGGCCCCCCGGCGGCTCGGGACACCGACATGCGGCCGGGCCCGCGACGGACCCGGTCAGGGGACGAACGGAGGACCGGCGTGCTGGTGCGGGTGCTGGGCTCGGCGGCGGGAGGCGGGTCCCCGCAGTGGAACTGCGGGTGCGCGGTGTGCGCCGCGGTCCGCTCCGGGGCCGGCCCCGCGCGCACGCAGTCCTCGGTCGCCGTCAGCGTCGACCGCCGCCGGTGGTTCCTCCTCAACGCCTCCCCCGACCTGCGCGCCCAGTTCGAGGCCTTCCCGGCCCTGCACCCGCGGGGCGACCGGACGACGCCGCTGGAGGCGGTGCTGCTCACCGACGCCGAACTGGACCACACGCTGGGCCTGCTGCTGTTGCGCGAGGCCCGCGCCCTGCGGGTGTACGCCACGCCGGCGGCGCACAAGACGCTGTGCGACGGCTCGGGAATCCTCAGCACGCTGCGGCACTACTGCACCGTCGAGTGGCGGGCGGTGGTGCCCGGCACCGACCTGGCCCTGGCGGACGGGCTGACCTGCCGGGCGTTCGACGTGCCCACCGCCAAACGCGCCCGGTTCGCGGCCGACCAGGACCACGGCCGCGTCGTGGGCTACCGGCTCACCGACGAGGACGGCGGGGGCACGCTGGTCTACCTGCCGGCGGTGCAGTCGCTGACGCCGGCGCTGCGCACGGAGCTCGAGGACTGCGGATGCCTGCTGTTCGACGGCACCTGCTGGCGCGACGACGAGCTCGTACGGCTCGGCCTGACCGGCCGGACGGCCCGGGAGATGGGCCACCTGCCGATCGACGGCCCGGACGGCGGCCTGGCGCAGCTCCCGTCGCTGCGCGCGGGACGGACGGTCCTCGTCCACGTCAACAACACCAACCCCGTTCTCCTGGAGGACGCGCCCGAGCGGCGTGCGCTGCGGGAGAACGGCGTCGAAGTGGCCACGGACGGCCTCGAGATCCAGGTGTAGGGCCGTGACGACGACACCCACGAGGACGACCGGGCGCAGCGGCGCCGACGACTTCGTCGAGGCGTTGCGGGCCCACTCGCGGCGCTACCACGACCAGCACCCGTTCCACGTCCGGATGAACGCCGGCGGGCTGAGCCGGCACCAGGTCCGCGGCTGGGTGGCCAACCGCTTCTACTACCAGGAGAACATCCCCCGCAAGGACGCCGCGATCCTCGCCAACTGCCCCGACCTGGAGTTCCGCCGCCGCTGGATCCGGCGGATCACCGACCACGACGGCACCGCCGCCGGCGAGGGCGGCATCGAGGCGTGGCTGAGCCTCGGCGAGGCCGCCGGGCTGACCCGCGAGGAGGTCCGCGACCACCGGCACCTGGTGCCCGGAGTGCGGTTCGCCGTCGACGCCTACGTGGACTTCGCCCGGACCCGCCCCTGGGTGGAGGCGGTGGCGTCCTCGCTCACCGAGCTGTTCGCACCCGACCTGATGGCCGCGCGCCTGGCCGCCTTCGAGCGCTGGTACCCGTGGATCGACCCCGCGGGCCTCGCCTACTTCCGGACCCGCCTGGAACAGGCGCCGCGGGACTGCGAGCACGCCCTCCAGGTCGTGACGTCGCACTGCCTCTCCGAAGGGTCCCGGGCACGCGCCGTCGCCGCGCTGTCCTTCAAGTGCGACGTCCTGTGGAGCCTGATGGACGCCATCGACCACGCCTACCCGGAGTGACCGCCATGGACCCGACCCCGACCGCAGCGACCCGCACCAGGACCAGGACGGGACCCGGCGTCGAGGTGTGCGGCCCGGACCGGCCCCGGCTGGCACGGCACGTCCGGCTCGGCTTCTGCCGGACCAGGCAACGCCACGTCCTGCTGCACCCCGAGACCGTGGTGGTCCTGAACGGCACCGGCGCGGCGATCCTCGAACTGTGCGACGGGCGGCACACCGTGACCGGGATCGTGACCGAACTGGGCGCCCGCTACCGGACCGTCCCCGAGGACGAGGTACGGCGGTTCCTGACCCGGCTCGTCGCCCGGCGCTGGATGGAGCTCACCGATGGATAGCCCGTTCGGGCTGCTTGCCGAACTCACCTACCGCTGCCCGCTGGCCTGCCCGTACTGCTCCAACCCCCTGGAGATGGCCCGCTACCGGGACGAGCTGACCACGGACGAGTGGCGGCGCGTCCTGGCCGAGGCCGGCGAGCTGGGAGTCCTGCAGTGCCACCTGTCCGGCGGTGAACCACTGCTGCGGCGCGACCTGGTGGAGATCGCGGCGGCCGCCCACGACCTGGGGCTGTACACCAACCTCGTGACCAGCGCGCTGGGCCTGTCCCGTCCGAGGGCCGAGCGGCTGCGGGCCGCCGGGCTCGACCACGTGCAGGTCAGCGTCCAGGCCGCCGAGGCGGCCGCCTCCGACCGGATCGCCGGCACCCCGTCCTTCCGGCGCAAGATCGAGGCGATGCACCTGGTCAAGGAACTGGGCTGGCCCCTCACCGTGAACGTGGTGCTGCACCGGCACAACATCGACCGTGTCGCCGACGTGCTCGGCCTGGCCGAGGAGGTGGGCGCCGACCGGCTGGAGCTGGCCAACACCCAGTACTACGGCTGGGCCTGGCGGAACCGTGCCGCGCTGCTGCCGAGCCGGGCCCAGCTGGAGGCGGCCGAGTCCGTCGTACGGGCCGCCCGTGAACGCCTGCGGGACCGCATGGACGTCGTCTACGTCATCTCCGACTACTACAGCCGCTACCCGAAACCCTGCATGGGCGGGTGGGCGTCCCGGCAGCTGACCGTGACGCCCAACGGCGACGTCCTGCCCTGCCCGGCCGCGCAGTCCCTGCCGCTGCCGCGGGCCGGCGTACGGGAGCACCCACTGGCGTGGATCTGGGCCGAGTCGCCGGTGATGAACGCGTTCCGCGGGACGGACTGGATGCCGGAGCCCTGCCGGAGCTGCTTCCGCCGGGAGGTGGACTTCGGCGGCTGCCGGTGCCAGGCGTTCCTGCTCACCGGCGACGCGGCCCGCACCGACCCGGTCTGCCACCTGTCGCCCGACCACCACCTGGTGGCCGAGGCGGTCGAGGCCGCCGGCACCGGCTCGCGGACCGGCGCCCCGCGCCTGGTCCCCCGCCCGCACCGCCCCCGCCCCCCGGCCCACGCCCCGGGAGCACCCGCCTGACGCGTCGACTGCCTGCTCAGCCGTCGGTTGGTTCGCCGACGAGGAATCCTTCGGCCCAGTGGGGCTGACCCACGGTGTACTCGTGCACGTGGAAGCCGTGGGGATGGTCCTTGAACCCGGGCAGGGTGCGCGCCTGCTCGATGCGTCGTTCCGCTCGTTGCAGGCTCGAGTACAGGCCGAGGAACGTGAAGCTGTCCTCGCTGTCGTCCCAGAAGAGCGGTTCGCCGTCTTCCATGAAGTCGACGGCGGCCGGAGCACCCGGCTCGTCCGCGAAGCGATGCCTGTGCACCAGGAGGTAGAGCGTCCGGCCCATCAGTCCCGCCCGAGCCCTTCGGGATTCACCGTGACGAACCCCTGGTTCCACAGATCCTCGTCCACCGTCACGGGTGCGATCTCGAAACAATCAGGTTCGTCCCGGAACCCTGGAAGCTTCCTGGAGATCTCCCGCTGCCTCTCCGCGACCGCCTGGTCCGGGTAGACACCGATGATCCTCCACTCCTCCTCGTCCAGGTGGACGGTGCCGTCCGCATCGAGATGCACGACCCGTCCGTCCTGCTCCACCACGAGATGGCGCGCGTGCCACAGCACGTAGAGATCGCCGTCGGGTTCGTGTTCCTCTGTCATGGCGGGAATTCTCCCTTGCCGGCGCGTCCGCAACCTCGCCGGGCCGAACGACTAGCCACCGAGCCACAGCGGCAGCGCCACCGCGGCGATGATCAGGGTGACCCCGCTCAGCAGGTCCGGGCGGAGGCGGATCAGACGTGCCGCGGCCCGCCCGAGGCGCAGCCCGAGCAGCGACATCACCGCCGTCACGATTCCGAAGACGGCGGCCGAGAACCACGGAGAGAGCCCGAGGAGACCCAGACTCGCCCCGGCGAACAGGTTGTCCAGGCTCAGCGTCAGCGGGATGCCGAACAGCGCCCACGGGTGGTCCAACTCCTGGGGCTCGGGGTTCCGCAGGGCCGAGACGACGAGGTAGAGACCGTATCCGCCGAGAGCGGCCGCGCCGACGAGGTCGGCGACGTCCCCGACGGAATCCCCGATACGGCGACCGATCAGCAGCCCGACCAGGGGCATGACGGCGTCCCACAACCCGAAGGTGAGCGCGACCTGCACGGCGCGCCTCAGGCTGAACGGGACGGTGCCGAGCGCGATCGACACCCGGAAATTGTCGAGGCTGAGCACGAAGCCCAGCACCAGTACTTCCCAGATCATGGCGATGTCGCTGCCCGTCGACGACCGACGGCGGCGGAGCCGGTACGCCCCGTGGACCGGCCGTCGGGTGAGGGACGATGGCCCGTGCCCCGGATGGGCCCGGGAACGCGGCCGCGAAGCGGTGTCCGGGGCGTTTCCCACACTACTCGCCGGGCCCGGGTGCCGCTTCCGCCGGCCGGGGAGCGGATCAGGGCCGGCGGGCGGCCCAGACCGTGCGTTCGGTGCGGACCCGCAGGTCGGTGCGGCGCGCGAGGCTGCCGGGGGCGTCGGCGTCGAGCAGGCGGTCCAGGGCGGCCAGGTCGTCCGGCGTCAGGGCGTCGGCGACGGCGGCGCGCATCCGGCGCAGGGTGCTGAGGGCGTAGCGGGTGACGGTCTCGGTGGGCGGCGGCGCGATGTCCACGGCCAGGGTGCGTTCGGCTTCGACGGTGAAGCCGGCCCCGGTCAGCTCGGCCCCCCAGTCCGCGCCGCGGTGCGGGAGGTGCACGGCGTGCCGGCGGTCGAGCGCGGCGTGGCAGCGCTCCTCGAGGCCCGGAGCGTCGTCGGGGGCGTCCTCGGGCAGGAAGCGCGGGAACCCGGCCAGTTCGACGGCGGCGAGGAGGCCGCCCGGGGCCAGGAGGTCCTGGACCCGGCGCAGGGTCCTGCCGGGGTCGGCCATGTGGTGCAGGGAGGCCGAGGCCCACACGAGTTCCGGGGTGCCGAGGTCGGGCCAGGCCGTCGCGTCGAGGTCGGCGTGGACGAGGCGTACGCGGTCGGTCACTCCGGCCGCGGCTGCCTTGGCCTGCAGGCGCTGCAGGTGCGGGGCCGAGGAGTCGACGGCCGTCACCTGGGCGTCGGGGAAGCGCCGGAGCAGGGCGAGGGTTCCGGCTCCGGTGCCGCAGCCGAGGTCCACGACGCGGCGGGGGCCGTTCCCGACCGGCAGCCAGGCCGTGATGGACGCAGTGTGCTCGGCGAGCACTTCCGCGTCCAGGTCGAGGATCTCCGCCTGGCCTTCCGTGTCGTGCTCGTGGTCCTGGCCGTGCTGCTGGCCGTGCTCGTGGACGTCGACGTGTGCGTGCACGTGGGGCGCGCCGTGGTGCGCTGCCTGAGGGCGGGGGGCGTTCATGGCGGCCACGCTAACCGGGCGGTACGCCCGCGGCCCGGTGGCTTCCGGAAAGCGCAAGACGATGGCCGGCTGGGCTGCGGCACGCGCAAACCGTCACGGTGATGACGCCTTCCCGGCGTCATCGCCGCGCTGGTGCCCGCGCCGGGCGTCGCGGTCGAAGATGCCGAGGATCTCGCACGGTCCGCCCTCGGCTCCAATGGCGTGCGGCAGCATCGTGGGGAACTCCGCCGCCTGGTTGGTCTCGACCCGCAGCCGCCGGTCGCCCAGCAGCAGGACCGCGGTGCCGGACAGGACGACGAGCCATTCGCGGCCGGGGTGGGCGCGCATGCGCGACGGCTGGTCGGGCGGCGGGCTCGTCATGCGCTGCCGTACGACGGTCATGCCGGGTTCCGCCTTGATCGGCCAGCGCAGCTGCCCGCGCGCCCTGTCGGCCGTCGGGTGGGAGATGACGTCGTCCGAAGCGGTCTCGACCAGCTGGTCGAGGGAGGTGTCCAGGGCGCGGGCGAGGATGACGAGCTGGTCGAGGGCGAGCCGGCGCTGCCCGTTCTCGATCCGGGACAGCGTGGACTGGCTGACGTTGGCGCGGGCGGCCAGTTCCTCCAGGGACCAGCCCTGGGCGACGCGCAGGGCGCGGATGCGTTGCCTCACCAGGCCGTCCAGATCACCATCGCCTTGCGTCATGGGCAAGATTCTATGCGCTCACGGCAAGACCGCCCGTTCCGTGACCGCGCCGCCGGGACGCGGCAGCCGCGAGGAGCACGGCTGCCGCGTCGGCGCCGACGGTGGTCGACGACCGGTCGCGCGTCGGCTACTGGGACGCGCCCTTCTGGATCTCCCAGAAGCGGAAGACGGTGGAGGGGTCGAGGGTCCACTCCAGGCCGTTGATGTTGTCCTTGGAGACCACGTACTGCTTGCCCTGCCAGAGCGGGATCATCGGCACGTCGTCCGCCACCGCGGACTGCAGGTCCTCGAAGTCGGCGGTGGTGTCGCCGCGGCCGGCCTCGGCGGCGGTGCGCGGGATCAGCTGCCCGGTGATCTTCTTGTTGACGTAGTTGTTGGACAGCACGTTGCCGTCACCGAAGAACGGGGCGGTGAAGTTGTCCGGGTCCGGGTAGTCCGGCACCCAGCCGCGCACGTACGCCGCGTACTTGCCCGCCTCGATGTCCTTGGCGTACTGGTCGGCGTCGGTGGTCTTGACGTCCACGTCGAACAGCCCGCTGTCGTTGAGCTGCTTGGCGATCGCCTTCAGCTCCGCCACCGTGCCCGGCCCGAAACGCACCGGCGTCGCCCACAGCGTGAACTTCACCTTCTCGGTGATCCCCGCCTGCGACAGCGCGGACTGCGCGCCCGCCACGTCACCGCCCTCGCCGTACCGGTCGAAGAACGCCGTGTTGTGACCGGTGATGCCCTGCGGCACGATCGAGTACAACGGCGTCGCCGTGCGCTGGTACACGTCCCGGATGAACGCCTTGCGGTCGATCACGTACGCCACCGCCCGGCGCACCGCCTTGTTGCCCACCACCGGGTCCTTGACGTTGAACACCAGGTGCTGGACCTCGGCACCGGTGCCCTCCACCACCTGGATCCCGGTGTCGCCGGCTATCGAACTGCGCTGCAGCGACGCGATGTCGGCCGAGTCCAGACCACGGTAGGCCAGGTCCACCGACCCGTCCTCGACCGCCGTCTTCAACGCCGGCTCGTCACCGAAGAACTTCATCGTCATACCGGAGTTACGGATCTCCGCCGACCCCTGGTAATCGTCGTTGACGGTGAACACCGCCTTGTCGCCGGCCTCGTAGGAGTCCAGCTTGTACGGGCCCGAACCCGTCGCCCCACCGTCGGTGCGCAGCTTGTCCGCCGGGTACTGCGTGTGGTCCACGATCGACCCCGCACCCGAGGCGATCTTCATCGGGAACGTCGCGTCGGAGTACTTCAGGTGGAACACCACCCGCTCCGGCGACGGGGTGTCGATCGTCTTGATCGAGTCCAGCAGCACCGCGGGACCGTTCTCGTCGTTGATCTTGACGGTCCGCTCGAAGGAGAACTTCACGTCCTGCGACGTCAGCGCCTCACCGTTGCTGAACTTCAGGCCCTTGCGCAGCGTGCAGTCGAAGGTCTTGCTGCCCTCGTCGGTGAACTTGCAGCTCTGCGCCGCCTCCGGCTCGGGCGTGGTCGCGCCCTTGGGGAAACTCAGCAGCGATTGGAAGACGTTGCTGAAGACGATCCAGGAGCCGACGTCGTAGCCGGACGCCGGATCGACCGCGGTCACCTTGTCCGTGATGCCCATCGTGAGGGACTTCCCGGTGGCTCCCCCGTCGGCCCCTCCCGTGCCGCAGCCGGCGACCACGGCCGCCGTCACGGTCACGGAGAGCGGGAGCGCCAGTCGCTGGACTCGATTCCTCACAAGACTTCCTCACTACTTTGCGGTAACCTGTGCTGGCTCACGCGCATACAGTTACTATTTTCCGATTCGCGTCAGACGGTCGCTCATCCTGCCAGGCGTCACCCGGGGGCGGGAAACCGGGGTGACCAGCCGGAACGGCGGCATGCGATGACATATGCAGATCAGGCCGCGCGTCGCCGCACCGGCGCTCACGCCCAAAACATCGAACCTAGCCGCCGCTTGGTGAACGCCGGATTGCCGCACGGTGGAGAAGCACTCGCGCCCGGCGGAACTACCGGGGGGTCGGGGCCGCCCCGTGGCCCTGTCGGCCGGCTCCGGCCCGCTCCCGTGTGGACGGCGCCGGGGGGAAAGCGAAAGGCGGTCCGTACCCGCGATGGGTACGGACCGCCTGACGTACTGCTCCTCGCGTCCCGGCCTCAGGGTCGCCGGGCGGGTCGGACCCTCATCGCCGCAGTGCCTTGAGCGCCTGGCGGACCAGGGTCGCGCGGTCGGCCGCCGAGGTCACGTGCTCGAGGCCGAAGCCCAGCAGCACGGTGTCGTCAGTGACGACCGCCCCCTGCGTCAGCGGGCCGGTGCGCGTCCAGTCCCGCTGGGCGGGCGGGCTGCCCGCGGGCGGTCCGGAGACGGTCCAGGGGCCGAGGGAGGTCTCGAAGCCCTCGGTCTCGGTGACCGCGCCCCCGATGACCAGCGAGGCCTCGTCGGCCTGGACGCCCTGACCGCCGGAGCCCGGGTCGGTGACGTAGCTGAGCGAGACCTCGATCCTCTTGCCCGCGTAGGCGCTCAGGTCGAAGTTCACCTGCTGCCAGCCCCTGGAGGAGCCCGTGAAGCTGTTCCAGACGCCCGAGGTGCCGGTCGCCCCGCAGCCGCTCGCGCCCGGGGTCAGGTAGTGCGTCAGCCACGGGTGCTCGGCGATGTAGAACCCGGCCTCGCACTCGGCGGGCACGGCCGTACCGGTGGCACCGCCCGCCTCGGGGAGGGTGGTCCAGTCGTCGCCGCCGACGGTGTGGACCTCCAGGATCGCGTTGTCGTAGCCGGGCTCGGTGTCCCACAGGAACCGCGAGCGCAGGGTCGGCGCGTCGGCCGCGGTCACACCGCTGAGGTCGATCGTCCGGGTGAGCCGGTTGTAGGCGTCGTCGGTGTGGACGGCGGCCGCCATGAAGGAGCCCGCGTAGGGCGCGTCCGAGGCGACGGACCCGGTGTAGCGGCCGGCTCCCTTGCTGCCGAACTGCGGGAACGTGGCGGGCGCGAGCCAGTCGGAGGTCACCCGGTACGTTCCGGCCGTGTCCAGCGGGTTGCCGGTGGCGGCACCGAGCGGACCGCCGGCTCCGGCCAGCGCACCCGCGCCGGCGAAGCCCGTGGCGCCGTTGGTCGACGTGCGCGAGTACGCGCCGAGGTAGTACTGCGCGAAGTCGTTCGACGGGGTGCCGTCGGCCAGGGCCACGTTGCCGCCGGTCCGTTCGCCCGCCTCGATCAGCTTGCCGCCCTCGTTGAGGTAGGCGCGCAGCTCGAGCTGGGTGGGGTTGCCCGGCAGCGCCGCGCCCGTGTAGTGCACGACGGTACCGAAGTGGCCCAGGACCCCGAGCGCGTCGGGCACGCCCTGCGTGGCGACGTCCCAGACGGCCGCGCGGTGGCCGTTCGCCTTCAGCGCGTCGACGTACGCCTTGGTCTGCGTGGCGGCCGCGCCCTCCTCGGCGACGACGAGGGTGTCCGCCCAGGGGCGGTCGGCGACGGTGTACGTGAAGTGCTCGCTGGAGACCTTCTTGCCGCTCTTGGTCCGGCCGGTGAACCACACCTCGACCTTGTCGCCGACGTCCCCGTCGCGGACCGTGGCACGGTACTCGTCGAAGTAGAGGTTGTCCTCGCCGCCGTAGGTCTCACCGCCCCGCCAGGAGCGCAGCGACTCGTCCTTCGTGCGGCCGCCGTTGACGCGGTAGTTGAGTTCCCTGTCGCGCAGCGACTTGCGGGCGACGACCGAGACCTGCTGGTCGTCACCGCGCGAGTAGGAGGTCGTGAAGGAACCCGGGGTGAAGTCGGCGGCGTCCAGGCCCACGGAGGAGGAGGGCACGTCGGGGTGGGCCGCCGTCTCGGCGACGGAGAGCGCGAACGGGACGTTCTTCTCGAACTCGTCCTCGATCAGCTTCTCGTCGTCCGGGAAGTTGAAGCCCGACTGACAGTCGGAGGCCACCCACTGGTCGTCGGGGTCGATGTCCGACGCGGTCTGGCAGGTCGACATCTCGGGCGTGAACATCGCCAGGCCGTTGACGTTGGACGCGTGGCCGTCCGCCTCGCCGTTGGTGGTGTACAGCTCGGAGGAGACCTGCGGGTGGTAGCCGGGGATCGCGGAGTTGTCCGGCGTGCCGGCGAGCGCCTTGTAGAGGACGTCGTCGGGGGTGTCCGTGGCCACCTGCCAGCCGACCCCGTACAGGAGCAGTTCGGCGGCGGAGTGGTAGTTGATGCCGTAGGTGAAGTCGATGCGCTTCTGGAACGCGTCCAGGGCCCGCGTCTCCGGCTCGGAGTTCGGGCTCGCGCCGCGGTAGGTCTCGCTGGCCGGATTGGGCGAGGAGCCCTCGTTGTCGTAGCCCCACTTGTAGGCGAAGTTGCGGTTGAGGTCGACGCCGTCGCCCGCGGTGATGACGCCGTCGCCGTTGTTGTCCCGCAGGTTCTTGCGCCAGAGGCGGTTGTCCTCGCTCTGGAAGGTGTAGTCGTAGCCGTCCGGGTTCGCGGATATCAGGAACCAGAGCTCGGTGGAGTCGACGAGCTTCTTGATCCGCTTGTCGGTCCGCTAGTTGTCCAGGTAGTGGTGCATGAGCCGGCGGGTCATCTCCGGCGTGATCCACTCACGCGCGTGCTGGTTGGACATGTACAGCACGGAGGGCTTGGAGCCGTCCTTCGTCCTGGCGGCGTCCTTGGTGAGCTTGAGGGCTAGGATGTCCTGCCCCCGTACAGTCTTCCCGATCGAGACGACCTTGGTCAGACCGGGGTTGGCGCGCTGGGTGGCGAGGATCTCCTCCTTGATGCCGCCCTTGCCGCTGTACGGACGGAACACCTTGTCGGCGGCGTCCTGCACGCGCGCCTCGGCCCTCGCTCCGAGCGTGCGCTCGGTGAGCCGTACGCCTTCCTTCTCCAGTTCCTTCGCCTGCTTGCCGGTGAGGTAGACCTCGACCGTGGCCGTGCCCTGCGCCGGCGGCCGCTCGCTCAGCTCGTGCGCGTCCTGGCCGGCCTGGAGCAGCAGCGGGATCTGACCTCGGGTCACTTCTGCGCGGTACACCTTGACGGGGTCCGCCTCGGTGGCGGCCGTGCCCGAGTCGCGGGCCTGTGCCATGGGCGCCACCGTCGCACCGCACAGGACGAGGGCACCGACAGCAGCGATCGTTAAGGATCTGGTTCTCACGAGCATCCCTTCACGTCGTTCCAGGACAGAGGCGCCATCCCATAAGAAGTCGGGGCGCCAGTCAAGATGCGGGGAAAGACGTGTCCGGGGAGGCGGGTGCGCCGCAGGGCGGGCATTTCCCGTCCGGTGGCGGTGAATTCGGCCGCCATTGCTCGAAAGCCGGGTCGCGGACTGTGGGGAATTGCGGGATCGCCGTGAACGCGCTTTGTGATGGGCCGCGTCTACTTCGCGGTAACCTGCTATCGACGGGAATACCTCATTCCGCGTTCGCGGGTCGGCCGGTGTTCAGCTTTCCCGGTCCGGAAGGCCCTTTGGCGGCGTGGGGTCCGAGGGCAGCGATGCGGAAACGGTCACATCGCTGCGGATGACCGCGATCACGGTGTCGGCGGTGCGGTCGAGGTGGCTGCGGCCGTCGGGCAGCCGGGCGGTCCGGCTAATGTAGCTCTGCGGGCCGACGTGCGTGGCCGGATCCAGACGGTGCGTGGTGATCTTGCCCGCGCGGCGGGCGCGGTTCCAGCCGCTGAGCCGGAGCAGTGGCCAGCGCTGCGGGAAGATCCAGCCGCCGAGCCGTTCAATGCGGTCGCCTGGGCTGGTCAGCCGGTGCAGGTGCACGGCGTGGGTGAGGTCGTTGGCGCCGTTGTGGAAGCCGCCGAGGGTGATCAGCAGCAGGGGGGCCCGCAGTTGGGCGTGCAGTTCGCCGACGGCGCCGGTGGCGACCTGGGCGCCGCCGCTGTAGCTCAGCAGCACCACGGGGGTGCCGCTACCGGGACGGTAGCCGGCGAACCGGAGCTGGGTGGCGATCTGGCGGCCGACGGCCCGGTTGTACAGGGGCCGGTAGTGGCGGTCGGCGGCGACGAAGATCTGCATGACGTTGTGCAGGAACAGCAGCAGTCCGATGCGGCGGCGCAGCCGTGCCCACACCGGCCGTTCGGCCAGGGGGTCGGCGAGGGGCGAGTACGGCTGGACCTGGCCGAGCACCCGTAGTTCCGGGGCCCGGGACAGGAGGGCCGTGACGAGTCGACCGCCGTCGCGGGTGTCGCGGACCCGGCGTTTGCCGATGCCGTCCAGGTAGACGAGGTAGGCGGCCGGGGGGTCACCGGGAGCGGCGCCGCGGGCGTAGGGGACGCCCGCCGGGAGTTCGGTGACGGGGGCACGCCAGCGGGCACCGTAGGCCAGCACCTCGTACCGGGCCAGCAGCGCTTCGGCGATCAGGGCCGGCCCGACCGCGAACGCCCAGAGCAGGTGGCCGTTCACGCGATCGCCTCCGGCGGCTCGGTCGCGCCCAGCCGCACGACCAGGCGCCGTACGGCCTCGACCGCGAGACCCAGTCCGGCTCCCGCGACGGCCACGCAGCCGGCCGCCTCCCACCAGCCGGCGCCGGTGGCCGTGGCGAGCGGGCCGGCCAGACCGGCCCCGACCCCGGCGAAGAGCAGGAAGTGGAGAAAGGGTCCGAGCCAGGGGAAGGCGAGGACGCCGGCGAACACCAGCGGGGCCGCCAAGTCCGCGGTCCACACCGGCGCGGCGCCCACGGGCGGGCGGGACAGCACCAGTTCGGCCAGTGTCGCCGCGGTCGGCGGCCACAGCGCGAACACTGCGCTCTCGACCAGGCCCCCGCCCAGCAGCGATCCCGCCACGAGCGTGCGCGGCATGCCGGGACGCCGCACGGCCAGCGGCACGATGCGCCCGGCGGCCTCGGACACCCCGGCGAGCGTCAGCATTGTGATGACCAGGGGTGTCACGGCTCAGCTCCGCCCCGCGCCGGCGGCGGCTGCGGGCGCCCGGCCGGTGGACCGGGCCGCACGCAGGTAATCCTCGAGCGCGTCGGCGGCACCCCGGTATCCGCCGGCTTCGCGCTGGGCGGCCCGCAGGGTGGCCGTGGCCGCCCGGAACCCGGGCCCCTGGAGCAGCCGTGCGGCGCGGCCGCGTACGGCGTCCTCGGTGATGTCCCGCCCGGTGAGCGCGAGTCCGGCGCCGAGTTCCTCGACGCGGCCGGCCACCATGGGCTGGTCGGCGCCCTGGGGGACGATCAGCATCGGCACACCGGCGTACAGGGCCTCGTTGACGCTGTTCATGCCCCCGTGGGTGACGAACAGTGCGGCGCGCCGCAGCACTTCGGGCTGCGGGACGAACGGGCGGACGAGCACGTTGGGCGGCAGCGGGCCCAGTGCGGCGGGGTCGGTGCGTCCCGAGGAGACGACGACCGTGCCGGCCAGGGGGGCCAGGGCGCCGGCGAGGGTACGCAGCAGTCGTGGGTCGGAGGTGAACACCGTGCCCAGCGAGGCGTACACCACGGGGTCGCGCAACTCGGCCACGGGGAAGGAGGGGTCGCGGGGGCGCGCGCCGATGCTGGGGCCCACGAAGCGGTAGGTGTCGTCGAAGTGCCCGGCCCTGGGCTGGAACGCCCGGGAGGTGTAGACGAGGTTGAGCGGCTGCCGGATGTTGCCCAGGTCGGTCAGGGGCAGTCCGCGTGCGTCGTAGCGCCGGCACAGCTCCCGGCGCGACCGCAGGTAGCCGCGCAGGCTGCGGGGACTGGCCGCGGCGGCGGTCAGCAGCTCCCGGGAAACGCGGGTGGGGCTCGGCACGAGGTGGTTGAACGCGAAGGTCGTGAACGAGGAGGCGGCCGGCACGCCCAGTTCGCGGGCGGCGATCGCGCCCCACGGGCAGGCGTTGTCGTGGACGACGAGGTCCGGCCGGATGCGCCGCAGGTCCGTGAGCACGGAGGGCAGCAGGGTCACGGCGCTGTGGGCGAGCCCTTCCAGCAGCGCGACCGGAGTCGGCGGATCGGGGAGGGGCCGCTCGCCGCCGGCGTACGGGTGCACCTCGGCGCCCGCGGCCTCGATCTCCTCCTGGAAGGCGGCCGAGGTGTGGTAGGTGACGCGGTGCCCGCGCCGGACGAGTTCGGCGACCACCGGGAGGGTCGGGTTGACCCGCCCGTGCATGGCGATGTTGAGGAAGGCGACGGTGCTCACGGGAGGTCCTCCGGTGCGATGGGTGCCGCCCCGGCCGGGCAGGACGGGCCGGCCGGGAGCGGCAGGGGTGCGTCGGCCCGGTACAGGCCCGGTCCGGTGACGCGCAGCGCGTCGAGGAAGTCCCCCGCCGTACGGCGCGCGGTGCTGATCAGCCGCTGCGCGTGGCCGAAGTCCCAGGGCGCGGGCCAGGTGTCGATGCCGGTCGGCAGCACGACGGTCGGGACGTGCCGGGAAACCTCGCGCAGATCGCGTTCGATCTGGTGCCGCATCAGGAGCACGCCGGCCCTGGAGGCGACCGCGCCGGCACCGCGGCGCCGGACGGCCCGGTCCTGCGGTGCGCCCTCGGGCCCGGTCGACAGCGCCACGACGCTGGCCGCCCCGGCCTGGAGGGCCGCCAGGACCGGGACGTAGGCGATCACGCCGCCGTCGACCAGCGTCCTGTCCTCGCGGTCGACCGGGGGCAGGATCCCGGGGACGGCCGCGCTGGCCAGCAGGGCGGACTCCAGGTCGCCGTGGTCGAGGAGCGCGGCGGCCCCGGTGTCGAGGTCCATGGCGACCGCCGTGAAGGGGACGGGGAGGTCCTCGATCCGGGACGGCAGCCCCGACCCGGCGATCAGCCGGCGCAGGCCGCGGTCGGCGAAGACGCTGGCCCGTGAGGGCGGGTAGCCGAGGGGGTACACCTCACGGCGGCGCAGGCCGGTCCAGACGCGCTCCAGCCAGGCCGCCGACCCGTCGGGGTGGGCGGCCGCGATCGCGCCCAGCAGGGCGCCCACCGAGGTGCCGACGATCATGTCGGGGACGAATCCGCGCTCTTCCAGCGCGTAGCCCAGGCCGACGTGTGCCGCCCCGAGCACGCCGCCGGCGCCGACCACCGCGGCCACGGGCCGGGGAAGGGCGCCCAGGGACTCCGGCGCCGGAGGCCAGGGCCGGCCGACACGGCCGTCGGCCGCGGTGGGCACGGTGGGCGCGCGCCCGCCTGGCCCGGCGCCGCTCGCCGGCCGGCCGCCACGGGCCTCCGTGCGGGGCGAGGGGACCGGTGTCCGGCCACGGGTGATCCTCATGATCCACCTTCCTTGACCGCGGCACCGCATCGGACCGGTGCCGCGGCTCGACCTCCCACCCCCTCCATCTCATGACACAAAGGTAGTATCATCCGATACCATCACGTGTGAGAATTTCTTGCGTTAACCCAGCGAAAAGCCGCGTGGCGGACACGCCACGCGGCTGAAGACCCTCCCTGCGGTCCGGCTGCTACACCTCGTCACCCGCGGGGTGGGCGAAGCGCGTCAGAAGGCGCGTCAGCAGTTCGGCCTCACCGGGGCCCAGGTCCGCGACCAGACGCTCGGCCAGCGGCGCCGCCGCCTCGTGGGCCGCGTCGAACAGCTCCAGGCCGGCCGGGGTGATCTCCACCGCCCGCACCCGACGGTCCCCCGGGACGCCCTTGCGGACCGCGAGTCCCTTGCGCTCCAGGTCGTCCACGACCCGCATGATCCCCGCCTTGTCGGACCCCGTCGCCGCGGCCAGGTCCCGCTGCACCGTGGGCCCGCGGCCGACCAGGACCAGCAGCACCGCGAAGTGCCGCATCTCGATGCCGAGCGGCCTGAGCGCCTCCACCATCACGGCACCGGCACGCCAGTGCGCCCGGCGCAGCAGCAGGCCCAGGGCGAACGGCGAGGTGTCGCCGGGACGGTCGGTGGCACGCGGGGCACCGGCCTCACGAGGGGTGTCGGCAGTCATGGACGCACATTACCAGCCATCCACACATTCAATACCGTATCGAGTGATACCGCATACCGGCCGGGCACCGCCGCCCCGTTCCGGGCGCCCGCTCCGGGCGCCCACCCCTCCGCCGGGAGCGGCGCGTACGCTCGGTGCGGTCACCAGCGATCAGGAGGTGGGCGGTGCGGCGGGCGTATCTGCTGTGGACGGTTGCGGCGGCCGGACTGGCCGTGGACCAGATCACGAAGGCGATCGCCGCCGTGGTCGTCGAGGGCCACGAGCCCAGGTACGCCCTGGGCGGTGCGGTGACCTTCACCGCGTTCCGCAACTCCGGGGCGGCCGGCTCCTTCGCACCCCGCGCGACCCTGCTCTTCACCCTGGTGGCGATCGTGGCGCTGGCGGCCATCACGCGGGTCGCCGGTTCCGTGCGTTCCACGGGCTGGGCGGCCGGCCTCGGGCTGATCTTCGCGGGCGCCGGCGGCAACCTCGCCGACCGCCTCTTCCGCACCCCCGGGTTCGGCCGGGGCGCCGTGCTGGACTTCATCCAGGTCGGCGATTCCGGGATCTTCAACCTCGCCGACCAGTGCGTCACGGCGGGTGCCGTGATCGTGCTCATCCAGACCTTCCGCGGCGTCCCGTTGCGTGCCGCCGCCGCGAGCGGCGCGGGAGCGAGCGGCACCGCCGGAACCGGGGCGCTGGAGCGGTAACCGCACCGCAGGACGCGGCGCACGCGCAGGGCGTGCGGCCGCGGCGCGGCCTCACGCCGCCGACTCGACGTCCTCGCCGGACGCAGCCGCCTCCTCATCGGCCGGCAGCCACGACTCGGCCCACGTCGAGATCTCCCGGACGACCTCCTCCAGGGCGCGGCCCTTGGCGGTGAGGTGGTACTCGATGGTCACCGGGGTGGTCGGCAGGACGTGGCGTTCGACCACGCCCTCCTGCTCGAAGCGCTTGAGGCGGTCCGACAGCAGCTTGTCGGTGATGTCGGGGATGGCGTCGCTGATCTGGCGGAAGTGCGTCGCGCCACGGAGCAGCTCACGCAGGATCACCCCCGCCCACCGGCGTCCGATCATCTCGACGGCCAGGTGGTAGCGAGGGCAGAAGTCGGGCTCGTAACCGCTCATACCAGCCAGCTTACCAATGGATAGCGACTTGCCCACAGGGGATAGACCCTGTTAGCTTTCACCCGGCCAGCCACTTTCGAATGGATAGCCCCTATCCCTGGGGTGGCCGTACCCTCCGCCGGACAAGGAAGCACCAGAGATGACCACACCGTTCGAGCCCATCACCGTCGGTGAGACCCAGGTCCCCCACCGGATCTTCATGTCGCCCATGACCCGCAACCGCGCGACCGCCGAGGGCGGACTCGCCACCGAGGCCATGGTCGACTACTACACGCAGCGGGCCGGGGCGGCCGCGCTGATCATCACCGAGGGCACCCAGCCCAACCGGGTCGGCCAGGGCTACAACGCGACCCCGGGCCTGCACAGCGACGAGCAGGTGGCCGCGTGGCGCACCGTGACCGACGCCGTCCACGCAGCGGGCGGCCGCATCTTCGCCCAGATCATGCACTCCGGCCGGATCGGCCACCGGGACCTGACCGGCCTGGTCCCCGTGGCGCCGTCGGCCGTGCGGGCGCCCGGCGTCACGTACACCGCCGAGGGGCCGAAGGAGCACGACGTCCCGCGCGAACTGACCGAGGAGGAGATCCTCGGGACGATCGCCGACCACGCCTCGGCGGCGCGCAACGCGATCGCCGCCGGCTTCGACGGCGTGGAGCTCCACTCCGCCTCCGGCTACCTGCTCCACCAGTTCCTCTCCGACAGCGTCAACCTCCGCACCGACCGCTGGGGCGGCAGCACCGAGAACCGCATCCGCTTCGTCGTGGAGACCGTCAGGGCCGTGGCCGAGGCCGTCGGCGCGGAGCGCGTCGGACTGCGCATCTCCCCCGGCATCACGGACCAGGGCATCGTCGAGAACGACCCCGTCGAGCTGTACACCGCCCTGCTCACCGCCCTGTCGGACCTGCCGCTCGCCTACGTCCACACCCGTGAGCAGGCCGGACGCGACCTGACGCGCAAGATCCGTGCCGCCTGGCCCGGCACGCTCGTCCTCAACCCCCAGTACGACGACGAGCGCCCGCCCCACGAGGCGCTGGCCGACGTCTTCGCCGAGGGCGTCGCCGACGCCGTCACCCTCGGCCGGGCCTTCCTCGCCAACCCCGACCTGGTCAGCCGCATCAAGGCCCAGGGGCCCTACAACACCGCGGACCCGGCGAGCTTCTACGGCGGCGACGAGCGGGGCTACACCGACTACCCGGCCCTCGTCTGACCCCGCCCGCGCGCCGCCCCGGCGGCGCGCCACGGGCGGACGCGCCGGGCGCCTCCCCTCCCGGGGACGCGCCCGGCGCTCTGGTAGGACTCGTCCCACGGCGCGGGCGGGGCACGGGGTCCATCGCCGTCCGGACGTTCGGAGGCCACGAGCTTGCCCCAGTTCCCAGCCACCCGTGCCGGCGGCTTCCTGCGGGGACGCCCTGCGCCCGGGCGGCGGTCCCGGCTACCGGTACGCCGCCGGTCTGCGCGCGGCGTCGAGCATGGGCATCCCCCTGACCGCCGGTGCCGCAACGGGCCACCTGGCGTGGGGGCTGACCGCCACCATGGGTGCCTTCAGCGCCGTCTACGGTGCCAAGGAGCCCTACGGCAGGCGGGCGGTGCTCCTGGCCGGGGTGGGGGCGGGCTTCGTGCTCTCCGTCGCCGCCGGGTCGCTGGCCGGGGGCAGGACCTGGCTCGCGCCGGTCGTCATCGGCCTCGTCGGCGCGGTCGCCACGTATGTCTGCGACGCGCTGCGGATCGGGCCGCCGGGCGGTTACCTGTTCGCCCTCGCCTGTGCGATGTCGACCCCGCTGCCCGCCGACGCGGCGCTGACCGGTCAGCGCGTCGCGCTCACCGCGGCCGGCGCGGCCTGCGCCTGGCTGGTCTCGATGTCGGGGTTCCTGATCGACCGGGACGGGCCGGAGACCAGGGCCGTCGCCGACGCCTACGAACAACTCGCCGCCTACCTCGACGCGATCGGCGGACCCCGTCAGGACGCCGCCCAGCACCAGGCCGCCATCGCGCTGCGCACCGCCTGGTACGCCGTCGCGGCCCCGCCCCAGCCCCTCCGGGCCGGCGGCCGGGCACGGCTGCGGCCCGCCGTACGCCAGGCCCACCACGTGTTCGCCGCCGCCGTCCGGGCCGCCGCGGCCCCGCGCGAGCCGCTCCCGCGGGAACTGACCGCGGCGCTGCGCCGCACCGCCGGCTGCCTCCGCGAGCGCCGTACGGCCGCCCCGCTCCCGCCGCCCGGGCCCGGAACAGAGCCCGGGCCCGGAACGGAGCCCGCCGCGCGGCGCGCCGTACGCGGCGAGGTCGAACGGGCGGTGCGCGACGCCGTGTCGGGGGCGCCGCCGGCCGACACGGGCGAACTCCTCGAACCGTCCAGCGCCACACGGCTGCTGGCCTCCGCCAGGAAACGGCACTCGCTGGTCCTGCCCGCGGCGCTGCGCGTCGGGTCGGGCGCCGTCGTCGCCGGCTGGCTCGCCCACCTGAGCGGCCTCGCGCAGCCGTACTGGGCCTCCGGCGCCGCCATCGTCGTGCTGCAGGGCGCCAACGTCACCACCGTGCTCCGGCGCGGCCTGCAACGGGGCGCCGGCACCGCCGCGGGCGTCCTGCTCGGCGGGGCCGTCCTGGCGTTCCACCCCGGCGCGGCGGCGCTGGTGGCGGCCGTGATGCTCGCCCAGTTCGCCGCGGAAGCCGTCCTGGCCCACAACTACGCCCTCGGCGTCGCCTTCATCACTCCGCTGTCGCTGTTCCTGACCGAGGCCGCGCAGCCGGCGCTGCCCGTGGAACACCTCGTCACCGCCCGCCTCCTCGACACGGTGTGCGGCTGCGCCGTCGGCGTGGCGGCGGGTCTCACGCTGTGCCGGCGCACCTCGACCGTCCGGCTCGCCGGCACCCTCGCCCACGTCATCCGCGCGGAAGGCGCGGCCTGGCACCTGATCCTCACCGCCGGCGACGACGCCGGGCACACCCCCGCCGCGACGGCCCGGCACCGCCTGCGCACCGACCTGATCAACCTCCGCACCGTCGCCGACAGCGCCGCGGGCGACCGCCCCGCGCCCTGCGAACTCGCCCGGCTCTGGCCCGCCATCGCCGCCACCCAGCAACTCGGCTACCTGGCCATCTCCACCACCCGTCCGCTCCCCCCGCGGGCACGGCCCGGACCAGGCGACGCCGCGCGGGTCGCGCACGCCTTCGACACGCTCGCCGATGCCGCGGCGACGGGCGCCCCTCCCCCGCCCCTCGGCCTTCCCGGCCCGACGACGCCGGCCCGTCTGGAGGCCGCTCTGGACGCTCTCCACAGCGCCCTGAGTACCCCTCACCCCGAGGAATGTCGCTGCCGCCCACTACGGCGCGGCCGGCGCTGAGCCCGCCCGGGCCCGTCGGCCGCGCGGCCGCGGACGGGAGTCCTTCAGCACCCGGCACGCCGCGAGGTGCCCCGACGCGGCGTTGTTCCCGGCACCGGGCCACGTCGCGGCACCGGTCAGGTACAGGCCGGGGACCGCGGTGCGGTAGCCGCCGTGCCCCGGCATCGGCCGGAACAGGAAGTTCTGGGCCAGGTGGTGGCTGCCCCCGGTGCTGTCCCCGCCGACCAGGTTGGGATCGGCCGCCTCCAGGTCCCGCGGGGTGTACGCGGTGACGCCGGCGATCCGGGCCCGGCAGCCGGGTGCGTACCGCTCCAGCTTGGCCAGCACCCGGTCGGTCATCGCCTCGGCGACCTCGGGCCACCCGGTCTGCGTGATCGTGCCCGCCGCGTCACCGCGGATGCGGACGGGCATCGTACGGACCTGGATCCACACGACCTGGCGGCCGGCGGGGGCCCGCGTGGGGTCGACCGCGGAGGTCTGACCGACGATCAGCAGCGGGTCCGCGGGCAGCAGCCCCGCCTGCGACTCGGTGTAGGTGCGCGCGAGGTCGTCGACGTACGGCGCCACGTGGACGTACCCGAAGCCGGACAGTTCCTCGCCCGCCGCCCACGGCAGGGGGCCGTCGAGCGCGAGGTGCAGCATCAGCGTGCCCGGGCCGTACAGGAAGCGGTCCGCCTGGCGGCGCACGCGCGCGGGCACCTGCTCCGGTTCCAGCAGGTGCCGGTAGAGCACGCCGGGAGCGGTGTTCGCGACCACCGCGCGCCGCGCGGTCACCGTGGCGCCGTCCGCGGTGCGCACGCCGACGGCCCGCCCGTCACGGCACAGCACGCGCGTGACCTCGACACCGGTGCGCACCTCGCCGCCGTGGTCGGCGAGCACGGCCGCGAGCGCCTCCGGCAGCCGCCCCGCGCCGCCCTCGACGACGGACATGCCGTTCTCCATGTCCGCGAACAGTTCCAGGAAGGGGAACATCGCCCCGCCGGAGACGTCCGGCGCGAAGTCCAGGTGCATGCCCCAGCAGGCCGCCATCGCCTGCGCCTCGCGCGTGGCGAACCAGACCTCGCCCAGTTCGCGGGTGCTCATGAGCAGCGTGTGCGCCAGGTCCGCCGCGCCGCGCACACCGTGGCGGCGCAGCAGGCCCAGCACCTCGCGCGCCGCCGAACGGGACGGCAGCGCGGACCCGTACAGCGCGAACAGGTGGGGCGCGAACCGCCGGTACTCGCGGTAGAGGCCCTCGAAGCCCTCGGCGTCCCGGGCGTCGTGTGCGGCCAGTTCCTGCGTCGTGCGCGCGTGGTCGCCGTAGACCCGGACGCTGCGGCCGTCGGGGAACACATTGGCGTAGGGCCGGTCCGTGGTGCGGAACCGCAGCCCGTGGCGGGCGAGTTCGGCGCCGAAGTCGGCGTGCGCCCGGGAGCCGAGGAAGAGGTTCTGGTTGGTGGAGTACAGGTCGTGCACGAACCCGGGCTGGGTCACCTTGCCGTCCGCGATGGCTCCTCCGATGCGGGCGTTGCGCTCCAGCACGGCCACCGACCACCCCGCGCGCGCCAGGTACAGGGCCGCCACCAGTCCGTTGTGGCCGCCGCCGACGACGACCGCGTCGTAGGAGTCGCCGGCCGTCATCGCGCGGCCCTCCCCGCTCCGTCGGTCCTCCCGCTTCCGCAAGGGTTCATCCCTGTCCTCCGTTCGCCGGTGGGTTGGCCGCGGAACCGTCCGGGCGGACGATCAGCAGGGCCGTGTCGTCGGTTCCGGGGGAGGTCCGCAGGGCGTGTTCGAGGAGACCGTCCGCGACGGCGTCCACGCCCCGGTCGGCCGTGTCGACCAGGTGCCGCACCAGGTCGCGCGCGGCGGACTCGGCGTCGACGCCGGGCGATTCGACGAGGCCGTCGGTGTACAGCGCCAGCAGCGTGCCCGGGGGCAGCGGGATCTCCTCGGTGGGGTAGTCGCCGTCCGGCGCGATGCCCAGCAGCAGGCCCGGCGTCATGCCGAGGATGCCCGCGCGGCCGTCGGGGTGGCGGATCAGGGGCGGCGGGTGGCCGGCGGTGGCGAGCCGGCCGACGTGCCGCTCCAGGTCGATGTGGGCGAAGAGGCAACTCGTGAACAGGCCGGTGTCCAGGTCGGAGAGCAGACGGTTGGTCCGGGCCAGCACGTCGCCCGGTGAGGAGTGGGCGGTGGCGTGGGCGTGGACGGCGATGCGGACCTGTCCCATGAGGGCCGCGGCCTGCAGGTTGTGCCCCTGGACGTCGCCGATGGTGACGGCCGCGCAGCGGGGGCCGCAGCGTATGAGGTCGTAGAAGTCGCCGCCGATCTCGCTCCCGTGGCCGGCCGGCAGGTAGCGGGCGGCGACGTCGAGGCCCGGTATCCGGGGCAGTTCCTTGGGCAGCAGGCCGGTCTGCAGGGTGCGGGCGAGCTGGTGCTTGGTGTCGTAGAGGTGGGCGCGGTCCAGGGCCTGCGCGATCAGCCCGGCCAGGGCGATGAGGACGTTGCGCTCGGCCTGGGGGAAGGGGCGGGACCGGTCGTAGGACAGGACGAGCAGTCCGACCGGCCGTCCCGAGGTGATCAGCGGCAGGAAGGCCCACGCGTCCCTGTTGCGGAAGCGCAGGGCCAGCGGGTAGGCGCGGTGCAGGTCGGCGTAGCTGGGGAAGAACAGCGGGGTGCCGCGGGTGAGGGCCCGGGCGGTCACGATGGAGGAGGTCAGGGGCGCGCCGTCGACCTGGGCCATGAACTCGTCGCTGTAGCCGCGGTGCCCGACGACGCGCAGCCGCCCGCCCTCGGCGGTGAGCACGACCAGTCCCTGGGCCTCGAACGCCGGGACCAACTGGTCGGCGACCTGGTCGACCACGTCCTGCACGCCGACCGCCTCGGTGAGCGTCGCGGCCAGGTACATCAGCTGGTACATGGCCGAGGCGCCGACCGTTCCGCGGGCGCCGGGAGGGACGGCCGGGCCGTCGGCGGGCGGCGCGGGCTCCCCCTCCGCCGGGGTGACGGTGACGCTGATCCCGGAGGGCCCCGGGTCGAGGCGGAAGGACAGCCACTGGTCAGGGGGGCGCAGGGCGGTGAAGGCGGTGGTCTGCTTGCTGATGACGGCGGCGCGGTACGCGTCCTCGAACGCCGGGCCGTCCATCCACAGCAGGCGCTCCCACGGCGGTGATCCCATCAGGTCCGCGGCGCCGACGCCGAGCAGGTCCTCGGCCGCCGCGTTGAGGAACCTGACCCGGCCCTCCAGGTCCAGGGAGCAGCATCCGGTCGGCAGCCGCTCGGCGAAGTCGTACGCCGCGAGGGCCTCGGCCCGGCCCGGCGTGCGGCGGCGCACCGACCGCAGGGTGAGGACGTCCGGGCCGGCGACGACGGGATGGCCCCGGTCCGCGTAGTGCCTCAGGAGCCGCCCCGACCTCCCGCAGAAGATGCCGATCACGTCCCGCTCGAAGGGGCTCAGGACCGGCGGGTGCCAGGCGGGCCACATCAGGCACACCGCGCCCCACGTCACGTTGCCGTCGGTGATAGGCGCCGCCGCCAGCATGATCTCGTAGGGGGCCACCAGCGCGACCCGGGGGAAGCGCTGGGCCAGCTCCCGGGAGTTGCCGACCCACACCAGCGCATGATCCCGTACCGCCTGCGCGACCGGTGCCGCGTCGTCCAGGGACATCCGCGCCCAGGGGGCGGCGATCCGCTGGGACGTACCGGACAGGGCCACCAGTTCCAGCGACCGCTCCCCCGGCGCGAGGACGTAGAGCATGCCCACCGCGGTGTCGGTGTCGCGGACGAGACCCTCGAACAGGCCGGCGAGCCGCCGCAGGCCGCCCGTCATCGGCCTCACGTCATGCCGGGTCACCGCGTTCGCCCCCGTCGCCTGGGTTCCGGGACGACGCGTGGGACGGCCACCGGCGGTACCGTGCGCGCCGAGCCGTCCGTAGGTGCCGCTGAGCCCCGCGGCCACCACACCGCTCTGGTCCCATAAACGGACCATACGCCCCAAGGGGCACTACGGCATCCACAAGCGCCGGCTACCGTCCACGACCTTCAGCTAGGGCGATCACCCCAGGTCAGGGGGGCACTCCGGTTCCACCGGCGCAGCTTCTCCGGGTTGAGCACGGCCCAGACCTGGGCCACCCGGTGTTCGCTGACGTCGAGGCTGATCACGGCGGCGACGCTGTGGTCGCAGCGCGCCACGAGTCCGGTGCGGCTGTTCACGGACTGGGCGGTCAGCGTGGTGCGCGGGTGGGGGCCGAGCAGCGTCAGCAGACTGTGGGTGACCTGCTCGCTGCCGTGCACTGACCGGACCGTCGTCCGGACCTTGCCACCGCCGTCGAACACGGCCATGGCGTCGGGGGACAGCGCAGACGCGAGCGACGCGGCGTCACCCGCCCGGCAGGCCTCCCCGACGGCGCGGACGACCGCGTCGTGCTCCAGCGCGGCCGACGGCCCGGAGCGCCGTGCCTGGAGCCGGCGGAGCGCGACGGCGGTGAGCTCTTCGTACCCCGCCCCCGCGACGGCCGGCCCCGCGACGCGTTCCCCGCCGTGCGTGGCCGGGCGGCCCCGGCAGATGCCGTCGGCGGTCGCCGACAGCCAGGCCCGGGGCGACGTGATCCGCGCACGCTCGGCGTCGGACAGCGCGTACCAGCGCCGGTAGGTCTCGTCGATCACGCCCTCCGCCTCGCGGCGGCTGCCCGACATCCGGTGGGCGACGTCCAGCAGATGCCGGCGCTCGTCGAGCAGCTCCACGATCGGCACCGCGTCCCTGGCAACGTCCATGCGGCATCCTCCCTCTCGTACGACACCACACAACGCGGCCGCACGCATCAACCTCGCAGAAGTCGGGGGCTTCCTCCCGGTCCCGTGAGGGAGACGAGACGCCCCGCACGGGTGTGACGGCCCCCGCGGGTCACGCGGCGGCGCAGGTCAGGCGGCGGCGCACTTGATCAGCAGCAGGGCGATGTCGTCCGTGCGCGGGGCGGTCCTGCGGGCCTGGTCGATCAGGTCCGTGGCGAGACGGTCGACGGGCCCGGGAGCCGTCCGCGCGAGGCGGGCGGCGAGCCCGGCCATGGCGTCGTCGAGGTCGACCCCGGGGGTCTCGACCAGCCCGTCGGTGTAGAGGGCGAGGACGCCGCCCCGCTCCAGCGGGATCTCGGTGGTGGGGTAGTCCGCCTCGGGGTCGATGCCGAGCAGCAGCCCCGGCTGCACCCTGAGGACCTCCGCGTTCCCGTCCGGGTGCAGCACCACCGGGGGCAGGTGGCCGGCGGTGGCCAGGAGGGCCCGGCCGTGCGCGAGGTCGAGCCGGGCGTACAGGCAGCTGACGAAGCGGCCGGGGTCGAGCTCGACCAGCTGGCGGTTGGCCTGGCGCAGGGCCTCCGCCGGTGCCGCCCCCGCGGCGGCCTGGGAGCGGATGGCGGGCCGGATCCTGCCCATGAGCGCGGCGGCCCTGACGTGGTGGCCCTGGACGTCGCCGATGATCGCGGCCGCGGTGGTGTCGTCGACGCGGACCAGGTCGTAGAAGTCGCCGCCGATGTCCATGCCGCGGACGCTGGGCAGGTAACGGGCGGCGACGTCGAGTCCCGGGAGGTCCGGCAGCGAGTCGGGGAGCATGGCCGCCTGCAGGGTCTCCGCCAGCTCCTTGCTGGTGTCGTAGAGGTGGGCCCGCTCCAGCGCCTGGGCGACCAGCCCCGCCAGCGCGGTCAGCACGGTGCGCTGGTTGCCGGAGAAGTGGTGGGGCCGGTCGAAGGCGAGGACGCACAGGCCCACGGGCCGCCCCGAGGCGATCAGCGGCAGGTACGCCCAGGCCTGCAGGCCCTCGCGTCGCGAGGCGCGCGGGTAGACGGCGGCCATCTCCTCGAAGGTGGCGAAGAAGGCCGGCACGCCCTCGGCGAGGGTCCCGACCCCGGCCGGGGAGTTGACCACCGCACCCGTGTAGATCTCCAGGGGGCACGGGTTGTGGCCCCGGCAGCCCACGAACCGCAGGCCGCCGTCCTCGTACAGGGCCAGGGCCAGCGTCGTGGCCCGGAAGGTCGGCAGCAGCTCGTCCGCGACCAGGTCGACCACGTCCCCCACGCCGACCGCTTCGGAGAGGGCGGCGGCCAGGTGCATCACCTGGTAGATCTCGCCCAGCGGGATCGGCGCGCCCCGCGGTGCCGCCGTGCCGGGGCGCGTCGCGTTCCGCACGCGGTCGGCGCCGAGGCCGACGATGCGGACGCTCACCCCGGAGGCGTCGGGGTAGAGCTCGAAGGCGAGCCACCGGTCCGGCGGCACCATCGCCGTGAAGGATTCCGGCTGCCGGCTGACCACGGCGGCGCGGAAGCGGTCCTCGAAGGCGGGATCGGTCGACCACGCCATCGCCTCCCAGGGGCGTTTGCCGAGGAGACCCGCGACGCTCTCGCCGAGCAGGGCCGCAGCGCTCTCGCTGATGTAGGTGACCCTGCCCTCGAGGTCGAGGGTGGAACTGCCTCCCGGCAGGCGTTCGGCGAACCGTGCCGCGGCCAGCGTCTCGGCCGGCGCCCGCTCCCGGGCGGGCGGCTGCGACAGCGTGCGCGGGTACGCCGCGGGGGTGACCGGGTGCCCGGCGTCCGCGGCGTCCTGGAGGAACCGCCCCAGGCGCCGGCAGGCGGCACCGACCCGCTGGTGGCTGGGTCCGGAGACCTCGGCGGAGTCGCAGCAGGGCCAGAACAGCAGGAGCGCTCCCCTGGGTGCCTCGCCGCCGAGGACCGGTGCCGCGGCCACCGCGAAGTGGTACGGCATGGCGATCGCGGTGCGCGGGTAGCGGCGGGCGAGTTCCTGGGGCTTGCCGAGCCACACCAGCCGCCGCTCGCGCACCGCGTCGGCCACGGGCACGTGGCTGGCCAGGCCCACCCCGAACCACGGCGCGAGGAAGTCCACCGGCATGCCCGTGCTCGCCTCGAGCCGCAGCGCGTCGCCCTCGGGCACCAGCAGGAACAGCGCGGCCGCGTGGGCGCCCGTGTCACGGGCGGCGAGGTCGAGCAGCCGGTCGAGTTCCGCCCGGAGCGCCGGCCCGGCGGCGTCGACGGGGCTCGCCGCGTACGCCCGGGCGGCACCGTCGTCCGGTGTGGCGCGCATGGCTCAACGGTACGTCCGGACCGGCCGGCGCCGCCCGGGAGCCGGTGACCGGGTCAGCCGGCGACCCGGTAGCGGCTGGTGATCGCGACGCGGTTGAAGGCGTTCATCACCGTCGCCAGCCAGGCGACCGCCGAGACCTGGTCAGCGGAGAGCACGGCCGCGGCCGCCTCGTACTCCGCGTCGCTCACGTGCCCGTCCGCGACGCGCGTGATCGCCTCGGTCAGGCGCAGGGCGGCGCGGTCGGTCGCGGAGAAGTAGCCGGCCTCCGCCCACGCGGGCAGCACCGCGATGCGGTCCGGGTCCTCGCCCTTCTTGAGCGCGTCGCGGGTGTGCATCCGCAGGCAGAACGCGCAGCCGTTGAGCTGCGACGTGCGGATCTTCAGCAGTTCGACCAGCAGCGGGTCGAGACCCGCCGCGGCGGCGCTCACCTGCACCGTCTCGGACAGGGCGAGAAGCGCCTGGTAGCTGGCCGGGTCCTGCTTCCCGATGTTGACGCGCTGCTGCTCGCTCATGGGTGTCTCCTCCTGGGGGGTCTTCTGTCGGGCAAGCCTCGTCCAGGGCCGGGCCCCGCGCACGACGGCGTTCCGTCCGGTGCGTGTCGGGGGCGCCCGTAGGACGTTGCAGTTCAGAGGTGCGCGATCTTGTCGGGGTTGACCACCCTGCGGTACGCGGTGATCAGGCCGTCCCGGATCTCCACCGTGTCAACCGAGAAGACCCGGCCCGCGCGGCGGTGCAGGAGGGCGGGTTCGCCGCCGACCTCGACGAGGTCGATGCGCTCCGGACGCCACCGGGACAGCAACCCCAACATCAGCCGGGCGATACGGGCGCCGCCGTGGACGAGCTTGCGCGCGGTGACGACCCTGCCTCCGCCGTCGGTGACGTACACGGCCTCCGGGTGGAGCAGCCGCACCAGGCCCGCCAGGTCCCCGGCCTCGTAGGCGGCGCGGAACGCGATGAGCAGCCGTTCCCGCTCCGCCCGGGACGCCTGCGGAGTGGACTGCCTCGCCTCGGCCACCTTCCGCCGTGCCCGGGAGGCGAGTTGGCGGGCGGCGGGCCCGGAGGCGTCCAGCACGTCGGCGATCCGGGCGAACGGGAGGCCGAAGACGTCGTGGAGGATGAAGGCCACCCTTTCCGGCGGGGTCAGCGCCTCCATGACCAGGAGCATCGCCGACCCGACGGACTCGTCGACGAGCACCGGCTCCGAAGCGTCCGGTCCCGTCAGCAACGGCGCGGGGAGCCACGGCCCCACATAGGTCTCCCGGCGGACGCGCGCGGACTTCAGGATGTCGTACGAACGCCGGGCGGCCACCGTGATCAGCCAGGCCCGCAGATCGACGACGGCGCGCAGATCCGCTCCGGCCGCCCGCAGCCACACGTCCTGGGCCACGTCCTCAGCATCGGCGACGGTTCCCAGCAGGCGGTACGCCACCCCGAAGACGGCGGGCCGGTGCGTCTCCCACTCGGCCTCGAGCGTCGCGGGCGGCCCGGGCGTGGGCGTGGGACTCATGCTGACGGGACCTCCTTCACCCCCACCTGTGGAATCGAGATGTCATCTGTCCTGAATCAGGGGCCCGTGACAGCGGCGGAACCCCCGCACGGGCGAGCAGGTCAGTCCTGCCCGAGCGCGGCGCGCACGTACGAGCCCACCGCGGGAGCGTGCGCCTCGGCCTCCGCCCGCACGTCGGCGAGGCTCTGCTGGGCCAGCGCCTTCCGCCAGGCCAGCTCGGCCCGTCCCATGGCGGTGTTCACCGCGCACGGGCGGCTGAAGCCGCCGTCCGGCACCCGCTCGCCGATGGTGCCGCAGCGGCGGATCTCCGCACAGCGGAACAGGGGGTCGTCCCCCTCCACGGCCAGGACCACGTCCAGCATCGACACGGCCTCCAGCGGGCGGGCCGTCCGGAAGCCGCCCCGCGCGCCCGGGACCGATTCCAGCAGACCCGCCTTGACGAGCTGCTGGAGCTGCTTGTTCAGGTAGGACGCCGACAGATCGTGACCCGCGGCCAGTCGCGCGGTCGGGACCGGCTCGCCCTCTCCGAGCCACGCCAGGTTGAGCAGTGTGTGCACCGCCCACTCGACACCTTTGCCCGTTCGCATATCTGGATACTAAACATCCGGATATCGCACGTCAAAGACGGCGGCTCCGCGGTGGGAGCGCTCAGCGCTCCCACCCAGGGCGGACGGGACCACGACGCCGGCGATCCATGCGGGGCTCAGGACGACGTCGTCCTGGGACAGAACCGCGTCCCAGGCGTCGGGCAGTCCCGGGAGCACCACGGTCGCGAGAGGCGTCGACCGGTCCGTACGGCCGATCGCACGGAGGTGAGCGACCGGACGAAGGCCTGCGCCGCCGTGCGTCACCCCGTACGCGGCGGGCGGCGCAGGAGGAACACGCCCACGGCGGCCGACACCAGGATCACGTACACCGCGAACGCGACTCCCGCGTCCCGCAGCCCGAGTACGAGGGTGAGGGCGCCGACGCCGACCACCGGGACGGAGATGCCGACGTAGGCGACGACGAAGAAGGCCGAGATCGTGGCGCCGCGGCGCTCCTCGGGGGCCACCGCGCTCACGCCCGTCAGGCCCGCGCGGAACGACAGACCCTGGCCGAGGCCACCGGTCAGGGCGCCGACGACCAGCACCGGCAGGGACTCCACCACCAGCGACGCGGCGACCACGGCCATGCCGGCCGTGAGCGCCAGGCACCCGGCCGGCAGTGCGCGACGCACGCCCAGACGGCCCATCAGCATCTGGCCCGCCGTGGAGGCGCAGAACACCGAGAAGACGACGAGGCCTGTGACGGCCAGGTTGTCCTCCCCCAGCGTCAGGGCGAGGAAGCTCGGCGCGACCGCGGTGAACAGCCCGAGCATCGAGAAGCCGGCGAAGGCGGCGAGTCCGGCCGGTACGAAGGCCGCGCGCACCTGCGGCGGCACGACCATGCCCTGGGGACGCAGCGGGGGCCGCGGGCTGCGCACCGCCACCGTCTCGGGCAGGGCACGGGTGACGGCGAACGCGGCCAGCAGCAGGGCGATGTGCACCAGGAAGGGCAGCCGCAGCGGCCAGGGCGCGTACTGGGCGAGCACTCCCGACAGCAGCGGGCCGCACCCGAGGCCGCCCATGTTGGCAGCGGTGGCCGCGAGTCCCGCGCGTGCGCGCAGGCCGGGTGGGGCCAGTTCGAGCACGACGGCCGTGGCCGCCCCGCTGAGGAGCCCGGCGGAGAAGCCCGACAACAACCGTCCGGCGAACAGCAGCGGCAGGCCGCCCTGGAACAGGAAGCACACCGCGCTCAGCAGCGACAGCCCGAGCGCGGCCAGCAGCACCGGCCGGCGGCCGAGGACGTCCGAGAAGTCGCCGGCGACCAGCAGGGCGGCGATCACCCCGATCGCGTAGACCGCGAAGACGACGGTGACGACCAGTTCGGAGAACCCGATCCGCTCGCGGTAGAGGCCGTACAGCGGGGTCGGCAGCGTGGTCCCCGCCATGCCGACCGCGAAGACACCCGCCGCCGCGACGTACGCGCTGCGCGCACGGCCTTCCCCGGGGGCTTCCTTGATCACGCCTCCCAAACTAGCTGACGGACCGTCGGATCACCCGGGTACGGAGTCCGCCGGGCGGGCCGGGTCACCGGACGCGCGCTCCTTGGCGGGAGGCGGGGTGACGTGCGAGGCTCTCGCCCCATGACCCGTACTCCCGGCCTCCGCCTCGACTCACAGGGCATCGACCGCGCGGCCGGGGTGCTGCTCGGCGCGGCGGTCGGCGACGCGCTGGGGGTGCCGTACGAGTTCGCGGAGACGCTGCGCGAGGACCAGCGGCCGGGCATGATCGGCGGCGGGCTGGGGCCGTACCGGCCCGGTGAGTACTCCGACGACACCCAGATGCAGGTCTGCGTCGCCCAGGTCGCGGCGACCGGGGCGGACCTGCGCGGCGCCGAGGCCCTGGACGCGATCGCCACCGGCTTCCGGCGCTGGGTGGAGGGCGGGGCCACCGACGTCGGCGCCCAGACCCGTACGGTGCTGGGCGCCGCCGGACGGCTGCCCGGAAGCCCGGCCGAGGCGCTTCGGGAGGCCGCCCACCGCTACGCCGCGGGCCACCGGCTCACCGCGGGGAACGGCTCGTTGATGCGCACCGGGGTCGTGGCGCTCGCGCATCTCGATGACGCCGCGGCGATGGCCGGGGCCGCCGTCGCGGTCGGCGCGCTCACCCACCCGGACCCCGAGTGCGCCGACGCCTGCGTCCTGTGGTGCTCCGGCATCCGCACCGCCGTGCTGCACGGGACCTTCGACGGGGTGCGCGAGGGACTCGGACTCCTCCCGGCGGGACGGCGGGACGTGTGGGCGAAGCGGCTGGACGAGGCCGAGGCCGAGCCGCCCCGGCACTTCGCCGCCAACGGCTGGGTCGTCGGGGCGCTGCAGGCGGCCTGGTCGGCGATCACCCGTACCGCCGTCCCCGAACTCGACCCCGCCCGGGGCCGCTTCCCCGCCGGGCACCTGCGGCTCGCGCTGGAGGCGGCGGTGCGGGCCGGACACGACACCGACACGGTCGCCGCGATCGCCGGCGCCCTCCTCGGCGCGCGCTGGGGCTGCTCCGCCGTCCCGCAGGACTGGCAGCGTGCCGTGCACGGCTGGCCGGGGCTGACCGGGCCGGACCTGGTACGGCTGGCGGTCCGCACCGCGCGGAAGGGGGCCGTGGACGACGGTGACGGCCGGCCCCCGGCACCGCCCACACCGGCTCCGCCCGGCTTCCCGGCCGGCCGCACGGTTCCGCATCCGCACGACCCCGGTGTGCTCCTGGGCGGTCCCGGCCCGGGCACCGTCCCCGTCCCGGTCGACGCCGTGGTGTCACTCGGCCGCCCGGGAACCCTGCCGGTGCCGTCGGGTGGCGACGTGGAGCACCTACGGGTGTGGCTCTCCGGCGACCCTGCGGACGACGGCAACCTCGCCTATGTGCTGGACCAGGCCGCCCGGCTGGTGCTGCGGCTGCGCGGGGACGGCAGGAGGGTGCTGCTCCACTCGGCGGCCGCGTGGCCCCCGCTCTCCGCCGTCGCCGCGGTCTACGGCCATCTCACCGGCGGCGGGACGGACGGGTGGTGGCCCCCCGCGCCGGCCCACCCCGGACTGCGCGACGCCGTACGGGCCCTGACCGCGGCGCCGGCCCCGGCCGACGCGTACGGCACGGATGCCGCCGCAACTCCCGTGGCCGCAAGGAACGTCCCCGCCCCGGAGGCGGAGGACGGGACCGCCGACGACGGCGACACCGACCCGGAGCCGGAGTCCGGGAGGGAGCGTCCGCGACTACGGGAGGACGCGTTGCCCCGGGTGCGCGGGCTGCTGCTCGGCCTGGCCCTCGGCGAGACGCTGGGCGCCGCCCGCGGGACGCTCCCGGACCGCGGCCCGCTGCGGGCGGAGGCCGGCACCCGCCTGGCCCGTGCCACCGTCGAGAACTTCGTGCGCGCCCCCGGTGACCTCCCGTCGGCCGTACGGCTCGCCCACGGAGAAGGGGCAGCCCCGCACGGCGAGGAGCCGGGCCTGCTCGCCGCCGTGCTCCCGGTCGCCGTGATCGCGGCCGCCCACGGTGCGGCCCCGGCGGCCGCCGCGGCCGCCCACGGTGCGGCCCCGGCGGCCGCCGGGGAATCCGCCACCCATCCCGCGGGGGCGCACGCGACCGTCCTGCTCCACCACTGCCTGACCGGCACCGCGGAACTCCAGGAACCCCTGTTCGCCGAGCAGTCGCAGCTGCACATCGCCCTGCGGGCCGGGCTGGACGCCCTCGGCGACGCCGACGGGACCGGCCACCTCCGCACCGCGTACCGGCAGGCCGCCGGCGATCCGGCCGACCCACGACGGCTCGCGGCACTCGCCCCCGACGCCACCGCCCCCTCGGCGCTGCGCGGCGCGCTGTACTGCGCCGCCTCCTTCCCCCACCGTCACCAGGTCCGCGAGGCACTGCACTTCGCCGCCGCGGCACCGGACGGCGCCTCCGTCGCGTGCGTCACCGGCGCCTTCCTCGGCGCCGCGCACGGGGCCGGGGCCCTGCCCGCCGAGCTGCTCGGCCGCCACGAACTCGCCCCGGCCCTGGCCGCCCTCGCGCACGACCTCGTCGCGCCGTACCGCCGCCTCCACGAACCGGAGATCTCGTCGCCCGCGGCGAACGGCCGGCGAAGAGAACCGGCGACGTGAGATCCGAGGCGGCCTCACTCCCACCGAGGTGCGGAGCAAGCACAGGCAGGGCGGCGGCTGAGCTGCAGATACTGTGAAGCGGCACGCAGAGCTGCACCAGTAGCGTCCTCGTCGTGAACCTTCACCTCTTCGATGACGTGCCCGCCGGGCTGACGCTGAGAGCTCGGTCGTATCTCAGCGCCCACGGCGTCAAGGTCGACACCAGCCGGGTCGAACAGCACAGGCAATCGTGGCTAGACCAGGAAGTCCCTGCTGCGGGCGGCGCGACGGGCCCCCACCGCGAGATGCGGTGAGGGCCCGCGTGGCGCTCGGGCGGTCGTGCCGGGTCAGAGCTCCTTGACGCGGATGTCGCGGTAGGAGATCACGTCCGTCGTGCTGTGGACCTGGAGGCCGATGTAGCCGGTGGCGTAGCGCCGGCCGTCGGTGCCCGGGTCGCCGGCGCGCGGCGGGGCGAAGACCTGGCCGCCGACGTTGTCGAACTCGTTGATGACGACGCCGTTGCGCAGGATGGTGAAGTGCTGGCCCTCGGCGCGGATCTCGTAGTCGTTCCAGGTGCCCTTGGGGGTGACGCCGGCGCCGCCGAGGCCCACGCGGTCGAAGCCGTAGACGGAGCCGGTCTTGTACATGTCGCCGTCGGGGCGGTCGAGGATCTGGATCTCGTGCCCGTAGTTGATGGCGACCCACTCGGGGCGGGACTCCTCGGGGTGGTCGTGGACGTCCGGGAAGCGGATGAAGACCCCGCCGTTGGCGTTGCCCGTGCCGGGGGCGTCGTCGCGGAACTGGAGCTTGAGCGAGAAGTCGCCGTACTTGCGCTCCGGGAACCACAGCATGCCCATGCCGGGGACGGTCGTGCTGCTGGTGATGGCGCCGTCGCCGGAGAGGGTGAAGCGGCCGCCGCCGACCTGCTCCCACTGCGCGAGGGAGGCCTCGGTGCCGTCGAACAGGTCGCGGTAGCCCTTCGTCTGGCCGGGCCTGCCGATCTTCGACTGCTTGGCCGCCTTGGTGATCCTGTTGAACTCGCGCTGGTCGATGACGTTGTCGGCGAGCAGCCGGTCGAGCACGCCGTCGACGTGCTTGAGGAACAGGGCGTGCGAGGACCAGTCCTTCTCGTCCTCGATCAGCTCGTTGATGGTGCAGCGGTCGCGGGTGAGCCGGTTCGGCACGCCCGAGTCCACGGTGCCGACGATGACGGTCAGCCGCTCGTCGTACTCCGGGCAGTTGGGCGGCGGGACGCCGCCGCCCTGCGCGACGGTGAACGTCACCTCCCGGGCCGCCGCGGTGTTGCCCGCCTTGTCCGTGGCGCGGTAGGCGAGCGTGTGGGAGCCGATCCGGTCGACGATGACGGGGGCGGAGTACGCGAGGTACGGGCCGCCGTCGAGGGAGTACTCGACGCGGTCCACCCCGGAGCCCGCGTCGGTCGCGGTGACGGTGACCTTGGCGCTGGTGATGTACGCGCCGCCCGAGTTCTTGGTGCCGGTCACGGTCGCCGAGGTCTCCGGCGCGGTGGTGTCCTGGGCGGGCGGTGCCACGACGGTGAAGGCGACGGACTTCTCGGCGGCCGCGTTGCCCGCCTTGTCGGTGGCGCGGTAGCGGACGGTGTGGGAGCCGACCTGGTGCACCATCACCGGCGCGGTGTACGGCTGCCAGGCGCCGGCGGCCCCGATCGCGTACTCGATGGTGTTGACGCCGGACCCGGTGTCCGACGCGGTGACGGTGACCGTGGCCATCGTCAGGTAGTTGCCGTCGGCGTCCTTCTCCCCGCTGACGGTCGCGGAGGTCTCCGGCGCGGTGGTGTCGTCGGTGGGCGGCGCGACCACGTCGAAGGCGACGGACTTCTCGGCCGCGACGTTGCCCGCCTGGTCGGCGGCACGGTAGCGGACGGTGTGGGAGCCGACCTGGTCCACGACGACGGGCGTGGTGTAGGGCTGCCACGGGCCGTCCTCGCCGACCGCGTACTCCACCGTCTGCACGCCGGACGCGTCGTCGGTCGCGGTGACGGTGACCGTGGCGGAGCCCACGTAGGCGCCGTCAGCGTTCTTCTGGCCCGTGACCTCGGCCGCCGTGGCCGGCGCGGTGGTGTCCTCACCGCCGGCCTCGGTCACCGTCAGGATGCCCTGCATCTGGCCGTGGCCGGGGATGCTGCAGAAGAAGCGGTAGCGGCCGGGGGTGAGGACGACCTCGGCGGTGTGCCTGCCGCCGGTGTCGTCGTTCGGGTTGGCCAGGATGTTGAGCGGGACGTCGTGGTTGTACTCGGGGTCCGACACGTCGAAGGTGAGCGTGTGCGGCATGCCGATGTCGTTGCCGGTCGCCGCGCTGTTCTCGAAGACGAGCGTCGCCGGGCCTGCCACCGCCGTCGTGGGGAAGCTCGCGTACCGGTCGGTGCGCGAACTGGCCGTCCAGGTGAGCACCTGCGCGGCGGCCGTGGTCCCGCCGGCCGCACGGTCGTCGGTGCGCCCGTACGCGACGGTCGAGGTGAGCCCCAGCACCAACAGCAGCGCGCCCAGCAGGGCCACGAGTGGGCGTAGAGGTCGCTGTCTCACTGTGCCGCCTTCCTGACCAGGTCCTTCGCGGCGGGAGTGGCCGCGCCGCCCTTGTAGATCACGCGCCAGAGCGCGGACTGGGAGTCGGAGGTGAAGAAGCCGCGCCCGTAGTCGAGGACGTAGAGCGAGCCGTCCGGCGCGAACTTCCAGTCCATGAGGTTGCGGATGCCGCCCTGGCCGACCGGGATGATCTTCTTCAGCGACCCGGCGGTGACGGGCAGCCCGCCCTTGCCGACGGTCTTGGGGTCGGTCAGCACGGCGTGGCGCGGGTTGTCGGCGTCGTAGAAGTCGCCGACGAACCACTTGCCGTCCCAGTACCGCGGCCACGCGCCGTCGCCCGCGGTCGCTGCGTCGTAGCGGTAGACCGGGCCGTCCATGGTGGCCTGGCCGCCGCCCTTGAGCCACGGCAGGAGGTAGGTGGCCTCCTCGTTCTTGTAGCTGGGGACCCCGGCGGCGTTCCGGGGGAAGTCGGGGGCGCCGCCCTGCGGGGAGTACCAGATGGTGTTGCCGGTGACGGGCGGCAGGTTCACCAGGCCGTCGTTGTTCGGCGACTCGTTCTTGGGGGCGTCGCAGTCGTACCAGCCGAGCGGCTTGCTCGGGTCGGGCAGGTTGCGGTCGCGGTAGGGCTGCTTGTTGCCCATGCAGAACGGCCAGCCGTGGTTCCCGGCCTTGGTGATGGCGGCGAACGTGTCGTACTTCGCCGGTCCCCAGGTCGTGCTCGGCGCGCCCGCGTCGGGGCCGACCCAGCCCGCGTAGAGGATGTCGGTGGCCTTGTCGACGGAGATCCGCGCCGGGTTGCGCACACCCATCACGTAGATCTCGCCGCGAGTCTTGCCGCCGCCCTCGTCCTGCTCCTTGCCGGTGAAGAGGTTGCCCTCGGGCAGGGTGTAGGTGCCGTCCGGCTCCGGGTGGATGCGCAGGATCTTGCCGTTGAGGTTGTTGGTGTTGCCCGCGGTGCGGCGGGCGTCGGCGAAGGACAGGCCCTTGAAGTTGGGCTGCGGGTTGTTGCCGGAGTATCCGTCGCTGAATCCGGACGAGTTGTTGTCGCCGGTCGCGACGTACAGGTTGCCCTTGGAGTCCCAGGCCATGCCGCCGCCCGCGTGGCAGCAGCTGTGGACCTGGACGGGCCACTTGAGCAGGACCTTCTCGGAGGCGAGGTCGAGCTTGTTGCTCGCGAGGTCCAGCGTGAAGCGGGAGACGCGCCGCTCCGCGACGTGCTTGTCGCGGTCGAGGCCGGAGTGCGGGGTGTAGTGGAGGTACACCCAGCCGTTGGTCTCGAAGGCCGGGTCGAGTTCGATGCCGAGCAGCCCTTCCTCGACCTTGGTGAGTTCGTCGCCGCCGCCCTTGTTGCCGAAGACGGTCAGGGCGCCCGCGAGGGTCACCTTCTTCGTCGCCGGGTCGTAGACGTGGACCTGGCCGAGGCCCTTGCCCATGGCGGGGTCGTTCCAGTCGGTCACGACCGGGGAGCCGTTGGCACCGCCGCCGCGGCCGATGTACAGCACCCGCCCGTCGGGGGCGACGACCATGCCGTGCGGCTCGCCGATCTGGTCCTGCTGCCCTGGCTGGTTGGGCTGGGTGACCTTCACCGCGCTGTAGTTGGCGTCGATGGTCGCCTTGCAGTCGGCGCGGGAGAGCCGGGTGGTCCACTGCAGGGCGCCGCGCAGGTGGTCGCGGAAGTCGGTCTCGGCGAACGACTCCGCCGTACCGCCCATCCCGGTGTAGAAGGACCGGCCGCCGTCGTAGTCACGGCACCAGGAGACCGGGTGGTCGACGCCGTTGGCGCCGGTGCCCGGCTTGTAACTGCTCTCCCTGACCTTGGCGACGGTGTGCACCGTGCCGGTCGGGTTGCTCGCCCAGTTGAGCCACTTGTCGGGCCGCTTCCACTCCAGCGGCAGGTCCTTCGTGGCCGGATTGACGCGGTCCGGTGTCTCGACGACGGCGCGCTGGACGGCGGCCGGGCTGGTGGCGGCGGGCCGGGCGCCGATCAGGCCGGCGAACCAGTCGGAGTACGGCTCGGTCCGCGCCGCGTCGTGGATGCCGAGGAAGCCGCCGCCGGCCTCCATGTAGGCCTCCAGGCCGGCTTCCTGCTCGGGGTCGAGGACGTCGCCGCCCCCGGTCAGGAAGACGACCGCGTTGAAGGTGCCCAGGCGCTTGGCGTTGGTGAAGACCGAGGCGTCGTCCGTCGCCACGGTCTTGAAGCGCTGCGCGACCGGCCCGGACAAGCCGATCGCCTCGATCGCCTCGATGCCCGCGTCGACGGTCGGGGACTCCTCGGTGGCCGAGGCGTGGAACAGCAGGACCTTGACGTTCGCGCCGCCCGGTGGGGACGGCAGGGATAACGTTGTCGGCTGAGGCTCCGGATACGGTCTGGCCGTTGCCGCGGTGCCGCCCAGCAGCGACGCCGCCAGGGTCCCCGCCACCAGGACCGCGGCCGTGCCGCGCCGGGATCTCGACCGGTGATGTGGTGCGGTGTGCATGGTTCACCCACCCTCCGTGGTCACAGCAACAGCGCCTGAAGCTAGACGGCTTTTGACGGTCCGCCAACAGCTATGGACGGAATCTCACCAACTTTGTCCCGGGTGTGGATAAACGGAGATCACTGGTCTACCGTGTGGCCGTCCCCGGGGACCCTCGCGCCCCGACCGTCTCCTCACGGCACTGGAGAGACCGGTATGGCTTTGGACAGAAGGAGCTTCAACCGGCGGCTGCTGGCCGGTGGCGTCGTCGCCGCCACCGGGACGGGCACGCTGGCGGTGGCCTCCGCCCCCACGGCTTCCTCCGCGGAGCCCGCACCGCCCACCGCACCGGCCGGCGGCCAGGTGCGCCACCTCAAGCTCTACGCCGAGACGCTGCCGAACGGGCAGATGGGGTACGGCCTGGAGAAGGGCAAGGCCACCGTGCCGGGTCCGCTGATCGAACTGGTCGAGGGCGACACCCTGCACATCGAGTTCGAGAACGCCTCCGACGTGGACGCCAGCCTCCACGTGCACGGCATGGACTACGACATCTCCAGCGACGGCACGCGGATGACCCGCAGTCACGTGGAGCCGGGCGGCACACGGACGTACACCTGGCGCACCCACGCCCCGGGCCGGCGCAAGGACGGCACCTGGCGGCCGGGCAGCGCGGGCTACTGGCACTACCACGACCACGTCGTGGGCACCGACCACGGAACGGGCGGGATCCGCAAGGGCCTGTACGGGCCGGTGGTCGTGCGGCGTAAGGGCGACATCCTGCCGGACAAGCAGTTCACGATCGTCTTCAACGACATGACCATCAACAACAGGACCGGTGCCGACACCCCGGACTTCGAGGCCACGGTGGGCGACCGCGTCGAGATCATCATGATCACGCACGGCGAGTACTACCACACGTTCCACATGCACGGTCACCGCTGGGCCGACAACAGGACGGGCCTGCTGACCGGCCCGGACGACCCCAGCCGGGTGATCGACAACAAGATCACCGGGCCGGCGGACTCCTTCGGCTTCCAGGTCATCGCCGGTGAACACGTGGGCGCAGGCGCCTGGATGTACCACTGCCACGTCCAGAGCCACTCCGACATGGGGATGGCCGGGCTGTTCCTGGTCGCCAAGCCCGACGGCACGATCCCCGGCTACGAACCGCACCACCCGGACCACGCCGCGGGCGCGGCGAAGTCCGGGAAGAGTGGCGCGAAGACGCCCTCCGGCGGGGAGCACGAGCACCACCACACGGGGTGACGCGCGTCCCGCGGCAGGGTGGTCGGTCCTCCGGTCCGGTCGGCGGTGGGCATCCGCCAATGTGCGGCAGCACACTGGCGGCCGACGGTCCGAAACGGGCAGGCACGTCGGCCGCCGCGTGGTGTCGGTGACCGCCGAGGACGGTACACCGGCAGGGACACCACGATCGCCGGATCAGCTTCCACCCCCCGCAGAGTGGCTGCGGCGGCCAACTCGACCGAGCCCTCCGACAGGCAGACCGCGTCAACGAACGGGCGTCCGGGGGCACCGCGCACGAGGTGCCTGAAGGCCCCGCCACCAGCCAGAACGCTGGATGCGGGGTCTTCGCGCGCGTGCGGACGTAAGTGACGCCCTACAACGACATTCCCGACGTCCGGCCTGCCGGCCGTCCGATCACGAACGGGCCCTGGCGCAGGGACTGTTGCCTACCGTCGATGAAGCCGTACCACATCAGGGCGGACCGGCCCGGGGTGGCCTCCGGCCCGGATCGCCGTCCGGGTCACCGATCCGGTCGGCCAGGGAATGCAACGCCGCGGAAGACGGTGAGCCGGGTGGGGCCGTACAGATGTACAGCCACTGGTCAGGGTCACCGGGAAATACGAGGGTCTCGTAGTCGAGCACGACTTCCCCGAGCAGCGGGTGCCGGTAACGCCTAGTGCCGTGCGAGAACTCCTCCACATCGTGTGCGGACCACCATCGGTCGAAGTCCGCGTCCGTAGCCGACAGGTGGCCGATCAGCTCGTTCAGACGCGGATCATCCGGATTCCGACCCGCGTACAGGTGCAACCCCGCGACGACCATGCGGGCAGCCATTTCCCAGTCGATGAACAACTCACGCGCCGCAGGGTCGAGAAATACAAACATTGCCAAATTGCGTTCGCGGACCGGAATGGCTTCGAAATCGACGAACATGGCCCGTGCCATCCGGTTGAGGGCAAGGACGTCCATGCGGCCGTCAAGGATCATGGCGGGGGTGTCCGCGAGAACCTCGAGCAGAGCGTGTGCACCCGGACGCACTCTCCGCGGAACCTCCGGCCGGCTGGCTCTGACGACGGACCCCGGCCTGGCCAGGTGGAACAGATGCGCGCGCTCCGTGTCGTCCAGGCGCAGAGCCCGGGCCACGGCCTCCAGTACCGCTTCCGAGGCGTTGCCGACCCGCCCGCGTTCCAGGCGAATGTAGTAGTCCACGCTCAACCCGGCCGAGAAGGCGACCTCCTCACGCCGAAGTCCCGGGACACGGCGGCTCGCCCCAGGTACGACCCCGGCCTGCTCGGGAGCCACCCGGGCACGCCGGGACCGCAGAAAATCGCTCAGCTCCTTGTTGTCGCTCGAACTGGACGCTTCCTTGCCCATGTTTCAAGGCTAACGCCCTACCGCCAGCCGGCGAAAGGAAAGCCATCGAAGGAAGTCCCCGAAAGAGCCTCCATTCAACCGGAACCAGCACCCCGGACATTCCCGCCGGCGCCGGCGACAGGGCGGCCACCGCCCGAAGGTCGATCCGCTTGATCCCCGGACATCCCTCGGGGATCTGTCGGCGCGGGACAGGGGGCCTGCCAGTACCCGGACCGGCAGGCCATGTCCGAGCGGGGCCTGCTTGACCCTCCTCGGACACCCCTCCGGCTGGTTCGCTGGAATCGCACGAAGACCGGCTATTCCCCGCGTCGCACGCCTGAAGGGATAAACCGCGATGATAACCACTGAAAAGGCCGAACTCATTGAGCCCCCGAAGCCCCGGGAGATATCCGACTCCGCAATAGCGATGATCGACAGGCGAGGGGCGGTGGTCGCGTGGACGCAAGCGGCTGAGCGGCTTGTCGGCCACCGGGCTGAAGACGTGCTGGGCCAGTCCGCCGCATTCGTGCTGCCGTCCTTCGAGGAGGTCCTGGGAGACTCGGCGTTCGCCGAGCAGTGCCGTGCTCGGGGCGGCTGGTCCGGTACCGCAACGGTCCGCCACCGAGACGGCCACACCCTCAACCTGAGCCTGCGCATCTCCCTGCTCCGGGGGCAGGGCGCCACCCTGCGATGGCTGGTGTCCCTGACCGACATAGACGCACTCTCCTCGGGGACGATCAACGGATCAGTACGACAGTCGCTCCTCATCCGCGCACCCATCGGCATCGTCGTTCACAGCCCGCAACTCCTGTGCACCTGGGTGAACGACGTCATGGAACGTCACGACGGCATTCCCCGCGACCGCCGGTTCGGACGTCGGCTCACCGAATCGATGCCCGGCTTCGACGCCGAACGGCTCGAAGCCGTCATGCGGCAGGTACTGGAGAGCGGCAGCACCGCGGTCCACGAGTACCAGGCGTGGCCGGCGGGCGGTCCGCGCCGCGAGCACGCGTTCTCGGCGTCCTTCTTCTGCCTTCAGGACGCGAAGGGCCGGCCACAGGGAGTCTGCGCGGTGATCGTCGACGTCACCGGAAGCCAGGGCGTCTGTGAGCGCCGTGCGGTTCTCAACGAGGCCAGCACGCGCATCGGCAACTCGCTGGACGTCGTGCAGACCGGGCAGGAACTGGCCGACGTCGCGGTGCCGCTGCTGGCCGACTACGCGATCGTCGACCTCGCGGATTCGGTTCCGTTCGGCGAGGAGCCCTCGGCGCGTTCCGACACCACGAGCGGTCTCCCCCGCGCCTGCCGCCGTGTCGGCCTGGCCTCGATCCACCCGGGAGTCCCGGAGTCGTGGTGGGCGCGCGGCGAGCCCGTTCCGGTTTCACCGGCCTCGCCGTTCGCCGGGGTCCTGCTCACAGGGCGGTCTCACCTTGAAGCCGTGCTGGACACCTCTGCCGGAACATGGATCGACCGTGATCCGTGCCGGGCGGAGAAGATCCGTGAGAACGGGGTGCACTCCCTCATGGTCGTGCCCATTCGCGCGCGACGCTCCATGCTGGGCATGGCCGTCTTCGCACGCACGGAGAACCCGGTGCCGTTCCGGGAGGACGACCTGCTGCTGGCCGAGGAGTTGGTCAGCCGGGCAGCCCTCTCTTTGGACAACGCCCGCCAGTACGCGCGTGAACGCAGCGCGGCCCTGGCGCTCCAACGCAACCTGCTCCCCCGCCGCTTGAGGGGCGGCGCAGCGGTGGAGGCGGCCTCGCGTTACCTCCCAGCCGACATCGATGCCGGCGTCGGGGGTGACTGGTTCGACGTGATCCCGCTCTCCGGCGCCCGAGTGGCCCTCGTCGTCGGCGACGTGGTCGGCCACGGCATCAACGCCGCGGCAACCATGGGCCGGCTCCGTACCGCCGTACACACCCTGGCCGACCTGGAGCTGCCCCCGGACGAGCTGCTGGCCCACCTCGACGACACCGTCCGACGGCTGACCGAGGAGGACGCCGACGCCTCCGACCAGCCTCCCGCGGTCGTCGGCGCCACCTGTCTGTACGCCGTCTACGACCCGGTCACCCGTAAGTGCACCATGGCACGGGCCGGGCACCTGCCGCCCGCGATCATCGACCCGCGGGGCCGGGTCGCCTTCCCCGACCTGCCCACCGGCGCCCCGCTCGGCCTCGGCCTCGGCCTGGTTCCCTTCGGCTCCGTGGAAGTGGAGCTCCCCGAGGGAAGTCTGCTCGCGTTCTACACCGACGGCCTGGTCGAGTCCCGGGACGACGACATCGAGGCGGGAATGCGCCGCCTGGGCTCCGTCCTCTCGCGGTCCGGTCAGTCCCTGGAGGACCTGTGCTCCTCGGTGATCGAGACCTTGCCGACCCAGGCGCCGTCGGACGACGTCACCTTGCTCCTCGTCCGGACCCGCACGCTCAACGCCGCCCAGATCGCCTCCTGGGACCTCCCGGCTGACCCGACGGTCGTCCGGACGGCACGGCACAAGGCCGCCCGGCAACTCAGGGACTGGGGGCTGGACCACCTCGTGCCCAACACGGAACTCATCGTCAGTGAACTGGTCACCAACGCCATCCGCCACGGCGCCGGCCCCATCCGTCTCAGGCTCATCCAGCACGAAGTCCTGACCTGTGAAGTCTTCGACAGCGGCAGTTGCCACCCCCGCCTGCGCCACGCTCGCTTCGTCGACGAGAGCGGCCGTGGCCTGTTCATGATCGCTCAGCTGTCCCACAGGTGGGGCTTTCGGTCCGCGACGGGCGGCAAGCTCGTCTGGGTCGATCAAGACCTGCCCTGCGCGCCCTCGCACGCAGATGATCTGCGTCCACCCCAGGCCGCCGGCGATCACCGAGGTTGCGTCGTGCACGCGGATCACCGACCGCCGGTCGCCCAACCGCGTTAGGACAGCGCTTCGCGCCCCCGTCGCCGTCGCCTCCTACCGACGGCAACGGGGTGTCCCACGGTGCGGTGCCGCTATACGCGCCTGATGACGAGGACGGCCACATCGTCGAGGTGGTCCACCGCGACCGCGGCGTCGAGGATCTGGTCGGCGATCGCATCGGCGTTCAATCCGTCGTGGAGGGCGTGGGCAGCCAGCATCCCGGCCTGCTCCAGGCCGGCGTCCAGCGTCAGGCCCGGCCCTTCGACCACTCCGTCGGTGACCATGACCAGTGCGGTGCCCTCGTCGAGCATGAAGGTCTCCTCGCGGTAGTCCGTTCCCGGCAGGACTCCCAGCACCGGACCGCCCGGCAGCTCGCGGATGGTGCTGCTGCCGTCGTCGCGTACGCACAGCAAGGGCACATGGCCTGCGCTGGCGCCGGTGACCTGCCCTTCTCCTGGACCGATGTACAGCATGGTGCAGCTGGCGAATCGTGCCGCGTTCATGGTGACCAGCAGTTCGTTGGTGCGCGTCAGCACGGTCGCCGGGTCCGGTTCGTGTGAGGCGATCGCGCGGATGGAAGTGCGCACCTGCCCCATGAAGGCGGCGGCATCGACGTCATGCCCTTGGCTGTCGCCGATTTCCAGGGCCACCGCACCGTCGGGCGTCACGAAGGCGTCGTACCAGTCCCCGCCGATGTCGAGCCCGTCCCGGCTCGGCTGGTACCGAGCGGCGACCTCCAAGCCCGGGAGACACTCGGGCAGGGTGGGCAGCATGCTCTGCTGGAGAGCCGCGGCCAACTCGACGCGGGCCTGCTGCAATCGGATGCGTCTGAGTGCCTGCCCCGCCAGGTCCGCCAGAGTGCTCATGAGGGCACGCTCGTCGGGGGGTGAGTGGTGCTCCCTGTCGTAGATCACCGCCCAGGCCCCGAGCGGTTGGTCGCCGACCGGACTGAGGGGAGCGATCGATATCCCGACGAAGGAGTCCAGCCACGGGATGGTGGCGCTCTGCGGCCAGTCGCGAATGAGCTCTTCATGGTTGGGGATGAAATACGGCACGCCGGTTCGGATCGCACAGGTCAGCGGTTGCGGTTGCTCGAGGGACATGCCGTCCATGGCCTCCATCTGCTGCGGATCGACCCTGGCGTCGGAGGAGGCGTGAAGAAGCCCTGTCTCCTGGTCCAGGAGCGTGAGCACGGCTCCCGTGCCCCCGAAGGTGGCGGCGACCCGCGTCAGGACGACCTGCTGCAGTTCCTGCTCGGTGGCTGCGGTGATCAGAGCGGCGGAGAACGCGGCGATCTCGTCGGCACGCTGACGCTCCGCGGACAGCGTGGCCGCCGCTCTCTGCCGACCGGCCTCCAACTTGGTGTCGTCCCGGATCACTCCGAAGATCTGTTCGGGGCCGCCGTAGCCCAACTGGATCCGCCGGATCTGGCAGGCCAGATGCTGCCATCCGTCGCTCCCGGAACGGAACTGCAGGCTGATCCAGGGAGACTGGGTGGCAGTCGACCGTACGAGCCGTCTCAGGACCTCCCGGTCGTCCGGGTGGCACCCCCTGACCACCCTGGACAAGGACGCCTTGGCTTGCGGGAACAGCAGGGCCAGCGCGGGTGCGCCACCCAACCACTCGAGCTCGTTCTCCCGCGGTGAGTACATCCACAGGCCGAGGTCCGCAGCCGCGGCCGCCAGCCTGAACGGGATCAGCAGGCCGCCCGGGTCGTTTCGCGCGTCCACCGAGTGCAACCAGACCAGCCGCTCAGGACCCGCGGGATCGGTCACTGGGCGGGCTTCGATAAGGCTCACCACGGATGCTCTCTCCGGCGCGGAGAACTCCAGCACACGCATCGCGACTGTCTTCGTCGTGGCCCCGATCGTCAGCAGGTTCTCAGCAGACGCCCTCTGGCTCTCGGGCAGCAGATCGGAGAAGTCCCGGCCCACGCACTGCTCGACGGGCGTGCCCAGCGTCGCGGCCATCGGTGCGTTGAGGGAGCGGATGGTGCCGTCCACGGCCAGAAGAGCCGACGGGGTAGCCCATCGAAGGAGGTCGTCCGAGGCGTCCATCAGCGCTCCCTGTCAATCATCGAGCGATGACCCCAATGATCACGATCCATTCTATTCCGCACTTTCATGCCCCATCCGGCGGTACGCCCGTCATGCGCACGGCCGGATCGCCTACGCCTCCCAGGCCTTCGACCGCGTGGCGCAGCGTGTCCCAACCGGCACACAGGGGAGTGAAGCTGCGCCCCGCGGCGCGATCGGCCACCGGACGCGATGCCGTACTGATGGAACGCCGGAAATCACAGGTCACAGCGCCCGCAGTCAGGGAGGCGCAGAGTGATGCGGGCACCGGTGCTCATCGGTGTGCGGGTCCGTCGAGGAGACCTCCCGCTCCGGCAAGGGCCCGACTGCACGAACACCAGGTCAGACGCTGAGCCTCCTGCCACCGCCGGGGCACCCTCGGATGGTCGCCCACGCCGAGAACGCGCCCACCACCGGGAGCCGGGCGCGAACCACACCTGCACCGCGACGGGAATCCCGGACGTCACTTTGTCGATATATGCTCCGCGCGGCCCCACCCGCCAGGGGTCGTGTTCCGGCCCGCGGGCGACGTGCACCAGAGAAGAGAGCCAGGCCTCACATGAACGCAGTGGTCCCCCCGGCGGTCGCGGAGCGGTCCGAGGCCGAGGCGTTGTACCGGTTCGAGACGGAGGTGCCCGGCTCCGTCCGGGCGGCGCTCGGGATGAACGCCGCGCGGATCGGCGGCGGCGTCGTGCTGTCGATGCGCAACGACCCCACCCAGTACTGGAGCAAGGCGCTGGGGTTCGGTGTCTCCGCACCGGTCACGGCCGAGGTGATCCACGAGGTGTGCGACTTCTACCGCGCCGAGGGGACGGCTCAGGCCGTCCTCCAGATCGCGCCCGCCTTCCTCCCGGAGGACTGGGACGACATCTGCGCCCGCGAGGGCATCACGGCGGGCTCGTCCTGGGTGAAGCTGGTCTGCCCCGTCGAGGAGGCCGTGGCCCGCGCGCAGGCGCTGGAGCCGCCCGCCGGGATCCGGGTCGCCCCGGTGGAGGCGGACCGGGCCCAGGAGTGGGGCGCGGTGGTGACCCGTGCGTTCGGCATGCCCGAGGAGCACTACGCCCAGATGACCGCCGCCTCGGCGGGACGGCTCGGGTGGCATCCGTTCGCGGCCCTGCTGGACGGGGAGATCGTCGGCACGGGCACGATGCACGCCAGTGGTGACGCGGCCCAGTTCTTCGCCGGCGCGGTGCTGCCGCACGCCCGCAAGCGCGGCGGGCAGACCGCCCTGCTGGCCGCCCGGGCCCTGAAGGCCCGGGACCTCGGCTGCCGTGTGCTGGTCGCAGAGACCGGAGCCGAGGCACCCGGCACCCACAACTCCTCGCTGCACAACATGCTCCGGCTCGGCTTCCAGGTGGCCTACGAGCGCCGCAACTGGGTCTGGCGGTCATCGACCGGGGCGTGACACGGCGCGGACGGTCGCGACGCGTCCGCCGTCCCTGCGGCGCAGCGGTCCCCCGGGCACGACGATGGGAGGACCGGGTCCGTCGAGGGGACGGATCCGGCCTCTCCACGGAAGGCCCCCCATGCCTCATGCCCAGGCAGACCGCACCCCCGCCGCACTGATCACCGGCGCGTCCTCGGGGATCGGGCGCTGCTACGCCGAGCAGCTGGCCCGGCGCGGCTACGCGCCGGTCCTGGTCGCCCGCCGCGCCGACCGGCTGGCCGCGCTCGCCGCGTCCGTCCACCGGGAGACCGGCCTCGAGGCGACCGTCCTCGCCGCCGACCTCGCCGACCCGGACGGCCTCGCGCGGGTGGAGCGGGCGGTCCTCGACCACGAGCACCTCGCCGTCGTCGTCAACGCGGCCGGCCTCGGGGCCCTCGGGCCGCTGCGCGAGGCGGCGCCCGCGGACCTGGACCGGCTCGTGGCGGTGAACGTGCTCGCGCTGACCCGGCTGTCCCGGGCGGCGCTGCTCTCCTTCGGCCGGCACGGCTCGGGAACGTTGATCAACCTGTCGTCGATCGGCGCGTTCCACGCGCCGCCCGGGGGCACCGCTTACGCCGCGAGCAAGGCCTACGACCTGCATTTCTCGCGGGCCCTGCAAAGAGAGGTGGAGGGCAGCGGCATCCGTGTGCAGGTCGTCCTGCCGGGTCCGGTGCGCACCGAGTTCTTCGAGGCCTCCGGCGTGGACTCCGCGATGTTCCCGCAGGAGTCGTTCGTCGACGCCGACGACTTCGTCCGCGCCGCGCTGGTGGGCCTGGACATGGGCGAACTCGTCTGCATCCCCACCCTGCCCGACATGACCCCCTGGGAGGACGAGGCGGCGCGCGGGCAGGCCCTGCGGAACGCCGCCGGCCTGCGCGGCGTGATCAGCGACCGTTACACCCGGCCCTGACCCGCGGGCCCGCCCGCCCGGACGTCACGGGGCGCCGGACGCCGCGTCCAGCCGGGCGCGCAGGGCCTCGGCGATCTCTCCCGCGGCGGCCGTCTGCTCCGGCGTGAGGGCGTCGACAAACATCTCCCGGACGGCGCCGAGGTGCGGCAGCGTGGCGTGCCGGAAGGCCCGGGCGCCGTCGTCGGTGCGGACGGCCTCGGCGCCGCGGTTGTCCGTGGTGCACTCCACCCGCCGGATCAGCCCGCGGCGTTCCATGCGGCCGAGGTGGTGCGACAGGCGGCTGCGTTCCCAGCCGATCGCCGCCGCCAGCTCGGAGGAGCGCAGGCGGTGCCCCTCGGCCTCGTGCAGCGCGAGCAGGACCGCGTAGTCCCCGGGGGACAGCGCGGAGTCGGCCTGCAGGCGCGACGCCAGGTGGGCGCGGAGCCGTTCGGTGGTCTCGATGAAGTCGCGCCAGATCCGGAGTTCTTCGGTGGTGGGCAAAGGCCCGTGTCCGCGTCCCATGAGCACCCCTCTGTTTGACATGTCAATCATATCGATGCATGCTTGACGTGTCAATCACTTGGCCGCCGGACGCGGAACCGTTCCGGAGGCGGGAGGAGGGGACCATGCAGCCCACTGCCTTCGAACTGGGTCTGAACTCGTTCGGAGAGATCGCGACCGACGACGGCCGCGTCCTGAGCGACGCCGAGACCGTCCGGCTGCTCGTCGAGGAGGCCGCGCTCGCCGACGCCGCGGGGGTCGACGTCTTCAGCGTCGGCGAGCACTACCGGCCCGGACACATGGACACCGCCACCCCCGTCCTCCTGTCGGCGATGGCCACCGCCACCGAGCGCATCAGGCTCGGCACCTCGGTCACCGTGCTCAGCACCAACGACCCCGTGCGGCTGTACCACGCGTTCTCCACCCTGGACGCCGTGTCGGGCGGCCGCGCCCAGCTCGTCCTCGGACGGGCCTCGGTCACCGAGTCGTTCGCCCTGTTCGGCCACGACGTCTCCGACTACGACCGGCTCTTCGACGAGAAGCTCGAACTGTTCATGCGCCTGCAGCGGGAGGAGGAGGTCACCTGGTCCGGGACCGTCCGGACCCCGCTGGCCGGCCAGCTCCTGCGGCCGCGCATGCGCGAGGGCGGCATCCCCACCTGGATCGGCGTCGGCGGCAGCCCCAACTCCACCCTCCGCGCGGCCCGTTACGGCCTGCCGCTGATGCTGGCGATCATCGGCGGCCGCCCGCAGCGGTTCGCCGGACACGTGGACCTCTTCCACCGCGGCCTCCAGCAGGCCGGGCACCCCGCCCAGCCCGTCGGCCAGCACTCCCTGGGCCTCGTCGCGGACACCGACGAGGAGGCCGTCGAGACCTGGTGGCGGTACTGGCAGCCGGTCATGACCGCGCTCTCCGAGGAACGCGGCTTCTACGCGCCCACGTACGAGCGCTACCTGGCGGAGGTCGCCGACGGCGCGCTCTTCGTCGGCTCCCCCGCCACCGTGGCGCACAAGATCGCCCGGGTCGCCCGCGACCTCCACCTGAACCGCTTCGACCTGAAGTACGACATCATGCACCTGCCCCGCCAGGCCCGCGCCCGCACGATCGAACTGCTGGGCCGGGAAGTGGCGCCGATGGTGCGCGAACTGCTCACGAAGGAACCCGCTGATGTCTGACCTCGTCTTCGGCCTCGACACGTTCGGCGACGTACCGGTGGACGACACCGGCGCCCCCGTCTCCCACGCGGCCGCCATCCGGCAGGTACTCGACGAGGCCGTGTTGGCCGACCGGATCGGCGTCGACGCCATCGCGCTCGGCGAGCACCACCGCCCCGAGTACTCGGTGTCGACCCCGGAGACCGTGCTCGCCGGGATCGCCACCCGCACCGAGCGGATCAAGCTCGGCTCCGGGGTGACCGTCCTCAGCTCCGACGACCCCGTCCGCGTCTTCCAGCGCTTCTCGACCGTCGACGCCCTCTCCAACGGGCGGGCCGAGGTGATCCTGGGCCGCGGCTCCTTCACCGAGTCCTTCCCGCTGTTCGGTTACGACCTCAGCGACTACGACGTGCTCTTCGAGGAGAAGATCGAGCTCTTCGCGAAGCTCCTCGACGAGGAGCCGGTGACCTGGAGCGGCACCACACGGGCGCCGCTGAAGGACGCCGACGTCTTCCCGAAGACCGAGTCGGGCCGACTCACGACCTGGGTCGGCGTGGGCGGCTCGCCGCAGTCGGTCGTCCGCACCGCGCGCTACGGCTTCCCGCTGATGCTCGCCATCATCGGCGGCGCCCCCACGCGCTTCGCGCCGTACATCGACCTGTACCGGCGGGCGGCGGAGCAGTTCGGCACGACCGCCCACCCGGTGGGCATGCACTCCCCCGGCTTCGTCGCGGACACCGACGAGGAGGCCCGGGAGGGGTTCTGGCCCGGCTACAAGGTGATGCGCGACCGCATCGGCAAGCTGCGCGGCTGGCCGCCGGTCCGCCGCGAGGAGTTCGACGCCGAGATCGAGCACGGCTCCATGTACGTCGGGTCGCCCGAGACCGTGGCCCGCAAGATCGCGGCGGCCGTCGGGGACCTCGGGGTCGGCCGGTTCGACCTGATCTACACCGTGGGCCCCCAGCCGGTCGGACCCCGCATGCGCGCCGTGGAGCTCTACGGCACGAAGGTCATCCCCATGGTCCGCGACATCCTCGCGGGCTGACCCCGACGCCCACACCCACGCAGGAACGGAACGGAGACGACATGGACACCGAGGGCGTGCGCACGATCGGCATCCTGGGCGCGGGCAAGGTCGGGACCGTGCTGGCCCGGCTGGCCCTGGCCGCGGGCCACCGCGTGCTGGTCGCGGGCTCGGGCGACCCCGCGGCCATCGCGCTCACGGTGGAGGTCCTCACCCCGGGCGCGGTCGCGGTGACCGCCGCCGAGGCCGCGGAACGGGCGGACATCGCGGTCCTCGCCCTCCCCCTGGGCAAGTACCGCGGCATCCCGGCCGAGCCGCTGCGCGGCAAGCTCGTGATCGACGCGATGAACTACTGGTGGGAGGTCGACGGCATACGCGACGACCTCACCGACCCGCGCACGTCGTCGAGCGAGACCGTGCAGGCCTTCCTGCCGGGGTCGCGCGTGGTGAAGGCCTTCAACCACATGGGCTACCACGACCTGGAGGACGGCGCCCGGCCCGCCGGGACGCCCGGGCGCAAGGCGATCGCCATCGCCGGCGACGATCCCGGCGACCTCGCCGAGGTGGCCCGCCTCGTGGACGCGCTCGGCTTCGACCCCGTCGTCGCCGGCCCCCTCGCCGAGGGCGTCCGTCTGGAACCGGGCACCGAGCCCTTCGGCGCCAACGTCGACGGCACCGAACTGCGTGCCATGCTCGACCGCTTCCCGCAGACCGATCGCGGACGGACCGTGGCCGAGGCGCGCGTGTAGCGGCCGGGGACGGGCGGGCCCGGGCAGGAGGTCGTGTTCCCCCGCCTGGGCCCGCCGTTGTCGGACCCGCGTGACAGGATCCCGGCCATGGACCACGACACCGTCTTCGCCGGCCTGGACCGGATCGCCTGGCCGGAGCTGCACCACGCCTTCGGCCCCGCCGAAGACGTCCCCGGCCTGCTGCGGGCGTTGACGTCCGCGGACCAGGAGACCGCGGACGAGGCCGCGGAGGAGCTGTGGGACAGCCTCGTGCACCAGGGCACGGTGTACCGGGCGACGGTGCCGGCCGTGCCCTTCCTGGTGCGTCTCGCCGTGGCGGGTGTGCGGCGCGCGGAGTTGCTGTGCATGGTGGGCGCGGTGGCCGAGAGCGCGGACGAGTACGATCCGGAACGGCCCGGCGCCGCGCATGCCGCCGTCGTCGAGCAACTTCCTCTGCTGCTCCCCCTGTTGTCGGACGACGACGCCGAGAGCCGGCGGTGGGCGGCGTGGGTGGTCGCCCGGTGCGGGCCGGAGGCCGCGGCGCATCGTGGGAGCGGGCGTCCAGGTCGACATGATCCGTGACGACGAGGAGTTCCGCGCCGCCGCCCGCGCCCCCCTGGCGGTTCTGACGGCCTGACGCCGGGGTTCACAGGAACAACGACATCGGCAGGAGCAGCAGGAGGGCGACGACCGACGCGACGGAGACGCCGAGCGTGCAGTTCTTGAGCGTGCCGCGGGTGGTCTGGCCCATCAGGGACTGGAGCAGCCAGAAGGTGTTGCTCGTGACGTGCACCGCTAACAGCGACCCCGCGCCGATGGCCAGCGCGACCAGCACCGGTTCGATGCCGAGGCCGTGGGCGACGGGGGCGAGGACGCCGGCCGTGGTGATGGCGGAGATGGTCACCGAGCCGACGGCGAGGTGGAGCGCGGCGGCGACGGCCCAGACCAGCAGCAGCGGTGCGATGTGACCGCCGGTGGTGAAGGAGCCGCGCAGGATGCCGCCGAGGCCGGACGCGGCCACGACGGCGGCGAGCGAGCCGCCCACCGCGGTCAGGACGAGGATCTGGCCGCTGTCCTTGAAGCCGCGGACGAGGGCGCGTTCCACGCGTTCGCGGCCGACGGTGAACCGTGCGACGAGCAGCGTTCCGGCGAGCCCGGTGAGCAGCGCCACCACCGGGCTGGAGACGAAGGTCAGCACCGGGCTGCGGGTGTGGGTGGCCTGGGCGACCGCGCCGCCGCCGATCAGCAGCAGGGCGGTCACGAGCGGGGCGAACCGTACGAGCAGGCTCGACTCCCTCCCTGCGCCGGCCGGGGGCGGGCCGGCCACGGGTGCCGTCCGCGGCCCCGGGGCGGGACGGTGCCTCAGGAGGCGGCCGGTCCCGGGGCGCGCTCGTGCTGGGGCGGGGGCACCGGCCACGGCGACGACCGGGACGGGGCGGACCCGCGCCGCTTCAGCCGGACGCGCCGTCCCCGGCTCCGGCTCGGACTCCGGCTCCGGCTCGTTCGCCGGCCGCGCGGTCTCCGTCCCGGCACCCGTCCCCGTACCGGCGCCGACGGCGGCGTCCTCGTCGGTGGCGCTGTTCCAGAGCCCCCGCCGGAACAGGAAGGACATGATCGTCACCGACACGAGGACGGTGGGGACGATCAGCACCAGCCCCCACAGCAGCATCGTGCCCAGGGGTACGTGCAGCAGCGCCGCCAGGGCCAGCGCGCCGACACCGGGCACCATGAGGACGATGCCGCTCTCGAGGCCGATCGCCAGGGCGGCTCCCATGCGGGCGGAACCGAGCGGACCGAGCCTGCGGGAGGCGGTACGGGCCAGCGGCGCGCAGATGACCAGGAGCACGTCCAGGTAGATGGCCTGCAGCAGGGTGCCGATGGTGAGCGCCATGGAGTGCGGGAAGCGCCGTGGGCCGAAGACGCGCAGAAGGCGGTCGACGAGCTGCTCGACGGCGCCCATCTCCTGGAGGACCGCGCCCATGAGGACGCCGAAGGCGATCAGCAGACCGACCTCCGCCATGATGTCGCCGAAGCCGGTGGTGATGGTCCTGATCGTCCGGGTCACCCCGAGGCCGGTCGCGAGGCCGAGGTAGAGCGACCCCACCACCAGGGAGATCACCGGGTTCACACGGAAGCGGACGATCAGCGCGACGATGCCGACGATCGCCACGGCGGTGTTGGCCAGTACGGGGACTTCGGACATCCGCGCTCCCTTGCACACACGGCGCCGGGAGGCGAGTACGGGCAGGCGCCCCATCGCGGTGCGGAAGCGGGCTCGTCCAGGACCGGCTCTGAGTGAGACGGCAACTCATCATGAGGGTACTCCGCCGCTCCGGCACCTGCACACGCATGCGACACCCGCACTCACCACGCGGGTAAAAGAGCACGTCTCACCTATCGAGAGGAACATATAGGACTTATTGACGCAGTCCCGCTTGCCCCACATCATGGAATGAGACATCACGATATGGGTCAGCGAGGTGATGGCAGATGCCCGAACCCTTCGCGCCGGACAGCCGAGCGCCGTCCGGTCCTCTCACCGGGTTGCGAGTCCTGGAGCTGGGCAATTTCATCGCCGCTCCCTCCGCCGGCCGCCTCATGGCGGACTTCGGCGCCGACGTCGTCAAGGTCGAACGGCCGCGCGTCGGGGACGAACTGCGCCGCTGGCGGCTGCACGGGGGCGACACCTCCCTGCTCTTCCGCGCGATGAACCGCAACAAGCGCTCCCTCACGCTGGACCTGCGGCGCCCGGAGGGCCGGGACCTGGCCCTGGCCTTGATCCGGCGCACCGACGTGGTGCTGGAGAACTTCCGGCCGGGCACCCTGGAGCGCTGGGGCCTCGGCCCGGAACGCATGCGCGAGGTCAACCCCTCGGTGGTCCTCGTGCGGATCTCCGGCTACGGGCAGACCGGGCCCTACCGCGACCGGCCGGGCTTCGGCGGCGTGGCCGAGGCCGTCGGCGGACTGCGCCACCTCACCGGCGACCCCGACCGTCCCCCCACCCGGGTGGGCATCAGCCTCGCCGACTCGGTGGCCGGCCTGTACGCCGTGATCGGCGCCCTCGCCGCGCTCCACCGCCGCGCCGCGACCGGGCGCGGGGAGGTCGTCGACGTGGCCCTGTATGAGGCGGTGTACTCCCTGATGGAGTCCCTGACCCCCGACCACGACGCCTTCGGCGTCGAACGCGAACGCGCCGGCGGCGCCCTGCCCGGCGCCGCGCCGTCCAACACCTACGCGTGCCGGGACGGGGTGTCCGTGGTGATCAGCGGCAACGGCGACGCCGTCTTCAAGCGCCTGGCGGCCGTCATCGGCCGTCCGGAACTGGCCGACGACCCGCGGCTGGCCGACAACGCGGGCCGGGTGCGGCACGCCGCCGAACTGGACGACGCGATAGCGGCGTGGACCAGCGGGCTGCCGTACGAGGAGGTCGTGAAGCTGCTGGAGGAGGGCGAGATCCCGGCCGGCCCGATCTACACCGCGGCCGAGATCGCCGATGACCCGCACTTCGCGGCACGCGGCATGCTCGAACGGCACCGCGTGGCCATCGCCCCGGGGTGGGACCAGGACGTGGCCTTCCCCGGCGTCGTCCCCAAGCTGGCCGAGGCGCCCGGCGGCACGCGCTGGCTCGGCCCGGACCTGGGCGAGCACACCGACGCCGTCCTCGCCGAACTGGGCATCGGGGCGGACCGCCGCGCCGGCCTGCGGGCCCGGGGGGTGGTGTGACGTGACCGCCCTGCCCGACCAGGTGGTGATCACCGACGTCATGCTCCGCGACGGGCTGCAGAACGAGGCCGCCGTGCTGCCCCTCGCGGACAAGCTGCGGCTGGCCTACGGGCTACTGGAAGCGGGGCTGACCTCGCTGGAGATCGGCTCCTTCGTCCACCCGGGGAAGGTCCCGCAACTGGCCGACACCGACCGGCTGGTGGCGCGGCTGCGACCCGGGGAGTCCGCGCTGCTGCACACGCTGGTCTTCAACGAGCGCGGCGCACGCCGGGCGATCGCGGCCGGGGCACGCGACGTACGGCTCACCGTCTCCGCGAGCGACGGCCACAGCCGCGCCAACGCCGGGGTGCCGCGAGACGAGGCACTGGAGCGCCTGCGGCCCGCCGTGGACGTGCTGAAGGCACACCGGGTACGGCTGGAGGCCACCGTCGCGACAGCCTTCGTCTGCCCCTTCGACGGCGAGACGGACCCGGGCACCGTGGTGGAACTCGCCCGGCAGCTCGACGCGTTCGGCATCCGCGTGCTGCACCTCGCCGACACCATCGGCGCCGCCGGCCCCTGCCACGTCCGGCGGACCGTCACCGCCGTCCGCGACGCGCTGCCGGAACTCCCCCTCGGCCTGCACCTGCACAACACCTACGGGATGGCGTCCGCCGACGTCTGGGAGGCGCTGCGACTGGGCGTGCGGCGCTTCGACGCGGCACTCGGCGGGATCGGGGGGTGCCCGTTCGCGCCCGGCGCCGCGGGGAACCTGGGGACGGACGACCTGGTCAACCTCTGCCACCACGCCGGCGTCGCGACCGGCGTCGACGTCCGCCGCCTCACCGCGGTGCGCGAGGAGTTGCGGGTGCTGCTCGGGCACCGGCTGGACTCCGCCCTGTCCGCGGTGCCGGCCGCGCCGGTGCCGCTGCGCACCGCCCTCGCGCCGGCTGACGTACGGTGAGTCCTCGTACGGGACGCCCCCGGCCGGGGATGGGAAGGACGCGGTGGTGCGCATGGGCGAGAAGGCGGGGACCGCGCCGCTGCTGGTGCTGCAGAAGATCCGCCAGATCCTGGAGTGCTTCACCATCGAGCGCCCGGAGCTGAACCTCCAGGAGATCACCCGGGCCACCGGGCTGCCCGCGAGCACCTGCCAGCGCCTGGTGCACAACCTGCTGCGGGAGGGCTTCCTCGACCGCGACGGGGACGTGTACCGCATCGGGCTGCACTTCGTGCAGTGGGCGGCGCCGGGCACCTTCGGCCTGGACATGGTCAGGCTCACCCGTCCCGCACTGCGGCGGCTGCGCGACCGGACCGGGGAGACCGCCTGCCTGTACGTGCGCGACGGCGCCCACCGCACGGTGGTGTCACTGGCGGAGGCCCACCACGTGGTGATGCGGATGTTCGCGGTGGGCATGGTGATGTCCCTGCACGCGGGCTCGGCCGGGAAGGTCTTCATGGCCTTCGACCCCATCGCCCGCCGCGACGCGGTGGGCCACGGCCTGACCCGGCACACCCCGCGGACCGTGGTGGACATCGACCTGCTGGACGACCAGTTGGAGGAGATCCGCCGCAACGGCTACTCCGCCTCCTTCGAGGAACGCGACATCGGCGCGGCCTCCGTCAGCGCCCCCGTGTTCGGCAGCACGGGCGAGCTGGCGGCCGCCATCGGCATCGGCGCGCCGACGCAGCGGCTCACCCCCGCCGAGGTGGGCCGGCTCGCCCCCCTCGTCGTCGAGGCCGCCGAGGACGCGTCCCGCTCCCTCGGCTACCGCCCGGGCATCCGCGCGGACGACACCGCGCACTGACCGCCCGCGGGGGGCAGCTCCGGCGGCGGGCACGGGCGTCACGTGCCCCCCGATGTCGTCGTGGCGGGACACGAAGCGTGCCCGCCCGTCCTCGACCCGGCATCGCCGCGCCGACGCAGCAGCTCACCCCCGCCCCGCACCCGCGCGGACGGCACCGCGCACTGACCGCCCGCCGGGGGGCAGCTCCGGCGGCGGGCACGGGCGTCACGTGCCCCCCGATGTCGTCGTGGCGGGACACGAAGCGTGCCCGCCCGTCCTCGACCCGGCATCGGCGCGCCGACGCAGCTGCTCGCCCCTGCCCCGGCATCCGCGCGGACAGCACCGCGCACTGACCGCCCGCCGGGGGACGGCTCCGAACAACAGGCACGGGCGTCACATGCCCGTGCCGATGTCGTCGTGGCGGGACACGAAGCGCGCCCGCCCGTCCTCGACGTGGAAGAGGAACCATCCGCCGTCCTGGCCGGTCTCCAGGAACTGGGACTGGCTCTCGTAGCTGTACCGGCGGGTGATGCCCTGCCAGGGGGCGCGCAGGAGTTCCGCACGCAGGGACTCGCGGCCCGCGCCGCCGAGCGCGGCGAGGCCGTGCGCGGCGAAGCGTACGGCGTCGTAGGCCTCGGCGGCCCAGGGCCCGGGGGCGGTGCGGTGGCGGGCGGTGTACGCGGTGGCGAACGCCCGGGTCCGGGGGTCGGCGGCGGCGTCGGTGCGGGCGGTGCTGATCCACCAGCCCTCGGCCTCGCGGAGGAAGCCCGCGGACAGCACGTTCTCGTCGGAGGCCCGGACACCGCGGTGACCGGCGGTGCGCAGGGCCTCCGCGCAGGCGGCGGCGCGGGCCGGGGTGACGCCGGCGAAGAGGACGGCGTCGTCGGGGCGGGAGGCGATGGCGTGCGCGGCGGCGTCGAAGTCCTCGTCGGCGGCGACCTCCAGCACGTCGACCTTCCCGTCCAGTTTGCCGTGGACGGTGACGATCTCGACAGTGGGCCGGCCCTCCTCCTCGTCGGCGAGGTCGTGGACGACGACCGTGCGCCGGGGCCGGACGACGCGGTTGAGGTAGCGGTCGACGGCTCCGGGCCCCGCGGTGCGGGTGGGGCGCAGCACGAGTGCCGTCGTCGCGTTGACGGCGTTGAGCCGCTCGGTGTCCGCGCGGGTCACCAGCAGGCAGACGCCGGCCTCGGTGCAGACCGGCACGGCGGCGGGCACGGCCCGGTTGTCGCCCGCCGCGATGACGGCGTGCACGTCGGGGTCGGCGGCCAGCCGGCGGGCGGCCGCCGCGGAGCCCTCCGCGGTGCCGCCGTCGTCGGCGGTGCGCAGCGCGAGGTCGAAGGCCCGGTCGGGACGGGCGTTGTGCTCGGCCACCGCGAGGCCCGCCCCGCGTTCCTGGGCCAGGACGGCCGCGGCCGAGCGGTCGCCGAGGAGGCCGATGACGCGGGTCGGCAGCGACCGCCCGGTGCCGCCCGTCCCGCGGGACCGTCCCCACCGCCACCACGCGGTGCCGCCGCCGACCGCGGCGACGCCGAGCGCGGCGGACGCGGCGAGCAGCCGCCGCCGGGAGACCGGGGGTCCGGTGGGCACAGCGGGCACGGCGGACGGCAGGGGCAGGCCGGCGGCCGACAGCTCGGTCGGTTCGGGCACCGGCAGGTCCAGGACGCGGCCGGCACGGTCGGCGACCACCGCCGGCAGCCCGCCGGGCAGCCACGACCCGGGGTCGAACACACCGAAGAGGCCGCGCAGTTCGGTCACCGTGGGGCGTCCGCCGGCGTCCTTGGCGAGGCAGGCCCGCAGGGGCGCCTCGAGTTCGTGGGGCAGGCCGGTCAGGTCGGGTTCCTCGTGCACGGTCCTGAACAGGACCGCGGCGGCTCCCCCGGTGCCGAACGGGGCCCTGCCGGTGGCGGTGTGGGCGAGCACGCAGCCCAGCGAGAAGACGTCGCTCGCGGTCCCGACGGCCGTGCCGCGGGCCTGCTCCGGGGACAGGTAGCCGGGCGAGCCGATGACGGTGCCGTCCGTGGTGAGCGCGGTCGCGCCGACGGCGCGGGCGATGCCGAAGTCGATCAGCCGCGGCCCGTCGGCGGCGAGCAGCACGTTGGCGGGCTTGACGTCGCGGTGGACGAGGCCGGCGCCGTGCACGTCCTCCAGGGCCGCGGCCAGCGCGGCGGCCAGGGTGCGGACCTGCGCCGGCGGCCACGGCCCGTGCAGGGCGAGGGCCTCGTTGAGGGGCAGCCCGGGGACGTAGGCGGTGGCCAGCCAGGGCGAGCGCGCGTCCGCGTCGGCCGTCAGCACAGGCACGGTCCAGCGGCTCGACAGACGGGTCGCCAGCTCCGTCTCGCGGCGGAACCGGGCCAGGAAGCCCGCGTCCTCGGCGAATTCGGCGCGGATCACCTTCAGCGCGACCCAGGCGCCGTGCGGGGAGCGCGCCAGGTAGACGACGCCCATCCCGCCGGCCCCGAGCCGCGCCACGAGCCGGTGCCCGCCGATCCACGACGGGTCGGCGGGCAGCAACCGGTCCATGGCCCTACTGGTCCCCCTGCTTCGGCACGATCGGCCCGAGCTGCCGGAAGCGTCCGTCGTGCACCTGGTGCACATACGTCTCGCCGCCCAGGGTCTCGTTCGTGATCGCGTACTGGTGGTAGGCGTTGAAAGTGTAGGTGCGCGCGACGCCGTGGTACGTCGCCTTGGCCAGCCGCTGGGCGAGCGCGGGCCGGGCGGGGCGCCCGCCTCCGGAGGGCAGCGTGCGGGCGAACTCCTGCAGCAGCATGCGCGTGCTGTCGTAGGCCTCGGTGGCGTACGGCTCGGGGGTGCCGCCGTACTCCTTCCGCCAGGCGGCGGTGAGGCGGCCGGCCTCCTCGGTCGTGAGCTGGGCCGGGTCGACGGCGGGCGTCACGGCGTACCAGCCCTCGCCCGCCGCGCCGGCCAGGCGCGGGAAGTCCGAGCCGTACAGCAGGTGGGACATCCAGCGCCGCCCCGTGAAGCCCGCCCGGGCCAGCTGCCGGGCCGCCGCGACGGTCGCCTCCAGGGGACCGAGGTACACGAAGGCGTCGAGGTCGCGGGAGAGCAGTTCGCGGACCGCGCCGACGGCGTCGCCGGTGCCCTCCGCGACGACACGGGGCACCACCTCGCCCCCGAGGGTGTCGCGCCACTGGGTCACCAGGACGCCGCCCTGGTCGTGCATGGCGGATCCACCGGAACGGTCGATGACGATGCCGGCACGGCCCAGCCGGCCCGTCACGAGCGCGCTGAAGGCGATGGCGGTGCCCTCGGCCTGGTGGGGTGCGCCGGTCTGGAAGGTGACGTCCGGGGACCACACGAAGTAGTCGTTCTGCCCGGTGGTGCTGGAGACGTGCGTCAGCTTCGCGGCGGCGTAGACGCGCGCGGCGGCCCGCAGGGTCACCTCGCCGGTGGGGCCGAGGACGGCGAACACCTCGCGGTCGGCGGCGAATTCGTGGGCGACCGCGGTGGCCCGGTCGACGGTGCCTCGGTCGTCGAGGACGCGTACCCGGACGGAGAACGCGCGCTTCGGGTCCGCGTTGTGCTGGGCCGCGGCCAGCCGCGCGGCCCGCTCGCAGGCGCCGGCCAGAGCCGCGTCCGGCCCGCCGCGGGTGACCTGCACGCCGAGCACGTACGTGGGCGTGCCGGGCGTGCCGGGCTCGTCCTCCGCGTCGTCGCGTCCCGCGGCCCACAGGGCCGCCCCCGAACCGGCGCCCGCCAGCAGCAGGGCCCCTCCGACGGCCAGCAGCCGGCGCCGGGACGTCGACGGCCGGTGCGGCGCCGGCGGGATGTCACCGGGCTCGTCCACCACAGTGGGTTCGACGGCCGGCAGCGCGAGGCTCTCCGCGGCGCGCGCGGCCACCGTACGGGCCACCGGGTCCGGCAGCCAGGCCGGGGGCGACGCGGCCGCGCCCTCGGGGACGGCGTCCTCGGTGTCGTCCCCGGACAGCCGCCGCAGCTCCTCCGGGGCGGGCCGGTCCTGCGGGTCCTTGGCGAGGCATGTGTCGAGGACCTCGCGCAGCTCACCGGTGACGCCGTCGAGGCCGGGCTCGTCGTGGACGGTCCGGTAGAGCAGGGCGTCGGGGGTGCCGGTGCCGAACGGCGGGCGGCCGGTGGCCGCGTACGCGAGGACGCAGCCGAGGGCGAAGACGTCGCCGGCGGGGCCGGCCTGTTCGCCGCGGGCCTGTTCGGGCGAGAGGAAGCCGGGCGTGCCGATCACCAGGCCCGAGGCGGTGAGCGCGGTGTCGTCCGCGGCGCGGGCGATGCCGAAGTCGATCAGCCGGGGGCCGTTCACGGCCAGCAGGACGTTGCCGGGCTTGACGTCGCGGTGCACCAGCCCGGCCCCGTGCACGGCGCCCAGTGCCTCGGCCAGCAGGGCCCCGAGGACCCGCACGGCCGCCGGCGGCAGAGGACCGTGCTCGGCCACCGCCTCGCCGAGGGAGGGGCCGGGGACGAACGCGGTCGCCAGCCACGGCTCGTGCGCGGTGGCGTCCGCACCGAGCACGGGCACCACCCAGGGGCTCTCCACGCGCGCCGCGAGCTGTGCCTCCCGCGCGAACCGGGCCCGGAACCCGTCGTCCGTGGCGCTCTCGGCCCGGATCACCTTCACGGCGGCCAGCGCGCCCGCCTCGGAACGCCCCAGGTACACCACGCCCATGCCGCCGGCGCCGAGCCGCCGCAGCAGCCGGAAGCCGCCGACGGACGCCGGGTCGGTGGGACGCATCGGCTCACTCATCGCCCGCACCCTCCGTCCCGTCGCCGGACACCCCGGCCTCCTTGGCCTCGACGGCACCGAGCCGGTCGATGTCGGCGGTGATGTTGGTGACCCCCTCCAGCGCGTCCTGCGTGACCTTCGTCTTCTCCGCCTCACTCGCGCCGGCGGCGTGCCGCACGGTCGCGGCCACCGTGACCGGGCCGAGCCGGTGCTTGAACCAGTCGAAGCGGCGCGGCTTCCCGTCGCCTTCCACCACGTACTCGCCGAACTCGGCGAGGTCGTCGTCGGACGTGGCGGTCCGCTGCTCGTCGTACGGGTCTCCCCGCGAGGTCATGCCCTGGACCCACTCGGTCGCGGTCAGCTGCTGCTTCGGACACCGCAGGGGTTCCTCCAGCGACACCGCCATGTCCCGGCGCGCGCCCACCACCGAGGTGTGCACGGTGACCGTCAGGGACACGTACACCGGGCCCTTGCCGTCGGTGTCCGGCCGGACGAAGGAGCGGGTGAGGCTGGCCAGGACGGAGCCGGCGAGCGGATCGCGGCGCCACACGCAGTCCTCGCCCAGCACGGTCCAGGTGGCCGGCCCGGTCTCGTACGGATCGCGCTTGCGGTACCCGGAGCCGAAGTAGTCCGGCCGCACGGTCAGCCCCCGGACGAAGGCGGCCGCCTGGGCCCGGGTCTTGGGCGCCGCGCTCTCGGCCAGGGTGAACGGGTCGTTCACCGCCGACGCCGACGCCGACGGGGCCGGATCCGCGCTGCCGCGCCCGCTCGGGCTCGCGCCCGACGGCGTCGCCGCGCCCTCGCCCGGCGACCCCTCGCTGGTGCACCCCACCAGCAGCAGCGCCCCCGCCGCCGCGAGCAGGACCGGTCTGCGTGCGCTCACTCCCACCCACCCCATTCGTCGCACCGTCTCGTCGAACACCGCCCGCCGCTTGCCGCGTGCACATGCCATGGTGCGCCAACGGGCTTGTCCAGACCATGAGTTGAGTCGAACCGTAACCGGTCGGCCACTGCTCGGTGACACTTGGGAAAGCCCGGTGACCGCTGCTCCGCCGACCGTCGCCGCGCCGCCGCGCCGCCCTACGGGAGCGTGGCGGCCGACTCCCGCAGCGGCCCGTCGGCCCAGCGGGCAGCCTCGGCCCGGCTCCGGATGCGCACGACCGTCAGTTCCGGCCGGTCGTGCAGCAGCCGCCGCACCCGCGCCGCCGACTCGCCGTGGGTGTTCCAGGCCCAGCGCACGATGTGCTCGCGGTCGGTGAACACCGTCCACAGCGGCGGCTCGATGTTGCCGTTCCACAGGGCCTGCCGGCGCAGACGGCGCAGCAGGGTGCGCCGTACGACCTGGCGCATGACGCGATGCCGGGGCAGGTCCAGCCAGAGCAGCAGGTCGGCGCGGGCGGCGAGGTGGGCGCGGACCGAGCCGTACTGCCACTCCGTCACCCAGCCGGGTTCCGCGCTGAAGCGGTGGACGTCGGCCTCGAAGGAGGGACGCCTGGTCCAGCCCGGGCCGTGGAAGAGCGCGTCGATCTCGACGTGCGGCACCCGCAGCGCGGCGGAGACACGCGCGGCGAGCGTCGTCTTGCCCGCCCCGGAGGTGCCTGCGACCAGCACCCGCCGCGGTCGGTGGGGCAGCGGGTCGGCGGATCCCAGAAGCGGCACGCGGCCACGGTAGCAACGCCGTCGGTGCCGACGGCGGCACAGGTCCTCGACCACACGCCGGCCGGGCGACGACCCGCGGGCGTTCGGGCCCTCGGTCGGGCCGCCGCAGCACGGCCGGAGCAGTACGGTGAACTGTGGCCGCGACTGCCGGCCTTGCGGTCGGGCGTCGCCGCGCAGTCGACGTGCGGCAGGACCTCGGTCCCGGCCGCCGGCGGCGGTGCCGCAGGTCCCGACGGAGTCGCGCGCCGGGTTCCGCATCGAGCAGCCGGGGCCGGCGCCGCGACGATGCCGCGGCTGAACGCGTGGCGACCAGGGTGCTTCGCGATCGGGAATCACGGGTGAACCGCCTTTCCAGGATGCCAGGTCAAGGCACATCGCCGACCCGTCCGACATGTGGTGGACACCCTCCCTTCCCGGCGGCGACACCCGTCCGGACGCATGCCTGCTGCACGATCTTCGGACGTGACTACCAGCCCTGCCCTTCGCACCCTCGACCGCCGCCGGTTCCTCGCCCTCGCGGGCGGCGCCTTCGGCGTCCTGGCAGCGGGCCAGTTGACCCAGGCGCTCTCCGCACGCGCCGCGGAACTGGACCCCGCGCCCTTCTCACTCGGCGTCGCCTCCGGTGACCCGGACCACCACAGCGTCGTGCTGTGGACCCGCCTGGTGCCCGACCCGCTCGACGCGGAGACCGGCGGCATGCCCGCGACGCCCGTCGAGGTGCGGTGGGAGGTGGCGAAGGACGAGTCGTTCCGGAAGGTCGTCGCGAGCGGCGCGGTGACGGCGCTGCCGGAGTCCGCGCACACCGTGCACGTCGTCGTGGACGACCTGGCGCCAGACCGCTGGTACTGGTACCGCTTCCAGTACGGCGAGGTCCGCAGCCGCACCGGCCGCACCCGGACCATGCCGCCGCCCGGCGCGAAGGCCGACCGGATGCGGTTCGCGTTCGTGTCGTGTCAATCGTGGACGGGCGGCGCCTACCCGGCCTACCGCGACCTGGCGGAACAGGACCTCGACTTCGTCCTGCACCTCGGCGACTACATCTACGAGACCACGGGCGGCAGCCTCACCGAGTTCCGCCGGCTGCACGCCCTGTACAAGACCTCGCCCGAACTGCGGGCGGCGCACGCCCGGTTCCCCTTCTTCGTCACCTGGGACGACCACGAGGTCCAGAACAACTACGCGGCCGACGTGCCCGGCGGCTCAGGCGACGGCCGGCCCTTCCTGGAGCGCCGAGCCAACGGCTACCAGGCGTACTACGAGCACCTGCCGCTACGCCCCGAGCAGCGTCCCACCGGCCCGGATGCCCTGATGTACCGTCAGGTGCGGTTCGGGAAGCTCGCCGAGTTCAGCGTGCTCGACACCCGCCAGTACCGCACCGACCAGGCGTACGGGGACGGACGCAAGGAGCCGGGACCCGAGGTCTGGAACCCGGAGCGTACGATGACCGGTCCGGAGCAGGAGAAGTGGCTGCTCGGCAATCTGGACCACTCCAAGGCGCGGTGGAACGTCATCGCCCAGCAGACCATCATGGCCGCCTTCGACTACGACCTCGGCCCGGGGAAGATCGTCAATCTCGACCAGTGGGACGGTTACGCCGGTGCCCGTGCCCGCATCCTCGACTTCCTCGCCGGTCACGACGTCGCCAACCCGGTGGTCCTGAGCGGCGACTGGCACACGCACTGGGTCAACGACCTCAAGACCGACTTCGACGACCCCCACTCCCCCGTCGTCGCAACCGAGTTCGTCGGCACGTCGATCTCCTCCGGCGCCGGCTGGGACGCCGACGTCCGTGCGGGTCTCGTCGCCAACCCGCACGTGAAGTTCTACAACGGCACCTACCGCGGCTACGTGATGTGCGACGTGACGCCCGACCGCTGGCGTGCCGACCTGCGCATCGTCCTCAAGGGCGACGACGCGGCCTCCCCCGCCTTCACCATCGCCGCCTTCGAGGTGCGCGACGGGCTCCCCGGGGCCCGGCGGATCGACGCCGGCGACGGCCTGGTGGGCCGCATCACCGACAAGGTGACCGGCAAGCCGCTCGCCAACGTCCAGGTGACGGTCACGGCGGCGGACGGCACCCGGTTCGCGTCCGTCACCACCGACACCACCGGCGAGTACCTGGCCTTCGCGCCGCCCGGACAGTACGGGGTCGCCGTCAACGGCGTCGGCTACGAACCGGCGGCCGCCATGGCCACCGTGCGCGCGGGGGTGCAGACCCGGGGCGACGTGGCCCTGACGCGCGCAGCCGTTCGGGCCGGCGCCGGTCGTCCGGTGCCCGGTCCGCAGTCGCAGGCGGCGGCCACGGACGTCACGCTGTCCAACGGCATGCTGTCACTGGCCGTTTCGGCGGGCTCCCAGGACCCCCAGCTGCCCGCGGTCACCCTGGGCAAGCCGCTGGACCTGGCGGCCGTCGGCCACCTGGACCAGCTGGACTGGATGAACCTGCCGTACGCCTCGACGGCGCGGCCGCGCGGGAGCAACGCCTGGCAGCAACTGACCGTGCGGTCCAGCGCCCTGGAGGTGCTCTCCGCGGGCGGCCCGGTCGCCTCCGCGCGGGCCACCGGCGCCACCACCCAGGTCCCCGATGTCGAGGTGGTCACGACCTTCACGATCGGCGAGGGCGAGCCCTGGGTCACCGCGGAGAGCGTCTTCACCAACCGCGGGACGCAAGGCCGCACCTTCTGGCTGGGCGACGTACTGGACCACGACGGCGCCGGCCAGCGCAGCGGGGTCGCCGGGCACGGCACCGTGACCGCGTCCGCCCCGGCCGACTTCGAGCCGGCGGCGCCGTGGGTGGGCATGACCGGATCCGACGGCCAGACGTACGGGCTGCTCTACGACGAGCCGGGCTTCACCGCGTACGCCTGCGGGATCTGGGTGATGACCCAGCGTCAGGTGACGATCGACCCGGGCGCGGCGTTCACGCTGCGCCGCCGGATCGCGGCCGTCGACAACGGCGGCGCGGCCGACCCGTTCGCGGTGCTCGCCGGGCTCTGACCCGGGCTCCGGGCCGACGCGGCGGCGGTCCCCCGTCACAGGGGGCGCCGCCGCGGCGCACGGCCGGTCAGCGGTTGGTGGACTCCAGCGCCCGCGCGGTGTAGCGCGCGCCGCTCACCTCCCGGGCCGGCACGGCGGCGCCGAGGGCGGCGAGCTCGTCCTGCGACAGCACGAGTCCTGCGGCCGCGGCGTTCTCCTCGAGGTACTTCCGGCGCTTCGTGCCGGGGATGGCGACGGCCCCCTGCGCGTCGACCCAGGCGAGCGCGACCTGCGCCGGCGTCGCGCCGCGCGCCCCGGCGATCTCCCGTACCCGCTCCACCAGGACGAGGTTGGCGGCGATGTTCTCCGCCGAGAAGCGGGGCAGTTCACGCCGCGCGTCGTCCGGCGCCAGGTCGTCGACGCTGCGGATCGCCCCGCTGAGGAAGCCGCGGCCCATGGGCGAGGAGGCGACCAGGCCGATGCCCAGTTCGTCCATCGTCGCCTTGCGGCCGTTGTCCAGCAGGTCCTGGGTGAACAGTGACATCTCCGACTGGACCGCGGTGAGGGGGTGCACGGCGTGGGCCCGGCGGATGGTCTCCGCGGAGACCTCGGACAGCCCGATGTAGCGGACCTTGCCGGCGGCGACCAGCTCCCCCATCGCGCCGACCGTGTCCTCGACGGGCGTGCCGGGATCGATCCGGTGCATGTAGTAGAGGTCGATCACGTCCGTGCCCAGGTGGCGCAGCGAACGCTCGACGGCACGGCGGACGTGCTCCGGCCGCCCGTCCAGGGGGCCGGGCGTGCCGTCGTCGGCGAAGTCGAGACCGAACTTCGTCGCCAGGACGATCTCGTCCCGGCGGTGCCCGAGGGCGCGGGCGATCAGCTTCTCGTTCTCGAAGGGGCCGTAGGACTCGGCCGTGTCGATGAACGTGACGCCCAAGTCCACCGCGCGGTTGAGCGTGCTCACGGATTCCCGCTCGTCGCCCACCCCGTAGTCCACGCTCATCCCCATCGCGCCGAGGCCCTGCACCGGCACGCGCAGTCCCTGACTGCCGAGGTCCACCGTTCGCATCGAGAATCCCTCTCCCAGTTGTCCAGGTCCGTCACATTACGCCCACCGCCACGGCGGCCCGCGGGCGGGTCCGCCCGGTCCGCTGCGGCGTTCCGCCGGGCGGATCACCGGGTTCGGTGATGACGTACGGCGGCACGTGGGCCCGTACCACCAGGACCGGACAGCCGCGGTTTCCGTGACGTCGGCCGCGGAAGGACCCCGGGCAGCCGGGCCCGCTCGGCACGCGGGCCCGGCACCGGGAGGCTCCGGCTACGCGTTGCGGATGGCGTCCACCAGGCCCGCGACGAGCGCCGCCCGTTCGGCCATGGCGTCGACGAGGACGTACTCGTGGTCGGCGTGCGCCCCGCCCCCGACGGCCCCGAGGCCGTCGAGGGTCGGCACGCCCAGCGCGGCGGTGAAGTTGCCGTCGCTGCCGCCGCCCACCGCCCTGCCCTCGATGCCGGGGAGCAACCGCCGCGCCAGGGCGAAGAGTCCGGCGGACGCCGACTCCGGCATCGGGGGCCGCCGTACGCCGCCGCTCACCGAGACCGCCGCGCCCGCGACGTGCGGGGCCAGGGCCGCGAAGCCGGCCTCGACGCGGTCCCTCTCCTCGGCCGTCGCGACCCGTACGTCGGCGACGACGGTCGCCCGGGCGGGCACCACGTTGTCGGCCGTGCCCGCCGACGCCACCGTCGGGGTGACGGTCGTACCGGCCTCCGGCCGGCCGAGCGCCGCGGCGGCGAGCACCTGGTGGGCCGCCTCGACCAGGGCGTTGACCCCTGCCTCGGGCTCCAGCCCGGCGTGCGAGGCGCGGCCCGTGACGGTGACCTCGAATGAGCCGCAGCCCTTTCGGCCGGTCTTGAGGGCCCCGCCGTCGGCGGCTCCCTCGAAAACGAGCACGGCGCCGCACGCGAGGGCCCGCTCCTCGATGAGCGCCCGTGAGTACGGGGAGCCGACCTCCTCGTCGGAGGTCACCAGGATCTCCACGCCCGACCGGTCGTCCAGCAGCGCCAGGCCGTGGACGGCCTGCACCAGCCCGCCCAGCATGTCGAAGACGCCGGGGCCGGTGGCGCGGCCGCCGGCGACGGTGAACGGGCGCCGTGCGAGGGTGCCGAGCGGGAACACCGTGTCGTGGTGCCCCAGGAGCAGGACTCGGGGCTCCCCGCCGCCGGACCAGCGCACGTGCGGCCCGCCGGGACTCTCCACACACACCGCCTCGCCGCCGAGGCGCCGCTCGACGACCCCGGCGACGGCCTTGGCCGACGCCGTCAGGGCGTCGACGTCGCGCGACGGCGACTCGACCTCGACGAGTGTCCTGAGGTCCTCGATCATCGCGTCGGTACTCACCGGGCCGGTCCTGCGTGTCGTCATGCCGTCAGGGTAGTGAGCGGACCGGCCGGTGCGCCCGCGTCAGCGGCCGGCCCCGCCGGACCCTGCGGCCCCGCCCGCCTCGCGTGCGACGCGTTCGAGCCGGCTGCGGTGCTCCTGCCACCAGGCCCGGTCGCCCGGCGGGACGGCGTCGTTGCCCTGGAGGAAGCCGACGCTGCCGTCGAGGAGCTCGCGGAGGATGTCGGCGTGGCCGGCGTGCCGCTGGGTGTCCGCGATCACCCGCACCACGACGTGGTTCAGGGTCACCGCCCGCCGCTCCCGCGGCCACCAGGGGACGTGGCCGACCGCGTCGAGCGGCAGGGCGTCGATCGTCGCGTCCGCGTGCTCCCAGGCGCGGCGGTAGAGCCCGGAGACCTCCTCGCGCGACTCCTCCGCCGTGGCCCACATGTCCGCGTTGGCCTCGGCGTCCTCCCGGTCCCAGGAGGGCCGTTCGTCCCCGAAGAACGGCCGCCCGAAGGTGTCGCCGAGGTACCCCAGCTCGATACCGGCGGCGTGCTTGACCAGTCCCAGGAGGTTGGTCCCCGTCGGGGTCAGGGGGCGGCGCACGTCGTACTCCGAGAGCCCCTCCATCTTCCACAGCAGGGTGTCGCGCGCGTCCTGCAGGTACCGCAGGAGATCCGCCTTGGGATTCGGTCCGTTCATGCCGGGCAGTGTCCCACCCGCCACCGACAACGGGCCCGTGGTCGCGGCGGGCCTCAGAGCTCGGGCAGCCGTACGGTCAGCCCGTACAGGCGGGTGGTCTGCAGGGCGCTCTGGTTGTCGTCGGTGACCATGAGGACCTTCAGACGGCCGTCCGGGGTGGTCCCGGTGATCGTCATGCCCTCGATGTTGCCGAGCAGGGGGTTGGCCTGCGGCTGCTTGTTCGTGGCTCCCAGCGACGGGCAGTGGGCCATGTCGACCAGCAGGGTCTTGCCCATCAGGCGGACGTCCTCCTGGCCGGACAGGTTCTCGACGGCGGTGACGTCGTCCGCCCCGCGCGGGTCGGCGAGGTAGAGCCGGACGATGTTGCCGACGCTCTTGTCGTAGCCCCGCTCCAAAACGAGGAGCCTGCCGTCGCCGGCCGCGCAGATGTCCGACAGCGCCAGGCCCCCGTCGCGCTCGTAGCCCCACTGCACGCCCGTGCGGAACCGGTCGCCGGCCGTTGCGCGTTCCCACGTCTGGAAACGCACGTAGGCCCTCCCGTCACCCCTCAGCGCGCCCTCCATCGAGGCCACCAGGGTGAGGCTGCCGGGCTGCATCGCGAGACCCTCGAAGGTCTCGTTGACCACGGCCCGGCCCGCGGGCCCGACGAGGAGGCCGTCCGGCACCGGCAGCCGTTCGAGGAACTTCCCCTCCGGGGTGAAGCGGCGAACGGCCGGTTCCTCGGACGCGATCAGCAGCGTGCCGTCCGCGTCGAAGACCAGGGCCTCGAAGTCCGTCTCCTTCCCGTCCTCGTCGTACAACGCCACGACGTCGACGGGCTGGTGGGTGACGGCGTCCAGGTGGAAGAGCAAGGAGCGGTCCGCGAGGGCGGCCACGCGTCCCTCGGGGCCGACCGCCAGGGCCGACATGTTGCCGACGAACCTGCCCTCGAAGCGGGTCTTGTCCAGGGCGTCGGAGAACCAGTCGACAACGGCCCACGCCGAGCAGGCGTTCACCTCGGAAGCCTCAGCGGACACGATCACGGCACATCCCTTCCACAAGTCGAACGCGTCACGCCGAACGGACGGCAGCACCGGGCGGAGCGGTCCGGCTCCGCGCACGAGCCCGAGCCGAAAACCTTCCCAGCGGGCGAGTCGGCACGTCATCCGGCCCCATGACGTCCCGGCACGCGCGCGCCACGCGGGACCTGAGGCTCGAGCGGTTCCCCACCCAACCCCCTTGCTCACGGGACGACATGGACGCGACCGTAGTGATCACGGCGTCGGAACCCTACTGGAGGCCCCGGCCGCCACGTCGCCCGGAGTGCCCTTGGGGCACCGGGCCACGCCGCCGGGCCCCGGAACGGGGGCCGGGGGGCGCTCCGCGACGACGGCCGCGGGGGAACGCGTGGCGTCCCGGAGCGGACGCGGCATCGTATGTCGCGTCCGCGGGAGACGATCAAGGATCGCCTACGATCCAGCCATGAGCGCTCTGGCGGGACATCGGGCGATGTGGGCGGATCTGCGGCGGCGGGACCCCGTGCTGCTGGCCCCCGCCGTCCTGACCGCCGTCATCGGGGTCCTGGCGGTCCTCACCCCTCAGGACGTCCCCTTCACCCGCCTGCTCCCGGCGGCGCCCGCGCTCGCCGCCTCGCTCTGGTCCGTACGGGCGACCCTCACCCTGGGGCTGGTCTGCCTGCTGCCGGTCATCGGCTACGCCCTGGCCTTCTCCGACATGTCCGCCCTCTACACCGCGGGCGCGATCGGCGCCGTCAGCCTGGCCGCGGCCTACGCCAGCCATCTGCGCCTGCAGCGCGAGCACACCCTCGCCCAGGTCCGCGCCGTGGCCGACGCGACGCAGGAGGTCCTCCTCCGCCCGGTGCCCGAGCGGATCAGGAACCTGGAGATCGCCACCTTCTACCGCGCGGCGGCGCCCCACGCCCGCATCGGCGGCGACTTCTACGCCGCGGCCGACACCCCCCGCGGCCTGCGCCTCATCCTCGGTGACGTCCGCGGCAAGGGCCTTCCTGCCGTCGGCGTCTCGGCCGCGCTCCTCGGCTCGTTCCACGAAGCGGCCTACGACGCGCCCGACCTGACGCACCTCGCACGCCGCCTGGAGAACTCCATCGCCCGGTACACCGCGGCGGTGCCCGCCGAGGACGACTGCGAACGCTTCGCCACCGCCGTCATCGTGGAGATCCCGCCCGCCGCCGACCACGTCTCCGTGCTCAGTTGCGGCCATCCGCCGGCACTGCTGAAGCACGACGGCCGCACCCGGACGATCGAACCGGCCGCCCCCTCACCACCGGTCAGCCTGGCGGATCTCCTGGGCGCCGAGTACCACGTGGACCGTGTCCCCTTCGCCGTCGGCGACCTGCTGCTCCTCTACACCGACGGGGTCAGCGAGACCCGCGACCCGGGCGGCGACTTCTTCCCGCTCACCGACTGGACGACCCGGCAGCCCGCCGGCACCTCGCCTGCCGGGCTCCTGCGGCTGCTCCACCAGGCCCTCCTCCGGCACGGCAACGGCAGCCTCAACGACGACATCGCCTGCGTCGCCATCCGCAGGACCGCCGCGGGACACCGGGCCCCGACGGGATGACGCGCCCGCGCGGATCTCAGCCCGGGCGGACCACGCGGTACGCGCAGCGCCGCGGCTCGCCGCGTCGCCCAAGGCGGCGCCGGTGAAGACCGAGGCCACCGCCGCACAACTTCCGGGAGGACATCCTCAACGACATGCACCCGTCCGGGCCCGCCGCGTCCGACGCAGGGCCTACGTCCTCTCCGCCGTGCTCCGCGACGGCACGTTCTACGGCACCGGCCGGTCACAGCAGTCGGCGGAGCCTAGGAGGTGCCGCCTCCGCCCTTAAGGTGGGCAGCCACGTCATGGTTGGCAATCCGTCCGGCCAGTGCCCGCGGGCTCACACCATGGGCATTGACGTTGTCGGGGTCTGCGCCGGCTTCCACCAGCAGCCGGATCACCGCCCCTTCGCCCTGCGAACAGAACACCGCCCGCGACAGCGGCGTATTGCCGTGACCGTCCACGGCATCGACCGGCGCACCGGCGGCCAGGAGAACCTCGATGGCCGACGGCGCCTGGGCCTGGGCCGCAAAATGCAGCGGCGTCCAGCCCGCGGCGTCGGCTGCCCCCGGGCCGGCACCCCGAGCCAACAGCCCCCTCAGGCCTTCCGCGTCCCCGTCGGCAGCCGCATAGTGCACCGCCGTCCGCCCCAAGCGATCCCCACCCGTCATGCCGCCATCCTGGCCCACGACCTTGACCAAGGAGCCAGGGGCACCCCCGGACCGACCCGACGTACACCGGTCCCCGCGGGGTCGCTGCCGCCGCTGTGGATCGCTCGCTCGCCGACGTGGTGGGGGCCGAACTGCCGCCGGACGTGCCGGCGCTGACGGAGTTCCCGGGAGGCTGGACGAACCCAGAGCATGCGCCAGCCCGCCGGCGGGCGGCTCGCCGTGACCGGGGAGCGCCGGGCGGCGGCGCGAGGCGCCGTATCGTTGTCGATCTCTTCGACGGGAGCACGGGAGCCGCCATGAGCACGCCGCAGGACCTGATGATCGTCAGCATGGACGTGGCCTCGAGCCCTCCCGTCGAGGCGGGCGACCTGTCACTCGCGCTCGCCGGGGCCGAGGTGATCGGCCTCCTCCGCGCCGGGGCCGTCACCCTGGACGGGCACCGCCTGGTGCCGCGGAGCGCGCCGCCCACCGGTGACCACCTCCTGGACCAGGCGGCGTCCGCGCTCGTCGACCGGGAACCGTACGAGTCGGTGGAGGACTGGCTGTGGCGCAGGGGCCGCAACCTCTCCTCGGTCTACCGCGCCGGGCTGCGGGCGGCCGGCCTCACCGCCGTGAGCACCCCCCGCTGGCGGCCCTGGGCCGCCGGGGAGCCGGTGCTGCTGGACTCCCCCGCCCGCGGGGAGGCGCTGGGCCGCCGGTCGTCCGGGGAGCCGGTCCTGACCGCCCTGGCCGGCGCCGCGGGGATCTCCGGGAACAGCCGGGCCGGCGAGGGCACCGCAGAGTCCGCCGGCGTCACCGACGACGCCGTGGCGACCGTGCTGGCCGCGGTGCACGACGCCGTCGAGGAGCTGCAATCCGTGCGGCAGCGCAAGGACATCGAGAACGCGGCCTTCGACAACATCTGGCGGGCCTGACGGAGCCGGCGCCGGGAACGCAGCGGGGCCACCAAACCGGGCACACTGCGGTCGTCGCGGCGCGACACGTCGACGAGCGCCCCCGCCTTCACCGGGCAGCCCGCGGCGCCGAGGTAGGCGTGACGCCGACGGCGACCGTCCCGTCCGACCGCCCCAGCCGGTGCGGCGCCACGGGCGCGCTCCCTCGACCAGGTCACCGTGCCCCGCGATGACCGCTGCGGCCGCGCCCGCGTCAGCCCGGGGTGCGGGAGGGGGCGGCGTTCCGGTCGTTCAGGGAGTGCGCGATGTCGCCGAGCAGCGGCGGGACGTCGTCGCGGCCGGTGACCGCCTCGATGAGGGCCGGCCGGCCCGGGGTCCTCGCGGCGCGCGCGAGTGCCGCGTCGAGCCCGTCCCCGGTGCGTACGGTGGCGACGAACGCGTCGCGCACGCCGAGCGCGGCCGGGACGGCGGTCCAGTCCCAGGCGGCGATGTCGTTGTAGGCGGCGCGGGCGCCGTGGATGACCCGCTCGACGGTGTAGCCCCGGTTGTTGACCAGGACGACCACGGGCGCGAGGCCGTGCCGCCCGAAGGTGCCCAGTTCCTGCACCGTCATCTGGGCCGAGCCGTCCCCGATGAGCAGGATGCCGCGGCGTGACCGGTCGGCCAGCATGGCACCGAGCAGCGCGGGGAGGGTGTAGCCGATCGAGCCCCACAGGGGCTGCCCGATGAAGCGCGTCCCGGCCGGCAGCCGCCGCGTGGCCATGCCGTAGTACGCGGTGCCCTGGTCCGCCGCGACGACGTCCCCGGGCCGCACCGCGGCGGCCACGGCGTTCCACAGGTGGTCCTGCGTCAGCGGGGCGTCCCCCGGTGTCGCCCCGGCGGTGGAGGCGGTCGAGCGGGGCGGGCGGGGCGCGGGCGGCGCCTCCCGGTCCGCGACGAGCCCGGCGAGCACGGCCAGCCCCGCGCGCAGGGGCACGTCGTGGAAGACCTCGCCGTCGACGGTGGCGCTCGCGGGGCCGAGCGCGATGCCGGCCGAGGTGTCGAAGCCGTGGGTGAATCCGCCGCTGGTGGTGTCGGCGAGGACGACTCCGGCCCTGATCAGCAGGTCGGCGTCGTCCACGAGGTGGCGGACCACTGGGTCGCTGAAGGCTCCGGCGTACACCCCGAGGTGGAAGGGGTGCCCCTCGTCGGCGAGGTCCTTGCCGGAGACGAGGGTGGCGTGCGGCAGGGGCCCGGCGGCCACCAGGCGGGCGAGCTCGGCGCGCGCCCCGAAGCGGTCGACGAGGAAGTCCGCGAGCACGGTGACCGTTCGTGCCCGATCCAGCCGTGCCCGGGCGGCCCGGCGGAACGCCGCCCTGCCGCCGCCGTCGGCCGCGGGCCCGGGTCGCGACGTGCGCTCCGGCGCGGCCGGGACGGCGACCGGGGCGGCCACGACGTCCGACGGCAGCCGCAGGTAGGCGGGGCGGCTGCTGCGGACGGCGGTACCGAGGACGCGGTCGATCGTGGCCGCCGCGGTGCCGGGACGCAGGGTGGCGTGCGCGCAGACGACCTCCGCCTGGGCGCGGGCGAACCGCTCGAAGTCGGCGTCGCCGAAGGTGTGGTGCAGATGGGCGCCGGTGCGTTCCGCGGCCAGCGCGGGACCGCCCGCGATGTGCAGCAGCGGGACGTACTCGGCGTAGCTGCCGGCCACCGCGTTGATCGCGCTGAGCTCGCCCACCCCGTACGTCGTCAGCAGCGCCCCGAATCCGGCGATCCGCGCGTAGCCGTCGGCCGCGTAGGCGGCTCCCAGTTCGTTGGCGGTGCCGACCCAGGTGATGCGGGGATGGGCGAGGACGCGGTCCAGGAAGGCGAGGTTGTAGTCGCCGGGGACTCCGAAGACGTGGGAGACGCCGAGACCGGCGAGCCGGTCCAGCAGGTGGTCGGCCACGGTGGCCGGGGGGTCGTGTGCCATGCGAGTCGCCTCCAAGGTGCCGGGATGCGCCCTTCCAGGCTTCCTCCGCGGAACGTCCACCGAGCCCCCGGAAAGCGAGAATCCCACCGTCGTCACCCTGTGGAATCCGCAAATGCGCAGGTCACGGCCGCGCGTCGGCGGCGTATGGGGCTTATGGTGAAAGGGCGGCCGTACGCACCGGCACCGGCGGTGGCCGAGGCGGACCGGGCACGCGGGAAGGCGGTGGACGCTCATGGCGGCTCCTTCCCCGCCCGCCGGTTCACCGCGTGAGGACTGGCGGGACCTGGCAGCGTTGTGCTCGTCGGTACGGGCGGAGCTGCCCGTGCTGACCGCGGGCATCACCGACCGGATCCGCGAGGAGATCCCCGACTACCACCTCGTACCGCGCGCCGAGCACGAGGCCGGCGTCCTCCAGCAGAGCGAGGGACTGCTCACCGGCCTGCTCACCCGCCGGGGCCCGTCCGCGGAGGAGCGCGAGCGCGTCAGGGCGCTGGGGCGCGAGCGGGCCCGTGAGGGCCTTCCGCTGCATGCCCTGATCGCCGCCTTCCACGTGGGCTACCGGGAGGTCTGGAACCTCCTGCTCTCCCGCGCCGGGACGGACGGCGAGGACGGCACGAGCCGGCAACTGGTACGTCTCGTCGGCACCGTGTGGACCTGGGTCGAGCAGATCACCGGCGCCGCGGCCGAGGCGTACAACGAGGCGCTGCGGGCCCGGGACGCCGTCCAACTGAGCCTGACCTACCGGTTCTTCCAGGGCCTGTACGCCCGCTCGCCGGGGACCGAGCCGGACATGGCGCAGCTGGCGCTCGCGCTGGGCTACGCCCCGGCCGGCACCTTCCAGGCCGTGTGCGCCCCGGCGTCCGCGTGGACCGACGAGCAGCTCACCGAGCTGCGCGGCCGGCTCAACCGCCCTACGGGCACCGCCCGGTGCGCCAACCAGGGCGCCACGACGGTGGCCCTGGTGCAGGGCATGGCCGCCGACGCCGTGACCGGGGCGATGCGCGACCTGGTCCCGCGGCTGCCGATCGGCACCGGGCTGGCGCGCCCGGGGCTGGCCGGCGCGGCCGCCACCGTCGTCGACGCCCAGGCGGCGCTCACCCTGGCCCACGCCGACGGGCCGGCCGTCCCCTTCGACGGCGCGTGGCTGGCGGCGACGCTGTTCCCGCAGGCCGGCAGACTGGCGCCGCTGCTGGAAGCCGCCGCGGGCCCCGTCGCGTCGCATCCCGAACTGGCTGTGACCGTACACGGGTTCGCCGACAACGGCTTCTCCCTCACCGCGACGGGCAGGGCGCTGCACTTGCATCCCAACACGGTGAAGTACCGCCTCAACCGCTGGCGTGAACTCACCGGTTGGGACGTGCACACCTGGCACGGACTGTCCGCGAGCCTGCTGGGACTGGAACTTGCGGAGGCGGGGGCGCTCGACCCGCGCCTCCAAGGTTGACGACGTCCCAACTCGCGGAGAACGGGGCGGTTCCGGACGATGAGGGCGAAGGATGGGTAGCATCCGGCAGCAACATCCGATACACGAGAAAGCGGCTGTCGTGTCCCACAACACAACCATTCAGGACCGGTATGCGACGCGTCTCGCAGAGGACCTGGAGAGCAACACCAAGGAACAGGAAGCGGTCCGGGAGCAGGTCGCGGAGCTCCAGTCGCGGCTGACCCGGCTCGAGGACGAGCGGGCCTGGCTGACGCGGCTGCAGGGCACCGTGACGACCGGCGCACCGGACGCCGAGCCGGCCGGGGAGGTCACCGCGGAGGAGGCCGAGGCCGAGGAACTCCCCGCCGAGGAGGCGCCGGCCCCCGTCGCGGCCGCCGCGCCGCAGACGGGCAAGGCCCGGGCCGTTCCGCGTCCCCGCGCACGGAAGCCGGCCGGCGGGACGAAGGCCAGGAAGACCGGCAAGAAGGCGGCGCCGGCCGCGGACAGGACCAAGGACGAGGACAGGGACAAGGACAAGCCGACCCTGCGCGGTCTCGTCGCCGACGTCCTCGCCGCGGACGACGAACCCCGCATGGTCAGCGAGTTCGTCGACGCGCTGGCCAAGCGGCACCCGGACCGCTCCGCACCGAGCGCCCCCGTCGTGCGCAACGCCCTGGAGGCGCTGGTCGCGAAGGGGCTCGCCGAGCGGTCCCGTCGCCAGGGCAGCGTCTTCTACACCCCGGTCGCCCCGTCGGCCGGAGTCGGCGGCACCGGTGCGGACGCGGCCGCGTCCGAGGCCGGGGAACCGGTCCCCGCGCCGGCCTGACCGGACGCCGTGGCAGGGGCGTGCCTCTGCCACGGCGCAGGGTCGCCCTCGGCGACGGTGTGTGCGCGGGGGCCGCACGGAACGGTCAGGTCGCGACGTTCCTCAGTGCCGCACCGAGCGCCTGGAGGTCCACTCCCTCGAGGTGGTCGAGGAAGTGCCGGCGCACGGACGACAGGTTGGTCCGCCACGCCTCCCGCAGCCGGGCGAGGCCCTCGTCGGTGAGGACCGCGTTCCAGCCGCGCGCGTCCTGGGTGCACTTGACGCGCTGGACCAGTCCGTCGTTCTCCAGCCGGTGGACGACGCGTGTCATCCCGCTCACGGACAGCTCGCAGGCCCCGGCGAGGTCGCTCATGCGCATCTGCCGGTCGCGGGCCTCGGAGAGGTGCACCAGGGCCATGTACTCGATGAGCGGCAGTCGCTGCTCGCGGACCATGTCAGCGTCCAGGGCGCGGGGCAGGGCGTAGATGACACGGCTCAGCGACCGGACGACCGCCTCCTCGTCGGGGGTGAGCGGCACCATCGCTTCAGGGGCCGCTTCCTGCCGCGGCATGACGTCTGACATGCCCCTACTTTACTTGCACAGCGAAGGAAGTGAACGCCCCCTAACAGCGGGGACCCGGAATCTTCATGAACTTGAGATCATCGGGCGTGTCGCCCCCTTTGCCCGCCGTTCGACGGCGCGCTCCGTGTGGGAGCAGCTGCTCGTATCATGGGGTGGACGTCCGGGAGGAAACCATGAGCGCTGCGCCGTCGAAAGCCGACTCGTGCAACAACCTGGCGCTGCGCAAGGCGGCCCGCTACCTCAGCGCGACCTACGACAAGGCCCTCGCCCCGGTCGGCCTCCGCGCGACGCAGTTCAGCATCCTGCAGCACCTCGGCGAGCGCGGGGAGACGACGATCACCGCCCTCGCCGACACGATCGCCATGGACCGCACGACCATGGCCTCCAACCTCAAGCCGCTCGCCCGGGAGGGCCTGGTCACCGTCGAGACGTCGGCGGCCGACCGCCGTGCGCGGATCGTCGCGATCACACCGGACGGCCTCGACCGGATGAAGGCGGCGATCCCCCTGTGGAACGAGGTGCAGTCCCGGTTCGAGGAGCGCTTCGGCCCCGAGGACGCGGCCCGGCTGCGCGGTTTCCTGGTAGCCGTGCTGGACACCGGTTTCGCACCTTGGGCGGAGTGAGCGGCCGGCGCAGCGGCACGTCATGACCTGGTGACGGCCACGCCGTCCGCGGCCTCGGCGGCCTCCACGGCGCCGGGTGCGGTGCCGGGTACGGTGCCGCGCCGGCGCCGCCGCCGGTCGTTGCACCAGGCGACCGCGCACGCGGCCCCGTACAGCAGGCTGATCGGCGCGGCGAGCAGCAGCATGCTGACCGGGTCCGTGCTGGGGGTGGCGATCGCCGCGAAGACGGCTACGCCCATGAGCATGCCGCGCCACCAGCCGGCCATCCGCCGGGCGCTGATCACCCCGCCCAGGTTCAGCAGCACGAGGAGCAGGGGGAGTTCGAAGGAGAGCCCGAAGACGAGGACCATGCGGGTGGCCAGGTCGAGGAAGTCGTCGACGGGCAGGATGTTGGTGGCGTTGTCCGGGGTGAAGGAGATCAGCACCCGGGCGGTCGTCGGCAACGTCCGGTACGCCACCGCGGCACCGGTCAGGAACAGCGGGATCCCCGCCCCCAGGAAGGCCAGGGTGTACCTGCGCTCGCCGCGGTGCAGTCCCGGCGCGACGAAGGCCCACACCTGGTAGAGCCACACCGGGCTCGCGCCGACCACCCCCGCGGTGATCGACACCTTCAGCGCGAGGGTGAACGGCGAGAGCAGGCCGTTGAGGGAGATCACGCCGCAGTGACCCGAGCCGTCCGCCGCGGCGGCGCCGGTCAGACGGCCGGGCGCGCAGCCGGGCAGCGGATCGATGAGGAACCCGATCAACTGCCGGTGGAAGAGGGCCGCGGCGACGGTGACGAGCAGGATCGAGCCGACGGCCTTGAGCAGCCGGTTGCGCAGTTCGCGCAGGTGCTCCCGCAGCGGCATCAGGTCGGGGTCACGCGGGGTGCCGGTGGTCATGGGCGGTCCGTCCCGGGCGCTTCAGCGCCCGTGGGGCACGTCCGCCGCGGTGGCCTCCGGCGCCGCGTGCGGGGTCCCGGCCCCGGGTTCGAGGGCCGCGGTCCGCGCGGTGTCCGCGGCTTCGTCGGTGACGTCCTCCCGCATGGCCTTGGTCTCGCTCCGCAGGATCCGGAGCGACTGCCCGAAGGAACGGGCCATGTCGGGGAGCCGTTTGGCGCCGAAGAGGAGGAGGACGACGACGAGGACGAGGAGGATCTCGGGTGCTCCGAGCCTGCCGAACATGGGTGTTTCCTTTCTGTGGTGCCGAGTTGCTTCGCGGCTGGGGTTCTGGGTTCTGGGGTGCTGAGGTTCTGCGGTCGCGGTGCGCGGTGACGGGGCCGGGGGACGGCCCCGTCACCGCCGCCGGGCTTCGGCGGGCGGATCGCGCGGGTCGAGGTCCGTGAGGTCCAGGTCCCGCAGTTCCTGCGGGAGTTCGTCCCGCAGGCCCGCCCGGGCGCCCTGCGCGAGCTCACGGAGCCCGCGCAGGGCACGCACGGTGTCGGAGACCAGCCCGGGGAGCTTGTCGGGACCGACGAGGACGACCGCCACCACGAGCAGCGTCAGGACTTCCGGCGGGCCGATGTCGGAGAACACCGTGCCTCCCGTCTGTGGGTGGATCCGCCCGGGTCGGCCCCGGCCGAGGGGTTACGGGCTAACGGGCCGGCGCACCGGCGGCGCGGCGGTAGGGGGCGAGGAAGGTGCCGAGTTCCGCCAGCATCTCCTCGGGCGCCTGTTCGGCCACCCAGTGGCCGGCGCCGCGGACGACCACGCCCCGGACGTCCTCCGCCAGGTCCTGCATCGCGCCCCCGACGGCGCCGCCCCAGCTCTCGGATCCGCCGATCGCCAGGACCGGCATCGTCAGCTTCTTCTTCGCGCGTTCCTCGTTCTGCCGGCCGGTGGCGTCCCAGGCCCGGTAGAGGCCGAAGCTGCCGCGCAGGGTCGCGGGGTCGGAGAAGAGGCGGACGTAGTAGTCGCGTGCGTACCGGGGCAGCCGCTCGCCGCCCTGGATGTCGAACTCGTAGCCGTAGAAGTCCGCTTCGCGGCCCCTCACCAGCCTTTCGATCAGCTCGTGGTCGACCCGGTTGAACGGGATGTGCCAGAGCCGTTCGTTGTGCTGCTCGTCCACGAACAGGATCGGCGAGGCGGACGGGCGCGGGGGGCCGGGGACCTCGGCGAGGGCCACGCGGGCGACCCGGTCCGGATGGTCGGCCGCCAGCGCGTAGCTGATGATCATCCCGGTGTCGTGGCCGACGACGGCGAACCGTTCGTGTCCGAGGGCGTCCATCAGGGCGATCAGGTCGCCCGCCAGGGTGCGGGTGTCGTACCCGCTCATGGGCTTGTCGGTGAGCCCCATGCCGCGCTGGTCGACGGCGATGACGGTGTGGTGCCGGGCCAGTTCCGGCATCAGCATCCGCCAGGCGTACCAGTTCTGCGGCCAGCCGTGCACGAGGAGCAGCGGCGGCCCGTCGCCTCCGATGACGACGTGCTGGCCCAGTCCGCCGGCCCGTACGAAGCGGCTGCGGAAGGTCCTGGCGAAGCCGGCCGGCAGCCGGGGCGCCGAGGAGACGGTGCCGGGCCCGTCCGGCGTCCGCGGGGCCCGGGCGGGCGAGGCCGAGGCCGAGGGCAGTCCTCCGGCCCGGGAGAGGCCGGCGACGGTGGCGGCCGAGGCGGCCGCGCCGCCGACGAAGGTGCGTCGTGACAGTCCGCGCGGGGCGCGGTGCGACGCCGGCTCCCGGGCGGGGCCGTCCTGCCCGGACGGCTCGACGGGGGGCATGTTCACGGGGATTCCTTTCACTGTGAACGAGCAGATACTCGTATCGGGGCGGGGTAGGGCCGCGTCGATACGGCTCCGTGCGCCCCGCGGGAGGGAGCCGGCGTCAGCGGCCGGGGAAGCGCTGCGAGATCTCCTGGAGCACCCAGCCGTTGCCGTCCGGGTCGCTGAAGGTGGCGAACGAGCCGTACGAGGCGCGCTCGGGCTGCGGGCCCGCGAGCCGCCCCTGGCCCTCCAGCCCGTGGGTGACGTCGCCGCCCCCGTGGCCGTGGAAGAGCAGCCCGCCCGCGTCGTGGAACACCTCGCTCACCTCGACGCCGCGGGCGAGCAGCTCGGCCCGGGCCTCCTCGATGTCGAGGACGGCCAGGTAGAGGCCCTGGACGGAGCCCGGCTCGGCGGAGGTGAGCCCCGTGCCGAACATCACCGAGCACTCCGAGCCCGGCGGGGTCAGGTGCACCGCGCGCCAGTCGACGCTGGGGGACTTGTCCAGGTCCAGGCGGAAGCCCGCCGCCTCGTAGAACGCCTTGGCCCGGTCGACGTCGGACACGGGCAGCACGACCAGTTCCAGCTTCATGTACATGGGGAGGTCCTTCTTGGTTGACGACGGTGCGCCGCACGCGGGCGGGCCACCGTTCCGGTGGACGAGGACGGCGGTCCCGCGCCGGTGCCGTGATCCGGTCACCGGCCGGGCCGCCGAGGGCCTCGAGTCGCCGTCAGGAGCGGCTCGGCCTGCCTCGTGGTGATGACCGTAGGCGATTCGGCCCTAACGAGCAAAGGCGAACCAGTAGAAATCCGGCGTTCGTGACACAGCTCACCGCCGAGGACGTGAGCGAGGACCGTAACCGTTTCCCCCTTAACGAGAAGCGATCTAGACTGGCCGCGAAGGGAGACCCGTACGATGCCCGCACCCACGACCGAGCGCAGTCCGCTGACCCAGCCCGAGGCCGCCGACGCACTCCTGCGCTTCCTCAACACGCACGCTTCGGGACCCCGGCAGCTCCCCGAGCGCTTCGCCGACGCCGGTTCCCTCCAGGCATGGCTGCGGGAGCACGGTCCGGACACCGGCACCACCCACGTCACCGAGGCCGACGCCGCCGGCGCGCGCGAACTGCGCGACGCGCTGATCACCGTGCTGCTGGCGCACGCGGGCGACGGGAACACCACCCCCGAGGCCCTCGCGGGCGCGGAGGAGCACCTGCGCGGCGTGGCGGCCCGATATCCGCTGACCACGGTCGTCACCGCCGCGGGCGCCACCTTGACCAGCACGCAGACCGGCGTCCCCGGGCTGTTCGGGACCGTACTGGCGAGCGTCACGGCACTCGCCCACGCCGGCGTGTGGGACAGGCTGCGCGCGTGCCGTCACGAGCCCTGCCACTTCTGCTTCTTCGACCGGACGCGCAACAGTTCGGCCGGCTACTGCGGCCCGAGGTGCGCCTCCCGCGCGTCGATGCGCGCCTACCGGCGGCGCAGGAAGGAACAGGCCGCCGGAACGGCGGCGGACTGAGCCGCGCACGCTGTGTCGCGCCGGTGGTGCGTCCGCCGTCCCCCACGCCCGTGATATGAACCTCGCAGGACGGAACTGGCACAAATCGGGCGGGCTCTGGGCCGACGCCCGGACAGCCGACGGGCGGAAGGCGGGTGGGCATGCCGCACTACGATCTTGTGGTCCTCGGGGCGGGAAGCGGCAACATGCTGTTCGGGGAGGGGTTCGCGCACCTGCGCCGTGCGATCGTCGAACCCGGCCGGTTCGGCGGTACGTGCCTGAACCGGGGCTGCATCCCCAGCAAGATGTTCGTCGTCGCCGCCGACGCCGCCGAGAGCGCCCGGGCGGCGGCGCGGCTCGGGGTCCGCGCCACCGTCGAACCGGTGGACTGGAAGACCGTCCGCGACCGGGTGTTCCGCCGTATCGACCCGCTGCACGCCTCCGCCGTGGACTACCGCCGCGACCACGGCATCGACGTCTACACCGACGAGGCGCGCTTCGTCGCCCCGAAGGTGCTGCAGGTGGGCGGGGAGCGGATCACCGCCGACACCTTCGTCGTCGCGGTCGGCTCCCGTCCCGACGTGCCGGACATCCCCGGACTGGACTCCGTGCCGTTCCACACCTCCGACACCATCATGCGGATCGAGGACGCCCCCGCGTCCCTGGCGATCATCGGCGGCGGCTTCATCGCGGCCGAGTTCGGCCACGTCTTCGCCGCGTTCGGTTCGGAGGTGACGATCGTCCAGCGGGGGCCCCGCCTGCTGATGGCGGAGGACGAGCAGGTGTCGGAGCGGTTCACCGAGCTCGCGGCCCGGCGGCACCGCCTCCTGCTCGGCGCCACCGTCGCCTCCGTCGAGCGCAGCCCCGGCGGGGTCGAGGTGAGCGTGACCTGCCCCGACGGCGACCACGTCGTCGAGGCCGAGACGCTGCTGGTGTGCACCGGCCGCCGGCCCAACAGCGACCGGCTGGACGCGACCGCCGGCGGGCTCGAACTCGACGAGCACGGCCACATCGTGACCGACAACAGCTACCGCACGTCCGTGCCAGGGGTGTGGGCGCTGGGCGACGTGGTGAACCACTTCCAGCTCAAGCACATGGCCAACGCCGAGTCCCGGGTCGTGCAGCACAACCTGCTGCACCCCGGCGACCTGCGCACCCTCTCCAACCGGATCGCCCCGCACGCGGTCTTCACCAGCCCGCAGATCGCCGGCTTCGGGCTGACCGAGCAGGAGGCGCGCCGCCGTGGCGTCGAGTACCTGGTGAGCGTCCGCGACTACGCGGACACCGCCTACGGGTGGGCCCTGGAGGACACCACCAGTTTCGTGAAGGTCCTCGCGGACCCCCGCGACCGCAGGATCCTGGGCGCGCACATCATCGGTCCCCAGGCCGCGACGCTCATCCAGCCGCTGATCCAGGCCATGGCGCTGGGGCAGACGGCCGACCAGGTCGGCCGGGACGTGCTGTACATCCACCCGGCGCTCACCGAGGCCGTCGAACAGGCGCTGCTGGAGCTGTAGCCCGAGGCCGGCCCGGAGCGGTCCCGCCCGAGACGGGACCGCTCCGGGTCATGCCGTGGCAGCTCCGCGGGCTACATCTTCATGCCGCTCTGCATGTGCTTCATGTCGTGCGCGTCCATTCCCTGGCCCATGTCCATCAGCATCCGGTGGATGTCGTGGACCGGCGACGGCATGACGACGAAGGGCCGCATCATGCCCTCGTCCTCGTGGTCGAGGAGGTGGCAGTGGTACATCACCTTGCCGGTCTGGTCGGCGAGCCGTCCCGCTACGGTGACCAGGGTGTTGGCGTTGACGGTGATGGTGTCCTTCCAGCCGGACTCCTCGGGGGCGACCGGCACCGGCGCGCCGAGGGTGATGGGCTTCCTGGTCCGCGCGGTGGCGAAGTCCAGCCCGGAGGTGTCGGCGGCGTGCCGGTCGACGCCTGCTGGTCGTTGACATGTGAGTGGTCATCCTGTTCTGGGTGGTACGAGTGCGGGGGGGCCGGGCCGCGAAGGACCGCGCGCGCTCCCCCGGGTCCGGGGAGCGGTGTTCCGCGCGTCCGCGGGCGGCACGGCGGGGCCGAACGGACGACGGGCGCCCTCGGGAGGTGCGGTACGGGGCGGACGCGGTCGGTGCCGCCGGCGGCCCGGCTCCCGTGTCAGGGCGGGCGCGCGGGCCTGCCGGCGGTCCCGGCAGGGTTCCTGCCGGTCCGGCGCCTGATGAGCGCGCATCCTCGCGGTGGGTTCGCCACCTCGGTGCGGCACTCGTACCCGGGCGGTCCCCCGGCCGGCGCCGAGCCCCCCGGGAATTATTTGCTCGGTCAAGCAAGTAGAGCATTCGATCACTTGTACGTGCAAGTAGCTTGATCCGCCATCAAACGGGCCGCGGCCGCGCCGGACGGACGGGGGGCCCGCGCCCTCCGTTCTGGGTCCCGTGGCGGACGCCGGGACGGAGGGCGCAGGCTCAGCCCAGGTAGAAGTCCCGGCGAGCGGTGACGAACTGCTCGACGGTCCGGGGGGGGCACGCCCGTGACGCGCTCGACGTCGTCCGACGCGCGGTCGTAACGGTTCTCCCGGTGCAGTCGTCCCATGGTGGCGATGTGGTCCTCGATGTGCGGCGGCAGTCCGGCCCGGCTGAGCACCTCCGCGCGCCACCGCTCCGGCGGCGCGTCGACGTACGTCACCTCGCGCCCCAGCGCCCGCGAGAACTCGGCGGCCATCTCGGTCATGTCGACGGTGCGCGGCCCGGTCAGCTCGTAGACCCGGCCGACGTGCGGGGCGGGGTCGCGCAGGACCGTGGCGACCACCCGGGCGACGTCCTCCACCGCCACCGGAGAGGTGCGCCCGGCGCCGAACGGCAGGGCGATCGTCCCGTCCTCCCGGATCGACCGCGCCGCCAGCGCGGTGAACAGCGGGTTGTCCAGGAAGGACGTCGGCCGGACGTGGACCACCGGCAGGCCGGACCAGTCGAGCACCCGCTCCGCGAGCCAGTGCAGCCGCTGCTGGTGGGACTCCCCCGCGCTGGTCGCGGTCATCTGCGACACCGTCATCTGCGACATGCCCACCAGCGCGTCCAGCCGGCCGTACTCGCGGGCGACGCTCGCGACCACGGTCGCCGCCAGCAGGTGGTCGGTCGAGACGGGCATGGCGAAGTACATGCGCCCCGTGCCCTCCAGCGCCGCCGCGACGGTCTCGGGCCGGGTCAGGTCGCCGAGGACCACCTCCGCCCCGAGCGCGCGCAGCGCGTCCGCCCGCTTGTCGTCGCGGCGGACCATCGCGCGCACCGGCACGTCCCGCTCACGCAGGAGTTCGAGGACGGTACGGCCCACGCCGCCGACCCCGGTGACGAGGACAAGGTTTCCGGCAGCCATCGGTCGTTCTCCTTCTGGGTTGGCTGAGCCTGCGATGACGGGTGCGGCCGCGGATGCCCCGGCGTCGGGGCACCGGGGGCGGCGCCTCCACCCAACAATACGAGCATATGCTCCTACCTGTCGGTCGGCAAGGCGGCGGCCACCGGTGCGAGCCGCCCCGTACGGGAGGCGGGCGGTGTGCCTCCCAAGGGCGACGGGCCATCCGCGCACCTATACTCGCGAGGAGGGAGCCGTTCGATGACGAGCAACAGCACGCTCGGAGAACACCGCCGCGAGGGCGGGGCCGCACGGACCGGGGGCACGGGTCTCGAAGAGGTCCTGCACGGTGCCGTGCGCGAGACCCTGTTCCGGATGGACGCCGTGTCCGCGGCGGTCTACCTGCTGGGCCGGGAAGCCTCCGAGGTGCGTGCGGCGATGATCGCCGGCAGCCCGCCGTCCTGCTACACGATGCCGTGCCGGATGGCCATGGACATGCCGCGCGCCTCGACCCGGGCCGTCGCCACGGGCAAGGTGGCGGTCCTGCCCGACCCCGACCCGGCCGAACCGGGCGAGAGGTACGCCCTGCCCTACCCCTACGCGGCGATGGCCGCACCGGTCACCGCCGACGGGCGGTGCTTCGGCGCGCTCACCGTGCTGCGCGTGGAGAGCCACGGCGGCTTCGGCCCGGCGGACCGCAGGGTGCTGCAGGAGGTCGCGGACGCGCTGGCCACGGCGCTCGCCGGGCTCGCACGCGCCGGCACCCCCATCATGGCCGGCCCCTCGCCCGCCCTCGTACCGGTGTTCCACTCGAGCATCCGCACCCCGGGCTGGGGGGTGCGCGGTGTCCCCGGCTCGGCCGGCGCCAGCCTGATGTACCCCCTGCGGCACTTCGCCGAACGGCTCAACGAGGCGATGAGCGTGGACCAGCTCATCGCGGCGGCCCGGGACTCCCTCCTGTCGCCGTTCGGCGCCCGGGCCCTGGTGCTGGCCTCGGTGAGCGCGGGCCGGCTGTGGGTGCTGGGGCACAGCGGACCGTCCTCGGCCATGGTCCGCGAGCTCCACGGCGCCCGGCTCGGCGCGCGCGCCCCGGCGGTGGAGGCCGTCCGCGGGCACGCGCTCTTCCTGCCCGAGGGGCCGCCGGCGGAGACGGGCTCGGGCCGGCAGCGTGCCGGGCCGCCCGCCGAGGCCTACCTGCCGCTCGTCGTCGGGGGCAGGTCCTTCGCCGTGGAGTCCGACGCGAACCCGCACGTCGTCGGCGTGTGCTGCCTGGAGTTCGCGGGCCCCCGCGCCTTCCCGCCCGAGGAGCGCACGGTGCTCAGCATGATGGCCGGGATGCTGGGCGCCGCGGTGGAGCGGGTCGAACTGGGCGCCAGGCAGCGCGAGGTCGCGGAACACCTGCAGCGCAGGCTGCTGCCCCCGGTCCTCTCCGAGTTGCCGGGGCTCGCCACCACCGCGCGCTACCGTCCCGCCCTCACCACCGTCCAGGTGGGCGGCGACTGGTACGACGTGATCAAGGTGTCGGACGAGCGGATGGTGCTCGTCGTCGGCGACGTCGAGGGCCACGACCTGGACAGCGCCGCCGTCATGGGCCAGGCGCGCACCGCCCTCACCGCGTACGCCACCGAGGGCCACCCTCCCGCCGTGGTGATCGACCGGACGGGCCGGCTGCTCGCCGAACTCGGCACGGAGCAGCTCGTGACGTGCTGCGTCATCGCCCTGGACACCGGCGACGGCATGGCCGAGGTGGCCCTTGCCGGGCATCCCGCGCCGGTCGTACGGCGGCCCGACGGGAGCGTCGACACCCTGGACGCGCCGGCCAACCTCCCCTTGGGCGTCACCGCCCGTCACCCGTACCGCAGTTGCGAGCACAGGCTGGCGCCCGGGTCGGTGCTGATGCTCTACTCCAACGGCCTGACGGGCTCCGCCACCGGCGATCCCGGCGCGTGCGCCCGGGAACTGCTGCGCACGGGCGGCCGGGAGGCGGGGGCCGACCTGGAGCAGCTGGCCGACCGCCTGGTCGCCGAGGTCTCCGCCCCCCGGTGGCGCGGCGACGACGCGGTGCTGCTCCTGGCCCGCTACGAGGGCGCCGTGGGCGAGGGTGCGCCGCGGACGGCCTGCCTGCACGTACAGCGCCGCGACCTGCACGGGGTCAAGGCGGCACGGGAGTTCGTCGACGAGCAGTTGCGCTCGTGGGGGCTGGCGGACCTGTCGGACGCCCTCCGGCTGATCGCGTCCGAGATCGTGACCAACGCCCTCGTCCACGCCGGCAGCGACGTCGACGTCCGGCTGCGGGCCTTCGAGGACCGCGTGCGGCTGGAGGTGCGGGACTCCGACAGCAATCCGCCCGTGCCCTCGCCGCTGACCCTGGACGAGGAGGAGAACGCCGAGGCCGAGCACGGCCGGGGCCTGCTCATCGTGGAGGCCCTCGCCGGGCAGTGGAACACCTCGCCCAACGGCCGCGGCAAGACGGTCTCCCTGGACCTGCCCGTACCGGGCGCCTGACCGGGCCGGGCGGACCGGCGGACCGGCCCGCGGAGCCGTCAGTGCGGACGGACGTGGTCGTGGTGGCCGTGGTGGTGGTCGTCGTCGTGGGCGGCGTGGTCGTGGCCCGCGGGGCGGCCCGACAGGGTGCGGGCGCGCGTGGTGACCTCGTCCGCGCGGACCACGTCCCGTTCGGTGAGCACGTCCTCCAGGGCGGCGAGCCACAACCGGTAGTAGTGCCAGGGCTCGTCACCGGCGGGTCCGTTCTCCCAGGCGCGGATGCGGGCGATCAGCGCGGCCCGGAACCGCGGCCAGTCGAAGGCACCCGCCTCGTGGAGGCCGACGGCCATGCCGAAGGCGCGGCTCTCCCAGGGCTCGGCGAAGACCAGCTCGCCGTTGGCGCGGGGCGGGGCGGCCGGGCCGTCGACGTCCAGGGGCGCGGTCACGGCGCCGTCACCTTCGCCACGCCGACCATGGCGTCCCGGGTCACCAGCGGCACGAGTTCCTCCTCGGTCAGGTGCTCCGTGCCGGCCGGGCGTTCGGGCAGCACCAGCCAGCGCACCTCGCTGGTGGAGTCGCGGACGGTGATCGCGACGTCGGCGGCGAGGTCGAGACCCATCTCCGAGAGCACCGCGCGCGGTTCGCGCACCACGCGCGAGCGGTAGGCGGGATCCTTGTACCAGCTCGGCGGCAGCCCGAGCACCGGCCACGGGTAGCAGGAGCACAGGGTGCAGACCACCACGTTGTGGGTGGTGGGGGTGTTCTCCACGACGACGATGTGCTCGCCCTGCGGACCGGAGAAGCCCAGTTCCGCGATGGCCGCGGTGCCGTCCTGGAGCAGCCGCCGCCTGTACTGCGGGTCGGTCCAGGCCCGGGCGACCACCTTGGCCCCGTTGAGCGGGCCCACCTGGGTCTCGTAGGTGGCGATGATCGTGTCCATCGCCGCCGGGTCGATCAGGCCGCGCTCGGTGAGCAGTTGCTCGAGCGCCTCGGTGCGCAGGGCCGGGGAGGGGCGGTCGTCCGGGCCGCTGGTGGGGGTCATGAACGGGGCTCCAGGTAGCTCTCGAACAGCTCGGCGGTGACGGAGAAGGGTTCGGTGCCGGGGCCCCACAGTTCGCGGGAGTCGAACCGGACCGAGTAGACGTGCTGCGGGTTCTCGCCCAGGAAGTGCGCGTGGGTGTCCGGCAACAGCGCGGCGGGCTGCACCCATTCGACGACGCCGGCGCGTCCGCGCAGGTAGCCCGGCAGCCGCGTGTGCCCGGGCGGGGACATGTCCTTCGCCCGGACCGGCTCGTCGACGGCGAAGGCCGGCGGGGTGTCCACCGTGCGGAGCGAGCCCGGGGCGGTGGGGGTGTAGTCGGGGCGGACCGGTTCGGGGAACGGCGGCTCCGCGAGGCGCTCGCCGCGCAGGTTGCGGGCGCGGGTCCGGACGGCGGTGGGCGCGAGGACGGCGGTCTCGGTGAGCACCAGCTCCGCGGCGTTCAGCCACCGGCCGAAGTAGCCCTCGTCCAGGTAGGCGGCCCGGTCCAGGCGTTCCGTGGCGTGCCGGAAGGCGTCCACGTTGTAACCGGCCACCCGGATGGAGAGGAGCGCGAGCGCGAACGCCCGCGCCTGCCAGGCTTCCGCGAAGACCGGTTCGCCGGGTCGTGGCGGCCGGACGGGCCCCCATCCCCGGGTGCCCCCCATGTCGGCGATGCCCTCCATGGCGTGCCCTTCCGTGTGCCGGGATCACTGGCACACCAGCTTGGCCCGTGGGCGGCGGGCACTGCCGCAGACACGGCCCGGGTGGCCTCCGGTTCCATCCGATGGGCCGTCAGGCTCCCGTCCTACCGCGGGGCGAGGAACTCCCGGGCGCCGCGCAGCCGGGTCCGTATGAGCCGCCGGGTGGCGGCGCTGTCGAGGCGGACGTCGAGGGGGCCGGGCACGGGGCCGTCGGCACGGCGTCCGGCGGGCAGCGCGGTGACGTCGAGGCCGTCGCGCCGGGCGATGAGCGCACCGAGTTCGTGGCGGCTGAGGGCGTCCGTCCCGGCGACGTGGAACACCCCGGAGGCGTCGGAGGCGGCGAGTTCCCACAGGGCGGCGGCGAGGTCCGCGACGTGCACCGGGCAGCGGATGTCGTCGGTGAACAGCGCGCCGTCGCACACGCCGGCGGCCAGGTCGTGGACCAGGCGCTCGTGCACCGATCCGCCGTCGCCGATGATCAGCGAGGTGCGCGCGACGACGGCGGACGGCACCAGGAGCCGTACCGCGGTCTCGGCCGCCGCCTTCGCCGCGCCGTACGGGGTGACGGGGTCGGGCAGGCAGGTCTCGTCGTAGTGGACGCGGGACCCGGAGAAGACGGCGTCGCTGGAGACGTGGACGAGGCGGCAGCCGTGTTCCGCCGCGGCCAGTGCCAGCCGGACCGCGCCGTCGGCGGTGACCTCCCAGTCGCTGTAGCCGCTGGTGGCGTTGACGACGGTGTCGGGCGCGACCTCGGCCAGCAGCTCGGCGGGGTCGCCGGGAGCACGGAGGTCGAGGTGGTGCCACGGGACGCCGGGAACTCCGCCGGGACGCCGGGAGCGGTACGTCGCGGCCGTGTCGAGACCCGCGGCCACGGCCTGCCGTACGAGTTCCCTGCCCAGGAAGCCGCTGCCGCCGACGATGAGGACCTTCACGGGCCCCACCGTAGGGCAGCCGCGCGGCCATGGGACCCGTCCGTGCCCGGGAACCTGCCGCAGCGGCGCGCTGCCGCCTCCTCCTGGGGCCGTTCGCCGACGTCGTGACGGGCGGCGCGGTGCGGGAGACGGCCGGCGCGCGGTCGCGGTCCGGGGAGGGTCGTCCTCGCAGGGGGCCGGGGCCGACGGTCCTCGTCGCCCCGCAGGGGTGGCCCGGAGATCCGGCGCGGCAGCCGACCGCTGTGTCGCCGTGCCGCCGCCGGCCGGCGGTTCGTGGCGCCTCCAGGGGCTTCTGACGCGGCGGCGTCCGATCAGCCGGCCGGGGGCGTGTCGTGTGCGGGGCGTCGTTGCCGGGGGACGACGGCGGAGAGGGAGGCGGCTGCGGCGGCCCGGGCGTGCGTGGTGTTCCAGGCCTTGATGACGGGGCGGCCGTGCTCGGTGCCGAGCCGGCTGACGGTGCCGGTGTCCAGGGCGAACAGCGAACCGGCGGACGGCGGCAGGCCGAGGCGGCGGGCCGTGAGGACGCGCAGGATGTGGCCGTGGGCGACGAGCAGCACGTCGCCCGCGTCGGGGTCGAGCAGCAACGGCTCGACACGGGCGAGCACGCGGTCGGCGCGGCGGCCGACGTCCTCGGGGCTCTCGCCGGGATGTTCCGCGCCGCCGGGGGCGACGCCGTCGGTCCACAGGTTCCACGTCGGGCGGGTGCGGTGGATCTCCGCCGTGGTGACGCCCTCGTAGCCCCCGTAGTCCCATTCGCTGAGGTCCGGGTCGATCCCGGCGACGGTGACCCCGGCGAGTTCCGCGGTGCGTACGGCGCGGCGCAGGGGGCTGCTCAGGGCGAGGGCGATGTCGTGCCCGCGCAGCAGCGGGGCGACCCGGGCGGCCTCGCCCTCGCCGTGCGGTGTCAGGGGGAGGTCGGTGTGGCTGGTGTGCTGCCGGGACAGGGTCCACGCGGTTTCGCCGTGGCGGAGCAGGAGCAGGTCGCCCATGGTCGTTCATCCACTTTCGGCACGGAGGAGGGGCGGTGCGGGTGGGGCGGTGCGGTGCGGGGAGGCGGTGCGGAGCCCGCGCCGGCCGGCGCGGGCTCCGGCGGTGACTAGGCCTGGTCGGCCGCGGAGGTGACGGCGTGGCCGCCGAACTGGTTGCGGAGCGCGGCGATCATCTTCATCTGCGGGGAGTCGTCCTGACGGGACGCGAAGCGCGCGAAGAGCGACGCGGTGATCGCGGGCAGCGGCACGGCGTTGTCGATGGCGGCCTCGACCGTCCAGCGGCCCTCGCCGGAGTCCTCGGCGCGACCCCTGAGTTCGTGCAGGTGCTCGTCCTCGTCGAGGGCGTTGACGGCCAGGTCCAGCAGCCAGGAGCGGATGACGGTGCCCTCCTGCCAGGAGCGGAACACCTCGCGCACGTCGGTGACGGAGTCGACCTTCTCCAGCAGCTCCCAGCCCTCGGCGTAGGCCTGCATCATGGCGTACTCGATGCCGTTGTGGACCATCTTCGCGAAGTGGCCGGCGCCGACCGCGCCCGCGTGGACGAAGCCGAAGTCGCCCTCGGGCTTGAGGGCGTCGAAGACCGGCCGCACCTTCTCGACGTCCTCGGCCCGGCCGCCGACCATGAGGGCGTAGCCGTTCTTCAGGCCCCAGACGCCGCCGGAGACACCGGCGTCGACGAAGCCGATGCCCTTGGCGGCCAGTTCCCCGGCGTGCTTCTCGTCGTCCGTCCAGCGGGAGTTGCCGCCGTCGACGACGATGTCGCCCGGTTCGAGGAGGCCGCCGAGCTCGTCGACCACGGACTGGGTGGCGGCGCCGGCCGGCACCATCACCCACACCACGCGCGGTGCGTCGAGCTTGTCGACCAGTTCGGTGAGGCTGCCGACGTCGGCCAGGTCGGGGTCCCGGTCGTAGCCGACGACGGTGTGGCCCGCGCGGCGGATCCGCTCGCGCATGTTGCCGCCCATCTTGCCGAGGCCGACGAGTCCGAGTTGCATGTCAGGTGCTCCTTCTGTGTGTCGTGAGGGGTGGCCGGCGGGCGGCGCCCGTCCGGGGCCGGGCAGGCGCCACCGCGGGGTTCCTTCCCCGGTCAGTTGCCCCGGAGGGTGCGGTAGGCGGCCACCAGGGCCGCGGTGGAGGGGTCGAGGCCGGGTACGTCGGCGTCCCCGGTCAGGGCGGGTTCGACGCGCTTGGCCAGGACCTTGCCGAGCTCGACGCCCCACTGGTCGAAGGAGTCGATGTTCCACAGGGCGCCCTGGACGAAGACCTTGTGCTCGTAGAGCGCGATGAGCTGGCCGAGGACCGAGGGGGTCAGTTCGGTCGCCAGGACGGTGGTCGTCGGGTGGTCGCCGCGGAAGGTGCGGTGCGGGACCTGCTCCTCGGGCACGCCCTCGGCGCGGACCTCGTCGGCGGTCTTGCCGAAGGCGAGCGCCTGGCCCTGTGCGAACAGGTTGGCCATCAGCAGGTCGTGCTGGGCGGCGAGTTCCGGGCCGAGTTCGGCGGCCGGGCGGGCGAAGCCGATGAGGTCCGCCGGGATCAGCTTCGTGCCCTGGTGGATCAGCTGGTAGTAGGCGTGCTGCCCGTTGGTGCCGGGCGTGCCCCACACGACGGGGCCGGTCTCCCACTCCACGGCCCGCCCGTCGCGGTCCACGGACTTGCCGTTGGACTCCATGTCGAGTTGCTGCAGGTAGGCCGTGAACTTGGACAGGTAGTGGGAGTACGGCAGGACGGCGTGCGACTGGGCGCCGAGGAAGTTGCCGTACCAGACGCCGAGCAGACCGAGGATCAGCGGGGCGTTGGACTCGGCGGGCGCGGTGCGGAAGTGCTCGTCGACGGTGCGGAAGCCGTCGAGCATCTCGCGGAACCGCAGCGGGCCGATGGCGATCATCAGGGAGAGGCCGATCGCCGAGTCGTAGGAGTAGCGGCCGCCCACCCAGTCCCAGAACTCGAACATGTTGTCCGGGTCGATGCCGAACTCACTGACCTTGCCGGTGTTGGTCGACAGGGCGACGAAGTGCCGGGCGACGGCCTTCTCGTCCCCGCCGAGCCCGGCCAGCAGCCAGCCGCGCGCCGAGGTGGCGTTGCTGATCGTCTCAATGGTGGTGAAGGTCTTGGACGCGACGACGAACAGCGTCTCGGCCGGGTCGAGGCCCTGCAGGGCCTCGTGGAGGTCCGCACCGTCGACGTTGGAGACGAAACGGAACGTCAGCGAGCGGTCGGTGTGGGGCCGCAGTGCCTCGTACGCCATGGCGGGTCCGAGGTCGGAGCCGCCGATGCCGATGTTGACGACGTTCCTGATCCGCTTGCCGGTGTGGCCGGTCCACTCGCCGGAGCGCACCCGGTCCGCGAAGGCGGACATCCTGTCGAGCACCGCGTGGACCTGCGGCACGACGTTCTCGCCGTCCACCTCGATCACGGCGTCCCGGGGCGCGCGCAGGGCGGTGTGGAGGACGGCCCTGCGCTCGGTGACGTTGATCTTCTCGCCGCGGAACATGGCGTCGCGCAGTGCGAACACGTCGGTGGCGTCGGCCAGTTCGCGCAGCAGGGCGAGGGTCTCGTCCGTGACGAGGTTCTTGGAGTAGTCGATGCGCAGGTCGCCGACCTCCACGGTGTACCGCCCCGCGCGTGCGGGGTCCGCCGCGAACAGCTCGCGCAGGTGCGGTCCCGGCCGGGTGGCGTCGCGGTGCTCCGCCAGTGCTGCCCACTGCGGGCGGTGGCTCGGTCCGGGGGTGTCAGGCATCGTGCTGCTCCTGGTTCTCGTGCTGGTGCGCGCGCTGCGGCGGCACCGGGGCGGCCTTCGCGGGGCCGGGCTTCGGGGGCTTCGCGGCGGAGGCCTTCGGCGGGGCGGAGGCCTTGGTGCGGGGCGCCTCGACCTGGGCCCGGAGCGCGGCGGCGTAGGCCTCGTCGGGGTCGAGGCGGCGGAGTTCCTCCGCGATGAGCTCCGCGGTGGACCGGACCTTCAGGGCGAGGACGCGGGTGGGCTGGCCGGGGATGGACAGCCGGGCCACGGCGCCCTCGGGGCGGTCGATGAGGATGTCGCCGTCCGGGGTGCGCAGCCGGACCGCGGTGACGACGGGCCCGTCGGTGACGACCTGTTCGACGGGCACCCGCAGCCGGTCGGCGAACCAGCGGGCCAGCAGTTCGGCGCTGGGGTTGTCGGACTCGCTCTCCACGACCGCCGAGGTGACGCGGGCCGGGGCCTGGTCGAGCGCGGCGGCGAGCATGGAGCGCCAGGGCGTCAGCCGGGTCCAGGCGAGGTCGGTGTCACCGGGTGCGTACGAGCCGGCCCGGGCCGCCAGCCGCTCCAGCGGGCGGTCGACGTCATACGCGTCGGTGATGCGGCGCTGGGCGAGCGCGCCCAGCGGGTCCTTCGCCGGTGTGTCGGGGGCGTCGGCGGGCCACCACACGACGACGGGGGCGTCGGGCAGCAGCAGCGGCAGCACCACGGAGTCGGCGTGCTCGGCGACTTCGCCGAACAGCCGCAGCAGCACCGCCTCGCCGGATCCGGCGTCCGAGCCGACGCGGACCTCGGCGTCGACGCGGGAGGGGATGTGCCGGCGGGTGGTGCGCGACGGCCGCCTGATGACGACGAGGGTGCGCGAGGGGTGCTCCTGCGCCGCCTGCTCCGCCGCCTTGAGGGCGTCGTGGGCGTTCTCCTCGTCGGTCACGATGACCATCGTCAGCACCATGCCCACGGCGGGTGAGCCGATGGCGCGGCGGCCCCGCACCAGGGCCTTGTTGATGTGGCTTGCCGTGGTGTCGGTCAGATCGATCCTCATGGCCTGCGCCAGCTCCGTCCGTCTCGTGCGAGCATCTCGTCGGCTTCCGCGGGGCCCCAGCTGCCCGCGGTGTACTGCGCCGGCCGTCCGTGGGTGTCCCAGTACCGCTCGATCGGGTCGAGGATCTTCCAGGACTCCTCGACCTCCTGGTGGCGAGGGAAGAGGTTGGCGTCGCCGAGCAGCACGTCGAGGATGAGCCGCTCGTACGCCTCGGGGCTGGACTCGGTGAAGGACTCGCCGTAGGCGAAGTCCATGGTCACGTCGCGTATCTCCATCGACGTCCCGGGCACCTTCGAGCCGAAGCGCACCGTGATGCCCTCGTCCGGCTGGACGCGGATGACGATGGCGTTCTGGCCGAGTTCCTGGGTGGCCTCCGGGTCGAACGGGGAGTGCGGGGCGCGCTGGAAGACGACCGCGATCTCCGTGACGCGGCGGCCGAGGCGCTTGCCGGCCCGCAGGTAGAACGGGACGCCCGCCCAGCGGCGATTGTCGATCTCCAGCTTGACGGCGGCGTAGGTGTCGGTGGTGGAGCCGGGGTCGATGCCCTCCTCCTCCAGGTAGCCGTTCACCTCCTGGCCGCCCTGCCAGCCGTGCGCGTACTGGCCGCGCACGGTGTGCGCGCCCAGGTCGCCGGGGAGCCGTACCGCGCGCAGCACGTTCAGCTTCTCGGTGAGGAGGGACTCGGCGTCGAAGGAGGCGGGCTCCTCCATCGCGGTCAGCGCGAGGAGTTGGAGGAGGTGGTTCTGGATGACGTCGCGGGCCGCGCCGATGCCGTCGTAGTAGCCCGCGCGGCCGCCGATGCCGATGTCCTCGGCCATCGTGATCTGCACGTGGTCGACGTAGGAACGGTTCCACAGCGGCTCGAACATCGTGTTCGCGAAGCGCAGCGCCAGGACGTTCTGGACCGTCTCCTTGCCGAGGTAGTGGTCGATCCGGAAGACCTGCTCCGGGGCGAACACCTCATGGACGAGCGCGTTCAGTTCGCGGGCGCTGGCCAGGTCGTGACCGAAGGGCTTCTCGATGACGGCACGCCGCCAGGAGCCCTCGGGGGCGTCGGCGAGCCCGTGCTTCTTCAGCTGCCGCACGACCTTGGGGAAGAACTTCGGCGGCACCGAGAGGTAGAACGCGTAGTTGCCGCTGGTCCCGCGGGCGGCGTCCAGTTCGTCGACGGTGACGGCCAGTTGCTTGAACGCGACGTCGTCGTCGAAGTCGCCGGGGATGAAGCGCATGCCCTCGGCGAGCTGCTGCCACACCTCCTCGCGGAACGGCGTACGGGCGTACTCGCGCACCGAATCGTGCACGACCTGCGCGAAGTCCTGGTCCGCCCAGTCGCGGCGGGCGAAGCCGACGAGCGAGAAGCCCGGCGGCAGCAGCCCGCGGTTGGCGAGGTCGTACACGGCCGGCATCAGCTTCTTGCGGGACAGGTCGCCCGTCACGCCGAAGATCACCAGCCCGGACGGCCCCGCGATGCGCGGCAGCCGCCGGTCGGACGGGTCGCGCAGGGGGTTGGACCACGGGGTGCCGGGTCCGGTCGTGTCCTTGCTCATCGCGCGTCGGCTCCCTTGCCGTTCAGTGCGGTTGCGACGGCCTGCAGCAGTTCGGCCCAGGCCGCCTCGAACTTCGCCACGCCCTCGTCCTCCAGCTGCCGGACCACCTCGTCGTAGGAGATCCCCAGCCGTTCCAGGGCCGTCAGGTCGGCGCGGGCACGGTCGTACCGGCCCGTGACGGTGTCGCCGTCGACGCGGCCGTGGTCGGCGACGGCGTCGAGCGTCTCCTCGGGCACGGTGGTGACCGTTCCGGGCGCGACGAGTTCCTCGACGTAGCGGGTGTCCCGGTACGCCGGGTCCTTCACTCCGGTGGAGGCCCACAAGGGCCGCTGCTCGTGGGCGCCGGCCGCGGCGAGCGCGGCCCAGCGGTCGCCGGTGAAGAACTCCCGCTGCGCCCGGTACGCCAGCCGGGCGTTGGCGATCGCCGCCCGGCCCTTGAGGGCGGCCGCCTCTTCCGTGGCCAGTTCCGTCAGTCTCCGGTCGACCTCCGTGTCGACGCGGGAGACGAAGAACGAGGCGACGGAGTGCACGGTGGACAGGTCGATCCCGGCCGTACGGGCCTTCTCCAGGCCGGCCAGGTAGGCCTCCATGACCTCGCGGTAGCGGTCCAGGGAGAAGATCAGCGTGACGTTCACGCTGACGCCGAGGGCGGTGACCTCCGTGATGGCGGGCAGGCCCTCCACGGTCGCGGGGATCTTGACCATGACGTTGGGGCGGTCGACGAGCCGGGCGAGCTGCCCGGCCTCGGCGACGGTCTCCTCCGTGTGGTGGGCGAGGCGCGGGTCGACCTCGATCGACACCCGGCCGTCCCGGCCGCCGGTCGCCTCGTACACGGGCCGCAGGACGTCGGCCGCGGCGCGGACGTCCGCGGCGGTCATCGTGCGGACGGCCTCGTCCGGGGTGACGCCGCGCGCGGCCAGGCCCGCGAGCTGCTCCCGGTAGTCCTCCCCCGAGCCGATGGCGGCCCGGAAGATGGACGGGTTCGTGGTGACTCCCACCACGCGCCCCGACGCGACCAGTTCGGCCAGGTCGCCGGAGGCGATGCGTCTGCGCGACAGGTCGTCGAGCCAGACCGAGACCCCCTCGGCGGCCAGACGCTGCAACGGTTCCGCGGTTGCGGTTGCTTCTTGGTTCACTGTGATCATCTTCTTTCTGCGCTCGCGTCAACCGCGTGGGGCCCCAAAGGATTCCCGACTGCGGGGGGCGGCGTTTCCGCAGGTGACGGAGGTATCCCACCCCGCGGGCATGACCGCGCGGGCCCCGGGGATGTGACGAGGCGACGAAGATCACACCTTGCGCGGGTGACGCGCCGGCCCGCCGGGCCCGGAGCGCGTCCGGCCCGGACGACGTCAGGTCACGCGGGCCGGGCCTGCCCGGCGCCGACGAGGCCCCCGGACACGTGCTCCTCCCGCCCGGACACCGGCACGCGCGGTCCTTCGGCCGCCCACAACCGCAGTCGCGCGTCGTGCAGCCAGTACGCCGCGATGGAGGGAGGAACATCCATGATGTCTGCTATCTCCTGATATGCGAAGCCCTCAACCGCCGCGAGGTACACGGCGAACCGCTGCTCCTTCGGCAGCGTGAGGAGCGCGGCCCGGACGTCCGGCTCCGGGAGCAGCACGAACTCGTCCAGGGCCGAGGCGCGCACCCCTTCCAGGGCGGCGGCCCCGGTGGCCTCCGGCGGCAGCACGCACACCTCGGGCTGGGGGCCGACGAAGGCAGCGGCCAGCAGGTCGAAGAGCCAGGCCCTGTGGTCGACGCCGTCGAGGAGCCGCGGGAACGCGGCGTAGGCCCGCGTGAAGACCTCCAGGACGAGCCCCTCCGCCTCGGCCGGGTCGCCGGTGACGCCCGACGCGGCCCGGTACACCGGGTCCAGGAGGGAGAGCACGTCGCGCTCGAAGCCGGCCTCGCGCCCGAGGGCACTCCCCTCGCCGCCGACGGTCCGCCATACGGGCGCGTCGGCGTCCGGCCCGGGCTGCACGGTGCGGACGGCCCTGCGGTGGCGGCCGCCCCCGGAGGCCGCACCGCTCCCCTGCCGGTTCGGCTCGCCGTCGGCGCGCCGGCCCCGGTGCCGCCCGGCGCCCGGGCCGGTCCCGGCGTACCGGATTCCCGCGGTGGGCTGGGCGTTCGTCAGCGACTGAGGCATGTGCGTCTCTTTCCGGGATGGCGTGCGGGGTCGGTCGGTGGGGGCGGGCAGGGGTGTCGTGCCGGGCGACCGGTCCGACGTAATTGCTTCGCGTAGCAAATATATATCCTTCGCTCAGCAAGTAAAGTGGGCGGCATGTCGGATGCCTCCCACCGCCCGGAACCCGCACCGGAGCCTACAAATCCACTCGATCCGGACGAAGAAGAAGTGGTCCGGTCCCTCAGCCGCATCATCTACGCACTGCCCCGCGCGCTGGACGCCGACTTGGCACGCGAGCGGCGGTTGCGCCTCGTCGAGTACCAGGCACTGATGCACCTCTCGGAGGCTCCGGACCGGCAACTGCGGATGAGCGAGCTCGCCACCGCCTGCGAGATGTCGCTCAGCGGGATGACCGGGGTGGTGCGCCGGCTGGAGGACCAGGGGTTCGTCCGGCGCGTCAAGTGCCCCCGGGACGGCCGGGGCTGGAACGCCGTCCTCACCGCCTCCGGGCTGACCCGGCTCGAGGATGCCTGGCCGGCCCACCTCGCCTCCATGCGTCGCCGCTTCCTGGACCACCTCACGGGCCTGGACCTGCGGGCGCTCAGCGCGGCGCTGCGCGGGGTCGCCCTCTGACCCTCGGCCTTTTCCGAGGTCAGGGCCCGGGTGGACGGGCCGGGGCCGCCGCTTCCGAGCCGGGACCTGACCTCGCGCCGCCGCGTCCCGGACGTGCATACTCAGGCCCTGCGGGCGCGCCGGCACCCGCGACGATCGGGAGGTGCGCGATGGTGTCGTCGTCAGGGACGGAATCCCGGAGGGTCACGATCCATGACGTCGCCCGGTCCGCCGGGGTCTCCCGGCAGACCGTGTCGCGGGCGCTCAACGACAAGGACGAGATCGACGGCGCGACCAAGCAGCGGGTCCTCGACGCCGCCCGTGAGCTCGGCTACCGTCCGAGCCGCTTCGCCCGCGGCCTGGTCCGGCAGGACACCACGACCATCGGCCTGGTCATCCCCGACCTGCTGAACCCGTTCTTCACCGAGGTCGCCGCGGCCGCGCTGGAGGCGGCCCGGGCGCGCGGCTGGCACGTCGTCGTCTACGACACCGCGGACCGGGCCGAGGAGGAGTTCGGCACCCTGCAGGTGATCGCCTCGCAGGTGGACGCGGTCGTCGGCTACTTCAGCTGCTCCGAGCTCGACCTCGAACGGTTCACCCGGGGGCTGCCCGTCGTGCTCATCGGCCGCGAGCACCACACGGCACGGTTCAGTTCGATCCGCATCGACGGCGAGGAGGGCGTGCGGGCCGCGGTCGCGCACCTGACCGCCGCCGGCCACCGGCACATCGGCATGCTCGACCACGACGGGCGCGCCGAGCCGAGCATCCGGCGCGAGTGGTTCGCGGCGGCCGCGGCGGCCCAGGGCATCGCCGCGGACCGGGTGGTCGGGGCGGCGCAGTCGGCGGACGGCGGCGGGACGGCGCTCAGGAAGCTGCTCGGCGCGCACCCCGAGGTCACCGCGGTCTTCACCTTCAACGACATCATCGCGATCGGCGCCCTGCGCGAGGCACGGCGGCTCGGCAGGAGCGTCCCCGAGGAGCTCGCCGTGGTCGGCTTCGACGGCCTGCAGCTCGGTACGCTCGTCGAACCCCCGCTCTCCAGCGTCGCGCTCGACACGCGCCGCCTCGGCGCGCTCGCCATCGACCAGGTCGCACGCCTGCTGACCGGGACGGAACCGCTCGCCGCCGACGACCTCGTCGTGCGCGCCGAACTGCGGCTGAGTGGTTCCGCTTAACCTCCCGGACCCGTGTGCGCCGCAAAGTCTTGACACTTGAAGGCACCGGAGCGCACACTTCCGAACAATTCTCAATGGCCCCGTGAGCGTTCACGTGAACGCTCACGTGAACGCTCACGGGACCGGAACGAACAGTTTTGCCCCAGCTTGCGATGGCCTCCGGCGCACGCGCCGGGAGCCGTCGTCCCGTCCCTTCTCACGAGCACGTCCCGCCTGAGGTGTCAACGTCGACCCGCCTAGCGACTCGCTAGTCGTCCTCCGGAACGGAAACCATGAGCAGCACAGTCACGCGCATCCGCCTCGCCGCCGTCGCCGCGGCAGCCAGCATCGCCGTACTCGCCGGATGCTCATCGCCGGCCCCTTCGGGTAAGAGCGCATCGGCCGAGTCCTGCGCTCCCGCGAAGGGCAAAGTCACCCTCCAGTACTGGAACACCGTTCCCGGCATGGACGAAGTCGTCGCGCTGTGGAACAAGAAGAACCCGAACATCCAGGTCGAGACGAAGAACATCTCCAACGACCAGTACGGCACCATCGGCAACGCCCTCAAGGCGGGCAAGGCGCCGGACCTCGCCCAGGTCGGCTACGACGAACTGCCCAACCTGCGCAGCCAGGACGCCTTCGCGGACGCCTCGGCCTGCAAGGCGGCCACCGACGCCAAGTCGGCGTTCGTGCCCTGGACCTGGTCGCAGGCCAGCTTCGGCGGCACCGGGGTGTTCGCCATCCCGCAGGACACCGGCCCGATGGCCCTGTACGTGCGCAGCGACATCTTCAAGAAGCACGGCCTGGAGATCCCCAAGACCTGGGACGAGTACGCGACCGAGGCGCAGAAGCTGCACCAGGCGGACCCGAACCTCAGCATGACGTTCTTCGACCCGAACAACGCCGAGTGGTTCAACGGGCTCCTCTGGCAGAACAGCGCCGAGATGTACTCCTACTCCGGCGACAAGTGGCACGTCACCGTCGAGTCCGAGCAGAGCAAGCAGGTCGCCGAGTACTGGCAGAAGCTGATCGACGCCAAGCTGGTGCGCACCGACCTCGCGCACGGCTCCACCCAGATGTACACGGCGTACCAGAAGGACCAGATCGCCACCTACGTCGGCGCCGCCTGGGGCTACAGCATGTTCCGCGACAACCTGCCCAAGCAGGCCGGCAAGTGGTCGATCGTGCCGATGCCGACCTGGGGCACGAACGCCGCGTCCGGTGACTGGGGCGGCTCCACCGTCGCGTTCATGAAGGGCGGCAAGCACCCCTACGAGGCGGTCAAGTTCAACACCTGGCTGAACACCGACCCGGAGGCCCTGGCGCTGGAGAACAAGCTGGGCGGCCTCTACCCGGCGGCCACCGCCGGTCTGTCGCTGCCCGCGCTGTCCCAGGGCGTGCCGTACTACAACAACCAGAAGATCTTCGACGTCTTCGCCGACTCGTCCAAGAACATCGACACCGGCTTCACCTGGGGCCCGACCCAGAAGACGGTGAACCTGGCGCTCCAGGACGCGATGGCCAAGGCGGCCGCCGGTGACGGCACGGTCTCCGACGCACTGACGGCCGCTCAGGACTCCGCGCTGAAGTCCATGAAGGACCAGGCGATCCCGGCCACGGCGGGCAAGTGACCGTCGCATGACCGACCTCGCAACCCGCGCGACGCGTGGGGTGGCGACCACCGAGGGCCGCCGCCGCCGGCACAACGGCGGCGGCCCCCGGGCGGGCACCATCGCCGCGTTCGTGACCCCGTTCTTCCTGCCGTTCGTCCTCTTCTACCTGGTGCCGATCGGCTACGCGCTCTGGCAGAGCCTGCTCGTGGTGCGCCGCACCGGCGGCCAGTACGGCACGTCGTACACGGCCTTCGGCGGCCTGGAGCAGTACGCGCAGGTCTTCCGGAACACCGAGTTCTGGGGCAGCATCGGGCGCATCGGGCTGTTCGGCGTCGTGCAGGTGCCGGTGATGCTCTTCCTCGCCCTGGCCATGGCGCTGCTCCTCGACACCCCGCTGCTCAAGCTCAAGTCCTTCTTCCGGATCGCGGCGTTCATGCCGTACGCCGTGCCCGGGGTCATCGCCGCGATCATGTGGTCGTACCTCTACTCGCCGCAGATCAGCCCGGTCGTCGACGTGCTCAAGGGCGTCGGGCTGCAGCCCGACTTCCTCGGCCCGGGTGCCGTGCTGTGGTCGACGGCGAACGTGTCGACCTGGCTGTGGACCGGCTACAACATGCTGATCATGTTCTCGGCGCTGCAGTCGATACCGCAGGAGCTCTACGAGGCGGCCAAGCTCGACGGTGCGAGCAACTGGGCCATCGCGTGGCGCATCAAGGTGCCGATCATCGCCCCGTCGGTCGTCCTCACGACGGTGTTCTCCATCATCGGCACTTTGCAGTTGTACGCCGAGCCGGCGGTGCTGCGGCAGATCTCCTCGAACATCTCCAGCACCTACACCCCGAACATGCTCGCGTACACGGTGGCCTCCGGGAACAACTACCAGCAGGCGGCCGCGATCTCCGTGGTCATCGCCGTCATCACCTTCGTCCTGAGCTTCGGGTTCATGCGACTGACCTCCAGGAAGGCGGGACTGTGAGCGACGACCGAACCCCCGTCCGCGAGAGCCGGATCAGCCGCACGGCGGCCATGGGCCTGATGTTCCTGCTGGCGGTCTACTTCCTGCTGCCGGTGTACTTCCTGGTCGTCGCGGCGACCAAGCCGCAGGGCGACCTGGCCTCCACCAACGGCCTGACGTTCTCGCACTTCGACCTGTTCGGCAACCTCGACACCCTCTTCACCCGCAGCGACGGCATCTTCGGGCGCTGGGCGCTCAACAGCGTGCTGTACGCGGTGGTCGGCGCGGCCGTGGGCACGCTGATCTCGGCGCTGTGCGGCTACGCGCTCGCCAAGTTCCGCTTCCGGGGCCGTGAGTTCCTGTTCTCCGTCATCCTCGGCGGGATCCTCGTGCCCACCACCGCGCTCGCGCTGCCGCTGTTCCTGCTGTTCTCGGCGACGGGGCTGGTCAACACCTACCTCGCGGTGTTCCTGCCCAGCATCGTCAGTCCGTTCGGCGTCTACCTGGCGCGGATCTTCGCCGCGTCCGCCGTCCCCCAGGAGATCCTGGAGTCGGCGCGGCTGGACGGGGCCGGGGAGTTCCGGACGTTCTTCTCGGTGGCGTTCAAGCTGATGACGCCCTCCCTGGTGACCATCTTCCTGTTCCAGTTCGTCGCCATCTGGAACAACTTCTTCCTGCCAATGGTGATGCTGCAGAAGGAGTCGCTCTTCCCGATCACGCTCGGCCTCTACCAGTGGAACGGCCAGACCGCCCGCGCCCCGCTGCTGCAGGAGTCGGTGATCACCGGTTCGCTGGTCTCGATCGTGCCGGTGATCGTCGTGTTCATCCTGCTCCAGCGGTTCTGGCGCACCGGACTCGCCGCCGGCTCGCTGCGCTAGCCGCGCCCACCCCTGTCCACGCGTCCTCCCGTGTCCCCTTCCCGCGCCGCCCCACAGCACAGAAGGTCCCGTTCCCATGCGCCGTTCCGCCGTCTTCGTGCCCCACTTCCACTGGGACCGCGAATGGTACGAGCCCTTCCAGGTGTTCCGGCACCGGCTCGTCACCGCCCTCGACACCGTGCTGGAGACCGCCGAGACGAACCCGGACTTCCGCTTCACCGTCGACGGGCAGATGGCCGCGGTCGAGGACTACCTGGAGATGCGGCCGGAGAACCGAGAGCGCGTCACCGCGCTGGTCACCGAGGGCCGGCTGGCGATCGGCCCCTGGCTGATCCTGCTCGACGAGTTCCTCTGCTCGGGCGAGACCATCGTCCGCAACCTGCAGATGGGGTGGGCGGCCGCGGCGGAGCTGGGCGGCTCCATGACCGTCGGCTACCTGCCGGACATGTTCGGCCACGTCGCCCAGATGCCGCAGATCCTGGCCCGCGCCGGCATCGAGCACGCGGCGCTGTGGCGCGGCGTGCCGGGCTCCGTCGACGGCCACGCCTTCCGCTGGCGTGCCCCCGACGGCTCCGAGGTGCGCACCGAATTCCTCTTCGACGGCTACGACAATGGCCTGGACGTCCTGCTGGTGCCCGACCAGATCGGCCGCGCGCTCGGCGAGTACGCGGAGATGACGGCCGGGCGGTGGGGCGGCGACCCGGTGCTCGCGATGGCGGGCACCGACCACAACGCGCCGGACCCGCGGCTGGCGGAGTGGCTGCGGCAGGCCTCCGGTGAGGGGGGCGCCATCACCATCGCCACGCTCGGCGAGTACATCCGCGAGCACGCACGGGACGAGGTCACGGCGGTCGTCACCGGCGAGCTGCGCAGCCATGTGCGCGGCAACATCCTGCCGGGCGTGCTCTCCGTACGGCGCGGGCTCAAGCGCCGGATGGCGGTGGCCGAGCGCATCGTCGACCACGCCGAGCGGATGAACGCGCTGTGGTCCACGCGGGACGACTCGCCGTTCCTCGCGCTCGCCTGGCACAAGATCATCGAGTCGAGCGCCCACGACTCGGTCGTCGGCTCCGGTACGGACGAGACCGCCGACCAGGTCGAGGCGCGGCTCGCCGAGGCCGCGCACGCCGCGCGCGCCGTCCGGGACGCGGCCCTGGCCGGACCGGCGGCCCGCGTCCCGAGCGACGGCCACCTGGTCGCCAACCCGCTCGCCACCCCGCGCACGGCGCTGGTCGAGGTCGACGTCATGGCCCCGCCCGAGGGCACCGTGCTGGTCGCGACCACGGCCGACGGCTCGGAGCACCCCGTACAGCTGGTCGCGCAGGCGCCGACCGTGCTCAGCGACGAGCGCATGGACGCCTCGCAGCTCGAACGCGTGCTGCGCCGCATCCACCGCCGAGAGCTGTTCGGCCGGCAGATCGACCACTACGAACTCACCGCGGGCTCCCTCGTCTTCCACCTGGCCGAGGTGCCCACCAGCGGACCGTTCGACCTGCTGATCCTGCGCCGCGAGGTCGCCGACGCGGCGGCCGCGCACCCGGGCGAGTGGCGGGTCCTGACGCTGGAGGAGGCACGGGCGACCGCGCTGGTGCCGGTCGCCGTCCCCGCCTCCGGGCTCGCGAGCTTCACGGTGGCACCCGCCGACCGGGCGGCCGCGCCGGGCACGGCGTTCGCGCCGGCGACGGCGACCGCCGGGACGCTGTCGAACGGGCTGGTCGAGGTCGTCATCGCCGCCGACGGCACTCTGGAGGTGACCGGCGCGGGCGGCACCGTGCTGCGCGGGGTCGGCCGTCTGGTCGACGGCGGTGACCGCGGCGACAGCTACAACTACGGTCCTCCGGCACGGGATCTGCTGGTCTCACAGCCGGCGGAGGTCACCGTCGAGCTCGCCGAGAACGGCCCGCTGCGGTCGCGGGTGCGCATCACCCGGGTGTACGCGTGGCCGGCCGCCCTCTCCGCCGACCGCGACGTGCGCGCCGGCCGGACCGTCGCGACGCCCGTGGAGACCCTGGTGGAGGTGCGCGCGGGCGAGCCCTTCGTACGCGTCACGACGTCCTTCCTGAACCAGGCCGCCGACCACCGGCTGCGCTTCCACGTCCCGCTCCCCCGGCCCGTGGACGTCTCGGCGTCGGCCGGGCAGTTCGCCGTCACCGAGCGCGGGCTCACCGCCGAGGGCGGCTGGGGCGAGTACCCGATCCCGACCTTCCCCGCGAGCACCTTCGTCTCGGCCGGCGCGGCCACCGTGCTGCTCGACCACGCCACCGAGTACGAACTCACCGACGGGGGCGCCGAACTGGCCGTGACCCTGCTGCGCGCGATCGGCTCGATCAGCGTCAACATCCATCCGCTGCGCGACGAGCCTGCGGCGAGCGAGATCCCCACGCCGGGCGCGCAGGACCTGGGGGTCCGCGTGGAGAACCGGTTCGCCGTCCTGCCCTCGGCGGGCGGCTGGCAGGCCGCGGACGCGGTCGCCCTCGCCGAGGAGTTCCGCAACGACGTGCTGGTCGCCCGGGGCACCGCCCCCGCCGGGGGCGACCTGCCGCCCGACGCGTCGGGGGTGCGGGTGGACGGCACGGACGTGTTCGTCTCGAGCGTCCGCCGCGTCACCGGCGGCGACACCGCTCCCGGCACCGAGGTGCGACTGGTGGCGATGGGCGACACGGGCGCCACGGCCCGCGTGACCGGTGACTTCACCCGGGTGACCACGGTCGACCTGCTCGGCCGGCCGCTGACCACCGAACCCGCGGAGGGCGGCCTCGAACTCGCCCTCGGCCCGTGGGAGATCCGGACGGTCGTGCTCCGGTAGCGGTCGCGGAACCGACCGCCACCGCACCCCGGATCCCCCCACCGCTACCAAGAAAGAGTTGTGACCTCTTGCCCTCCCAGCTCTCCCAGCTCTCCGCGTATGTTTCGGACACCACCCCAGGGCGTGGCGCGCTGCGCCCGGCGCGCTCGTGGCTGCACTCCGACGCCCCCTCCCGCTCGCTCGACGGGCAGTGGCGGTTCCGGCTGTCGCCCACCGCGACGGCACCAGAGGACTTCGCGGCCGAAGGATTCGACGACGGCGGGTGGGACGACATCCCGGTGCCCTCCCACTGGGTGCTCCAGGGGGACGGGGCCCACGGCCGGCCGATCTACACCAACATCCGGTACCCCTTCCCCCTCGACCCGCCCCACGTGCCGGACGAGAACCCGACCGGCGACTACCGCCGCCACTTCGAGCTGCCCGCCGAATGGACGCGGGCCGAGCGGGTCGTGCTGCGGTTCGACGGGGTCGAGTCGCTCTTCAGGGTCTGGGTGAACGGCGAGGAGGTCGGCGGCGCCTCCGGCAGCAGGCTCGCCCACGAGTTCGACGTGACCTCGTCCGTGCGCGCCGGCGACAACGTGGTCGCCGTACGGGTGCACCAGTGGTCGGCGGGGAGCTACCTCGAGGACCAGGACCAGTGGTGGCTGCCGGGCATCTTCCGCGACGTCACCCTGATCGCGCGGCCGGCCGGCGGCATCGAGGACGTCTGGCTGCGCACCGGCTTCGATGCGGGGCGCGGACGGATCGACCCGGAGGTCACCGCGGACGCGGCGGCGTTCCCGGTCACCCTCCGCATCCCCGAACTCGGCGTGGAACGGGTCTGGAACTCCCCCGCCGAGGTGGCCCCGTTCGAGGTGGACGGCGTGCAGCCCTGGTCGGCCGAGGTCCCGCGGCTGTACGAGGTCACGGTGGCCTCGGCCGCGGAGACCGTCACCGTGCGGACGGGCTTCCGTACCGTCGAGATCCGCGGCGACCGGTTCCTGGTCAACGGCCGCCGCGTCGTCTTCCACGGGATGAACCGCCACGAGACCCACCCCGAGCGCGGCCGTGTCTTCGACGAGGCGCACGCGCGCGAGGACCTGGCCCTGATGAAGCGGTTCAACGTCAACGCGATCCGCACCAGCCACTACCCGCCGCACCCGCGGCTGCTCGACCTCGCCGACGAACTCGGGTTCTGGGTCGTGCTCGAGTGCGACCTGGAGACGCACGGCTTCGACAAGGACGGCAGTTGGGCCGGCAACCCCAGCGACGACCCGGCGTGGCGCGAGGCGTACCTGGACCGCGTCGAGCGCACCGTCGAGCGGGACAAGAACCACCCCAGCGTCGTGCTGTGGTCGCTCGGCAACGAGGCGGGCACCGGCGCCAACCTCGCCGCGATGTCGGCCTGGGTCCACGCCCGCGACGCGGGACGTCCGGTGCACTACGAGGGCGACCACACCGGCGAGTACACGGACGTCTACTCCCGCATGTACGCCTCGGTGGCGGAGACCGAGCAGATCGGGACCGACGGCTCGCGCGCCCCCCTGCAGGGGTGCACCCCCGCGCAAGGGGCACGGCAGCGCACCAAGCCCTTCCTGCTGTGCGAGTACGCCCACGCGATGGGCAACGGACCCGGCGCCCTCGACCAGTACGAGGACCTGGTGCACCGGCACCCGCGTCTGCACGGCGGCTTCGTGTGGGAGTGGCGCGACCACGGCATCCTGGCGACGGCCCCGGACGGCACGCCCTACTACGCCTACGGCGGCGACTTCGGGGAGGTCGTGCACGACGGCAACTTCGTGATGGACGGGATGGTGCTCAGCGACGGCGTGCCGACCCCCGGCCTCCACGAGTTCAAGGCCGTCGTGCAGCCGATCCGCTTCACCTTCCACGACAGCGACGGTGACGACGGGACGGTCGAGGTCACCAGTCTGCGGCACTCGGCGGACACCTCCGACCTGCGCTTCCGCTGGCGCGTCGAGCACGACGGCAGGCCCGTGGCCTCCGGGGACCTGGAGGTGCCGGTCATCGCGGCCGGCGGCTCGGTGCGCGTACCGCTGCCGCCGATCGCGGTGTCGCCGGACGCGGAGACCTGGCTCACCCTGGACGCGGTCCTGGCGGCCCGCACGGCGTGGGCGGACGAGGGCCACGTGGTGGCGACCGCCCAGCTGGACCGTTCGGCTCGGCGCGCCGTGCCCGCCGTCCGGCTCCCCGCCGACTGGCGGCGGAGCGACGGGACGCTGACCATCGGCATCGCCGAGTTCGCCGGCGGAGCCCTGGTGCGGCTCGCCGGCCGCGCCGTGACGGGCCCGCGGCTGGAGCTGTTCCGTGCCCCGACCGACAACGACGAGGGCACCTCGGGGGTGGCCGAGGAGAGCGACGCCCACGTCCCCGGGGTCTCCAACGCCGAGCTGTGGCGGGGCGACGGCCTGGACCGGCTGACCTCGCGGCTGGTGTCGGTGGAGACCGCGGCAAACGCCCTGCGGACCGTCGCCAGGGTCTCCGCGGCGGACTCCGCGTCGTCGGTGACCGTGGAGACCGTCTGGTCCCTGCGGGGGGACGAACTCGAACTGCGGGTGGAGATCGAGCCTTCGCGCGGCTGGGGAACGGTGTGGCCGCGGATCGGGCTCCGTTTCGACCTGCCCGACGGCGGCGCCCCGGTCGACGGCGCCGAGTGGTTCGGCCTCGGACCGCACGAGTCCTACCCGGACAGCCTCCGCGCGGCGCGCACCGGCCGGTTCTCCGCGGGCGTCGGCGAACTCTCCGTCGACTACGCGCGCCCGCAGGAGACGGGGCACCGCTCCCAGTGGCGGGAGCTGGCGCTGACCAGCGGCGGCGCCGGAGTGCTGCGCCTCGTGGCCGTCCCGGACGTGCGGGGCCGGCTCCCCGGCTTCACGCTCAGCCGTCACACGCCGCAGCAGATCGCCCGTGCGGCGCACCCGTTCGAACTCCCCCGGTCGGCGACCAGTCACCTCTTCGTCGACGCGGCCCAGCACGGCCTCGGCTCCCGGGCCTGCGGGCCGGACGTGTGGCCCGAGTTCGCGCTGCGCCCGCAGGCCCGGACGATCGGGCTCCGGATCACGGCGGGGTGACGTGCCCCGGCAGGGGGCCGCGGTGAGCGGCCCTCTGCCAGGGTGGTGGCATGAAGTACATGGTGCTGATGTACGCCGACCCCGCGGCGACCGAGGCGATGACCGCCGAGGAGCGCGCCGAGGTGTTCCGCAGGCACGAGCGGCTCCACGAGGACCTCGCGGGCACCGGCGAGATGCTGAACGGCGCCGGACTCGCCCTCCCCAGGGACACCACGACGATCCGGGGGCACGGGGACGGAGCGCGCCCGGCGACGACGCCCGGGCCGCTCTCCACGGCGACCGAGCAGGTGACCGCCTACTACGTCATCGACTGCGCGAGCCCGGAGCGCGCGCTGGAGATCGCCGGGCGCGTCGTCGACTTCCACGTCGTGGCGGTCGAGGTGCGGCCCGTCCACGACGCGTTCGGCATGGAGGGGGGCCGACCGGACGGTACCCCGGCGCGGCAGGTGTGAGGGGGACCCCGCGTGCCGGGTTCAGCCCGGTCCGCAGCGGTCGAGTGCGGCACGAACCCTGCGGAGCCCCTCCGCCCTCCAGTGGTCCCGGTCGGGCATCCGGTCGTCCCGGCGCCAGCGCCAGGCCGAGAACATCGCCCAGTTCAGGGCGCGGCACCGGTGGATCACCTCGTGGTCGGCCCCCGCGTAGTGCGCCGCCACTTCTTCCGGCGCGTGGGCGAGGTCGAACTCGACGGGACCGCGGCAGCACGTGGCGAGGTCCACGAAGAGCGGGCCCCTCCTCGTGTTGAGGAGATTGCCCGGATGCGGTTCGCCGTGCAGCAGCTGCTCGCCGGCCCTGCCGGTGCCGACCGCCGCGCTCAGACCGGCCAGTGTGCCGCGGAGGAGTTCCCGGTCGGCGTCGGACAGCTCCGGGGACCGCTCCCGGTCGCCGACCTCTCCCATTGCCACGGCGACCCGGTCGGTGACGTGCGGTGCGTCCAGGTCGATCCGGCGCAGGGCGGCATGGTGCCGCAGGAGCGCGTCCGCGTAGTCGGCCGGCGCGATCCGCGAGCCCACGGGTTCGTAGTACGTCCAGAGCGAGACGGCGAAGGCGTCCCGCAGATGGACGCGGGGGTCGGCCCTGGGGTCGAGCTCGGCCACGGGGGCGTCGACGTCGGCGAGGAGACGGGCGACCGCCACTTCGAACTCGGAATCGGCCAGCTGCCCCGCGGGGGCGACCCTGGCCAGTACACCGCACGGGACGAGGTGCAGCGCGACACGGTCCGAGTCGTGGACGACGACCACGTCGTCGACCTCCAGGCCCAGCTCCGCAGCGGTCGACCGTGCCGCCTCGACCGCGCGGCGGAGTTGCGACGGCTCCATGGCGTCCTCCCTCGTTGCCGGGCACACCACCTGTACGAGCGGTCCGCGGAAGGGCGGGCCTCGGCCTCTCACACGTCCCGGAAGGAGATCCTTCTCCACCCCGGTGAGCCTCGGCAACGTCTTTTGACCGGCCCTGAGCCGCCCCGGCGGAAGGCGACGGAGAGCGGCCTTCCGCCGGGGCGGTGGTCAGGGAGCGGTGTAGGTGAACGCCGCGCTCGTGGTCTGCGCGGTCCGGCCGGCGGGGAGGTAGTCGAAGGTGTAGGTGAGGGTGTCGCCGGAGCGCAGCGCGACGGGCTGCTCCCAGCGGCCGGCCGAGGCGTTCCAGGTGAGGAAGTAGTTCGCCTGCGCGCCGCGCCCGCCAGGTGGTGCGGGCCCGCAGTCGGCGGTCCAGCAGCCAGGCCACCGCAAGGGCGCGGCCCGGTCGGGACCGTCGAGGCCGGTGTCCCCACGATCGGTGCCACCAACTGGGCCGGGGCCGTCGCCGCGCCCGCGCCGACGGGTTCCGCGCCGCCATGGAGGCGGCCGGCCTGGAGGTGCCGCACGAGGCGGAGCGGCACGGGGAGTTCAACGACACCTCGGGCTACGCGCAGACAACGGCCCCGCTGGAGGAGGCGGAACGGTCAGGCCGCCCCTCGCCGACCGCGCTCTTCGCCGCCAGCGACCTCCAGGCGTTCGGCGCCTACACCGCGCTGCGCGAGCGCGGACTGCACGTCCCGGGTGACATCAGCGTCGTCGGTTTCGACGACGTGCCGGTCACCCGGTGGACGGCCCCGGCCCTCACCACCGTCCGCCAGCCGCTGCAGGCCATGGCCGCGATGGCGGCGCGGACCCTGCTGCGGCTGGTCGACGGCGAGGAGGTCGACCTGCCGAGGGTGGAGCTCGCGACACAGCTGGTCGTCCGGGACAGCACTGCGGCGCCCCGCGACGGAGGGTGACTCCCGGTGACGCGGCGGGTCCGGTACGCGACCGCCTCCTTCCGGGATCCGCAGGTCAGACCCCATGGGTGAATTGTGCAATATAACCCATTTGGGTGAATACTCGACTAATGGACGTGATGTTTGAACCTTCGGTATACCCACCGCTCGCACTCGGCTTCTTCGGTCTGGCGACCGGCTACCTGATCTGGGGCTCCCAGGAACTGTTCGGCTGGCCCAAGAGGGACGAGCGGGTCGACCGGGCGATGGGCGTCTGGGGCATCTGGCTGCCGGGGCTGTGCCAGCTCCTGGCCGGCGTCATCCTCTTCGTGGGCCTCACCTGGTTCGAGGTCTTCAAGGAACCGCCGCTCTACATGGCGGCCCTGGCCTTCACGGCGTACGGCATCCACTGGTTCGCGCTCGGCTGGGACCGGTACCGCGGCAACGACGCACGCGTCAACGCCGGTGTCGGCGTGGCCTACATGGTCCTGTCGGCCCTCGGCGCGACGGTGTTCTTCGCCGTCCACGACTGGCCCGTGGGCCTGGTCTTCGTCGGCCTCTTCGCCGTCTACCTCAGCAAGTTCGCGATGTCCCTCGGGGTGCCGCTCGCCGAACGCGTGATGGGGCTGTTCCGCCTGCTGACCGCCGCCTGGCTGCTGTACCTGACCTTCGCCGTGGTGGTCAACTTCACCCTCGCGTACGACTGGCCGACGTAACGGCCCGCGCGGAGCGTCAGACCTCGACCAGCCCGAGCCGGAACAGGCTCTCGGCGGTCTCGAGGACGGTCGTGCGCACCGGACGCGGCGCCCAGCCCAGCACCGCGCGCGCCTTGTCCGTGCGTAGCACCGGCATCTCGCCCAGGCGGCTCGCCGCCTCCCGCAGTGCGGGATCGGTCCGCGCGCCCGCCCGCACCTCCTCGGCGCTCAGCTCCCGGGCCGGCACCTTCGCGGCGCGCTCGCCCAGCCCTTCCGCCAGGACGCGGGCCATCCCGAGGGAACTCGTCGGCGTGCCGCTGCCGACCAGGAACCGCTCGCCCGCGGCGGCCGGTTCCGTCATGGCCCGCAGATGGACCCGCGCCACGTCGCGCACGTCGGCCAGATCGAACCACTGCGGCAGGACCACCGGCAGGGCTCCCTCCAGCATCGCCTTGACCAGCGCCACCGAGGTGGAGAGCTGCCGGCCCAGCACGGGGCCGAAGATCCCCGGCGGATTGATCACGGACAGTTCGAGCCCCTCCCCCTCGGCCGCGACGAAGTCCCAGGCGGCGCGCTCGGCGACGGCCTTGGACTTGACGTAGGGGGCGAGGTCGTCCGCCGGGTCGGTCCAGTCGCTCTCGTCGTAGGCGCCGCCGTCGCTGCCGCGGCTGTAGCCGACGGCGGCGAAGGACGAGGTCAGGACCACGCGGCGGACGCCGTGGTCCCGCGCCGCCCGCAGGACGCGCAGCGCGCCGTCCCGGGCCGGGACGACGACCTCGTCCTCGTCGCGGGGCTGCCGGGCCGGGAACGGCGAGGCGACGTGCAGGACGTACGCGCTGCCCTTCACCGCCTCGTCCCAGCCGTCGTCCGAGGCCAGGTCGGCCCGGACGACCTCAAGTCGTCCGCCGGGGTCGGCGTTCGCCCGGGCGGCCGTCGCGCGGACGCCGTCCGCGCGGTCGGCCGAGCGGACGGTGGTGCGTACGCGGTGACCGGCCTTCAGCAGCGCGTCGACGACGTGCGAGCCGAGGTAGCCGCTGCCTCCCGTCACGAGGACGGGTGCGGAGCCGGGGGTCAGGTCGTGCATGGTGCTCTCTTCCCTATCTCAGTTCGGGCACCGTGCGCGTGAGTTCGTCCACGGCACGCTGCTCCGCCTCGTCGTCGCCCCGCTCCCGCGCGTCCCACAGCTCGGTCTTGAGCTGCAGGTACCGCAGGCGGACCCGCATCCTGCCGAGTTCGTCCGCCGCCCGTTCGGCGTTGCGCCGGAACAACTCGCGCAGCCGCACGGCCCTGTCGGCGTCCGCCTCGGCGTCGAGGTGCCGCAGGTAGGAGCGCATGTCGTGCACGCTCATCCCGGTCGCCTTCAGGCAGCTCAGGGCCTCGATCCGCTCCACCGCGCGAGCGCCGTAGCGGCGGTGGCCGCTGCTCTCGTCGCGGGGCACGGGCCCGATGAGGCCGATCTTCTCGTAGTAGCGCAGTGTCGGCTCCGAGAGGCCGCTGCGTCGCGACACCTCCTGGATCGACACCGGCGGGGCTTCCGTCATTGCCACGTCCTCAGTCTCCGGAACCTCAAGCGCTTGAGGTCAAGCGTGGGGTGCGGACGTGCCCGGGGTCACTTCGCCCCGGCTCCGGCGCGTCGCGGGTCGCGGTCCCGGGGTGTGGGCGGGGGGCCTACCCCCGAGGGCAACTTAGTGTAGCCTTACCTAAACTCCAGACATGGGGTGCTGATCGCCGTCGGCTGGGTACCGGAAGGGTTCGCGGGGTGGGAACGAAGGCGCCGTCGGGGCGGGATGTGCTGCTACGCACGGTCAGGAGCCGGCGGAGGGACGTCGCCGTGGGCGCCGTGCTCGGCGCCGGCCACCAGTTCGGGGAGGCGCTCGTCCCCGTCCTCATCGGCATCGTCATCGACCGGGCCGTCTCCGACGGCGACGGACGGGCGTTGTTCGGCTGGCTCGCGGTGCTCGCCGTGGTCTACGTGGGACTCTCCTTCAGCTTCCGCTTCGGCGCCCGCGCCGGCGAGCGCGCCGCCGAACAGGCCGCGCACGACCTGCGGATCGGCCTCGTACGCCGGATCCTGGACCCCCGCGGCGGCGCCGAACGCGGCCACCTGCCCGGCGAGCTGGCGAACATCGCCACCGAGGACGCCAAGCGCGTCGGCGCCGTCAACATGGCCGTCATGACCGGGGTCTCGGCCCTGACCGGACTCCTGGTCAGCGCCGTGGCGCTGCTGCGCATCTCCGTGCCGCTCGGCCTGGTCGTCCTCCTCGGCACGCCGGTGCTGCTCTGGCTCGGGCACCTGCTGAGCAAGCCCCTGGAGCGGCGCAGCGAGGCCGAGCAGGAACGCGCCGCGTACGCCTCCGGGATCGCCGCCGACCTGGTGGCCGGACTGCGGGTGCTCAAGGGCATCGGGGCGCAGGCCGCCGCCGTCGAACGCTACCGCCGCACCAGCCGCGCCTCACTCGGCGCGACGGTGCGGGCGGCGCGCGCCGAGGCGTGGCAGAGCGGGGTGGTGCTCACCCTCACCGGTGTCTTCATCGCGCTGGTCGCGCTGATCGGCGGACGGCTCGCCACGGCGGGCGACATCACCCTGGGTCAGCTCGTGTCGGCGGTCGGCCTGGCACTCTTCCTCCTCGGCCCGCTGGAGGTCTTCGCGTGGGTCAACGCCGAGTTCGCCCAGGGCCGGGCCTCCGCGGGACGCATCGCGGCCGTGCTCGCCGCGGAGCCCGACGTCCTGCCCGGCGGGCGCGCCCTGCCGGAACCGGTCCTCGGCGGCCTGCGGCTGCGCGGCGTCACCCTCGGCGCCCTGCGCGAGACCGAACTCGACGTACGGCCGGGCGAGCTGCTCGGCGTGGCCACCACCGACCCGGCCGCCGCGCAGGCGCTGCTCGCCTGCCTCGGCCGCACCGCGGACCCCGAGGCCGGCGTCGTCGAACTCGACGGCGTGCCCCTGCCGGAGCTCGACCCCGCGCTGCTGCGCACCGCCGTCCTCGTCGCGGCGCACGACGCCGACCTCTTCGAGGGCACCCTCGCCGACAACCTGGGCGGCACCGGGGACACCGGCCCGGCGCTGGCCGCCGCCGGCGCCGACGAGGTGGCCCGGGCCCTGCCGCAGGGCACCGCGACCGAGGTCACCGAGGGCGGCCGCTCGCTCTCCGGCGGCCAGCGCCAGCGCGTCGCGCTCGCCCGCGCCCTGGTCGCCGACCGCTCCGTCCTCGTCGTCCACGACCCCACCACGGCGGTCGACGCGGTCACCGAGGCCCGCATCGCCGGCGGACTGCGCGAGCACCGCCGCGGCCGCACCACGCTCCTGGTCACCAACAGCCCGGCGCTGCTGTCCGTGGCCGACCGCGTCGTCCTCCTCGACGGCGGCCGGGTGGCCGCCGACGGCCTGCACGGCGACCTCGTGCACGGCGACCCGACCTACCGGACGGCGGTACTTGCATGACGACGGCGACGGCGACGGCACCCGCGGCACGCGAGCTGCTGCCCACCGCGACGCCCACCCGGACCCGGGCCGCGGTACGCGAACTGCTGCGACCGCACCGGGCCCTGGCCGTGGGCGGAGCCGTGGTGATGGTCGCGGCGACCACGGTCGGGCTGCTGACGCAGCCGCTGCTGGGGTACGTCGTCGACCTGGTGACCGACCGGCGGCCGGCCGGTGCCCTCACGCTGCCCGTGGTGCTGCTGGTGCTGGTCGCCGTGGCGCAGGGCGTGACCACCGCCTTCGGCATGTCGCTGGTGTCACGGCTGGGTGAGACCGTGCTGGCCGGGCTGCGCGAGCGCTTCGTCGAACGGGCGCTGTCGCTGCCGCTGGAGCGGCTGGAGCGGGCCGGCTCCGGGGACCTCAACTCCCGGGTGACGCGCGACGTGTCCCGCGTGGCCGAGGCCGTGCGGACCGCGCTGCCGGAGCTGGTGCGGTCGGCGCTGTCCATCGTCCTGACGCTGGCCGCCCTCGCGGTGCTGGACTGGCGGTTCCTGCTGGCGGCGCTGCTCGCGGTGCCGGTGCAGGCGCACACCGCCCGCTGGTACGTCCGCAACGCCACCCCGCTGTACGCGAAGGAGCGCATCGCCACCGGCGCCCAGCAGCAGCAGCTGCTCGACACGATCGGCGGCGCGGCGACCGTACGGGCCTACCGGGCCGAGGACGCGCACACCGGGTGGGTCACCGAACGCTCCCGCGCCGCCGTGGACCTGACGCTGCGCGGGGTGCAGCTGGTGCTGCGCTTCTACAGCCGGCTGCACGTGGCCGAGTACACCGGGCTGGCGGCCGTGCTGGTCACCGGGTTCCTGCTGGTGCGCGGCGGATCCGCGTCGATCGGCACGGCGACGGCGGCGGCCCTGTACTTCCACAGCCTGTTCGGCCCGGTGAACACCGCGCTGGTGCTGCTGGACGACGCCCAGTCCGCCACCGCCGCCCTGGCCCGGCTGGTCGGCGTCGTCGACGAGCCGGCGCCCGCCGCTCCGGAGGAGGCGCTACCGCGGGACGTCCCCGGTGGCCCGGCCGTGACCGTGGAGGGCGTGGGCCACGCCTACGTGCCGGGGCGGCCGGTGCTCAGCGACGTGGACCTGGTGCTGCGGCCCAAGGAGAAGGTCGCGCTCGTCGGTGCCAGCGGCGCCGGCAAGACCACGCTGGCCAAGATCGTCGTCGGGATCCACCAGCCGTCCTCGGGCCGGGTCGACGTCGGCGGCGCAGGACCCGCGGCGACCGGCCGCACGGTCGCGCTGGTCACGCAGGAGGTGCACGTCTTCTCCGGCCCGCTCGCGGACGACCTGCGGCTGGCCCGTCCCGACGCCACCGACGAGGAGCTGCACGAGGCCCTGGAGCGGGTCGGCGCGCTCGGCTGGGCGCAGGCACTGCCCGAGGGCCTGGACACCGTCGTCGGCGAGGGCGGCCACCGGCTGACCCCGGACCGCTCGCAGCAGCTCGCCCTCGCCCGGCTGGTGCTGGCCGACCCGCCGGTCGCCGTCCTCGACGAGGCGACGGCGGAGGCCGGCAGCTCCGGCGCCGGGCTGCTGGAGGAGGCCGCGGAGCGCGCGCTGGAGGGCCGTACGGCCCTGGTCGTCGCGCACCGGCTCAGCCAGGCCGCCGCCGCCGACCGTGTGGTGGTGATGGAGGACGGCCGCGTCGCCGAGAGCGGCACCCATGACGAACTGCGCGCCGCAGGGGGGCCGTACGCCGCCCTGTGGCGGGCGTGGGCGGAGCACCGCAGCACCCCCCGGCCGTAGCCCGGCCACCGTCCGGACCAACCCCTTCCACAACCGGAACGAACAGAAGGAACACCCGATGCCCCGCGCCAACAGAGCCACCCGGTTCGCCGGACTGCTCGCCTCCGTACTCGTGCTCGTCGGCGCGGTAGCCGCCTGCGGCTCCTCCGACTCCTCCTCCGACGCGTCGAAGCCGGGCGCCGGCTCCACCAAGGCGTCGGCGAGCAGCGCCTTCCCCGTCACGATCGCCCACAAGTACGGCAGCACGACCGTCACCTCCGAGCCCAAGCGCGTGGTCACCGTTGGCCTCACCGACCAGGACGCCGTCCTCGCGCTCGGCACCGTCCCGGTCGGCACGACCGAGTGGATCGGCGGCTACAAGGGCGCCGTCGGCCCCTGGGCGCAGGACAAGCTGGGTTCCGCCGCGGTCCCGACCGTCCTGAAGGACACCGGCACCGGGCCGCAGGTCGAGAAGATCGCCGCCCTCAAGCCCGATCTGATCCTCGCCCTGTACTCGGGCCTGACCAAGGCGCAGTACGACACGCTGTCGAAGTTCGCGCCGGTCGTGGCCCAGCCCAAGGAGTTCAGCGACTACGGCATCCCGTGGCAGAAGCAGACCGAGACGATCGGCAAGGCGCTGGGCAAGCCCGAGGAGGCCACCAAGCTGGTCGAGGGCGTCGAGGCGAAGTTCGCCGAGGCCAAGAAGGCCAACCCGGCCTTCGCCGGCTCCACCGCGGTGATGGCCACCCCGTACGAGGGCACCTTCGTCTACGGCAGCCAGGACGCGCGTTCGCGCCTGCTGGCCGACCTCGGGCTGAAGCTCCCCGCCGACCTGGACAAGGTGATCGGCGACCAGTTCGGCGCCAACATCAGCAAGGAGCGCACCGACCTGCTCGACCAGGGTGTCGCCGTGTGGATCCTGCCCGACACCACGGCGGCCGTCGCCAAGCTGCACAAGGACAAGCTGTACGCCGACCTGAAGGTCGTGAAGGAGGGCCGCGAGGTCTTCGTCAAGGAGACCGACGACTACGGCAACGCGGTGTCCCTGTCGACCGTGCTCAGCATCCCCTACGTCCTGGACCGCCTCGTCCCGCAGCTGGCCGCCGCGGTGGACGGCGACCCGGCCACGAAGGTGGAGCAGCCCGCGTCCTGAGTGACCACCGGCGCGGCGCCCCGCGCGCCGGACCTCGGGTCCGTGAACCCACCGCCGGGCGGTGTGTGCCCGTGCACACACCGCCCGGCGGTTTTTCCTTCCCCGAAGGACGCCGAGGACGTCGCGGGTGGCCCCCACACATGTCCGCAGGTCTTTGAGGCCCGCCTCGGCGAGGCGCTGCGCCGCTACCGGTGCCGCTGCCGCCCTGCCTCACGTCACCTGCTCGACCGAGCCGGCTTCGCCGTCACCACCCGGCTCCACTGAGCCGAATCACGGCGCGGGCGCGCCAGAACCACGCACGGTCATCTCCGTGTGGGCAACCCGGGCGGCGCCCGGCTCCGCTTCGACCACACCACAGGGTGCCCGCGCCCCTGATCGCTGCGTGGAGCGCGCTCCGCAGCACCCCTCGGAAGGAGCCGTCCCGGGGCCGCGTCGACAGCCTCGTCGCCGTTCCGCGCCGGGCGCGCGCGGACCGCGTTCACCCGACGTCGGCACCCCCGGATCGGTGATGAGGCTGGGGGGCCCTGCCAGTACCTGGATCAGTGGGCCACGGCCGAGGCAGGCCTGCTGGACCGCTCCCGGACGGTTTGTGGGCTGGTTCTCTGGAATGGCACGCCGCCGTCAAGGACCAAGGACATCCCCATGCATCTGAAGCTCGAAGTGATCGTGCTGCCCGTCTCCGACACGGATCGGGCCAAGGCCTTCTACGAGAAGGCCGGATTCCGCCTGGACGTCGACTACGCGGCCGGCGAGGACGTCCGGGTCGTCCACTTCACGCCGCCCGGCTCCGAGTGCTCGATCATCTTCGGTGAGGGAATGACACCCATCGCGTCCGGCTCGTTCCAGGGCCTGTACCTCACCGTCTCTGACATCGAGGAGGCCCGAGCGGAACTCGTCGGCCGAGGCATCGCGGTCAGCGAAATCTTCCACGACGCGGGCGGCCTCTTCCACGGCCACGAGGGCGGGGACGTCACCCACCACGGCCCCGGCCAGGAACGGCTGGCCGGCCTGCACCCCGAGCGCGCTTCTTACGGCTCCTTCGCCACCTTCGGCGACCCGGACGGCAACGGCTGGGTGCTCCAGGAGGTCTCGCAGCGCCTGCCCGGCCGCTGACGATCCCGTGAACCGACGTCCCGGGCTGCGACGGGCCGTGCCGGCCCGCTCGGCAGCCGGTCCGGCAGTTCTCCCGATCCTGGCCGACGCCGGCACAGGCACCGGGAGGGCAGCACCGCCGGGCCGTCCCACCCCTTGCCCCCGAACACAACAGTGAGGAACACAGCAGTGACGAACGAGACGACCCGCACCTACGACGTGATCGTCATCGGCGCGGGCCCGGTCGGCGAGAACGTGGCCGAACGCGCCCGCGCCGCAGGGCTCAGCACCGTGATCATCGAGCGCGAACTCCTCGGCGGCGAGTGCTCATTCTGGGCTTGTGACCCCAGCAAGGCGCTGCTGCGGCCGGTGGTGGCACGTGCCGACGCTCGCCGCATACCCGGACTGAACCCGGCGGTGGCCGGCCCGCTTGACGCCGCGGCCGTCCTCGCACACCGCGACAAGATGTCCTCGTACTGGAAGGACGAGGACCAGGTCGACTGGCTGAACTCCGTCTCCGTCGACCTCGTACGCGGCCACGGCCGCCTCACCGGCCCCAAGCAGGTGGCCGTGCAGACCCCTGCGCACGACACCGTCGCCCTCACCGCCCGGCACGCCGTCGTCGTCTCCACCGGCACCCGCGCCGCCCTTCCCCCGATCTCCGCACTCGATGCCGTCCGCCCCTGGACCAGTCGTGAGGCCACCAGCGCCGACAAGGTACCCGGCCGCCTCGTCGTCGTCGGCGGCGGTGTGGTCGCCGTCGAGATGGCCACCGCCTGGCAGGCACTCGGCTCAGAGGTCACCATGCTCGTCCTCGACGACGGGCTCCTCGAGCGGATGGAACCGTTCGCCGGCGAACTGGTCACCGACGGACTGCGCGAAGCCGGCGTCGACATCCGCTTCAACACCTCCGTCACCTCCCTCGTACGCAAGGACGGCGAGGTCCGGATCACGCTGTCCGACGGCAGGCAACTCACCGCGGACGAGATACTGCTGGCGACCGGCCGCGCCCCGCAGACCCACGATGTCGGACTGGAGACCGTCGGTCTCACACCAGGCGACTGGCTGACCGTCGACGACACCTTCCGAGTCACCGGCGTCGAGGGCGACTGGCTTTATGCCGTCGGCGACGTCAACCGACGCGCCCTGATGACGCATCAGGGCAAGTACCAGGCCCGGATCGCGGGCACCGTCATCGGCGCCCGTGCGAAGGGCGAGCCTGTCGACGACCTCCCCTGGGGCGCGCACGTCGCCACCGCCGACCACGCGGCCGTTCCCCAAGTCGTCTTCACCACCCCCGAGATCGCCTCCGTAGGTCTGACGAGCCGCGAGGCCGAACAGAGCGGGCGTCGCACAGAGGTCGTCGACTACGACCTCGCCCGCGTCGCCGGCGCCCACCAGTACGGCGAGGACTACCGGGGCCGGGCCCGCATGCTCATCGACACCGACCGCCAGACCGTGGTGGGCGTCACCTTCGCCGGGCCCGGCGTCGGGGAGCTGGTGCACTCGGCCACCATCGCCGTCGCGGGCGAGGTGCCGATCGACCGGCTCTGGCACGCGGTGCCCGCTTTCCCCACCCTCGGCGAGGTCTGGCTGCGGCTCCTGGAAACCTACCGGGGCTGATCATCGTCCGGCCGGCCTGCGGGGGTCCTGGCCACCGCGGGCACATTCCATCGGGTAGTGAGCCACCCCCGCCCGCCGGTCCGTCGATGAGGAAATGACTCCATTTTCGCTTGCTTTGCGCTCCGTTCGGCGGCCCGCCCGTCACCTTTCGGAATTCGCTAAAGCCGTCACGTAATTCCTATACGAGCCTTGCTGGGACGGCACCTCCAGGACTACCCTCGCCATATGGGTGTGACGACATCTGGTTCAGTCGACAACAAAGAGCTGAGCGATTTTCTGCGCTCGCGACGCGCTCGGGTGACCCCCGAGCAGGCCGGAGTCACACCGCGGGGCGGTCGCCGGGTTCCGGGACTACGTCGTGAGGAAGTCGCGCTCCTGGCCGGATTGAGCGCGGACTACTACATCCGTCTGGAACGCGGACGGGTGGCCAACGCCTCGGAGTCGGTGCTCGACGCGGTGGGCCGGGCGCTGCGCTTGGACGACGTCGAGCGAGCGCACCTGTTCAACCTCGCCAGGCCGCGGTCGGTGGCCAGGACGAGTCGGCCCGCCGTTCCGGGGCGAGTACGTCCGGGCGCGCACGCCTTGCTCACGCTCCTCAGCGATGTCCCCGCCATTATCTTCGACGAAAGGCTGGACGTCCTTGCCCTTAATTCGATGGCCCGAGCGGTATTCGTTGATTTCGAGGCCATGCCGGCGTGCGAGCGGAATTTCGCGCAATTCATGTTCCTCGATCCTGCGGCGCGCGAATTGTTCGCCGACTGGGACGAGGCGGCCCAGATGGTCGTCGCTGGTTTGCACCTGCATGCGGGCCGGCATCCGAACGATCCACAACGGATCGAGCTGATCGATCAGTTGTCCGCCGGGAACGAGGACTTCCGTGGATGGTGGGCCTCGCATGACGTGGAAGGTTTCTCCCACGGCATCAGGCACTACCGGCACCCCCTACTCGGTGAGATCACATTGACCTTCGAGACCCTCACCTTCCCCGGCGACCCGGGCCAGTGGTTGTCCGTGAACGCACCCGAACCCGGATCGCCGTCCTCCGCATCCCTGCAGATCCTCGCCGGTCGGATCCGCGATCCGGCCTTCTCGGTCCACGCGGGTTCGGCGAGCAGGTCCGGACGGCTGTCCGACCGTCAGCTCCAGATCCACGGGAAGGACTGACGCAGGACGTGCCCGGTGGCTCACACCCGTGGTCGCGTCCGCAGGACGCCGCAGGGGCCGGCCCGCGGGTGGCGGGGCGGCCCCTGTGGCGTGGGCGGTCGCGGTCAGCGGCCCTCGACGAGACTCTTCGGGCGCAGGTCCGTCCAGTGGGTCTCCACGTACTCCAGGCACTCCTGGCGGCTCGCCGGGCCGTGGGCGACCGTCCAGCCGGCCGGGACGTCGACGAAGTCGGGCCACAGGCTGTGCTGGCCCTCGGCGTTGACCAGGACGGAGTAGACGCCGTCGGGGTTCTCGAAGGGGTTGCTGCTCATCGGGTGGTTTCCTTCCGTGTGACCAGGGCCGCAAGGGCCCGGAACCAGGTCTGCGCCAGATCCCGGACGGCCTCCTCGGTGAGGAGTTCGCCGGCGTAGGCCCAGTGGGCGCTCAGTTCGGGGCCGCCGGGGCGGTCCTCGGTGAGGGCGTTGAGGGTGAGGGCGTGGGACATGGGCATCCCGGGGTCCGCGTCGAGGTCGGCGGCGTCGCCCTCGGGCGCGTACGACCAGTCGGCGGCCTCGGGGACGTCGAAGCGGCCCATGTAGTTGAACTCGATCTGCGGTTCGGCGAGCCGGGCCAGTTCGGCGCCGGTGACCGGGTTGAGGTGGCGCAGCAGGCCGTGCCCGACGCCGCCGGTGGGCGGGGCGGTCAGGTGCTCGCGGACGCGGGCGACGGCCTCGTCGGGGTCCAGGCCCGCGGGGCCCGGGTCGAGGCGGACCGGGACGACGCTGGTGAACCAGCCGACGGTGCGGGACAGGTCGGCGTTGCCGGCGAGTTCCTCCTCGCGGCCGTGCCCCTCCAGGTCGACGAGGACGGCGCTGCCGGGCCCGGCGCCGAGCACCCGGGTCCGCCAGTCGGCGACGGCTCGCGCGAACGCGGTCAGCAGCACGTCGTTGACGCTCGCCCCGTACGCGGCGGGCACCCGCCCGAGCAGGGGGCCGGTGACCTCGGCGGGCAGGGTCAGCGACAGGTAGCGGGTGCTCTCGACGGTGTCGCGTGCCGTGTCCAGCGGCCGTGCCAGGGGCAGGCCGGCGCCGTCCGCGAGGACCGAGGTCCACCGGGGCAGTTCGTCCTCGCGGGACGGGTCCTGCGCCCGGGCGGTGAGCAGTTCGGACCAGCGGCGGAAGGAGACGTCCACGGGCGGCAGTTCCGGCGTGCGTCCCGCCGCCACGGCAGCCCAGGCGGTCTCCAGGTCGGGCAGGAGGATGCGCCAGGTCACGCCGTCGACGACGAGGTGGTGCAGGAGCAGCAGCAGCCGCCCCGGCTTCCCGGGCCCGGCGTCGAACCAGACGGCGCGCACCATGTCGCCGGTGTCCGGGTCGAGTCCGGCGCGTGCGGTGACCGCGTGGGCGGAGATCGCCTCCCGCAGCGCGGTGTCGTCCGCGCCGGCGACGTCGGCCCGGGTGAGCCAGGACGTCACGTCGACGGTGCCCGGGGCGGGCACGCGCAGCGCCCACTGCTCGCCGCGCTCGCCGTCGGAGCACGGCCGGGTGCGGGTGCGTTCCAGCCGGGCGCGGAGCATGTCGTGCCGGCCGGCGACGGCGCGCAGGACCGCCAGCAGCCCGTCCCCGTCCATGGCCGCCGGGGTCTGCAGGAGGGCGGCCTGGTGGTAGCCCCAGATCGGGCCGCCGCGCTCGCGCAGGGCGTGCATGATCGGGGTGAGCGGGACGAGGCCGGTGCCGTCGTCGTGGGTGCGCACCAGCTCGTCGCCGGCGAGCGGGACGGCGGCCCCGGCGAGGGAGGCCACGTCGCGGTGCTGGAAGACCTGGCGCGGGGTGATCCGCAGTCCCGCGGCGCGGGCCCGGCTGACGAACTGCATCGCGACGATGCTGTCGCCGCCGAGGGCGAAGAAGTCGTCGTCGGTGCCGACGGCCTCCGCGGGCAGTCCCAGCACCTCGGCGACGATGCCGCACAGGGTGCGTTCGGTGGCGTTGCCGGGCCTGCGGCCGCCGGTGCCCGCGGTGAAGTCCGGGGCGGGCAGCGCCTTGCGGTCCAGCTTGCCGTTGGACAGCAGGGGCAGCCGCTCCAGGACGACCACGGCCGCGGGGACCATGTACTCCGGCAGGCTCGCGGCGACGTGGGCCCGCAGGGCGGCCGGGTCGGCGTCGCGGCCCTCGGCGGGGACGGCGTAGCCGACGAGCTGCCGGACGCGGGGCCGGTCCTCGCGGGCGGTGACGACCACCTGGGCCACGGTCTCGTGCGCGGCGAGGGCGGTCTCGACCTCGGCGAGCTCGACCCGGTAGCCGCGGATCTTGACCTGGTCGTCGGAGCGTCCGGCGTACTCCAGCTGCCCCTCCTCGGTCCACCGGGCGAGGTCGCCGGTGCGGTACATGCGGGCGCCGGGCGGGCCGTACGGGTCGGCGACGAAGCGCTCCGCGGTCAGGTCGGGGCGCCCGAGGTAGCCGCGGGCGAGTCCGGCGCCGGACAGGTACAGCTCGCCGGTGACGCCGGGCGGGAGCAGGCGCAGCGAGGCGTCCAGGACGTAGGCGCGCGCGTTGTGCACGGCGCGCCCGACGACGGGGCGGTCGCTGTCGGCGACGCGGCCGACGAGGGCGTCGACGGTGGCCTCGGTGGGCCCGTACAGGTTGAACGCCTCGGTCGACTCCAGCGCGGCCAGGCGTGACCACAGGGCGTCGGGCACGGCCTCGCCGCCGACGCCGACCACGGCCAGCGGGCAGTGGCCGCCCTGGATCAGGCCGGCATCCGCCATCTGCGTGAGCAGCGACGGGGTGACCTCGATGAAGTCCAGCCCCTCGGCGCGGATCCGCTCGGCGAGCAGTTCCGCGTCGCGGCGCGTCTCGTCGTCCACGATGTGCAGCGCGTGGCCGTCCAGCAGCCACAGCTGCGGCTGCCACGAGGCGTCGAAGGAGAACGACCAGGCGTGGCCGACCCTCAGGTGGCGGCGGCCGGTCAGTTCCTTGGCGCGGTCGTGCAGGTCGTGCCGGTGGCTGTGGAAGAGGTTGGCGAGGCTGCGCTGGGTGACGACGACGCCCTTGGGGCGGCCCGTCGAGCCCGAGGTGTAGATGACGTACGCCGGGTGGTCGGCGGCCGGCGCCTGCGGCGCGGCCTCCGGCAGCCCGTCGAGGGCGTCCAGGCTGAGCACCGGGACGTCGGTGCCGGGGAGGGACGCGGCGAGGGCGTCCGTGGTGAGGATCAGCCGCGGGCGGGCGTCGGCGAGCATGCCGAGCACCCGGTCGGCGGGCAGGTCGGGGTCGAGCGGCAGATAGGCGGCGCCCGCCGTCATGACGGCCAGGATCGCCGTGATGTGGTCGGCGGTGCGCGGCAGCGCCAGCGCCACGATGCCCTCGGGGCCCGCACCGGCGCCGGCCAGCACGCGGGCCAGCCGGCCGGTGCGTGCGGCCAGTTCGGCGAACGTCCACGTCACGGAGCCGTCGGTGACGGCCACGGCGTCCGGTGACGCGGCGGCCTGCGCGGCGAACAGGGCGGGGACGGTGGCGTCGCCGGTCCGCGGGAGCAGGGCCGTGTCGTTCCAGGTCTCCAGCAGCAGCCGGCGGTCGGCGTCGGTGAGGATGCCGAGCCGTCCGACCGCGGCGTCCGGGTCGGCGGCCATCGCCGCCAGCACGGAGAGCAGGGCCGAGGCGATCCGCCCGGCGGCGGCCGCGGTGAACAGGTCGGGGCGGAACTCCGCCGTGAGGCGGAGGCGTTCGCCGGGCTCGACGGCCCAGGCGAAGGGGTAGTGGGTGGAGTCCTCGTGCTCGCGGACGGACAGGCGCAGGCCCGCGTCCGGCTCCTCGGCGACCGGGTAGGACTCGAAGACCACCAGCGTGTCGAAGAGGTCGCCGAGCCCGGCGCCGCGCTGGATGTCGGCCAGGCCCAGGTGCTGGTGCGGGAGCAGGCGCGACTGCTCGTCCTGGAGGCGGTCCAGCAGGGCGCCGACCGGCTCCTGCGGCCGCAGCCGGACGCGCACGGGCACGGTGTTGATGAACAGGCCGATCATGGACTCGACGCCGTCCAGCTCCGGCGGGCGTCCGGCCACGGTGGCGCCGAACACCACGTCGTCGCGGCCGGTCAGCCGGGACAGCACGACTCCCCAGGCCGCCTGCACCAGCGTGTTGACGGTGAGCCCGCGGTGCCGGGCGAGCGCGCCGAGCTCGCGCGTCAGCTCCTCGCCGGCCTCGACGGTGCGGGTGCGCGGCACGGCCGGCGCCCGGTTGGCGTCGGCGGGCACGAGGTGGGTGGGCTCCTCCAGGCCGTCCAGGGCCGCGGCCCAGGCGGCCGCCGAGGCCGGCTGGTCCTGCGCGGCGAGCCAGCGCAGGTAGTCGTGGTAGGGGGCGGTGGCGGGCGGGGTGGTCCCGTCGTGGAGGGCGGTGAGCTCCGTCATCAGCCGGGGCACCGACCAGCCGTCCAGCAGCAGGTGCTGGTGGGACAGGACGAGGCGGTGGCCGCCGTCGCCCGTCCTGGCCAGCAGCAGGCGCAGCAGCGGGGGTTCGGCGGGGTCGAAGCGGCGGCGTTCCTGCAGCAGTAGGCGCTCCCACTCCGCCTCGGCGTCCGGGGCGGCCGTGAGGTCGACGTGGCGCCAGGGCAGCGGCACCGAGCGCGGCACCACGGCCACCGGACGGCCGGAGGAGAGGTAGCGGAAGCCCGCGCGCAGGCTCTCGTGCCGGTCGAGCAGGGCCTGCCCGGCGGCGCGCAGCCGCTCGGGGTCGAGGTCCCCGTCGATGTCGTACGACACCTGGACGGTGTAGACGTCGGGGCCCTGGTCGCCGGAGTCGAAGGAGGCGTGGAAGAGCAGGCCCGCCTGGAGCGGCGAGAGCGGCAGCGGCTCGGCCGTTCCGGCGCCGGGGAGTTCGGCGCGTTCGGCGTCGGTGAGGCCGGGCAGCAGCTCGGCGCCGGTGTCCGTGTCCCCGCCCTGGTGGACGGTGTCGGTGGCGACCGCCGCCAGACCCGCGGGGGTCTTGTGGCGGAAGACGTCGCGCGGGGTGATCGTCAGCCCGGCGGCACGCGCCCTGACGACGAGCTGCATGGCGACGATGCTGTCGCCGCCCAGGGTGAAGAAGTCGTCGTCCGCGCCGACGCGTTCGAGGCCGAGGACGGCGGCGACCAGTTCGCACATGCGCTCCTCGCGCGGGGTGCGCGGCGCCGTCGCGGTGACGTGGGCGGCGAAGTCCGGTGCGGGCAGGGCCGCGCGGTCGAGCTTGCCGTTCGGCGTGAGCGGCAGCGCGTCCAGGACCACGAAGGCGGCGGGCACCATGTGCTCGGGGAGCGCGGCCGCCGCTGCGGCGCGCAGGGCCGCGGCGCCGGGCTCCTGCCCCGGGGCGGGGACGACGTAGGCCACCAGGCGCTCGTCACGCGGCACGACGGTGGCCGAGGCGACCGCGGGGTGCCGGGTCAGCACGGCCTCGATCTCGCCCGGTTCCACGCGGAAGCCGCGCAGCTTGACCTGGTCGTCGACGCGGCCGAGGTACTCCAGCTCCCCGTCGCGGGTCCAGCGGGCCAGGTCGCCGGTGCGGTACATGCGGCTCCCGGGCTCCCCGTACGGGTCGGCCACGAAGCGCTCGGAGGTCAGTGCGGAGCGGCCGAGGTAGCCGCGCGCCAGCTGGACGCCGGCGAGGTACAGCTCACCCGGCACGCCCGGGGCGACCGGGCGCAGCGAGGCGTCCAGCACGAGGGTGCGGGTGTTCCACACGGGGCGGCCGATCGGGACGCTGCCGGCTCCCGGCACGACCTGGTGGGCGGTGACGTCGACCGACGCCTCCGTCGGGCCGTACAGGTTGTGCAGCCCGGCCGTGCCCAGCACCTCGTGGAAGCGGGCGGCGAGCGGGGCGGGCAGCGCCTCGCCGCTGCAGATCACGCGGCGCAGGCCGGTGCAGCCCGCGGTGGCCGGCTCGTCGAGGAAGGCGCGGAGCATCGACGGCACGAAGTGCGCCGTGGTGACGCCGGCCCGCTGGATCAACCCGGCCAGGTACGCCGGGTCCTTGTGGCCCTCGGGTCGGGCCACGACCAGCGCGGCGCCGGTGACCAGCGGCCAGAAGAACTCCCACACCGACACGTCGAAGCCGGCCGGCGTCTTCTGCAGCACGCGGTCGCCGGGGGTGAGGCCGTAGGCGTCCTGCATCCACAGCAGGCGGTTGACGATGCCTTCCTGCGGTACGACGACGCCCTTGGGGCGGCCGGTCGAGCCGGAGGTGTAGATGACGTACGCCGGGTGGCGCGGGTCGTGGGCCTGCGGGAGCGGTCCGGTGGGGGCGTCCGCCGCGGGGGCGCCGTCGGCGTCGACGGTCAGGCGCGGGACGCCGGTGCCGGGCAGGACCACACCGTCGGTGGTGACGACGCACGCCGGGCGGGCGTCGCCGAGGATGAACGCCAGCCGCTCCGCCGGGTAGCCGGTGTCCAGCGGCAGGTAGGCGCCGCCCGCGCGGTGGACGGCGAGCAGGGTGACGACCAGGGCGGCCGAACGGGGCAGCGCGACCGCCACCGTGGACTCCGGGCCGACGCCGGCGCCCGCGAGGACGTGGGCCAGGCGTTCGACGCGGGCGTCGAGCTCCGCGTAGGTGACGACGGCGTCCTCGACCACGAGGGCGTCCGCGGACGGGGTGGCCGCGGCCTGGGCGCGGAACAGTTCGGGGAGGGTGAGGCCGGGCACGGCGCGGCCGGTGGCGTTCCACTCCGTCAGGACACGGGCGCGTTCGGCGTCGCCGAGGACGTCCAGGTGCCCGACCGGCCGCCCGGGTTCGGCGGCCACCTGCTCCAGCAGCCGTTCCATGCGGCGGGCGAGGAGTTCGGCGGTCGGCCGGTCGAAGAGGTCGGCGCTGTACTCGATCCAGCCCTGGATGCCGTTGCCCTCGCCCTGCTCGACGAAGTCGAAGCTGAGGTCGAACTTGGCGGTGTCCTGGGCGACCGGCTCCGGCCGCACCGTCAGGCCCGGCAGCGCGGGCGTGCCGGCGCGCTCGGCGAGGTGGACGACCATCACCTGGAACAGCGGGTGACGGGAGAGCGAGCGGCCCGGGTTGAGGGCTTCGACGAGCCGCTCGAAGGGCAGGTCCTGGTGCTCGTACGCGGCGAGGTCGGCCGCCCGTACGCGGCGCAGCAGCTCCGCGAAGCCAGGGTCGCCGGACAGGTCGGTGCGCAGCACGAGGGAGTTGACGAAGAAGCCGACCAGGTCCTCCAGGCGTTCGTCCGCGCGTCCGGACACGGGGGCGCCGAGCGGGATGTCGTCGCCGGCGCCGAGCCGGTGCAGCAGGGTGGCGACGGCGGCCTGGGAGACCATGAACATGCTGGCGCCCTCGCGGCGGGCGAGCGCGCGCAGGGCGCGTTCCAGCTCGGGCGGGACCGTGAAGCCGACGGTGCCGCCGGTGTGCGAGGACTCCTGGGGGCGCGGCCGATCGGTGGGCAGCGTCAGTTCCTCGGGCAGGCCCCGCAGGGTGGCGGTCCAGTACGCGAGCAGGTCGTCGCCGGAGTGCTCCAGCAGTTCGCGCTGCCAGAGGGTGTAGTCGGCGTAGCTCACCGGCAGCGGGTCCCGGTCGGGGGCGCGGCCGGCGGTGCGGGCGGCGTAGGCGGCGCCGAGGTCGGCGAGCAGGGCCCGGTCCGACCATTCGTCGGTGGCGATGTGGTGCAGCACCAGCTGCAGCACGTGCTCGTCCGGCCCGGTCGCGGACAGGGCGGCGCGCAGCGGCAGTTCGCGCTCCAGGTCGAAGGGGCGCGCCGCGATCCGGGGCTGTTCCTCCGAGGTGGCGGCGTCGAGCGTCACGCGCGCCTGCTCCGGGGCCAGTACGTGCTGGTGGGGCGCTCCGTCCACGACGGGGAAGACCGTGCGCAGGGTGGAGTGGCGGGCGACGAGGTCGTTCAGCGCCGCCTCCAGAGCGGCACGGTCGAGGGCGCCGGTCAGGCGCCAGGCGGCCGGGAGGTTGTAGGTGGGGTCGTCGGCGTCGACCTGGTGCAGCAGCCACAGCCGGTGCTGGGCGGAGGAGAGCGGCAGCCGCTCGGGCAGGACGTTCCCAGCGGTCAGGGCGGGGCGTGCGGCGGCCCCCTCCCCTTCCAGCAGGGCGGCGAGCCGGGCGACGGTGGGCGTGTCGAAGACGGCCCGCAGCGTGACCTCGGCACCGAGCGCGGTGCGGACACGGCTGATCAGGCGCATCGCGAGCAGCGAGTGGCCGCCGAGCGCGAAGAAGTCGTCGTCGATGCCGACCCGTTCCAGGCCCAGCACGGCGGCGAACTGCCCGGCGAGCAGTTCCTCGCGCGGGGTGCGGGGCAGCCGTCCGCCGACGGCCGCCGACAGGTCGGGCGCGGGCAGCGCGGCCCGGTCGAGCTTGCCGTTGACGGTGCGCGGCAGGGCGGCCAGGGCGACGAACGCCGCGGGGACCATGTGCTCGGGCAGCGCGGCGGCGGCGTGGGCGCGCAGCGCGGCCGGGTCGGGCTCGTGGCCGGCGGCGGGGACGACGTACGCGACGAGGCGCGGCATGCCCGGGGTGTCCTCGCGGACGAGGACGGCGGCGGCCGACACACCGGGGCCGGCGGTGAGGACGGACTCGATCTCGCCCGGCTCCACGCGGAAGCCGCGGATCTTGACCTGGTCGTCGGTGCGGCCCAGGTACTCCAGCGAGGAATCGGCCCTGCGGCGTGCCAGGTCGCCGGTGCGGTACATGCGGCTCCCGGGCTCGCCGAAGGGGTCGGCGACGAAGCGCTCGGCCGTCAGGCCGGGCCGGCCCAGGTAGCCGCGGGCCAGGCCGACGCCCGCGAGGTGGAGTTCGCCGGGCACGCCGAGAGGTGCCGGGCGCAGCCGCTCGTCGAGGACGTACACGCGCAGGTTGTCCAGCGGCGCCGCCCACTCGGGGGCGCCGCTGTGGCGACCGTAGGCGTCGACGGAGCACTCGGTGGGCCCGTACAGGTCGTGGACCCGCGTGGCGGGGAGCGCGGTCAGCCGCTGCCACAGGGCGGGCGGGATGGCCTCGCCGCCGACGGTGAGGACGGCGGGCGCGTATCCGCCCGGGGCGAGGAAGCCGTGGTGCGTGAGCTCGGCCAGGAAGGTGGGGGTGAGATCGACGTAGTCGGCAGCGCGGGCCTCCAGGTGTGCCAGGAGGGCGGCCGGGTCGGTCATCGTCGTCTCGTCGACGACGTGCAGTTCGTGGCCCGCCAGCAGCCACAGCAGCGGGTCCCAGGAGGCGTCGAAGCTGAACGAGGCGGTGTGCGCGGCCTTCAGGACCGCACGGCCCGTGGCGCGGACGGCGGGTTCGATCATGTCGCGCAGGTGCGCGCCGAAGAGGTTGGACAGGCCCTGGTGGGTGCCGACGACGCCCTTGGGGGTGCCAGTGGAGCCCGAGGTGTAGATCGTGTACGCGGCGCTCGCCGCCCGGTGGACGACCGGGCCGGCGGGCTCGGCCGCGGGCAGCGGGGCGTCGTACAGCAGTCGCGCGGCGCCCGGCACGGCCGGGAGGCGTTCGGCGAGGTCGGCGGTGGTCAGCAGGCAGACCGGGCCTGCGTCGCGGAGCATGAACTCCAGGCGTTCGGCGGGCAGTGCGGGGTCGAGCGGCAGGTAGGCGGCGCCGGAGGCGAGGACGCCGAGGATCGCCGGGACCATGGCGTGCCGCGGAAGTGCGAGGCCGACCACGGTGCCCTCGGCCGCGCCGTGCCGGCGCAGCAGGGCGGCGAGGGCGTCGACCCGCTCGCCCAGCCCGGCGAAGGTCAGCGCGCCCTCGGCGGTCACCAGCGCCGTCCGCTCCGGGTGGGCCCGGACGGTGTCGGCGAGGATCTCCGGTACGGCACGGGTCTCGGCGCCGTACCGCGCGGTGTCGTTCCAGGCGACGGCCGCGGCCTCGTGCTCGGCGGGCGTGAGCAGGTCGAACTCGGCCAGCGGGAGGTCCGGGTGGGCCGCGGCCTGCCGCAGCAGCAGGACCAGCCGGGCGACGAGCAGCGCGGCCGTGGCCTCGTCGGCCAGGTCGGTGGCGTACTCCAGCAGCAGCGCCAGGGGGCGTGCCTCGCCGTGGTCGACGAAGGTGAAGTCGAGGTCGAACTTGGCCGTGCCGGTGTCCATGTCGAACCACTCGGTGGGCAGTCCGAAGACGTCGGGGTCGCCGTCCGGGCGGTGGTGGTAGCCGAGCATGACCTGGAAGAGCGGGTTGCGGCCCGCCGCGCGCGGCGGGTTCACCGCCTCCACGACCCGGTCGAAGGGCAGGTCCTGGTGCTCGAAGGCCGCCAGGGCGGACTCACGGACCCGGAGCAGCAACTGACGGAACGTCAGGGAATCGCCGGACAGGTCGGTGCGCAGTACGAGGGTGTTGACGAAGAAGCCCACGAGGTCGTCCAGGCCGCTGTCGGTGCGGCCGGCGATGGGCGCGCCCAGCGGCACGTCCTCGCCCGCGCCGAGGCGGTGCAGCAGCGCGGCGGTGGCGGCCTGGAACAGCATGAACATGCTGGTGCCGGTCGCCGTGGACAGCTCCCGCAGCTCCCGCCCGAGGACGGCCGGGACCTCGCCGCGCACGATCGCGCCGGCGCCGGTGGGCGCGGCGGGACGCGGCCGGTCCAGGGGCAGCGGCAGCTCCTCGGGGAGGTCGCGCAACCGCTCTGTCCAGTAGGCGAGTTGGGTGTCGCCGACGGTGCCGAGTAGGCGTTCCTGCCAGAGGGTGTAGTCGGCGTACTGGACGGGCAGCGGCCGCCACGCCGGGGCGGAGCCCGCGGCGCGGGCGGTGTAGGCGGCCGTCAGATCCGCCATGAAGGGGCGGTCGGACCATTCGTCGGTGGTGATGTGGTGCATTACGACGGCCACCACGTGGTCGTCGCCGCCGACCCGGAACACTTCGCAGCGCAGGGGCAGTTGCTCCGTCAGGTCGAAGGGGCGGCGCTGGGCCGCCTCGATGAGCCCGGGGAGGTCGGACTCGGCGGCGTCGGCCACCGTGACCCCGGGCCGGGCGTCGTCCGCGGGGACGATGCGCTGGTGGGGCTCGCCGTCCTGTTCGCCGACGAGGGTGCGCAGCGCCTCGTGGCGGCCCGCGACGTCGGCCAGGGCCTGCCGCAGCGCGTCGGTGTCGAGGGCGCCGCGCAGCCGGAAGACGAGCGGGAAGTTGTAGGCGGCTCCGCCGCCGGTGAGCCGTTCCACCAGCCACAGGCGGCGCTGCGCGGCGGAGAGCGGGACGCGGCCGGGGCGTTCCGCCGCCGCGGTGAGCGCGGGGCGGACGGGCCGTCCGGCGGCCGCGCGGCCCGCGAGCAGCGCGGGCGTCGGGGCCTCGAAGAGGTCGCGGATGGCGAGTTCGGCGCCGAGCTCGGTGCGGGCCCGGCTGACCAGGCGGGTGGCGAGCAGGGAGTGGCCGCCCAGGTCGAAGAAGTCGTCCTCGGCGCCGACCGACGGCAGGGCCAGGACCTCCGCGAAGAGGCGGCACAGCACCTCTTCCTGGGGGGTGCGCGGTCCGCGTCCGCCGCCGAGGGCCACGGCGGGCTCGGCGTCGGGCAGCGCCCTGACGTCGAGCTTGCCGTTGGCGTTCATCGGCAGCCGGTCGAGGGTGACGAAGGCCGCCGGGACCATGTACTCGGGCAGCTCGCGCTTGAGGTCCTCGCGCAGCACGCGGACCAGGGCGCTCGCGTCGCGGCCCGCGCCTGGGTCGTTGGCGTACGGGGCGGTGCCGCCCCCGGGCCGGTAGAGCCCGGCGGTCGTGCCTGCCGTGCCGGCGGGGACGAACACGGCCTCGTAGGTGCCCGTCTCGGCGCCCCAGGTGGTGAGCACGCGGTAGCCGAGACCGGCGGCCAGGTCGTGCAGGGTCTCCGGGTCGACGCCGTCCGGCCGCACCCGGCCGTCCGGCACGCCCGTGACGCGCAGCCGCTCCGGCCGCTGCTCGCTCAGGTGCGCGGCGAGGTCCGGCGACCACGCGGCACGGGGCTCGTCGCCCAGCCGCACGGCGGGCTCGCCGTGGTAGAGCACGGCGTCGTAGCGGTGCCGGGTCAGCTCGTTGTGGCGGCGTCCGCGCTTGGTGCGCAGGTCGAGCCCGTAGCCGAGCCGTGCGAAGAAGTCGGGGTCGACCAGGAGTTCCTTCTCCAGGCGCAAGCCGCGTTCCACGGCCCGCTCGAACCCGGCCCCGGCCGTGCCGCGGGCGTGCTGGATCTCGGTGTGGAAGGTGCGGGCGAGCCGCAGGTTGCGGACGTCGCCGACGAACAGCGCGCCGCCGGGGGCGAGCAGTTCCATGGCGCCGCGCACGACCGACTCCAGGTAGGCCGCGCTCGGGAAGTACTGGATCACGGAGTTGATGACGACCGTGTCGAAGTACCCGCTGGGCAGCCCCTCCAGGTCGTCCGCGGGACGGCAGCGCAGCTCCACCTTGGCGGCGAGGGCGGGGTCGCGCCGCAGCTCCTCGCCGATCTTGCGGATGACGGGGGCGGCGAAGTCGGTGGCCCAGTAGGACTCGGCGTCCGGGGCCAGCCGGGACAGCAGCAGGCCGGAGCCGACACCGATCTCCAGGACGCGGCGCGGGCGCAGTTCGCGGATGCGGGCGAGGGTGGCCTCCCGCCACTCGTGCATGTCGTCGAAGGGGATGGGCTGCCCGTCGTAGGAGCTGTCCCAGCCCGCGTACTCCTCGGTGAAGACGGCGGTGGAGATCTCCTCGTACTCGTCGGAGTAGATCTCCTGCCACTCGCCCACCTGGGCGCGCTCGGTGGACGCGCGTTCGGCGGCGTCGGCGGGGGCCGGGACGACGTAGCCGACCAGCCGGTCGTCGCGGACGACGACGGCGGCCTGGGAGACGCGCGGGTGCCGGCTGAGGGCGGTCTCGATCTCGCCGGGCTCGACGCGGTAGCCGCGGATCTTGACCTGGTCGTCGGTGCGGCCGAGGAAGTCCAGGTTCCCTTCCGGGTCGCGCCGCACCAGGTCGCCGGTGCGGTACATCCGCTCGCCGGGCTCGCCGAAGGGGTCGGCGACGAACCGCTCGGAGGTCAGCGCCGGCCGGTCCAGGTAGCCCCGGGCCAGCCCGACGCCCGCGATGTACAGCTCGCCGGGCACGCCGTCCGGCACCGACCGCAGCCAGGCGTCGAGGATGTGCGCGCGGGTGCCGCGGATGGGGCGGCCGACGGTGGGCGTGGCGCTGTCGTGGGTGCCGCCGCCGAGGGTGTTGATGGTGTACTCGGTCGGGCCGTACAGGTTGTAGCCGTAACTGCCCTCGGTGTCGCGCAGCCGCGTCCAGACCGTCTCGGGGACGGCCTCGCCGCCGAGCAGCACCAGCGGCGGGACGTGCCCTTCGAGCAGCCCCTCCTCGATGAGCAGGCGGGCGTAGGTCGGGGTGACGTTGACGACGTCGATGCGGTGCCGCTCGCAGTAGGCGGTCAGGGCGTGGGCGTCACGGCGCAGTTCCTCGTCGCAGACGTGGACCTCGTGGCCCTCGACCAGCCAGAGCAGTTCCTCCCACGACATGTCGAAGGCGAAGGAGACGGTGTGCGCCACGCGCAGCCGCCGTCCGCCCGCCGACGCGATGGCCGGGGCGAAGATCTCCTTCTGGTGGTTGAGCTGCATGTTCGTCAGGCCCCGGTAGGGGGTGACGACGCCCTTGGGGCGGCCGGTGGAGCCGGAGGTGTAGATGACGTACGCGGGGTGCTCCAGGCTGAAGTCCGCGACGACCGGGGCGTCGGACAGCTCCGCCAGCGCGGCGGCGACGGCGGGGTCGTCGAGGAGCACGCGCGGGGTGTCCGCGTCGATGGTCGCGGAGACGGCGGCGTTCGTGAGGAGCAGCAGCGGCCGGGCGTCCTCCAGCATCAGGGAGAGCCGGTCGGCCGGGTGGTCGAGCTCCAGCGGCAGGTAGGCGGCGCCGGTGCGCAGCACCGCGAACAGGGCCACGACCATCTCCGCGGAGCGCGGCAGTCCCAGCGCGACGACCTTCTCCGGTCCCGCGCCGTGGGCGAGCAGCAGCCGGGCGGTGCGGTTCACGGCGGCGTCCAGCTCCGCGTAGTCCAGGGTGCGGTCGCCGAAGACCAGGGCGGTGGCGTCCGGGGTGCGGGTGGCCTGCGCGGCGAGCAGGTCGGCGATGGTCTCGGTGGGCTCCGGCACCCTGCTGCCGGCCCACTCCCGCTCCAGCGCGGCGTGTTCGGCGGGCAGCAGCGGGTCGAGGCGGCCGACGGGGGCCGTCAGGTCCTCGGCCATGCGCTCCAGCAGCAGGGTGAAGCGGTCCAGCAGCGCGCGTGCGACGGCGTGCGGGACGACGTCGGGCCGGTGCGCGAGGGTGACGAGGACACGCTGTCCCGGCGTCACGATCAGGTTGACGGGGTAGTGCGTGGCGTCGACGTTGGCGACGGCGGTGGCGCCGTGCTCGGTGCGCAGCCGCTCCAGCCGGTCCTCGGTGTCGTTGTTGCGCAGCACGAAGAGGGTGTCGAACAGCCGCCGGTGGCCGGTCTCGGCCTGCAGCACGCCGAGGCCCAGGTACTCGTACGGCATGAGTTCCAGCCGTTCGCCCTGGATGCGCCGCAGCAGGTCGAGGACGGTCTCCGCCGGGTCGAGGGCGACGCGGGCGGGGACGGTGTTGAGGAACATGCCGATGACGTTCTCGACGTCCGGGACTTCGGTGGGCCGGCCCGCGACGGTGGTGCCGAAGACGACGTCGGTGCGGCCGGTCGCGGAGGCCAGCGTCAGGCCCCAGGCGGCGTTGAGCACCGTGTTGAGGGTGAGGCCGTGGGCCCGTGCCCGCTCACGCAGCGAGTCGCCGAGCTCCGCCGGGAGCAGCGCGTCCAGCTGCTCGGGGATGACGGGTTCCAGGCCCGCGTCGGCGACGGCCGGGACGAGCAGGGTGGGCTCCTCCAGGCCGTCCAGGGCGGCACGCCATGCGGCGGTCGCCGCGGCGTCGTCCTGGGTGCCCAGCCAGGCCAGGTAGTCCCCGTAACTGCCGGGGCGCGGCAGGCCGGTGTCCTCGCCGCCGGTCGCGTAGAGGGCGAAGAGCTGGTCGAGGAAGAGCCAGGCGGACCAGCCGTCCCACAGGATCAGGTGGCGGCCGATGACGAGGCGGTCGCCGCGCTCGGCGCCGCGGCGCACGAGCAGCATGCGGAACAGGGGCGGCGCGGACAGGTCGAAGCGGCGGGTGCGCTCGGCGTCCATCAGGGCGCGCAGCCGCGCCTCCTGCTCGTCGGCGGGGAGCGCCGACAGGTCCACCGTCTCCAGCGGCACCTCGGGCTCGTCGACGATGAACTGCACGGGCTGGCGCAGTCCTTCGCTGGTGAACCCGGCGCGCAGTCCGGGGTTGCGGGCGAGCAGGGTGCGGGCGGCGGCCCGCAGCCGGTCCTCGTCCAGGCGCTGGTCGAAGTCGAAGGTCTCGTGGACGGTGTAGACGTCGAGGGCGCCGTCGTCGTAGGCCGAGTGGAAGAACAGGCCTTCCTGGAGCGGCGCGAGGGGCCAGATCTCGGCGACCGCTCCCCCGGCGGTCCGCTGGACGCGCCCGGTCTCCTCGGGGGTCAGCTCGGGGCGGACGGGGCCGGTGCGCTCCGTGGTCGCGGCGCCGGTGCGGGCGGCCAGGGCGAGGGCGGCGGGGGTGCGGTGCTCGAAGACGTCGCGCGGGGTCAGTTCGAGTCCGGCGGCGCGGGCGCGGCTGGCCACGCCGATGGAGCTGATGCTGTCGCCGCCGAGGAGGAAGAAGTCGTCGTCGGGACCGGCGTCGGGCAGGCCCAGGACGGCCGCGAACACCTCCGTCAGCGTCCGCTCGCGGTCGGTGCGCGGGGCGCGGGCGGGGGCCCGCTCCGCCTCGGGCGCGGGCAGCGCCGAACGGTCGAGCTTGCCGCTGGGGGTCAGCGGCAGCGCGTCGAGCACGACGAGGGCGTCCGGCACGAGCGGCGCGGGCAGCACCTCGGCCACGGCGGCACGCAGGGCGCCGGTGTCGGGGCGGGCGCCGCGCGCCGGCACGACGTACGCGACGAGGCGCTGCTCGCGCACCGTCACCGCGGCCTGGGCGACGTCCGGGAGGCGGACGAGCGCGGCCTCGGTCTCGCCGGGCTCGATGCGGTTGCCGCGCAGCTTGACCTGGCGGTCGGTGCGGCCCAGGTACTCCACGACCCCGTCGGCACGCCGGCGGACCAGGTCGCCGGTGCGGTACATGCGGGTTCCGGGCGCGCCGAACGGGTCGGCGACGAAGCGCTCCGCGGAGAGCGCGGAACGCCCGTGGTAGCCGCGGGCGAGCTGCACACCGGTCAGGTAGAGCTCGCCGGGCACGCCGTCCGGCACCGGGTGCAGGCAGGCGTCCAGGACCCGCAGGCCCGTGTTCCACACGGGGCGGCCGATGGGCACGGTGGTGCCGGGGGCGCCGTCGAAGGGGTGGTGGGTGACGTCGACGGCGGCCTCGGTGGGCCCGTAGAGGTTGTGCAGCGGCACTCCGGTGAGCGCCTGCCAGCGCGCGGCGGCGGTGCCCGGCAGGGCCTCGCCGCTGCTGAGGACGCGGCGCAGGCTCGCCGCCCACGACGCGTCGGCGGTCACCTCCGGGGTGCTGAGGAACGCCTCCAGCATGGAGGGCACGAAGTGCATGGTGGTGACGCGCTGTTCGCGGACGAGCCCGGCGAGGTAGGCCGGGTCGTGGTGCCCGTCGGGGCGGGCGAGGACGACGGCGGCGCCCTCGCACAGCGGCCAGAAGAACTCCCACACGCTGACGTCGAAGCTGGACGGGGTCTTCTGCAGCACGCGGTCGCCGGCCGTCAGGCCGTACTCCCCCTGCGTCCAGGCGAGGCGGTTGACGACGGCGCGGTGGGTGACGACGACGCCCTTGGGGCGGCCGGTGGAGCCGGAGGTGTAGATCAGGTACGCCGGGTCGTCGGGCCGGGCCTGCTCGGCCGCGACGGGCTCCGCGGCCTCCTCGACGGCGTCGATCAGCAGCGGCGTCAGACCCGCCACCTCGGGCAGCCGCGGCGCGTCGGCCGCCGTGGTGACGACGGTCGTCGCGCCGGAGTCGGCGAGCATGTAGGCGACGCGTTCCGCCGGGTAGTCCAGGTCGACGGGCAGGTAGGCCGCGCCGGACTTGAGGACACCGAGCAGCGCGACCATCAGCTCCGCCGAGCGCGGGACGGCGACGGCGACGAAGCGCCCGGGTCCCGCGCCGCGGGCCCGCAGCCGCACGGCCAGCGCTTCGGCGCGCGCGTCGAGTTCGGCGTACGTGAGGGTGGTGTCGCCGTACACGACGGCGGTGGCGCCGGGCGTGCGGGCGGTCCGCGCGGCGATGGCGGCGGGCAGTGTGGTGGCGGGGACGTCGCGGACGGCGCCCTCGAGGTGGGCGGTCTCGTGCTCGCGCGGGGTGAGCAGGCCGACGGAGGCGACCGGGCGGCCGGGGTCGTCGGCGATCGCCTCCAGCAGCAGCGTGAGCCGGCCGCCGAGGGCGCGGACGGCGCCGGCGTCGATCCTGCGCGCGTGGTGCTTGAGCCGCAGGTCCATGCGGCGACCGGGCTTCACGATGAGGGCGAGCGGATAGTGCACGGTGTCGTGGAAGGCGTGGCCGGTGACACGCACGGTGCCGGAGGGGTCGGCGAGGCCGGTCTCGGCGGGGTAGTTCTCGAACACGACGAGGGTGTCGAAGAGTTCGCCGCCGCCCGCGTGCCCGGCGGTGCGCTGGATCTCCGCGAGGCCGAGGTGCTGGTGGTCCAGCAGGGCGCTCTGCTCGTCCTGCAGCCGGCGCAGCATCGTGCCCAGCCCGCCGGCCGGGTCCCAGACGAGCCGGGTCGGCAGGGTGTTGATGAAGAGGCCGACCATGGAGTCGATGCCGTCGACGGCGACGTCGCGACCGGAGACGGTGGTGCCGAAGACGACGTCATGCTGTCCGGTGAGCCGGCCCAGCAGCAGGCCCCAGGCGCCCTGGACGACGGTGCCGAGGGTGACGCCGAGTTCGCGGGCGCGGGCGGCGAGCCGGGCGGTGACGCGCTCGGAGAGTTCCAGGCGGATCTGCGCGGGCTCCACCGGGCCGCCGTCCGCGGGGGTGTCCACCAGGCGCGTCGGGCCCTCGAGCCCGGCGAGCGCGGTACGCCACGCGGCGCGGGCGGCGTCCCGGTCGGCGGCGGCGACACCGCGCAGATAGCCGGCGTAGGCGGGCACCTCGGGCAGGGGCGCCGAATTGTCCGCGTACAGCGCCATCAGCTCGCGGTGCAGGACGGGCAGCGACCAGCCGTCCGCGACGATGTGGTGGAACGTCAGCAGCAGGCGGCTGCGGTCCGCGCCGAGGCGGACGAGCGCACAGCGCAGCAGCGGCGGCCGGCCGAGGTCGAAGGGGCGGGACCGCTCGTCGGCGGCGACGGCGTCCGCGAGGCCGCGGCATACGCCCTCCTCCTGCGCGGACAGGTCGACCTCGCGCCAGGGCAGCGCGGCGCCACGGGTGACGACCTGGACGGGCCGGCCGTCGGGGAGCTGGCGGAAGCAGGCGCGCAGCGGGGCGTGCCGCTCCAGGAGCCGCTCCATGGCGCGGCGCAGGGCGGCGCCGTCGACGGGGCCGGACAGCTCGACGGCCTGCTGGACGACGTAGGCGTCGTGGTCGGCGCCGTCGACGAGGGCGTGGAAGAAGAAGCCCTCCTGGAGCGGGCCGAGCGGCAGCACCTCGTCGACGCCGGCCGTCATCCCGCCGCGCAGGGCGTCGAGTTCGGAGTCCGTCAGGGACACCAGCGGCGCGTCCTGCCCGCCCGCCGGGGCGTCGTCCGGACCGCCCTCCTGGGCGACCTCGGCGAGCGCGGCGACGGTGCGGTGCCGGAAGACGTCGCGCGGGGTGAGGCGCAGGCCGGCGCGGCGGGCGAGCACGAGCAGCTGGATCGCCACGATGCTGTCGCCGCCGAGGGCGAAGAAGTCGTCGTCGATCGTGACGTTCCGCACGCCGAGGGCCTGCGCGTACAGGGCGCACAGCAGTTCCTCGCGGGCGTCGCGCGGGGCGCGGCCCGAGCTGAGGGCGGCGTAGTCGGGGACGGGCAGGGCGGCGCCGTCGAGCTTGCCGCTGGGCGTCACCGGCAGCCGGTCCAGGGGCACGAGGGCCGCGGGGACCATGTACTCGGGCAGGAATTCGGCGGCGTGCGCGCGCAGCGTCCGCATCAGCGCGGTGACGTCGCGGAAGGGGGCGGGCCGGTTGGCGAGCGGGCGGCCGCCGGCGGGCCGGTACAGCTCGCCGGGGTCGGCGCCCTCGGGGACGAAGACGGCGTCGAGGCTGCCGTCGTCCGCGTCGCCGGTCCAGGTCAGGACGGCGGACAGGCCGTGCCGCGCGGCGAGTTCGTGCAGCGATTCAGGATCGACACCGCCGGCGCCGTCGGCGCCGGGGCGGCTGCTGTCGTCGAGGACGGCGAGGGCGTCGAGGTCCTCGGTGAGGCGGGCGTTGGGCACGGCGGTGACGCGCAGCCGCTCCGGGCGCGTGGCGAGCCGGGCGTCGAGTGCGGGCAGGCCGCCGAGCGCGGCCCACGCGATCTCGTCGCCCTCGCCGGGGGTGGCGTCCGCCGCCGGGCGCAGCACGACGTCGTAGCGGTAGCGGGTCAGCTCGTTGTGGTGGGTGCCGCGCTTGACGCGCACCTGCGCGGCGAAGCCGTCGAGGCCCGCGAACCAGTCCGGGTCGACGAGGAGTTCGCCCTCCCAGGCCACCGAGCGGTCGACCGCGGCGCGCAGCGCCTCCTTGTCGGCGGCCCCGGCGGCGGCGCCGCGGTCGCTCTCCACGGCCGCGCGCAGGGTGCGCAGCAGCCGCAGGTTGCGGACGTCGCCGACGAAGAGCGCGCCGCCGGGCGCCAGCAGCGCGGCGGCCTTGCGCAGCACGTCCTCGAGGTAGTCCGCGCCGGGGAAGTACTGGGCGACGGAGTTGATGACGACGACGTCGAAGTGGCCCTCGGGCAGTCCGGTGGTGTCGTGCGCGGGGCGGGCCGACAGCTCGACGCGGCCGGCGAGTTCCGGCACGTCGCGGATCTGGGCGCGCAGCGCGGCGACGGCCTCCTCGGAGACGTCGGTGCCCCAGTACGCCTCGCAGCCGGGGGCCAGCCGGGACAGCAGCAGGCCGCTGCCGACGCCGATCTCCAGGACGCGGCGCGGTGCGAGGGCCGCGATGCGCTCGACGGTGGCCGCCCGCCACTCGCGCATGTCGGCGAGGGGGATGGGCAGCCCGTCGTACATGCTGTTCCAGCCGGCGAAGTTCTCCCGGAAGCCCTCGGAGCCCGCGGCGGAGTAGAGGAGTTCGTGCAGGTCCTTCCACTCGGCGACCTCGGCCTCGCCGTCGAGTGAGGGCACGACGTAGGCGGCCAGCCGCCGGTCGCCGGGCCGGTCCTCGCGGACGACGACGGCGGCCTGGGCGACGGCGGGGTGGGCGCGGAGCACGGACTCGATCTCGCCGGGCTCGATGCGGAAGCCGCGGATCTTGACCTGGCTGTCGACACGGCCGAGGAACTCCAGCCGCCCGTCCGCCTTCCAGCGCACGAGGTCGCCGGTGCGGTACAGCCGCTCCCCCGGCTCGCCGAAGGGGTCGGCGACGAAGCGCTCGGCCGTCAGGTCGGGCCGTCCGAGGTAGCCGCGGGCGAGTCCGGCGCCGCCGAGGTAGAGCTCTCCCGCGACACCCGCCGGGACGGGCCGCAGCCGGGCGTCGAGCACGTAGGCGCGGGTGCCGGGGTCGGGCACGCCGATGGGCACGATGGTGCCGGCCGGGGTGTCGGGGTCGCACCGGCCGAGCGTGGAGTTGGTGGTCGCCTCGGTCGGGCCGTAGGCGTTGAACATCATGCGGCCGCGCGCGTAGCGGCCGACGAGTTCGGGCGAGACGCGCTCGGTCCCGGCGAGCAGCGTCGCCTCGGCGGGCAGGTGCACGTCGTCGGGCATGGCGGCGAGCAGGGCGGGCGGCAGGATCATGAAGGTGATGCCGTGGGCGTTCGCGTAGTCGGCGAGCGGCGGCCCCGGGACGCGTCGTTCGGAGGGGACGACGACGAGCCGTCCGCCGGAGAGCAGGCCGAGGCACAGGTCCCAGAAGGCGACGTCGAAGCTCGGGGAGGCGAACTGCAGCACCCGACTGTGCGGGCCGATGCCGAAGCGCTCGCTCTGGGTGGCGACGAGCTTGGCGACGCCGGCGTGGGAGAGGACGACGCCCTTGGGCCGGCCGGTGGAGCCGGAGGTGTAGATGACGTAGGCGGCGTTCGCGACCGTCAGCCGGCCGTCGAGGTCGGGGGCGCTTTCGGGCAGCCCGGCGAGTTCGGCGACGGTGTCCGGGGCGTCGACGACCAGTGTGGGGACCTCGCCGGGCAGGTCGGCGGCGACCTCGGCGGTGGTGAGCAGGCAGACCGGCGCGGCGTCGGCGAGCATGTAGGCGACGCGGTCGGCGGGGTAGTCGGTGTCGACCGGCAGGTAGGCGGCGCCGGACTTGAGCACCGCCACCTCGGCGACGACGAGTTCGGCCGAGCGCGGCACGGCCAGCGCCACCACCGTCTCGGGGCCGGCGCCCCGGGCGGCCAGGGCGTGGGCCAGCCGGTTGGCGCGGGCGTCGAGTTCGGCGTAGGTGAGGCGGACGTCCTCGAAGACCAGGGCGGTCTCGTCGGGCCGGGCGCGGACCTGCTCGGCGAACATCGCGGGCCAGGTGGCGAGCGGCACGTCGTGGGCGGTGTCGTTCCACTCGTGGAGGAGGCGGTGCCGTTCCGGCCCGTCCAGCAGCACGAGGTCGCCGACGGCGCGGTCCGGGTGCGCGGTGGCGTCGGCGAGCAGGGTGGCGTAGTGGCCGAGGATCCGGTCGACGGTCGCGGCCTCGAAGAGGTCGGGGCGGTACGCGGCGTGGACCTCGCCGGTCGTCACCCGCAGTGCGAGGTCGAGGGGGCCGCCGGCCCAGTCGCCGGGGGCGAAGCCGGTGTTGCAGAGCAGTCCGCCGCCGCGGGTCGCGGTGGCGCCCACCTCGGCGGCGAGGTCGCCGGCGGGGACGCGGTGGGCGCGGGCCCGCTCCGCGGCCTCGGAGACCCGCGCGGTGAGCCCGGCGACGGTGGTGTCCGCGGTGAGGGCGACGCGCAGCGGCAGCCCGTCGTGGGCGAGGACGAGGTCGGTGGCGCCGCCGCCGTAGTGGTGGAGCAGGGCGACGTACGCCGCGAGGTGGCGGTCCTCCCCCGCAGCCGTGCCGGGGAGGGCGCGGGAGCGCACCGCGGGCGGTCCCGCGGGACGCTGCGGGTACGGGAGGTCGATGGGGAGGGCGGTCTCCTGTGCGAGCGGAATCAGCCGTTCGCGCCAGAAGTCCTTTGCCGTCATGACCAGTTCTTCGTTACCCGACACAGGTGCCCGTGCCTCCCCAGACGTGCGGAACCGACTCGGACGAGCCGTGACCGCTGGCCATATTAAGGTAAGCATTACCTAACTTGATACCCCTCCCCGCCGGGCACGACAGCACAGCTCACGGCGGTAGGGTTAAGGTGTGCCTAACCTAAGGATGGTGGCCGTGGAGCCAGGCCGGTGACCGCGCGCAGAAGCCTGCGCCCAGCCCTGCTCGTCGTGTCGCTCGCCACCGCCCTCGCGGTGCTGTGCGTGCTCTCGATCGGGCTGGGCGCCGTCGACATTCCCCCGGACCGGGTCGTCCGGGCGCTTTTCGGCCACCCTTCGAGTCGGCTCGTCGACAACATCGTCTGGACGGTCCGCGTACCGCGCACCGTCCTCGGTGTCACCGCGGGCGCCGCCCTGGGGCTGTCCGGCGCGCTCATGCAGGCCCTCACCCGCAACCCGCTCGCCGACCCCGGCATCCTCGGCGTCAGCGCGGGCGCGTCCTTCGGAATCGTGGTCGCCATCGCGGTGTTCGGGCTCGGCTCGCTCCACGGCACGATCTGGTTCGCCTTCGCCGGTGCCCTCGGCACCAGCGTGCTGGTCTTCCTGCTCGGCCGGACGGGCCGCTCGGGCGCGACACCGGTGAAGCTGGCGCTGGCCGGAGTCGCCGTCACCTTCCTGCTGTTCTCGCTGACCAACGCGATCGTCCTCACCGATCCCGACGCGCTGGACCGCTACCGCTTCTGGTCCGCGGGCACCCTCGCCGACCAGGACGCCGCCGTCGTCAGCAGCATCCTGCCCTTCCTGGCGGTCGGGGCCGTGCTCGCGCTCGCCACCGCGCCCGCGCTCAACAGCCTGGCCCTGGGCGACGACGTGGCCGCCTCGCTCGGACGCCGGCTGGGCCTCGTACGCCTGCAGGGGGTCGTCGCGGTGATGCTGCTGACCGGCGCGTCCGTAGCCGTCATCGGCCCGGTGGTCTTCCTCGGCCTCGTGGTGCCGCACGTCGCCCGGATGCTCGCGCAGTACGCGGGCATCGGCCCCGACCACCGCTGGCTGCTGCCGCTGTCGGCGGTGCTCGCACCCTGCCTGCTGCTCACGGCGGACATCCTCGGGCGGGTCGTCGCCCGGCCCACCGAGGTGCAGGCGGGCGTGCTCGTCGCCTTCATCGGCGGCCCGTTCTTCATCGCGCTGGTCCGCCGGCGCAAGCTCGCGGAGGTCTGAGCATGACCGCCCTCGCCCCCCTCCGCGGCCGCCGGACCTTCCGGCTGGCGGCCCCGCCGGTCTCCGGAGTGCTCCGGCCACGGCTGGTGGTGCTCTGCACCGCCCTCCTGGCCGCGGTGTTCCTGCTGTTCTGCTGGGGCCTGACCCTCGGCGACTACCCCATCGGGTTCACCGACGTGGTCAAGGCCCTCACGGGCGCCGGCGACCCCGGAACGGTGCTGGTCGTACGGGAGTTGCGGCTGCCGCGCGCCCTCGTGGGACTCCTCGTCGGCATCGCCTTCGGCGTCTCCGGCGCGCTGTACCAGACGATGACCCGCAACCCGCTGGCCAGCCCCGACATGATCGGGCTGACCGAGGGCGCGGGAACCGCCGTGGTCGCGGGCATCGTCCTCGGCTGGGACGGCGGCCTCGGCACCCAGGGGCTCGGCCTGCTGGGCGCGCTGGTCACGGCGCTGCTCGTCTACGCGCTGGCCTGGAAGGGCGGCGCCACCGGCTACCGCATCATCCTGGTCGGCATCGGCGTGTCCTGGATGTGCACCAGCGCCACGGACTACCTGGTCGCGCGCGGCGAGCGCTTCGAGGCGCAGGCCGCCCTGGGCTGGCTGGTGGGCAACCTCAACGGCCGTACCTGGGACCAGGTCACCCAGCTCGCCGTCGCCACGGCCGTGCTGGTGCCGCTCGCCCTCGGCATGGGCCGCCGGCTGCGGACCCTGCAGCTCGGCGACGACGTGGCGGCCGGCCTCGGCACCGCCGTGCAGCCCGTACGGCTGAAGCTGCTGCTCATCGGGGTCGGGCTGATCGCCTTCGGCACGGCCGCGGCCGGCCCGGTCGCCTTCGTGGCGCTGGCCGCCCCGCAGATCGCCCAGCGCATGGCCGGCACGGCGTGGCCGCCGCTGACCGCCTCCGGACTGACCGGCGCACTGGTCGTCCTGGGGTCGGACCTCATCGCGCGTGAAGCGATCCCCGGCACGGAACTGCCGGTCGGGATCGTCACCGGCGTCATCGGCGCGCCGGTACTGCTCTGGCTGCTCATCCGCGCCAACCGCGCGGGCTCAGGAGGCTGAACCCATGGCGACCACCGACCCCGCCCCCGCCCCCACCGCGGGCCCGGACCTCCGGGCGCGCGGGCTGCACCTGGCGTACGACGACCGGCTGGTCGTCGAGGACCTCGACCTCGTCATACCCACCGGCCGCATCACCGCCATCGTCGGCGCCAACGCCTGCGGCAAGTCCACCCTCCTGCGGGCCCTGGCCCGGCTGCTCGCGCCCCGCCAGGGCACCGTCGAACTCGACGGCCGCGCCCTGCGGTCGGTGCCGACCCGGGAGCTGGCCCAGCGGCTGGGCATCCTGCCGCAGACGCCGGTGGCCCCGGAGGGACTGACCGTGATCGACCTGGTCAGCCGCGGCCGTTCGCCGCACCAGACGTGGTGGCGGCAGTGGTCCAAGGCCGACGAGCTGGCCGTCCACGAGGCGCTGGCGGCGACCGGCCTGACCGAGCTCGCCGACCGCGCCGTGGACGAGCTCTCCGGCGGCCAGCGCCAGCGGGCCTGGATCGCCATGGCCGTCGCCCAGGGCACCCCCGTCCTGCTGCTGGACGAGCCGACCACCTACCTCGACCTGGCCCACCAGATCGACGTGCTGGACCTCGTCACCGACCTCAACCGCCGCGAGCAGCGCACGGTGGTGATGGTCCTGCACGACCTCAACCAGGCCTGCCGCTACGCCGACCACGTCATCGCGATGAAGTCGGGACGGATCGCCGCCGAGGGCCCGCCCGCCGAGGTGATCACCGCCGAGACCGTCCAGGACGTCTTCGACCTCCGCTGCCAGGTCACCACCGACCCGGTCAGCGGCACCCCCCTGGTGATCCCCATGGGCCGCCACCACGAAGCGGTCCCCGTCGCCGCCGAGTGACCCGCCACGGGACGCCACGGCACGGAAGCGGCATCGTCGACCCCGGGCGTCGCCCCGGCACGTTCCGGGCGACCGGCTGGACGGCCTCGACCCGCGCGAAGCGCCCGGTATCTGCCCGCCCGGCGAACACGGAACGCGGACACGGGACCAGCCGTCCTCCGGCAGCACCCCGGCGCCCGCCGGGCCGTGCACGGGGCTGCGGACAGGGCGCGCGGCGCCCGCGCGGCCTCCTCGACCCCGGCCGTCGCCTCGGCACGTTCGGTGCGGACAACCGCGGAGGCCGACGGGCCGTCCGAAGGCCCCCGCCCCTCAACGCCGCGGTTCCCATGGGCCGTTGACGCGAAGCGGCCCGCATGCGCCTGCCCGGCGAACGCGGCGCCGACGCGCACCCACGGGCTTCCCCGCCCTCCGGGAGCACCTCCGCGCCCGCCAGGCAGTCCACGCGGTCACAGACAGGGCGCACGGCGTCTGCGCGGCCTCTTCGACCACGGCAGTCGCATGGGCGCCGGGGGCCGGCTCCTCGATGCCCGCGCCTGTGAGCCCACATGGGCACGGCACCGGCCCGACGGGGCGTCATCGACCTGCGGTGCCCGCGACGGCGGCCCACCGCCGGCCACGCGGACGCGGAGAAGACGCGGCCGGCCACGGAGAGCTCGGCCCCCGGCAGCAGGGCGGGGTCCGGCTCACCGGCCGCCGCCGCCGTACGACCCGGAGGCGGCGCGGCGCGGCGACCCCGCGGGCCACTCGGCTAGTCAGGGGTGACGGTCGTGCCGGCGCCCCCCGGCCCCGCGGTCAGCGCACCCAGCAGGGCGTGCGGGGCGCGCCCGTCCAGCACGCGGGCCGTGCGGACACCCGCCCGTACGGCCCGCAGGCAGCTCTCCATCTTCGGCACCATGCCGCCGCCGAGGGCCGGGAGCATCGCCTCCAGTTCGGTGGCGGTGAGCCGGTCCAGGACCCGCTCGCGGCGCGGCCAGTCGGCGTACAGCCCGGGCACGTCGGTGAGCACGACCAGCGCCTCGGCGTCGAGCGCCGCCGCCAGGGCCCCGGCCGCCGCGTCCGCGTTGACGTTGTAGATCTGGCCGTCCGTGCCGCGGCCGAGCGAGGAGACGACGGGGATGTGGCCGTGGTCCAGGAGCACGTCCACGGCCGCCGTGTTGACCTCCGTCACCTCGCCGACGAGGCCGATGTCGACGATCTCGCCGTCGACGTGGGCGTAGCGGCGCACCGCGGTCAGCGTGTGCGCGTCCTCGCCGGTGAGCCCCACGGCGAACGGTCCGTGCTCGTTGAGGAGTCCGACGAGGTCCCGCTGGACCTTGCCGGCCAGCACCATCCGCGCCACGTCCAGCACCTCGGGCGTGGTGACCCGCAGCCCGCCGACGAAGCGGGCCTCGATGCCCACCAGGTCGAGCTGGGCGCTGATCTGCGGGCCGCCGCCGTGCACCACCACGACCCGCACCCCGGCCTCCCGCATGCGGACGACGTCCTGCGCGAACGTGCGCAGCAGCGAGCCGTCGCCCATGGCGTTGCCGCCCACCTTCACGACGACGGTGCGGCGCACGAGCGCGCGCAGGGCGGGCAGCGGCCCGGGGCCGGCCAGTGCCGTCGTCACGGACGGGTCGTCAGGTAGCCGCCCATGGTGCGGAACCAGTCCGTGGCCGCGTATTCGGTGCCGTCGTCGGTGCGGATCGTGCGCACCAGCAGGCCCTTGCGGTGGCCGCCGCGCGCGTCCGCGCCGGCGACGATGACGACGCCGTCGCCCTCGCGGATGAAGATCCGGCCGGGCGTGCCGCCGTACCGGGCCCGCGAGACGGCTGCGGCGACGATCCTGATGCGCTCCCCGCGGTGGTAGGTGAAGGCGTTGGGGTACGGGTCGGACTGCGCCCGCACCAGCCGCTCCAGGTCCTCGGCGGGCCAGTTCCAGTCGATACGGCTGTCCTCGAGGGACCGCTTGTGGAAGAAGCTGGCGCGGGAGCGGTCCTGGGGCGTCCACTCGGCGCGGCCTGAGGCGATCAGGTCCAGCGACTCGCGCACCAGGGGCGCGATGAGGTCGCAGGTGCGGTGGAAGAGGTCGGTGGCGGTGTCCTGCGGGCCGACGGGCTCCGAGCGCTGCAGCAGGATGTCTCCCGCGTCCAGTTCGCCGTCCATGCGGTGCGCGGTGACGCCGACCCGTTGCTCGCCGTTGATGAGCGCCCAGATGATCGGGGAGAAGCCCGCATAGGCGGGGAGCAGGGAGTCGTGCACGTTGAGGGTGCCGTGCGGCGGGAGGTCGAAGATCTCCGGCGGCAGCCAGGTGCGCCAGTTGTTGGCGACGATGATGTCGGGCGCCGCGGCCTTGATCGCCTCGAGCAGTTCGGCGTCGTCCGGACGGTTGCGCAGCAGCACGGGGACGCCGTGCTTCTCGGCGAGTTCCGCCACCGAGTCGTCCCAGATCTTCTCGTAGACGTGCTCGCTCCTGGGGTGGGTCACGACGAGGACGACCTCGTGATCCGACTCCAGCAGCGCCTGCAGCGTCCGGTGTCCCCAGGTCTGGTAACCGAACATGACGACCCGCATGGGCTGCCTCTCCTTCAGTGATTATTGCAAGGTTAGCCTTACCTTATCTAGTATGTGGCGCGCATAGGGAGGCGATGCAACGGTGACAGCACCGCTCAATGAGCCGGACACCATCCACGACATCCTGGGGATCGGTTTCGGACCGTCAAATCTGGCTCTCGCGATAGCCATCGAGGAGCACAACGCACAAGTCCCCGCCTCCCGGCGGATCGACGCCCGCTTCCTGGAGCGGCAGCCCCGCTTCGGCTGGCACCGCGGCATGCTGATCGACGACGCGACGATGCAGGTCTCGTTCCTGAAGGACCTGGTCACCATGCGCAACCCGACCAGCGACTTCAGCTTCCTGTGCTACCTGCGCGAGCAGGGGCGGCTGGTCGACTTCCTGAACCAGAAGACCCTCTTCCCGCTCCGCGTGGAGTTCCACGACTACTTCGAGTGGGCCGCCGCCCGGGTCGCCGACCTCGTCGACTACTCCTCCGAAGTGCTGTCGGTCACACCGGTCCGCGGCGCCGACGGCGAGATCGACCACCTCGACGTGACGTGCCGGCACCCCGAGGACCCGACGCGGACGGTGACCCACCGGGCCCGCAACATCAGCGTGGCCGTCGGCCTCGAGCCGCACCTGCCGCCCGGCACCGAGCTGTCGGACCGCGTGTGGCACAACAGCCAGCTGCTGCCCAGGGTCGCGGAGCTCACCGCGACGGGCACCCCGGTGCGCCGTGCCGTCGTCCTCGGTGCCGGCCAGAGCGCCGCCGAGGCCGTGGACTTCCTGCACCGCACCTTCCCCGACGCGGAGATCTGCGCGGTGTTCGCCAAGTACGGCTACACACCTGCCGACGACAGCCCCTTCGCCAACCGGATCTTCGACCCCGAGGCGGTGGACCTCTACTTCGCCTCCCCGTCCGAGGTGAAGCAGTCCCTCTTCGACTACCACCGCAGCACCAACTACTCGGTCGTCGACATGGACCTCATCGAAGCCCTGTACGCCACCTCCTACCGCGAGAAGGTGCAGGGCCGGGAACGGCTGCGCTTCCTCAACGTCTCCCGCATCCGTGACGTGAGCGCCGCGGACGACGGCCTCGACGTGACGGTGGAGTTCCTGCCGACCGGCGAACGGCACGTCCTGGAGGCGGACGTCCTGGTGCACGCCACCGGCTACCGCTCGCAGGACGTCGGCACCCTCCTCGGGGAGTCCGCCAAGATCTGCCTGCGCGACGACGGCGACGCCCTCCGCGTCGGCCGCGACCACCGCGTCGAGGTCGCCCCCGAGGTGCGGGCGGGCATCTACGTGCAGGGCGGCACCGAGCACACGCACGGGCTGACCTCCACCCTGCTGTCCACGACCGCGATCCGGGCCGGCGAGATCGTCGCCTCGCTCGCCGCCCGTCAGGACGAGCCGGCCGCGGTGGCCGCGGCCCGCCCCTGAAACCCGCTTGAGGGCCGCCGGAGGACCAGTGGCCCCAGGTTTCCGGCACCGCCTCCGGCACCAGGCCGACGCCGGACCCGAGAACGGCTCGGGCCGGTGGGTGGGTGCGGGTTCGTCTCGCGCCCTGCGGGCGCACAGCGCCCGCAGGGCGCGAGACGGCGCGACAGCCGAACCACCGGCAGCGCGCCACCAATCACCCACTGCTCGCGCCCCTCGCCGCTAGCGTCGCGTACGCAGCAGCAGGTACAGGAAGTACGGCGTGCCGATGACCGCCGTCATCAGGCCCGCGCCCAACTGGGCCGGGGCGATGACGGTCCGCCCAAGGAGGTCGGCGGCGCAGACCAGCGAGGCGCCCAGGAGCACCGCCACCGGTACGACGCGCACGTGCCGGCGGCCCACGAGGGCCCGGGCGGCGTGCGGGGCGACCAGCCCGACGAAGCCGATGGTGCCGGCGGCGGCCACGGCGGTGGCGGTGAGCAGCACGCTCGTCACGAGGAAGCCGAACCGGGCGGGGCCGCGGCGCAGTCCGAGCAGGGCCGGGGTGTCGTCGTCGACCGACAGCAGGTCGAGTTCGGTGCGCCGCGCGACCGCGACGGCGAGGCCCAGCACGAGGGCGGCCGCCACGGGCAGGGCGTCGGGCACGGTCCGTCCGTAGGTGGAGCCGGACAGCCAGGTGAGCGCCTTCGTCGCGTTGAACGGGTCGGTGAGCACGATCAGCAGGCTGATCAGGGCCGTCGCCGCCGCGGACACACCGACGCCGACGAGGACCAGCCGGGTCTGCCGGAAGCCGCCCCGCGCCGCGAGGCCGAACACGAGCACGGAGGTCACCGCGGCGCCGCCGAACGCGGCCCCCGCGACACCCCACGCCCCGGCGACCGGGGCCGTCGTGACGAACAGCACCGCGCCGAGCGCGGCGCCGCCGGAGACGCCGAGGATGCCGGGCTCCGCGAGCGGGTTGCGGGTGACGGCCTGCACCAGGGTGCCGGACAGGGCGAGCGCGGCCCCCGCCAGGAGCGCCGCGAGCACCCGCGGCACGCGCGTGTCGAGAACGAAGGTGACGGCCTGACCGGACCTGCCCTGCGCCCAGTTGACGACGTCGCCAAGGAGCAGCTTCGTGTCGCCCAGCAGCACTCCGGCGACGGTCAGCCCCACCAGCACGGCGACCAGGGTCGCCACGGTCACCAGGAAGGCGACCCTGCCCGGGATGCGCATCCGGTCCGGCGCACCCGCTCCCCCGGAGTCCTGGGTCCGCAGCGCCATCACCACCAGGAACACCGCGCCGACCAGGCTCGTGACGACGCCGGTGGGCACCGCGACGGCGGTCTGCGCGGGGACCACGGCGCGCAGCAGGACGTCCGCGCCGAGCACCAGGCCCGCGCCCGTCAGGCCCGTGACGGGCAGTCCGGTGCGGGTGCGCAGCAGCGGCCGGAAGCGCCGGGCCAGCTGCCGTACGAGCGCCGGCGCGCACAGGCCGACGAAGCCGATGGGCCCGGCGAGGGTCACCGCCGCGGCGGACAGCAGCGACGCGAACACCACGACGGTGATCCTGGTGCCGCGAACGGGGACGCCGAGGCCGCGGGCGGCGTCGTCGCCGAGCGCGAGGGCGTCGACGCGGCGGGCCACAAGCAGCAGTCCGGCGGCGCCGGCCACGGCGACGGGGGCCATCTGGAGCACGCCGTCGAAGCCATTCTGGCTGATGCTGCCCTGGCTCCACTGGTACAGGCCGTTGGTCTGCTGCGGGAAGAGCAGGATCAGCCCTTCGGTGACGGAGGTCAGGCCGAGGGTGAGGGCGCTGCCGGCCAGGACGAGGCGCACGGTCCCGGCGCCCAGCCCCGACAGCGACAGCACGACGGCGGCGGCCGCGAGTCCGCCGGCGAAGGCCACGCCGGACGAGGCCAGCAGCGGCAGAGAGGTCCCGGTGACCATGAGGACGCCCAGGGCCAGGTACGAACCGGCGTTCACGGCCAGCGTGTCGGGTGCGGCGAGCACGTTGCGGCTGACGGCCTGCAGGGCCGCCCCGGCGGTCCCGAGGGCGGCGCCGACCAGCAGACCCGCGGTCATGCGGGGCAGCCGGGAGGCGATCACGACGGACGCGTCGCCGGAGGCGGCACGGCGGTGAGGGCCTTCCAGATCTCGGCGGGGCCTACGGCGGCGGTGCCCTGGGTGACGTCGACGACCGCGAGGGCGGCGACCAGGAGCACGAGCGCGGCCGTCACCGCGGCCGCTCCCGTCCGGGAGCCGGCCGCGTGCGGACGGGTGGCGGGGGTCGTTGCGGTGACGGCCACGGCGCGCTACTTCGTCAGGGCGTCGACGACGGCGTCGACGTACGCCTCCATCGACCGCGGGCCGCCGAACATCCAGATGCCGTCGGGCAGCCGGTGCACGCCGTCCTTCTCGACGAACGGCAGGGACTTCCACACGGAGTTCTTCGCGAGGTCGTCGGCGAAGACGTCGCTGCCCTCGCTGTCGCTGCCGATGTAGGCGAAGCGCACGTCGCCGAGGCCGGTGAGGCCCTCGACGTCGGTGGCGGCCAGGCCGTAGTCCTTGTCGCCGGCGATCGTCCACGCGTTCCGCAGGCCCAGCGCCGTGTTGACGCCGCCGATGAGGGAACCGCCGGTGTAGGGGCGGATGGAGACCTGGTTGGAGGCGACGTAGCCGTCGGCGAACGCGATCCGCGTGCCGGCGAGTCCCGCCTCGGCCAGGGTCTCGCGGCCTTCGGCGACCTTGGCGTCGAAGGCCTTCTTCGCCTCGTCGGCCCGGGTGGTGGTGCCGGTCGCCTCGGCGATGAGGTCGAGGTTCTCCTTCATCTGCCCGACCGGGTCGGCGGCGTCGGCGGAACGGACCTCGAGGACCGGGGCGATCTTCTTCAGCTGCTTGACGGCGGCGTCCGGCAGGTCGGTGGTGGCGACGATGAGGTCCGGGGAGAGCGAGGCGATGGTGTCCATGCTGGGCTCGCCGCGGGTGCCGATGTCCTTCGGCTGGTTCTTCAGCGGGACGGCCGTGTCCCAGGTGCCGTAGCCCTTGACGTCGGCGACGCCGACCGGGTCGACCCCGAGGGTCACGAGGGACTCGACGACGTTCCACTCCGTGCCGACGACCTTCTTCGCCGGCCCGTCGAGGGTGACCTTCGCCCCGCCCGCGTCGGTGAGCGTGATGCCTTGGGTGTCCTTGGCGGCGGGGGCCGCGGCCGGCTCGGTCGTGCCGCAGCCGGCGAGGGCGAGTGCGGCGGCGGTGGACGCGGCGGCGGTGAGGATGGAGCGTCTCATGGGGTGGTGACGGGCCTTTCCTTGCGTGCGTGGTGGCGGCCGACGGCGCGGGTGCGCAGCAGGCCGGTCCGGGGGTCGGTGTCGACGTCGACCCGTATCCCGTAGGCGTCGGTGAGGCGTTGCGGTGTGAGCACGTCCTCGGGGCGGCCGTCGGCGACGATCCGGCCCGCCCGCAGCAGGGCGATCCGGTCGGCCACGGCGGCCGCCTGGTCCAGGTCGTGCAGGACGACGCCGATGGCGATGCCGTGGTCGTCGGCCAGGTCCCGGATCAGGTCCAGCAGTTCGACCTGGTAGCGCAGGTCGAGGTAGGTCGTGGGCTCGTCGAGGAGGAGCACCCCGGTCTCCTGGGCGAGGCAGCCGGCGAGCCAGACGCGCTGCAGTTGCCCGCCGGAGAGGTGCTCGGCGCCGCGGCCGGCGAGGTCGGTGACACCGGTCATCGCCAGCGCGCGGTCCACCGCGGCGGGTCCTTCCGGGTCGGACCGGCCCCAGCGGCCCCGGTAGGGGTAGCGGCCGAACTCCACGACGTCGCGCACCGTCAGGCCGCCCGGCGTGGGGCGGCCCTGGGTCAGCAGGGCCACCCGCCGGGAGAACTCACGTGCCGTCAGGGCGAGCCCGTCGGCGGTGGTGCCGTCGTGCGCGTCGATCGTCAGGGTGGCGCGGCGTGCGCGCTGCAGACGCGCCACGGTGCGCAGGAGCGTCGACTTGCCGCTGCCGTTGGGGCCCACGAGGGCGGTCACCTCGCCGGGCCGGAGGGTGATCGCCGCGTCGTGCACGACGTCGACCCCGTCGTACGACACGGTCACGCCGTACGCCGCCAGCCGGTGTCCGCGCAGGCCGGGGGCCATGGCGGTCTCATCCGAAGAACTCACGAACGAAGGTTAGCCTAACCTAAGCGCCGCCCCGAACCGCCCCCTTTCGCTTCGGTAAACTTAGGCTAACCTTCCTACATGGCGAAGACCGCGCGGCTCATGCCGCAGAACCCCAGGATGTTCCGCGCCGAGGTCGTCAGGACCGAGCGGCTCACCCCCTCCCTGCACCGCGTGACCGTCACGGGGACAGACCTCGCCGACTTCCCGTGGAGGGGCTACGACCACTGGTTCCGCCTCTTCATGCAGCTCCCCCACCAGGACGCCCTGCGGCTCCCGGAGTTCTCCGGGGCCAGGTGGTGGCAGCCCTACCTCGCCATCCCCACGGCCGAGCGTCCGCACTACTCGAACTACACCGTCGCCGCGTTCCGCCCCGAAACGGCCGAAATGGACATCGAGTTCGTCGTGCACCGCGGCCCGGACGGCGAACTCGAGGGCCGCGCGGCGATATGGGCCTGCGGCGCCCGGCCCGGCGACGCGCTGGCACTCCTCGACCAGGGCGTCATGTTCGACTGCCCGGAGGACGCCTCCGAGGTCCTCGTCGTCGCCGACGAGAGCGGGATGCCCGCCGCCACGGGCATCCTGCGGTCCCTCCCCCGCGACACCGTGGGCCGGCTCATCCAGGAGGTCCCCACCCCCGACGACCGGCGCGACCTCGACGCCCCCGAGGGGATGGCCGTCACCTGGGTCGTGCGCGAGGACCCGCACGCCGTCCCCGGCTCCGTCGCGCTCGCCGAACTGCGCGGGCACGCCGCGCCGGACGCCACCGGCTACGCCTTCGTCGTCGGCGAGCAGAGCCTCGCCACCAAGGGCCGCCGGCACCTGCACCGCGCCGGCCTCCCCAAGGACCGCATCACCTTCTCCGGCTTCTGGCGGCACGAGGCACGCCACCAGGACGCCTGACCTCCGGCGCGGTCAGCGCCGGTCGCGTCGCCTCCGGCCCGCGCGCGGGGGGGGGCACTTCGCGCACGGAGAGCGCACGAAGGGAACTGCTGAGCCCTGTACGCGCTCCCGGCCGTACGGGGAGAATGCCAAGCGCAAGCGATCATGCGACCGGCACGCTCGCCGTCCGGTCGCCGACTCCCGGAAGGCGGGTCGACTGCCGTGCTGCTGCATCTGCCCACGTCCGTGTCCGAAGCACAGGAGTTCATGGCCCAGGGGGCGGTGCCCGTCGGCGGCGCGACGCTCGTCTGGGCCACCTGGCAGCGCGACGGGTTCCCCGAACGGGCCATGTCGCTGCGCGACCTGCCGGAGGCCAACCTGATCGAACGCGAGGCGCTGGGCGCGGCGGTGGTGCTGAACCGCATCGACGACCGGGTTCCGGAAGTGCTGCGGCGGGCGGCCGCCGGTGTGGGCACCGGCGCGGTACGCCGGACGGCGACCGTCGGCGGCAACCTCGTCGGCAGTACCCTGCGCTGCCTGCTGCCCGCCGCGCTCGTCCTGGACTCCCGCGCGATCACCCTGGAACCCGACCGGACCCACGAGACCGATCTGTCCGAGGCCGTGGCCAAGCAGCACCTCCTGCTCGGCATCCGCTGGCGGGAACCGCTGGTCAGCGCCTACGACAAACAGCCCGGCGAGGCCGGCGGTCCCCCGCCGCTGGTCGTCGCGTCCGCGGTGCACGCCGAGGACGGCGGACGCCGCCTGCGTGTCGCGGTCCGCGACGGCTACGAAGTGCTCGGCGGGAGCGTCCCGTTCGACGGCGACACCGCGGCGGCGCTGCGCGCGCTGGAGGGGACGGACCTCGCCGCGCTCCACCCCGCGGGCCGGGAGGTGGTGCGCCGGCAGGTCACCGGACTCACCGGACGGCTCCCGGGCGCCTGAGCCCGGGAATTCCCGCGATCTCTTCCGTCACATCGGGTATGCCCGGGCGTTCCCGGTTGTTGATGTGTGCGAGGGCCCGCACCGCACACCGGCGCGAGGCCCCGCCCGTCCCACCGGATAGGAAGAGGCGAGGGAAGAGATGGACGACACGCCGCAGGACCGGAGGCGCGAGGACGCCTTCGGCATGGTCCGCAACGGGGCGGACCCGGCGCGGATGTGCCTCATCACGCCCGACGGCGTCACCACGGTCGAGTTCGTCGTGGAGCCGTCGGTCGGCCTCAGGTGCGCCCGGGCGGAGGGCGCCGCGGCACTGGCGCTGACCCGGTGGCTCCACGAGGCGGACCCCTCCCGGTACTTCGAGTTGCAGGTCGCGTTCCTGCAGTTCGAGTACAACCCCGGTCACGAGTCCTTCGCTGCCGAGGAGGTCCGGGCGCTGCGCGTCCTCCTCCAGGAACAGCGGGGCACCGTGCGGTGGAACGAGGCCCTGGCGAGCCTGCTCGCCAGGCTGGAGGCCTGCGAGGCGCAGCTGTGACCGCCGGCGGATGAGGGACGGCGGGCCGGTCAGCCCACGGCGGGCGGCAGGAGGCGCGCGGTCATCGCGCCGACGGCCGCCACGACCGCCTCGCGGTGCCGGCCGCGCCGAGCCGTCTCGTCGCCGTCCTCCGGATCGCGGATGCCCGCGGGTGTGGTGACCCACGCCTGCGCGGCGGCCAGCGCGACCATCAGCGCGTCCATGCCCGCTTCGAGACCGACGCCGTGGGCGTCGGCGACCGCCTGCGCCTTGGCGAGGTGGTTGTCCCGTTCCATGGCCGACGCCTCGGGGCGCTCGAGGGCCTTCCACTGGGTCAGCTTGATGAGGTCCGGGTCGTCGGTGAAGGCGTCGAACAGCGCCCCCGCGTACGCGGCCAGGTCGTCGGGGGTGAACGGGACCACGTCGGCCAGCACGCGTAGCCGGGCTTCGAGCACCGCGTCGAAGAGCTCGTCCTTGGACCCGAAGTAGGCGTAGATGGCCTGCTTGTTGGCCGGCGCCGCCTTGGCGATCCGGTCGACGCGGGCACCGGCGAGCCCGTGCGCGACGAATTCGCCGTATGCGGCCTCGATGAGGCGCGCCCGCGTGGCGGCAGAGTCGTAAGCCATGGGGACAGCCTAGGAGATCCAGGTCGGACGGGGTGCCGGCGTGGTACGGGGGCCGCGGAGCCGCGGGTACGGGCGTGGGAACGCCCCGGAGGGGCCCGTGCGAGCCGGCCGGCAGGGGGCCGGCCACGACCCGACAGGAAACCAACCGGATGGTTGCATCCCCGGGAACTCTCGGGCTACATTTAAACCATCCGGTTGGTTTCAGATCCGGCCGGCACCGTCACCCGGCGTGCCCACACCCGTGCGCCGGAAGCAGGAAGCAGGAACTCATGTCCTTCGTCACCGACATCCCCTTCGGGGCGCACTCCACCGCCGCGGACGTCGTGCGCGGCGTCGACCTCTCCGGCAAGCGTGCCGTCGTCACCGGCGGCGCCTCGGGCATCGGGCTGGAAACGGCACTCGCCCTCGCCGGGGCCGGTGCGCAGGTGACCCTCGCCGTACGCGACCCGCACGCGGCCGGACCCGCCGCCGACCGCATCCGCCGGGAGACCGGCCGGGGCGACGTCGGCGTCGCCCGTGTCGACCTGGCCGATCTCGACAGCTTCCGCGCCTTCACGGAGGAGTGGACCGGGCCGCTGCACATCCTGGTCAACAATGCAGGCGTCATGGCGGTGCCGGAGCTCACCCTGACCCCGCAGGGCCGGGAGACCCAGTACGCCGTGAACTTCACCGGTCACGCGGCACTGACCCTCGGCCTGCACGGAGCGCTGCGCGCCGCCGGTGGTGCCCGGGTCGTCATGGTCAGTTCGTCGGCCCACCTGATGGCCCCGGTCGACTTCGACGACATCCACTTCGCCCGCCGCCCCTACGAGGCCTGGACTGCGTACGGCCAGTCGAAGTCGGCCACGATCCTCTTCACCGTCGCCCTGGCCCGCCACTGGGCGGCCGACGGCATCACCGCCAACGCGCTGCACCCGGGCGGCATCATGACCAACCTGCAGCGCCACCTCAGCGACGAGCAACTGCGGTTCGTGGGCGCCACGAACGAAGCGGGCCAGCGGCTGGACGTCCCCCCGGGCTGGAAGACCCCGCAGCAGGGTGCGGCCACCCAGGTGCTCCTCGCCGCCTCACCACTGGTCGAGGGCGTGACCGGCCGCTACTTCGAGGACTGCCGGCCCGCCGAGCTCCAGCCCGAACCCACCGTGGGCGGGACCGGCGTCGCGGCGTGGGCGATCGACGAAGCGTCGGCCGAACGCCTCTGGGACGAGACGAGGAACTCGGCCTCTGACGCGGCCTCCCGGGTGCGGCCCCCGGCCGGCCGCACCGGGCCCCGAACCCGCTTCCCACCGAGCGGGGTCAGTGCCGGCCTTGGGGGCCGGAAACGGCCCCCGGCCGGTCCGGCGTCACCGGCGCGTGAGCACGCGGAACTCGTTGCCGCCCGGGTCGGCCAGCCGCACCGCGCCGTCCCCGGCGGGGGCCGCGTCGAGACGGCTCGCCCCCAGGGAGAGCAGGCGCTCGACCTCCGCCCGCTGATCGCCGTCCGGGACCAGGTCGAAGTGCAGGTCCTTGCCCGCGTCCGGCATCAGCGGCGGGCCGCCCCACGTGATCTTCGTACCGCCGTCCGGCGACTGGACGGCGGTCTCCTCGTCCTGGTCCCAGACCAGCGGCCAGGCCAGTGCCTCGCTCCAGAAACAGCCCACGGCGCGCGCGCCGTCGCAGGCGACCGCCCCGATGAAGCCGCACCCGGCGAGGAACCCGCTGTCCGGCTCGGAGACACAGAACTCGTTGCCCTCGGGGTCGGCGAGCACCACGTGCGACGCGTCCGGCCCCTGCCCGACGTCGACATGCCGCGCGCCCAGGTCGAGCGCCCTGGCCACGGTTGCCCGTTGCTCCTCCAGTGAGGAACTGGTCAGGTCGAAGTGCAACCGGTTCTGGGCGACCTTCCGCGCGTGGGAGGGCCGGAAGCCCAGGCGGTAGCCGGCGTCGTTCCCGGACAGCAGCGCGAGGCCGTCGGAGGAGTCGCCGGCCGGCTCCAGGCGCAGGACGCCGGACCAGAAACGCGCCAGGCGCTCGGGCTGGTGCGCGTCGAAGGAGATTGCGAAGAGTCGGCTGCTCATTGCGCCACGCATCCTCGGTCCGTCGAGTGCCGGCTGCCGGCAGGCGCCGAATCGGCCTCCGGGACGAGGAGTCTAGGGGCGTACGCCGCCGGTCGCAGCCGAGTTTTCCGTGGCCCCCATCGGGGGTCGCACCCTGGTGGTTCGATGACCAGGGGCGGATCGTCGTGCGGGATGCGGACGCTGACGCCCTGCGCCCCGTCGTCGAAGCGGAGGAGTTCGCGCGGCTGCGCGACATCGGTCACGCGGGCCTGGTGGGCGGCGCGTCCCGCCGGTGGAGGGCGAGGGTCCAGGTGTGGACGGTGTACGTGGTGGGGTGCCCCGGCCCGGGTTCGGCGATGATCGCGGTCAGGCGGTCGCCCTCGCGGCGCAGGGAGTTGATGTACCCGGAGGCCCTGTCGGGGATCGGCAGCAGTTCGGCGAGGACGGAACCGGCCAGCCGGCGGTCGACGGCGCGGAGCCGCCCGGCGTCGAGCACCAGGATCGTACCGTCCTCCAGCACCACCGGCCGCGGCGTCAGCGGATCGGCCAGCCGCGGGCCGCGCTCGATCTCGCCGCCCGGCAGCAGCCGCACGACGCGGCTCTCGGTGGGATACCGCCGGTCGGCCTCGACGACGCGTATGCCGGTGCCGACGACGTAGTGGCCGTAACTGCGCCAGGAGTCCGTGGTGGCGCCGTCGCGGTCGTGCTGCCAGGTGTCGTAGAAGTCGTAGCCCTCCAGGCCGAGCAGGAAGCGTCCGCCGCCGAGCGCGGCGCCGCGCTCCCCGCGGAGTTCGGCGACCAGGGTGCCGTCCGCCAGGTCGAGCAGCAGGGCCGGTCCGAGGAACCCCCAGGGCGTGTAGTCGAGGGAGTCCGTGGTGAGCAGCACCCTGCCCCCGGAGATGTGGGCGGCGTTGGGGCGTCCGTCGAAGGCGTGCGTCCAGCGCGTCCGCCCCGAGGCTTCCACGCAGCGGACCTCGCCCGTCGCCCCCTGGATGCGCAGGTCGTCCCGCCGCGCGAGCGGCCGTCCGTCCGGTGGTTGCCAGGGGTACGGCGGTCGCCCCTCCGCACTGTGACGGTCCACCACGGTGACGCGCCACGGACCGGGGTCCGCCCCCTCGGCGCGCCCGCTCTCCTCCTGTCTCGGCATGGGGTGATGCTAGCCGCTGCGCGGGCCCGGCTTCCGTCACGCCGCCCGACCGCCGAAGTGATCGCAGTCGGTGGGAAGTTCGCTTCACGACGACACGGCCGCGCCAGGAGCATGGGCGCATCGTCCCCGAGGGCACGTGCGTGTGGCGCGGCATCCGGGAGCCCCGGGGTGCCGCGCCACACGCCGTGCGGCGGCGTTCCGCCTACTCGTCGATCGCCGCGCCGAACTGCGCGTCGGCCGTCGGCGCGCCGAGGGCCGCGCCGTCGTACGTCCATGTCCCCTTGCCCACCAGGCCGGTCGAGGACGCGGGGACGACCCACACGAAGCCGTCGTTCGTGTTCTCGCCCGGTGCCGCCGCCAGCAGGCCGAAGCGGCCGTCCTTGTCGGCGTCGATCAGCCGGATCTGGCCGCCCCAGCGGTCGGAGGCCTCCGCGGCGCCCGGGATGCCGGCAGTGTTCTGGTCGAAGCTGCGCGCCCCCGTGGCGGTGAGCCCGCCGCGTGCGCCGCGCAGGGTCCAGACCGCGCCGGCGTCGGCGACCGAGCCGATGTCCTCGCCGGGGGCGCCGATGGCGAGGTCGGGGTGGCCGTCGCCGTTGGTGTCGCCGGAGGACAGTTCGGCGCCCCAGCGGTCGCCCGCCTCGGCGACGCCAGGGACGCCCGCGGAGTCCTGGGTCCAGGTCTGCGCCGGGGTCGGGGCGAGGCCGGAGAGGTCGCCCCTGCCGAGGTAGACGGAGACGGATCCGCCGAGCGCGGAACCGGTCCCCGTGTCGCCTACGGCCAGGTCGTCCTGGCCGTCCTGGTTGAAGTCGCTGGAGACGACCGCGGGGCCGCCCTCGAAGGTGCCGCCGTCGCCGAGGTCCTCGACGGCCGGGGCCCCGTGCAGCACCTGGGTGACGCCGGCCCCGGGCTGATCACCGCCGGTGGTCACCCCGGAGATCGCCAGGTCGGCCCAGGAGTCCTCGTTGTAGTTGCCGTGGCTGAGGCTGCGCAGCGCGACGCCGGTGTCCTGCGCCGTGCGCTCGAGGGCGCGCACCCCCCGGCCCGCCCGCTGCGCTCGCGGTGCGGCGGCCGCCCCCGGCTCGACGGTGAAGAACAGCAGGGAGTCGTTCTCCAGGACGGCGATGCTGTCCCGCAGGTTGGCGTCGGGGTCCGAGGGGTCCGGGGCGAAGTACCGGGCGGCTTCGAGGGCGCGCCCGAAGTTCGCGCCGGCCCGCGGCTGGTCGGGGTCCTCCAGCCACGCGCTGTCGCTGCCGTGCAGTCCGGTCGGGGAGCCGAAGAAGACGACGGCGCCGCCGGCGTCCGAGAGCGTGCCGAGGTCCTCGCCGGGGATGCCGACGATCGCGTCGTCGTAGCCGTCGTTGTCGAGGTCGCCGGTGGCCACGGCCCGTCCGAAGCCGTCCCCTGCCTCGGCGGCGCCCGCGACGCCCGCGGTGCTCTGGCTGAGGACGGATCTCCTGGTGGTGCTGAGGCCGCCCGAGCCGCTGTACTGCACGGTGACGTAGCCGGCGCCCTTGGCCCCGGACACGGTGGCGCCCGGGGCGCCGATCAGCACGTCGTCGTGGCCGTTGCCGTCGAAGTCGCAGTTGCGCTGCTGCCACCCGATCGACGGGAACGGCACGTCGGCCTCAGCGGCGGGCGCGGTGAGCAGGGCGCCGCCGCCGAGGGTGAGGAGTGCCGCGGCCGTGAAGGCCGCGCTCTTGATGTGACGCACAGAAGAACCTCCTTGGTCTCCTGGGGTGCCCTCGCCGACCCTCCCGGCCGCGTCGGTCACCCGCGCCCGGATGGTGTCCGGCCGCGGGCGTCCGGTGTTCCGTCACCCACAAGACACCTGGTGTTCGCGGAGGGTTGTAGGGCCGTACGGCCCGTCTCGCGGGGGAGCGACGGCCGGTGCGCGGCGCGCGGGCGGGCCGGGCGGCCGCGGCCTGCGTCTTTGACCGTGATTTGCCGCCGGGGGCACTGGTGCGGGGCCGCCCCGGGGACTCAGGATGATCCTCATGCCCGAACCCACTGCATTCCACGACCTGGCGGCGTTCCTCGCGCTGCCCCGCGTCTCATCGCTCGCACTGTCGCCGGACGGGACCCGTCTGGTGACGGCGGTCCAGGAGCTGTCCGCCGACCGTACCCGGTTCATCGGAGCCCTCTGGGAGCTGGACCCGGCCGGGGAGCGTCCGGCCCGTCGCCTCACCCGCTCCGGGCGCGGCGAGTCCGCGCCCCGGTTCCTGCCCGACGGCACGCTGCTCTTCCTGTCCTCGCGTCCGGTCGCCGACCCCGGCGAGGGCGAGGAGGACCGGCAGGAGGCGGCGCTGTGGAGCCTGCCGGCGGACGGCGGCGAGGCGGGGCAACTGCTGGCCAGGGCCGGCGGGATCGACGAGTACACGACGGCCGCCGGCTCCTCCCGGATCGCCTTCGGCGCCTCCCTCCTGCCGGGCGCGGCGGACGCGGAGCAGGACGAGCGGCTGCGCGAGGCACGCCGCAAGGCCAAGGTGACGGCGATCCTGCACGAGTCGGTGCCGGTGCGGTACTGGGACCACGACCTCGGCCCCGGCGTCCCGCACGTGTTCACCGTCGCGGACGCCACCGCGCAGGAGCCCGCCGCCGTGGACAGCGGCGCGCGCCGCGCCGCGTTCGCCGAGGGTGTCGCGCTCTCCCCCGACGGCTCGCTGGTCGCGTACGCGACGGCCGTCGGCAGCCTCCCCGACGAGCTCCGCGGTGTGGTCGTCGTCGCGGACGCCGAGACGGGCAAGCCGCTGCGGATGCTGGAGGACCCCGACGCGGAGTTCGGCGCCCCGGCGTTCACCCCGGACGGCCGGGACGTGGTGTGCTCCCGCCGGCGGCGGGTCACCTGGGACGCCCCCGGTGACGTCACGTTGTGGCTGGCGAACGCCACGGACGACCGGGACGCCGGACGCGACCTGCTGCCCGGCTTCGACCAGTGGCCGGGCTCGCCGGTCGTCTCCCCGGTGCCCGGTCAGGACGGCTCCCCGGTGGTGTACTTCACCGCCGACGAGGCCGGCCACGGACCGGTCTTCCGGCTCTCGGCCGGCAGCGGCGAACTGGTTGCGCTGACCGCGTCCGGTACGTACTCGGACGTGGTGGTGAGCCCGGACGGCGGCACGGTGTACGCGCTGCGCTCCGCCGTGGACAGCCCGCCGCTCCCGGTGCGCCTGGACGCAGCGACGGCAGGGCAGCGGCCCGTCCCGCTGCCCTGCCCCGGGCAGGACACGGCGCTGCCGGGCAGCCTCACCGAGGTGCACACCACCGCCGCGGACGGCATGGCCCTGCGGGCCTGGCTGGTGCTGCCGGACGGCGCGGGCGCCGGCACCCCGGCGCCGCTGCTGCTGTGGGTGCACGGCGGCCCGCAGACCAGCTGGAACGCCTGGCACTGGCGCTGGAGCCCGTGGGTCGCGGCGGCCGCGGGCTACGCCGTCCTGCTGCCGGACCCGGCGCTGTCCACCGGATACGGCCGGCGGATGCACGAGCGCGGCTGGGCGCACTGGGGCGGTGCGCCGTACGACGACGTGATGGCCCTGACCGACGCGGCGTTGCTGCGGGACGACCTGGACGGCTCGCGCACCGCGATGATGGGCGGTTCGTACGGCGGCTACATGGCCAACTGGATCGCCACCCGCACCGACCGGTTCAAGGCGATCGTCACGCACGCGAGCCTGTGGAACATGTACAGCTTCGCGCAGGTCACCGACTTCCCGGCCTACTGGATGCGGCGGCAGGGCGACCCGCTGGCCACCACCGAGCGGTACGAACAGGAGTCCCCGCACCTGCGGGCCGCCCGGATCACCACGCCGATGCTGGTGATCCACGGCGACAAGGACTACCGGGTGCCGATCGGCGAGGGCCTGGCGCTCTGGAACGACCTGGCGCGGTTCGGGGTCCCGGCGAAGTTCCTCTACTTCCCCGACGAGGGCCACTGGATCCTCAAGCCCAACAACGTCCGCCTGTGGTACGCCACGGTGCTGAACTTCCTGGCGCACCACGTCCTGGGCGAGGACTGGCAGCGCCCCGACCTGGTCTGACGCCGCCCGCCGGGGCCCGGCTCCGACCGGGCCCCGGCCGTCGCATGGCGCGTGCCCACGCTCATCCGGCGTGCCGGGCTCCGGTCCGGAAGGCCTCGACGCGGTACAGGGCGTCGGGACGTACGTCGGCGACACGGTCGCGCACATCGGTGAGGAGCCAGTCCACCAGCTCCGCGGTGGCGTGGTACTCGCCGTAGAAGCCCATGCTCAGATCGGTGAACTCGGACTCGAACAGCACATCGTCGACGAGGTCCGCCAGTCGGGCGTCGGCAGACGCGGTGCGGATGCCGGTCCATGCGTCAAGCCAGGGGGACAGGCCGCCGGTCGCGACGGTGACGACGGCGAGGGCCGTCCGGACGGGCACGGAGCCGGGGTGGGTGCGCAAGGTGGTCCGCCACCAGGTGTCCCAGACGTCGCGGAGGGCTTCGGTCAGGGGTGCGTCCCAGGTGGTCCAGCCCGCCTGGACCAGGCGGGAGGCGACGAGTTCCTCATCGTTGCCGGACAGGCCGGTGACGACCGGGCGGATGATGCGCGGGACGAATCGACGGTAGAGACGCGGGAAGTCGTCCCAGTGGTCGGGCGTCTTCGCGGCGACCGAGGACACCAGGTCCTCGGATATGCGGTGCAGCGGCCCGGAGAGCAGCGCGAGGTCCTCTTCCCCGTAGCAGTGCAGGCACCCCGTGACGGGGAAGGGCTCCTCGGAGGCGAAGGCGCGGTCGAGGGCGTCGAGGGCGGTCGGGAGCGACTGGGAACGGGACATCGGGACCTGCCGGGAACTCCGTCCGGCTGACCGGCGAAGATCGCAGGCTACCAGGCGGTGCCTGCGGCGGGTGCGGAAACCGTTTGCCGGAGGGACGTGGTGACGCGTCGTCTCCCCCGCTCTCGGTCGGCTTCACCGGCAGCCCTCCGCCCGGTTGCCGGCTCGACGATCCCCGTGCACGCCCCCGGAGCGCCGGGCCGTGCCAAGGCCCATCGCCGCTCGGCGGGCCGGGACATGACCGGACGAGCGAACCCAGCCGGTCCGAAAAGTCACACCAACACCCTTGACACCAAAGGTGCCTTGACCCCCTACTGGCCCTTGCACAGCGAACTTGACAACGTTGTCCAGGCGCAGAAGGGGTGCTCGCGCATATGCAGCAGAGAGCTGCCCGGCACAGATGGCGCTCGTCGGCGGTCGTCCTGGCGACCGCCTTCGCTCTGGCCGCGGCCACACAGCAAGCGGCGGTCGCCGTTCCCGAACACAAGCCGCACGTCGACACCTTCGCGTCGTCGTTCGAGTCGGGCGAACCCGCGCCCGACTGGCGCAACACCGTGGACACCGCCGCGGACGGGTCCAAGCAGGCCTCGGGCGTGGACGGTGGCTACAGCACCGGCATACCCGGAAACCTCAACGACCACGTCACCGACCTCCGCGCGAACGGCGAGTACACCGACTCGGGCGAGGTGAAGGAGAACCTCGTCGATGCCGAGCCCGGCACCAAGTGGCTGGTCTTCCAGCCCACCGGCTGGGTGGAGTTCGACCTCGACGGCCCCGCGAAGGTGGTCACCTACGCGCTGACGTCAGCGAACGACGCGGCCGAGCGCGACCCCAAGGACTGGACCCTGCAGGGCTCCACCGACGGCAAGGACTGGAAGACCCTGGACACGCGCTCCGGTGAGTCCTTCCCGGAGCGGTTCCAGACGAAGTCGTACGACCTCGCGGAGCCCGCCGAGTACCAGCACTTCCGGATCGACATCACCCGGAACAACGGCGCCTCGGGCATCACCCAGCTCGCCGACCTGCAGCTGTCGACGGGCAGCACCGGCGACCCCGTGCCGCAGGACATGCTCTCGCTCGTCGACCGCGGCCCGAGCGGCTCGCCGACGGCGAAGTCGGGCGCGGGCTTCACCGGTACGCGCGCGCTGCGCTACGCGGGCCGGCACACCGGTGACGGCCGGGCCTACTCGTACAACAAGGTGTTCGACGTCGACCTGCCCGTCCGCCGGGACACCGCGCTGTCGTACCGGATCTACCCGTCGATGGCGGACGGCGACCGCGACTACGACGCCACCAACGTCTCGGTCGACCTGGTCTTCACCGACGGCACCTACCTCAGCCGCCTGGGCGCCACCGACCAGCACGGCTTCGCCCTCACCCCGCAGGGGCAGGGCGCGGCCAAGGTGCTCTACGTCAACCAGTGGAACGACGTCGTCTCGCGGATCGGGTCGGTCGCGGCCGGCAAGACCGTCGACCGGATCGTGGTCGCGTACGACTCCCCCAAGGGCCCGGCGAAGTTCCGCGGCTGGCTCGACGACGTGTCACTGGAGCAGCTGCCGCCGCAGAAGCCGAAGGCGCACAAGTCGGACTACGCGCTGACGACCCGCGGCACCAACTCCAGCGGCAGCTTCTCGCGCGGCAACAACTTCCCGGCGACGGCCGTCCCGCACGGCTTCAACTTCTGGACGCCGGTGACCAACGCGGGCACCCTCAACTGGCTGTACGACTACGCCAAGGCGAACAACTCCGACAACCTGCCGACCATCCAGGCGTTCAGCGCCAGCCACGAGCCCAGCCCGTGGATGGGCGACCGGCAGACCTTCCAGGTGATGCCGTCCGCCGCCTCCGGCACCCCGGACACGGCGCGCGGCGCGCGGGCACTGCCCTTCCGGCACGAGAACGAGACCGCCCGCCCCTACTACTACGGCGTGACGTTCGAGAACGGCCTCAAGACGGAGATGGCGCCGACCGACCACGCGGCCGTGCTTCGCTTCACCTACCCCGGTGACGACGCGAGCGTCCTCTTCGACAACGTCACCGAGCAGGCGGGCCTGACGCTCGACAAGGAGACCGGCACCTTCACCGGCTACTCCGACGTGAAGTCCGGGCTGTCCACCGGCGCCACCCGGCTGTTCCTGTACGGCGAGTTCGACGCCCCCGTCACGGAGGGCACGTCGAACGGCGTGAAGGGCTACCTGCGCTTCGACGCGGGCGAGGACCGCACCGTCTCGCTGCGCCTCGCCACCTCGCTGATCAGCATCGACCAGGCGAAGGACAACCTGCGCCAGGAGGTCCCGCAGGGCACCTCCTTCGAGACGGTGAAGTCGCGCGCGCAGAAGCAGTGGGACAGGATCCTGGGCCGCGTCGAGGTCGAGGGCGCCACGCCCGACCAGCTGACCACGCTCTACTCCAGCCTGTACCGGCTGTACCTGTACCCGAACTCGGGCTTCGAGAAGGTCGGTTCGAAGTACCAGTACGCGTCCCCGTTCTCCGCGATGCCCGGCCCGGACACCCCGACGCAGACCGGCGCGAAGATCGTGGACGGCAAGGTCTACGTCAACAACGGCTTCTGGGACACCTACCGGACGACGTGGCCGGCGTACTCCTTCCTGACGCCCGCCCAGGCAGGTGAGATGGTCGACGGGTTCGTGCAGCAGTACAAGGACGGCGGCTGGACCTCGCGCTGGTCCTCCCCCGGCTACGCGGACCTGATGACGGGCACCTCCTCGGACGTGGCCTTCGCCGACGCCTACGTCAAGGGTGTGGACTTCGACGCCGAGGCGGCGTACGACGCGGCCGTGAAGAACGCGACGGTCGTCCCGCCGCAGTCGGGCGTGGGCCGCAAGGGCATGACCACCTCGCCCTTCCTCGGGTACACCAGCACCGACACCCACGAGGGCCTGTCGTGGGCGCTGGAGGGGTACCTCAACGACTACGGCATCGCCGAGATGGGCAAGGCCCTCTACGAGAAGACCGGCAAGAAGCGCTACAAGGAGGAGTCCGCGTACTTCCTCAACCGCGCCCAGGAGTACGTCAACCTCTTCGACCCGCAGGCCGGCTTCTTCCAGGGGCGCGACGCCAAGGGGAACTGGCGGGTGGACTCCGCGAAGTACGACCCGCGGGTGTGGGGTTACGACTACACCGAGACGAACGGCTGGGGCTACGCCTTCACCGCCCCGCAGGACAGCCGCGGCCTGGCCAACCTGTACGGCGGCCGTGACGGCCTGGCGAAGAAGCTCGACGAGTACTTCGCCACCCCCGAGACCGCCTCGCCGGAGTTCGTGGGCTCCTACGGGGGCGTCATCCACGAGATGACGGAGGCCCGGGACGTGCGCATGGGCATGTACGGCCACTCCAACCAGGTGGCCCACCACGTGACGTACATGTACGACGCGGCCGGCCGCCCCTGGGAGACGCAGAAGAACGTCCGCGAGGTGCTCTCCCGCCTCTACACCGGCAGCGACATCGGGCAGGGCTACCACGGCGACGAGGACAACGGCGAGCAGTCGGCCTGGTTCCTCTTCTCCTCGCTCGGCTTCTACCCGCTGGTGATGGGCAGCGGCGAGTACGCCATCGGCTCCCCGCTGTTCACCAAGGCGACCGTCCACCTGGAGAACGGGAAGGACCTGGTCGTCAAGGCGCCGAAGAACAGCACGCGCAACGTGTACGTGCAGGGGCTCAAGGTCAACGGCCGCTCCTGGACGTCGACCTCGCTGCCGCACTCGCTGCTCGCCAAGGGCGGGGTCCTGGAGTTCGACATGGGCCCGAAGCCCTCGTCGTGGGGCACCGGCAGGAACGTCGCGCCGGAGTCGATCACCCAGGACGACGAGGTGCCGGCGCCCCGCGCGGACGCCGTCAAGGGCGACGGCGCGCTGTTCGACAACACCTCTGCGACGGACGCGGCGGTCACCACCGTCGACCTCCCGGTCGACGGACGCACCAAGGCCGTCCAGTACACGCTGACCTCGTCCGCGGACCGCGCCAAGGCCCCCACCGGCTGGACGCTCCAGGGTTCCTCGGACGGCACGCACTGGAAGACCCTCGACAGGCGCTCCGGTGAGTCCTTCACCTGGGACCGCCAGACCCGGGCCTTCTCGGTGCCGAAGCCGGACGGCTACACCCAGTACCGCCTGGTCCTGGACGCCGAGTCGACCCTGGCGGAGGTGGAACTGCTCGCCTGACCCACCGACGACGACAGGGGCGGGCGCGGAGTGGACTCCGCGCCCGCCCTCGTCGTCCACCGCGGGCCGGCGCCCGGTGGAGGCCGACGGCCCGCGGCTCCGCCGGCACCAGGGCGTGCGTCGAAAGTATTTCCGGAGCGGTCGTCGGGCCGCTCCACTACGGTGCAGCCATGGCGAACTTCGTACTCATTGCAGGTGCGCGACTCGGATCGTGGGCGTGGGACGATGTGGTGCCGTACCTGCGTGCGGCCGGCCATGGCGTCCACCCGCTGACGTTGTCCGGCCTCGCCGAGAAGCAGGGCGCACCGGCCGGGCAGCAGACCCACGTCCAAGACATCGTTGATGAGGTCGAACGCCAGGACCTGCACGACGTCGTCCTGGTAGGTCACAGCTACTCGGGTGTTCCGAGCGGTCAGGCCGCCGGTCGGATCGGCGAGCGGCTGGCGCAAGTGGTCTTCCTCGACTCCAGTGTTCCGGCCGATGGTGAACCGTTCGTCTCCGCCTGGCCGGACGGCGGGGCGATGATGAGGACAACGCTCGCCGAGAACGGCGGATTCTGGCCGGTCGCGCCCCCGGCTCACTTCGAGGGCCACGGTCTCACCGATGACCAGATCGCACGGATCGTGGGCGGTTCAACGCCACACCCGGGTGCCACGCTGACCGAAGCCGCTGTGCTGCAAACGCCGCTCGGCGACCTCCCGGCGACGTACATCAAGTGCACGCTCGGTGACCCCGAGCCGAGCGACGATGTGACCAAGCTGCTGACCAGCGGGCGCTGGCGGCTGATGGAGATGGACACCGGCCACTGGCCGATGTTCTCCCAGCCACGCGAACTGGCGCGGATCCTCATCGACACAGCCGGTACGTAACCGCAGTTCCACGCTTGCGGACTCCTTGCCGGCGTCGTTTCAACTGTCTGCTCACAGATCGCGCCACGCGCCGCCGATGAGCACGTGGACCGGCGCGTGGACACCGCCCTCGCGGTGACACGCCGCCGGAGGGGGGGTGGCACCCCGGCGCCGGAGCACCGGGGTGCCACCCTGCGCTGTCAGGGCGCCAGCAGGTTCAGCCAGGTCGCGGACCGCACGGTGGCGTCCGCGGGCAGGCCGCGGGCGGACTGGAAGGAGCGCACGGCGGCGTCCGTCGCCGCGCCGAAGGCACCGTCGACGGTCAGTCCCGCGCCGCGGGTGTTCAGCAGGTACTGCACGGCGGAGACCGCGGGGCCAGAGCCGCCCTGGGCCAGCGTCGTGAAGACCATCGGCTGCCAGGTCGCGGGGCCCACGACGCCGTTGGAGGGCAGACCGCGCGCGGTCTGGAAGGAGCGCACCCCGGCGGCCGTCGTGATGCCGAAGACGCCGTCCACGGCGAGCCCCACCCCGCGGGCGTTCAGCAGGTACTGCAGGGCCCTGACCCGGGTGCCGCTCTGGCCCTGCTGCAGCAGGGGCCAGTCGGGTGCGGGCGTGCCGGCGCCGGTGGGCAGCGCGAAGGGCAGCGGGAGCAGCAACTGGGTGTTGCGGGCGGTCGGTGCCCCGCGCCGCAGGTCGATGCCGCGGGCGACGGACTGGATGTCGTTGGCGGCCAGTTCGCGGGCCAGGGAGGCGAGCGCGGCGGGGGTGCCGGTGTCCCCGCCGTACGACAGCGGGGCGTCCGCGTCGACCATCGTGGTGAAGATCGACAGGTAGCCGCCGCCCTCGGCGATCTCGACGATCCGGGACTGGACGGGCCAGTCGATGTGCGAGGCGGTGTTCACCTCCCAGAAGCCGGCGCTGAGCGCGGAGGTCCAGGCGGGCTTGTGCGCGGTGATGTTGTTGGTGTGGGTGTGGCCGTCCACCATCAGCACGACGTTCGGGAAGCGCAGCAGTTTGTCGCGCAGGTCGGCGCCGCTGTAGGGCGCGTCGCCGTCCGTGTTGTCCATCGAGTCGAGGGTGTGGTGGCAGCAGACGACGATCAGCTTGTCCTTCACCCCGGGCTGGGTGACGACGGTGCCGGGGCCGGTGCCGTTCGCGCGGTCCGTCTCGTAGCGGGAGCTGTTCGCCCGCAGCTGGGCGTCCAGCCACTCCCACTGCGCCTCGTCGAGGGCGCCGTCCGCGCCGCCGTTCGCGTTGGTGGTGTCGAGCACGAGGACCTGGACGAGGTCGGAGGGGCCTGAGGGCACGGTGTAGTAGGCCCGGTCGCTGCCGGAGGTGAAGCCGTGCCCCGCGGGGGTGCCGGTGGTGCGGAAGTGCTCGGCGACGAACTCCCGCCGCTCCAGCAGCCGTCGTGCCGGGTCGGCGGTGACCTTCTCGGTGTCGAGGGTGAAGTCGCCGGTGATGATGTCCGTCAGCAGCTCGATGTAGTAGGCGGGGCCGTTGTCGAGGACGTCGGGGACGCCCTCGATCTGGGTGATCTTCGTGGAGCCGGTGGCGATGCTCTTGAGCGGGTCGAACGGCAGGACGTCCGGCGCGACGTTGCCCTGCACGAGGCCGTCGTGGTTGCCGTAGGCGGCGTACCAGGGCATGCGCAGCCCGCCTGCGGTGAAGGGCCTGCGGGCGGCGGCGAGCAGGCCGGCCACCAGGGGGAAGCCGGCCAGCTCGTTGTTGTCGGCCGGGCTCTGCCGGGCCTGCGGGTGCCAGTAGTGGACGTCGGTGCCGAAGCGCCCGCTGCTCACGCTCTCGTCGAGGGCCGTGCTGCCGGAGTCGGGGGTGACCGTGTTGCCGTCCAGCAGGTCGATGTACCAGCGGGTCTCGTTGTACTGGCAGTTGTCGACCGCGTCCCCGGTGACGACCGTGAAGGCCAGCGGCGCGCCGGTGCGCGGCCCGCGGCCGATCTGCCGGACGGCGCGGCACATCGCGTCGGTGGTCTGGGTGGAGAGGAACTCGTGGGCGCGGTAGGCGGACTCGGTGGGATAGGAGTTGTAGTGCGGGGGGCCGTAGTCGGCGAGCCGGTCCAGGCACTCGACGCGCAGCGGTGACTGGTCGTCGACGATGTGCAGGTCGGACATCTGGGCGAAGGCGAGCAGCGAGCGGGTCACCGTGGGCGCGGTGACGTTGGCCAGGTCCTTGCGGACGAGGTGGGGCTCGCCGGGCCCCGCGACGATCCCGCGGTAACCGGACCCGAGGTCCGGGCCGCGCAGCAGCGTGCGGTCCAGGGTCGACAGGCCCGGTGCGGAACCGTCGCCTGCGGCGGTGGTCCGCGGGGCGGCGGCCGCGAGGCCGGCGAGTCCGCCCGGGGCGACGGTGGCGGTCACCACGCCCACGGCGCTCGCCGTCAGCATTCTTCGGCGCGTCAGAGACATTCCGCATCCTGTTCGGTCGTCAGCCGCCGTGCGCGGGCAGCACGGCATGGCGAGGGGGGACGAGGGGAGGCGCGCGAACCACCCGGTCGTGGAGCGGTGGACCGGGCCCGCCAAGCCTGGCAAAGGGAGGGCCCGGACCGCAAGGAGTGGTTCAGCCACTCATCCACTTTCTGACTGACCCACTGTCCGGTGGCGGCCAGGGAGGGCATGACGCGACCCCGTACGGGCGCACACGGCCGTACGGGGTCGCGAGAGGGGGCCGGACGGGCCGGGCCCGGGTACGGGGAGGCGGACGGGTCAGCTGTTGGCGTTCAGCACGGGGTAGTAGCCGCTCGCGTGGCCCCTGGCGGTGGGGTGGTAGGACTCCCAGCTCGGCGAGACGACCAGGGAGTGCAACCAGTCGTCGCCGGAGCAGAGTTCGTGGCCGTTGAAGGTGCCCCGCACGTCGCCGAAGACGAAGCCGTGGGCGGCGGCCCTGGCCGCGATGACGCCGTCGAGGACGTCCGCGGCCTCGTCGATCTTGCGGTGCTTGGTGTCGGAGAGGCCGACGCACAGGACGTTCAGGGTGTACACGCGCGGATAGCCGAGGACGACGACCTTGGCGTTGGGGGCCTTGGCCCGGATCGCGTTGTAGGTGGCGTCGAGGCGGGCGGGCAGGGTGTTGCGGGCGTAGTTCTCCGCCTGCGCGACCCGGTTGACGCAGTCGGTGTCGGAGCCGATCACACAGGTCGTCATGACGTCCGAGAAGCCGGCGTCGTTGCCGCCGATGGTGAGGGACACCAGACCGGTGGAGGCGTTCAGCGGGCCGAGCTGGTTGTTGGTCACGTCCGTGGTCACCGCACCCGAGCAGGAGGTGTCGGCGAACGAGGAGGGGGCGTGGGCGTTCTTCCAGAGGTACGGGTACGCGCTGAGACTCCGGTGGCAACTGCCGCTCGCGCTGTCGTAGTTGCCCGCTCCGTTGCCGGCGGAGTACGAGTCCCCCAGCGCGACGTAGGCGGGTCCGGCGGCGTGCGCCGGGGTGGACCACAACAGGCCGAAGGCCAGGGTGACGATCAGGGTGGTCAGGGCCGACAACGACGTGGTGCGTCTCACGGAACCTCCCTGGGCGGGGAATTGACTACCACTTGGTAACCCCCGGCCCACCCCGCTGGGAAGTGTCCATGACAATGGAATGTTAAAATTTCTCCGCGCGTAGATCGTTGTTCGGATCGCCGTGGCCCGCCGGCCGGAGCGGCGCGGGTCCGGCGGTGGCAGGATGCTTGCGACAGCAGTCAGCCACGCCACCGGGCGCGAGAGCCGGAGGAGACCCGTTGAGCCGCGCGAAGAACCACCACGTCGTCGTGCTGGTGCTGGAGGGCGCCAAGCCGCTCGACGTCGGCATCCCGGCGCAGGTGTTCTCCAACCGGCCGAGCATGCCCTACGAGGTGCGGGTCTGCGGCGCCGCGCCCGGGCTGGTGACCGGCGGCGACGGGCTGTCGTACCACGTGGCCGAGGGCCTCGAGGCCGTCGAGCACGCCGACACCGTCTTCATCCCCGGCTACCGGGAGCCGGCCGGCACCGAGCCGCCCGCGGCGGTCGTCGGCGCACTGATGGCGGCCCACGAACGCGGCACCCGGCTCGCGGCCATCTCCACCGGGGCGTTCGCGCTGGCGGCGACCGGGCTGCTGGACGGCAAGCGGGCCACCACGCATTGGCACTACACGAAGGCCCTCGCCGAACGGCATCCGCTGGTGCGGGTGGACGAGAACGTGCTGTTCGTGGACGAGGGCGACGTACTCACCTCGGCCGGGGCCGCGTCCGGCATCGACCTGTGCCTGCACCTGGTGCGGCGGGACCACGGGGTGGGACTGTCCAACCACGTGGCACGGCGTCTGGTGGCCGCGCCCTACCGCAGCGGCGGCCAGGCGCAGTACGTCCCCCGGAGCGTGCCCGAGCCGCTCGGCGACCTGTTCGCGGGCACCCGCGAATGGGCCCTGGCACACCTCGCCGAACCGCTGACGCTCGACATGCTCGCGCGCAACGCGAAGGTCTCGGCGCGCACCTTCTCCCGGCGGTTCGCGGAGGACACCGGCTACACGCCGATGCAGTGGGTGCTGCGCGCCCGGGTCGACCTCGCCCGGGAACTGCTGGAACGCACCGACCTGGGCGTGGAGCAGATCGCCGACCGCGTCGGCCTCGGCACCGGGGCGAACCTGCGGCTGCACTTCCACCGCATCCTCGGCACCTCCCCCACGGAGTACCGGAACACCTTCTCCGCCTGAACGGTCCGGACGGCGCGGGTGACCCGGACGGCCCCGGTGGCCCTGCTGGCCCCCCCTGGCGAGATCCTTGCGGGGCGTGGCGAAAGGTATGGCGGGATGCTTGCGCACGCTGTCGTTCAGGCCACTACCGGAGGGACGTCCCGCTGCCGACCATGAAGACGGCAACGAAAGGAACCCCTCATGACCCGCATCGCCGTCAACGGATTCGGCCGCATCGGACGCAACACCCTCCGCGCCCTCGTCGAGCGGGGCAGTGACCTCGAAGTGGTCGCGGTCAACGACCTCACCGCACCCGAATCCCTCGCGCACCTGCTCAAGTTCGACAGCTCCCTCGGCCGGCTCGGCCGCACCGTCGAGGTGGACGGCTCCGACCTGGTCGTCGACGGCCGCCGGATCACGGTGCTCGCCGAGCGCGAGCCCGCCAAGCTGCCGTGGGCCGAGCTGGGCGTCGACGTCGTGCTGGAGTCCACCGGCCGCTTCACCTCGGCGGACGCCGCCCGCGCGCACCTGACCGCCGGCGCCAAGCGGGTCCTGGTCAGCGCCCCGTCCGACGGCGCCGACGTCACCCTCGCGTACGGCGTCAACACCGAGGAGTACGACCCGGCCCGGCACGTCATCGTGTCGAACGCCTCGTGCACCACGAACGCCCTGGCCCCGCTCGCCTCCGTGCTGGACGACCTGGCCGGCATCGAGCACGGCTTCATGACCACGGTGCACGCCTACACCCAGGAGCAGAACCTCCAGGACGGTCCGCACCGCGACATGCGCCGCGCCCGCGCCGCCGGCGTGAACATCGTGCCCACCACCACCGGGGCCGCCAAGGCCATCGGCAAGGTGCTGCCGAAGCTCGACGGCAAGCTCTCCGGCGACTCGATCCGCGTGCCCGTGCCGGTGGGCTCGATCGTCGAGCTCAACACCACCGTCTCCCGCGAGGTCACCCGCGAGCAGGTGCTGGACGCCTACCGCGCCGCCGCCGAGGGCAAGCTGAAGGGCATCCTCGACTACGCCACCGAGCCGCTGGTCTCCAGCGACATCACCGGCCACCCGGCCTCGTCGATCTTCGACGCCGCCCTCACCCGCGTCGACGGCCGCCACATCAAGGTCGTGGCCTGGTACGACAACGAGTGGGGCTTCTCCAACCGCGTCGTCGAGACCCTCGAACTGCTCGCCCGCGCCTGAGCACCGGCCGGGGGCGGGCGGAAGGCGCCGGCCCCCGGCCGCCCCCGGCCGCCCCCGGTCAGGAGAAGGGCCGGTACCAAGGCCGCTTCGCCGGAGGCAGCCGCCGCGCGAAGAAGGCGGCCACGACGGCCTGCTGGTCCTCGTCGAAGACCCTCCTGGGGAAGAACCCCGAGGCGCCGTTCACCTGGCGCAGGTACCAGAAACCCGCATGCTCCCGCACGTCGCGGTAGGCGTCCCAGCCGACCTCCGCCCGGGAGACGGCGGTGCGCAGCGTGAAGGTCTCCTCCGTCAGCCGGACGGACCACGGTTCGGAGAACTGGCCGGCGATCCTGCGGACCGCGAGCCGGACGGCGACGACCTCCAGGAAGAGCGGCAAGCCGATCCCGTAGTAGATCAGCCACGTCTTCGGCTCGTCCGAGAGCAGGGTCAGCGCGCCCACCAGGACCATGAGAACCCCGATGACCGCGACCCCGCGGACGGCGGGGGAGTTGCGGATCGCCCTGCGGTACTCCCGCCCCGTCATCTGGAACGTCGCACTCACATCCATGACCGGGGAACCGCCTTCGTGGAGGATGACGGGCCCGCCGCCCGAACGCCGAGAGGCTACCGGGCAGCCCGGACGTGTCCCGCGCCGGGGGGATAGGATCACGCGCCGTGGCGACCCCGAGCTTCATCGACTGCTGCGCCGAGCCCGAACTCGCCTGGGTGCGGACGCTGTACGAGTCCCACCACGACCAGGAGTCGCTGCTGAGCTGCACGGGCTGCCGCGCCTTCTGGTTCCACCGCTTCCACGGGTTCATCGACTGGTCCGGTGGCGGCGACGACCTGACGACGTGGTACTCCCGGCTCACCCCCGAAGAGGGCGAACGCCTCCGGGACGTAGCCGACCCGGCCGCCGAGGACCTCTCCTTCCTCCGGACCCGCCCGAGCTGGATGGACGACGCCCGCGGCCCCCGCCAGGTCGCCGGCGCCCCGGACCATCCCCACGGCTGACCGCCCGCCTCGGCAACCGGCCCCGGGCCGCAGGGCAACGCGCGGCCGCGCAGGCGCCGCATCCGGATCGCCGGATGCGGCGCCGGGGCGGCCCGGGCGGGCGTCAGCGCCCGAGGAGGAAGCGGTGCACGGCGCGGCGGCCCTCGTCGCTCGCGGCGCGGCTCTGGACGGAGTGCGCGGCGCCGCGGACCACGACGACCTGGGCCCGCGGGGTCAGCTCCTTCTGGTCGTGGAGCCATTCCAGGGGCGTCGACAGGTCCCGGTCGCCCCCGAGCAGCAGCACCGGGACCCCGGGGAGGCGGCGGTGGGCGGCGGGCAGGGGCGGGGCCGGGGTGCGGGGCCAGTCGAGGCAGCTGAGCATCGACCCGAGGCCGGTCGCGGTGGCGGCGTCGAACGGGCCGTGGTCGGCCGGGGTGAGTTCCGCGCCCGCCTTCTCCAGCGCGGCCCGGCGGCCGGCGACCGGGGCGTCCGAACGGCCCCACGGATAGCGGCCGTCCAGGCACAGCGTCGAGGCGTGGAGTCCCTGGCTGAGTTCCTCCGCGCTCGCCGCGCTGCCCTGCCGTACGCCCTGGATGAGGCCGTTCAGCAGCCCGGGGTCCCCCTCGGCGGCCTGGTGGAGGGCGTCGATCATCTCCGCGTAGTCCGGGTCGACGAACTCCCAGGTGGTCAGGGCGTCCAGCACGTCGACGCCGTTGCCGTAGGTGTCCACGACCTCGGCGAGGTCGGCCGCGGGGTCGGTGGTGCAGCCGATGCTCTCGCACGCCGCCGTCAGCACCCGCGGCGCGGCCCGCATGGCGGCGAGGTCCATCGGGTCGTAACCGGTCTGCGGCACCACGGAGTCCAGCACCATGCGGGCCACGCGCCCCGGGTGCGCGAGGGCGTACCGCTCGGCGGTGTAGGTGCCGTACGAGACCCCGTCGAGGGTCAGCTTCCGCACACCCAGCGCGCGGCGGAGCAGTTCGAGGTCGGCGACCGTGTCGCCGGTGCTGTAGAAGCGGCGGTCGGGGCCCACGGCCGCGGCGCAGTCCCGTACCGCGTCCGCGGTGGGCGGTGTGAGGTCGGACGACCCCATCTGCTCCTGCAGTCCCGGGCATTGCAGGGCGTTGCCGCCGGTGCCGCGCTGGTCGATCATGACGAGCCGGTAGTCCTCGAGCACCGGTCCGAGGGCGTCGGCCATCCGCTCCACGAAGGGGACGCCCGGCTGCCCGGGACCACCTGTGAGGAACAGCAGGACGCCCTTGGGGGCGTCCGCGTTGTCCGCCACGGCGACCTTCAGGCCCAGCCGGCCCCGCGCTTCGCCACTGTGGTCCAGCGGCACCGTCAGCGTGGCGCAGCTGAAGCCCTCCAGGCCGGGGCAGGCCGCGGCGCCGGAGAGCCCCCCGCTCCCCCCGGGCGGCCCCGCGTCGCCCCGGCCCTGGGCCGACGACGTGCAGGTCCCCGACACCATCAGCAGGCCGGCGGCGGCCAGTGCCACCGCGGCCCGTGCTCCGGACCTCCGCGTCCCCCGGGCCGTTCCGGCCCCGCGCATCGCCCGCATCGCACGCACCCCCGCCTTCCGGTGATCTCGGTGTCCCCTGCCGTCCGTCGGGCATCAGACTGCGCCAAGGGGGCTCGCGACGGCGAGGGTCCGTGCCACGATTCGAGCACGTTCGAAAGCACCAGGGGTGAGGGGCGGCGGGGCACAGGATGATCGAACTGACCGTGGACGCCGCCGGGTTGGCCCGGTCCCACTTCGCGGTCTCGCCGCTGCACGAGGTCGCGGCGACGCTGCTGCCGTGGGGCGTGCGCCCGGCCCCGGAGGCCGATCCGTGGGTGGCCCGCGCACGCCGGGTGCTGCGCCGGGCCAGGCTGCCGCTGCTGTCGGAGCTGGCCCTCGACGGGGGCGGCTACGTACCGGACTTCCTCAGCCCGCATCCGTCCGGCCCCTCGCCCACGGTCGAGGAGGAGCTGGACCGGGTGCGGGCCACGCCGCCCGACCGTGTCCTCGGCGAGCTGGCGGCGCTGCGCCACGGCCGTCCCCGCAACGGGCTGGCCGGGGCGGAGCTGCCGCCCGGGGTGCGGCGCGCCATGGCGCGCGGCGGCGGGCACGTCGCCCGGCAGGTCGCACAGGAGCTGGGCCGGTACTGGGAGCTGGCCTTCGCCCCGCACTGGCCCGACGCGAAGGCCGCCCTCGACGCGGAGGTCGACCGGTGCGCCGGGGGTGCTGGCCCGGCACGGCGCCGCGGGGCTGTTCAACTCCCTGCACCCCGGCATCGGCTGGGCCGGCGGCACGCTGCGCGTCGACAGCCGCTTCACGGTGGGGGTCGCCGTTCCGCTGGTGATCGTGGTGCCGTCGCTGGTGGCGGCGGGGCCGGGGGTGATCGTCGACCCGGTGCCCGGCGGACGGCGGCCGCCGATGGTGGCCTACCCGGTACGGGACCGTCCGGCCGCGCCGGTGCCGCCGTCCGCCGAGCTGGCCCGGCTGCTCGGCCCCACCCGTGCGGGGCTGCTCGGGGCGCTGGCACGGCCGGCGTCCACCACGCAGCTCGCGGCGCGCCACTTCCTGAGCGCCGCCACGGTCTCGTACCACCTGGGCGTGCTGCACCGGGCCGGTCTCGTGACCCGTTCCCGCGCGGGGCGGACGGTGCTGTACCGGCGTACACCGGCCGGGTCGCGGCTGACCGGGAGGGGCTGACGACGGGCTGACGGGGAGGTCCGGCATCGCGAGGGCCCCGGTGACCCCGGGCCCCGGCCCGCGCGCCGGCGGTCCGGGGCCCGGCCGGTCGGCCGGTCGGCCGGTCAGGCCGTGACGGTCTCCACGGGCAGCGCGAGGTCGAGGTCGACCAGACGCTCGTCGCCGGTGTGCGTGGCGGCCGAGGCGAGGGGTCCGTGTCCGGCCGCGAGGGCGGCCACCACGTACGGGCCCCCGGCCGGCACGGCGAGCGCGTAGCTGCCGTCCTCGGCGGTGAGCGTCGCGCCGGCCTGCCGGCCGCGGCGGTCGATCAGGGTGACCTTCGCGCGGGCGACGGGAGCGCCCCCGGCGCCCACCACCCGGCCGCGGAAGCCGCGCAGGACCTGCTCGGCGGGTGCCGGGCCCGCAGCCGCCTCGCCGCCGGCGGCCCGCAGCTGCAGACCGGTCCGCCGGCCGGGCAGGCCGAGGGCGAGGAGCAGGCCGACGAGGACGGCGCCGGTGGCGATGAGGAACGAGAGGCGGAAGCCGTGCATGGTCGGCAGGGCGACGCCGTTCACGTGCTGGGCGCTGTTGGCCAGCACCATGCCGATCACGGCGCTGGACACCGAGGTGCCCACGGACCGCATGAGGGTGTTCAGGCCGTTGGCCGCGCCCGTCTCGGAGGCCGGCACCGCGCCGATGATGAGCGCGGGCAGCGAGGAGTAGGCCAGGCCGATGCCGGCGCCGAGGATCACCGAGGTGAGGACCGTCTGCCAGACGGCGTCCATCAGGCCGAGGCCGCCGCCGTAGCCGGCGCCGATCACCAGCAGGCCGATGATCAGCGTGGTCTTCGGGCCGTAGCGGGCGGACAGCCGGGCGTAGACCGGCGCGGTGAACATCATCGTCAGGCCCAGGGGGGCCACGGCCAGACCGGCGACCAGCATGGACTGACCGAGGCCGTAGCCGGTGGCCGCGGGCAGCTGGAGCAGCTGCGGCAGGACGAGCGAGACGACGTAGAAGCTGACGCCGACCATGATCGAGGCCAGGTTGGTGAGCAGCACCTCGCGGCGGGCGGTGGTGCGCAGGTCGACCAGCGGGGCCTTCACCCGCAGTTCCATCAGGCCCCACAGCAGCAGGACGACGGCGGAGGCGCCGAAGAGTCCGAGAGTGGTGCCGGACGTCCAGCCCCAGTCGCTGCCCTTGGTGATCGGCAGCAGGAACAGGACCAGGCCGGTCGACAGGCCGAGCGCGCCGGGCAGGTCGAACGAGCCCTTCGCGCGCATCGGGGACTCCGGCACGACGGTCAGCGCGAGGACGATGGCGAGCACGCCGAGGGCGGCCGCGGCGTAGAAGAGCGCGTGCCAGTTCGCGTGCTGCGCGATCAGCGCCGCGCCGGGCAGCGCGAGGCCGCCGCCGACGCCGATGGAGGAGCTCATCAGGGCCATGGCCGAGCCGAGCCGCTCGCGCGGCAGCATGTCGCGCATCAGCCCGATGCCGAGCGGGATGGCGCCCATGGCGAAGCCCTGCAGCGTACGGCCCACGATCATGGTGAGCAGCTGGCTGGTGACGGCGCTGATCACGGCGCCGACGACCATGACCGAGAGGCTGCCGATCAGCATCCGGCGCTTGCCGTAGAGGTCGCCGAGGCGGCCCATGATCGGGGTGGCGACGGCGCCCGAGAGCAGGGTGGAGGTCAGCACCCAGGTCGCGTTGCTCGGGGCGGTGTCCAGCAGCTGCGGCAGGTCCTTGATGACCGGGACGAGCAGGGTCTGCATGACCGCGACAACGATGCCCGCGAAGGCGAGTACCGGGACGACCGCCCCACTGGCTCTCCGGGCGGGCAGGTCGGTCGTCGTGGATGTCATGGGGTGGGGCCTCCGGGCAGAGGTCGGGACCGTGGTGGTGGTCACGTGTGCGGTGTACGCGAGGTGCAACCCCGTATGCCGAGGCAACTATTCCGCCGCCCGGAAACCATAAAACATGCATTTGACCGGCTTATTTGGCCCAGGTGCCGATGTACCCGGATCCCTCACGTCACGGCAGCCCCATCTGTGATCGCTCTGTGATCTTCCTGTGCACAACGGTGCGCGTGCCCGGGAGGTCTGAAGGGCGTGAGCCCGAAGCGGCGCACCCCTCAGACTTCGACATCCGGCCTTCGACACCCGACAAGGAAACATTGATGAGACGTCCCGTCCGCAGATCCGTCTCACGGACAGCGATCGGTCTCGTGGCGGCCGTCGCCCTGGCCGCGGGGTTCGGCTCCGCCGCACCCGCCCTCGCCGACGACGGCGCCCCACTGCCGGTCACGATCACCGGCGAGAGCCACGTGGACCTGTCGCTCCAGGGCGACGACGACGATCCGAGCCAGCCGCAGGTCGTCCTGCGCCTCGCCGCGCCCGGCAGCGACGAGCCGGACGACGACGGGGTGGTCCCCGTCGTCCACCAGGGCCCGTACACCATCAAGATCGACGCCACCGGCCTCGAGGGCGTCGCCGCCGTGAAGCTGCCGTGCGACCCGACCGGCCTGACCGCCGTCTGCGAACGCAACGAAATCAACGCCGGGGAGGCCTACAATCGCATCGGCGGCATCCGCCTCGACATCGACGCCGACAGCGCGGCCGGGGACTTCGGCACGATCAAGGTCACCGGCGAGGGCGAGGGCGTCGACTTCGCGCCGCTCACCATCGACGTGCTGGTCGGCGGCCCCGAGCTGCTGGGTCGCAAACTCTCCGAGCCCAAGGGCTTCGCCGCGGGCGACACCTACGAGGCGCCGGTCGGCTTCCGCAACGTCGGAGGCATGGCGGCCGACGGCACCGTGCTGCACTTCCACGGCTCGCGCGGGCTGAGCTTCCCCGACAGCTACGGCAACTGCGCCTACAAGCACACCACCGAGGGGTCGCTGCTCTACCAGGGCACCGACGCCATCTGCACCTTCCCCGGCACGTACAAGACGGGCACCGCCTACACCCTGACCGAACCGCTGAAGGTGAAGACGGCTGCGTTCGCCCTCAGGGACGGCTTCAGCTACGGGTTCTCCGCGGTCGGCGCGAAGAAGGCCGAGGCACTGCTGAAGAACGACGGCTACACGCCGGGTACCGGCGCGCCGCTGACCCTCGAGGAACTCCCCGGCGCCTCCGCGGGTGACTACACGCGGTACGCCGATCTCGACCTGCCCAGCGGCAACACCTACGACCTGGTGCTGACCGGCGCCTCCGCCCAGGGCAGGGCCGGCGACACGGTGAAGGCGGAGATCGGCTTCCGCAACGACGGACCGGGCTGGATCAGCGCGCTGCGCAGCGGTGGTGAGCCGATCGGCTTCACCGTCGCCGTCCCCGAGGGCGCGAAGGTGACCAAGGCTCCCGAGAGCTGCAACCTGACCACCATCGAAGAGGGCGTCAAGGGTTACCTGTGCTGGGTGGGGACCCCGCTGCTGGAGGACGCAAAGCTGAGCTTCCCGTTCGAGCTGCACATCGACAAGGTCGTCAAGAACGCCAAGGGCAAGGTCTCCCTCCCCAGGTGGAACGACCCGGCCGAGACCGAGGACTCCAACAACACGGCGTGGATCGTCCTGAACGCCACCGGCGGCGGCGACGGTTCGCAGGGCTCCTCCGGCGGCCCGTCGGCCACCCCGAGCCCCAGCGCGTCGGACGACGACGCGCCGGGCTCCGGCGGCACCTCCGACGGCGGCAGCTCGTCCACCGGCGGTGACTCCGACGGCGGCGGCCTCGCCTTCACCGGCGCCGGCGGCGCACTGCTCCTCGGCGGCGCCGGCCTGCTGGCCCTCGGTCTGGGCGCCGTGGTCATCGTCGTCGTACGGCGCAGGAGCGCCGCCTGACGGCACCGCAGTCCACACCACGGCCGCCGCCACCCTCCGGGGCGCGGCGGCCGTCGTCGTACGGGGTGACGCGGGCCCGGAACGGGGCGTTTACCGCCCGGCGCCGACGAGCGCCACGGGCGCTCCGGTGAAGGCGTCGAGCAGGATCCGCCCGCCGAGCGGCCGGTCGAGGCGGACCGTGACCGGCTCGATGACCAGTTGCTTCGTGCACAGGCCGTCCTCGGCGCCGCGGATCGCGCCGTGCAGCACCACGCTGTCACGGGTCTCCAGCACCTCCACGGCGGGACCGTCGTCGCAGGCGCCGTGCCCCGCCTCGACGGTGACGCTCCGGCCGTCCCCCGCGACCTCGCGCAGCCCGTGCAGGGGCATCCCGGGATCGGTGGCCTCGGAGAGGGTGGCGATCGGCGCCCGCGGCAGCGACGCGGGACCGATCGCGGCGCGCACCAGCGGCCTGTCGTAGCCGTCGAGCGTGAAGTGCCAGGCGGGGACGCGCGCCGTACCGCGGCTGGTGAGCAGGGTCATCTCCCCGAAGGTGGCCTTGGTGACGGTCAGCGGGTCCTCGCGGCCCGCCGGCTCCTCGTCGAACCGGTCGTAGGCCTCCCGCGCGGTCATCGCCGTGACGGGACTCGACGTCCCGTCCGCCCAGCGGATGCGCCCCTCCCGCGCGCCGCGGGGCAGCGGCCCGCGGTGCTCGAAGTTCCGCATCAGGTACGCCTGCTTGTCGGCGTCGGTACGGAACGCGCCGTCCGGCAGCCGGACCACGTCCTGCAGCGGGAAGAAGCCCTCCCGCCACGACCGGGCCGCCGCCGAGCCCTTCCACGCCTCGGCGACCTGGCGCATGCGCGCGGCGGCCGCACCGCCGTCGTCCGTCCCCGCCACCGTCCGGCCACCGCATCCGACGGTGCCCAGGAACAGGCAGACGACGCCCATCAGCACGAACGGTCTCATGACGCCTCCCCGCGCGACGGGTCCCCTCGGACCCGCCGATGTGACGTGCCGGTCCGGCAACGGGTTCCGTCAGGCGTCGGCCCCGGTCGCGACGGGAGGCGCGGGCGGGTTGCTCCGGTTGCCCACCCAGGTGAACACCGCTGCGGCGGGCGGGAATCCCAGGACGATGCCGAGGTGCAGACCGAGGTCCTCGGCGGAGGGGGCCAGCAGCAAGGCCATCGTGAGACCGAGCGCCCCCGTCGCCACCAGGACGCCGGTGCAGGCCGCGGCGGCCGGCCCCCAGCGGCGGGGGCGCTCGTTGCCGGAACCGACGACACCGCCGCCGGCGATCAGGGCCGTCCCGACCGTCAGCAGGCTCACGTCGGGCAGCAGGCCGAAGGGCCGGAGCAGCAGCGTGAGCACGCCCATCACCACCAGCGCCGCCACCACCAGCAACGCGGTGAGGGCGGCCGCCTGACCCGGCCGGCGCCGGCCGGGGCCGGACGCGTCGTGACGCTCGCTCTCCACGACTCGAGCGTAGCCGGACCGCCGCCCGGTCCGGCAGGCCCGGGACACCCGGAACGCGCCGCGAAATGCCGTGCGGGCTTCGCGGAACACGCCGGCGGGGCCGGGTAGCGTCGCCCCCACCAGGCCGCCCGCGCGGCCGTCCCCTCCTGCGATCTGGAGCACCGTCATGCCCGCGTACGGATTCTTCGTGGAGTTCGAGGCCCGGCCGGGAAGGGAGGACGACGTCGCCCGCTTCCTCGTCGACGCCAAGGCGCTGGTCGACGCGGAACCGGGGACGCTGGCGTGGTTCGCCTTCCGCCTGGGGCCGTCCGCCTTCCGCATCTTCGACGCGTTCGAGACCGAGGAGGACCGCGAGACGCACCTGCGGGGCAAGGTGCGGCAGCGCATCGAGGCGCTGGGCGACGAACTGTTCGCCGTGCCGCCCGTCATCACGCCGGTCGGTGTGCTCGCCGCGAAACTGCCGGGCTGACGGAGCGCAGGGTACGGCAGCGCCCGGGCCGGTGCGGCACCCCCCCCGGCCTCGGACGGCCCTCGTGGTCGGCGCAGACTGTGAACGGAATATTCACGCCGTACAACACCGCTGGTCAGGGAAGTCCCACCGGAGCGGGCCTCTACTGGGTCCGCCAACCCTGTTCAGCCCCGGAAGAAGAGAAAAGGTTTCCATGTACCAGCGTATCCTGGTCGCCGTCGACTCCAACCCCTCCAGCCGGGCCGCCCTGCGCACGGCCGGGGACATGGCCCGGCTGACCGGCGCCGCCGTGCACGTCGTGCACGTGCTCGCCTCGACGGTCGCCTTCGACACCGTCATGAACCTGGAGGAGGACTCCGACGCCGGCGCCGTCGTCGACGAGGCCGTCGCCACGCTCCGCGGCATGGGAGTGGAGGAGGCCGACGGCGAGGTCGTCCGTGACGTGACCACGCAGGAGGTCGCCGCCGCCATCTCCGGCGCGGCGGAGCAGTTCACGGCGGACCTCCTCGTCCTCAGCCCGCACCACCGCGGCTCGGTCGCGGCCTTCTTCAACCCTCGCGTCAGCGACGCCGTCGCCCACGCCAGCCGCATCGCGGTGCTGCTCGTCCCCGAGGAGCCGGCCGAGGGCGACGACTCCGCCTCCTGACCGGCCGCTTCGCCGCCCGTCCGGCTCGGGCGAGCCGGACGGGCGGCGGCCGGCGGGGCGGTCACGGGGTGGGCACGTGCTCCGGGAGCAGCCCGGCGGCCTTGACGGCGTGCCAGAACTCCCCCGGCACTGGGTGGTCGAAGTACGCGACGTTCTGCGCGACTTCCTCCGGCGAACGCGCGCCGACCACCACGCTCGCGACCGACGGGTGCCCCAGCGGGAAGCGCACGGCCGCGGCGAGCAGCGGCACGCCGAAGTCCCGGCACACCTCCCGCCACGCCGCCACCCGCCCGGCGAGTCCCGCGGGCACCGTGGTGTACCCGTGGGGGGCGCCGGGCCTCGGGTCCGCGAGCAGCCCCGACTGGTACACCCCGGCGGCCATGACGGCGGTCCCGCGTTCGGCGCACAGCGGCAGCAACTCGTCCAGGCCCGACTGGTCCAGCAGGTTGTAGCGGCCGGCCAGCAGCACGCAGTCCGGTCCGGGGTCGGCCGCGCGGCGCAGGAAGTCCACGGCGACGGGGGCGTGGTTGACCCCGATGGACACCGCCCCGACGGCGCCCGCCGCACGCAGGTCGGCCAGCGCCCGGTAGGCGTCGCCCACGGCGGCCGTGAAGTCCTCGTCGGGGTCGTGGACATGGAGCACGTCGATCCGGTCGAGGCCGAGCCGGGCCAGGCTCTCCTCGACGCTGCGCAGCACCCCGGCGTACGAGTAGTCCAGGCGCGGCCCGACGCCCGGCGGTGGATCGGCCCAGATCGGCTGGGTGTCGGGGCCTCCCGGTTCGATGAGCCGGCCGACCTTGGTGCACAGCACGAAGGCGTCGCGGGGACGGGCGGAGAGCGCCGCACCGGTGCGGGCCTCGGAGCGCCCGTAGCCGTACACGGGTGCGGTGTCGTAGAGCCGGATGCCGAGTTCCCAGGCCCGGTCCAGGACGGCCGCGGCCTGCGCGGCCGGCACGGGTGAGAAGAGCCCGCCCAGTGAGGCCAGTCCCAGCCCGAGCCTGCTGACCCGCAGCGGTGTGCGTCCGAGCGGTACGGGATCGCAGGCCCGCATCTCGCGCCCCCTCCTGACGTACGTGTCCCCCTGCGGCAGCCAGGGGACCACGCGGCCGCCCGGCGCACAATCCCCCGGCGCGGTGCGCGGTGCGTACCGCGGTGCGTGCCGCGGTGCGGGTCCGGTCAGCGGCGGCCGCGGCGCCGGGTACGCCGGATGAGCTGCTGCGCGGCGAGGTGTCCCGAGCCGCCGCCGAGGCCGGGCCCGGGGTGGGTGGAGGCGCCGATGTGCCACAGCCCCGGGAGGGGTGTGGCGTGCCGGGGGGCACCGGGCAGCGGGCGCCACAGCAGGCTCTGGTCGAGTTCGGCGGAGCCCCCGTAGGGGTCGCCGGCCACCGCGTTGGGGTTGTGGGCGAGCAGGTCGGCCGGGGTGACGGCGTCCCAGTCGAGCACCTTGCCGGGCAGGTCGGGGGCGTGGCGGGCCAGCCGGGCCAGGACCCGGCCGACGTAGCCCTCCGTCAGTTCCCTCGTCCAGCCCCCGGCGGTGCCGAGTTCGCCGGCGGCGTCGCCGGCCGGCGCGAAGGGCAGTTCCTGGAGCTGGATCCACAGGGAGGCGGCGCCCTCCGGCACGCGTGAGGGGTCGAGGACGTGCTGCTGGCCGACGACCACCGTGGGCCGGCGCGGCAGCAGACCCGCCTCGGCCTCCGCGCAGGCGATCCCGGTGCTCGGCGAGCCGTCGCTCAGGTGGAACAGCGGGAGGCCGGCCAGCCGGTCGTCGCTCCAGCCGGGCGGGGCGGAGAGGGCGACGTGGAGCTGCATCGCGGCGCGGCCGTAGCGGTAGCGCCGGGCCTGGTCGCGGACCGCGGCGGGCACCGGGGCGTCCGGCGGCAGGAGTTCCCCGTACAGGGCGGTCGGTGTGACCGAGGCGAGGACCGCGTGGCGGGCGTGGACGGGCTCACCGTGGCTGACCACGCCGGCGACCCTGCCGTCGGTGACGAGCAGCCGCTCCACCGGGTGCCCGGTGCGGACGTCCACGTGGAGTTCGCCGAGGAGGGTCTCGAAGGCGCGGACGAAGTTGCGGGCGCCGCCGGCCACGACGGGCAGGCCGAAACCGTGCAGGGAGGCGGCGATCACGGGCAGGAGCAGTCCGCCCCCCGCGTGGTCCGGGGACAGGCCCGTATGGAGCAGCCAGGGCACCCACAGCACGTCCGCCTCGTCACCTCGGAACGTCGCGCGGCAGTAGGAGCGTCCGCTGGTGAGCGCGGAGCGCAGCCAGGCCTGGGTGCCGGTGAACCGCTCGCGGCGCAGCAGTCTCGCGATGTGCCGCAGTGTCCGCGGCGAGCGGGGCTCGCCGCTCAGCAGGCCGCCGATGGCGTCGGCGTTGTCGAGGAACCGCCCGAGCATGGCCAGGTAGGCGGCCCTGTCCTCGGCGTGCGCGAAGGCCTCCGCCGTGACGGCCGGGTCGCGGTGGGCGAGGAGCACGCGCCCGTCGTCGGTGACGGTGCCAAAGACGAATCCGTCGCCGTTGCGGTACTCCAGGCCGTGCCGGTGCAGGTCCTCGCCGAGGGCGGCGTAGGCCCCTCCCGACACGAACAGCGGATGCCACGAGGAGTAGGTGTCGTGCAGGTAGCCGGGGAGGGTCCGTTCCTCGGTGGCGATGAAGCCGCCCAGCCGGTCGCCCTGTTCCAGCAGGGCCACCGACCAGCCGGCCTTGGCCAGCTCGGTGGCGGCGACCAGGCCGTTCACACCGGAACCGACGACGACCGCGTCGACCGTGCGTGCCATCAGCGCTCCTCGGGTCCGTCGCTCCGGGACGCCGCGCCGCGGGAACGGGCCGGGGCGACGTCCCCCTGCGCCCATCGTCCAGGGTGCGCGCGGTCCGGGTCCCCCGCACGTCGAACGGTCCTCACCCGGGCGGCGGAGCGCAGCACGGGCGGCGTCCCGTCGCCCGCGACCGCCCTCGCCGTTCGCCGTTGGCCAAAGGATCCGGCCGGCCGCCCCACCCCCGCCGAGGTCATCGACATGTGCCGCCAGGTGTCCCCGCGGACGGAACTACGCGGCCCCGGGGGATGGGGATGGCTCCCGCCGCCCGTCGTCGCGGACATCGGCCGCCGCACCACCCTGCCCGCCCCACCGCGCTCCCCCGCCCCGGCCCGGACGCGCGGGCCCGCCGTGGCCGTGGCCGTCCTCGCGGGTCTGGCGGCGGTGTGCACCACGCTCCTCCTGTACGGCGGAACCACGGACCGGTCGGGCGAGCCGGGCGGGGCCGGATCGCCGGACCGCGGCTCCTCGGCGCACACCGTCCCGGGCGGGGACGGGAAGGCCGCACCGGCGGCCGAACCGCCCTCCCGCTCGTACCAGGGCGTCGCCCTGGCGGACGGCTACGCCATCTCCCTCTCCGAACCGCCGCCGAAGCCGTACCGGGCGAAGTCCGGTGCCCACTACGAAGGGGACCTCGGGTACTTCACCGACGCGATCACGCGAAGCTGGGGCTTCGCCACCCCCGAGGCCAACACCCTGGTCCTGCTCACCAGCGGCGAGGCGGGTCGCTCGCCACCTGCCGTTCGGCGACCCGGTTCTCCCACGAGATCGCACGGGAGAACGCGGTCAGGGGCAGCCGGATCTGCGTGGTCACCGCCTCCGGGCACATCGCGCTCGTCACGGTCCGGGGCTACTCCCCCGAGGACGGCGACAGTTACTACGCCACGGTCGACCTGGCGGTCTGGCAGAACGCGGAGGCGCCCGGCCTGGGGTGACCGCCGCTCCCGGCCCGCTCGCCGGGCGGACACCGAGGTCCGCGTCCCGGCCCGGTCGCCCCGCGCCACGCCGGGCCCCGGCGTTTGCGCCCCGGCGCGGGACGATGATCTACTTGCTTGGCGCAGCAATTACCCTGCGGCCGTGGTGCGTACGCCGCCGCGGGGACCTCCGCGCAGCCGGGGGCCGCCTCGCCCGGCGGCCCGGGACGGCTCGGAAACACGAAGAACGGACACAGATGAAGAGAACACTGAACCGGCCCGGCACCCGTCGCCGGGCCGCACTCGGTGCTGCCGCCCTGACGGGCATGGTGACGCTGCTGGGCCTCGGAGCGGGAACCGCCGGCGCCTCGCCGGCCGGTCACCCGGGCCGGGACCACGTCGCGCTCGGCGACTCCTACGCGTCCGGCCCGCTGATCCCCGACCAGGTGGACGCGGCCTGCCTGCGGTCGAGCCACAACTACCCCTCGCTCGTGGCGGCGCGCACGCACGCCCGCCTCAGCGACGTCAGCTGCTCGGGGGCGACGACCGCGCAGATGACCGCGCCGCAGGGCAGCGCCCCGCCGCAGCTCGACGCCCTCGGCCGCGGCACGGACCTGGTCACGCTCAGCATCGGCGGCAACGACATCGGCTTCAGCGCCGTCATCGCGACCTGCGCCGGCGTGACGGCCTCCGACCCCGCCGGGGCCCCCTGCCGCGCCCACTTCACCGGCGGCGGCCACGACCAGCTCGCGGAGCGCGTCGCGCAGACCGCCCCCAAGGTCGCCACCGTCATCCGCGACATCCACCGGCGCTCACCCCACGCGCGCGTCGTGGTGGTCGGCTACCCGGACCTGTTCCCGGACGACGGATCGGCCTGCACCAGCGCCTCGGTGCCCTTCGCGGCCGGTGACTTCTCCTACCTGCGCGACACGGAGAAGACGCTCAACTCCATGCTGGCCGCCCAGGCCCGCAAGGGGGGCGCGACCTACGTCGACACCTACACCCCGACGGTCGGGCACGACATGTGCGCGCCGACGGGCACGCGCTGGATCGAGTCCCTCGCCCCCGCGACCCCCGCGGCGCCGGCGCACCCCAACGCCCTCGGTGAGCAGGCCATGGCCGGCGCGGTGCTCCGCACCGTCGCCCGCCACCACCGCTGACCCCCGGTCACAAGGACCCGCCTCCCTCCGGGGGGAGGCGGGTCCTCGCCGTTCGCCGCGGTGTCAGGCCTTCCGCATGTCCCGGTAGGTCTCCAGAACGCGCAGCCAGACCTCGCTGATCGTCGGGAAGGCCGGGACGGCGTGCCAGAGCCGGTCCACCGGGATCTCACCGGTGACGGCGACGGTCGCCGAGTAGAGCAGTTCCTGCACCCCGGGGCCGGCGAAGGTGACGCCGACGACCGTGCCGCGCTCCGGGTCGATCAGGACCCGGGCCTTGCCCCGGTAGTCCTCGACGTACTGCACGGCACCGGCGAGGCGCCCGATGTCGTAGTCGACGACGTCCACGCGGCGCCCCGCGGCCCGCGCCTCACGGGTCGTCAGGCCGACGGAGGCGACCTCGGGGTCGGTGAAGACGACCTGCGGCACGGCCGCGGTGTCGGCCGTGGCGACGTGCGCACCCCACTTGCGGTCGTCCACGGGCTCGCCCTTGGCCCGCGCTCCGATCACCGCTCCCGCGATGCGGGCCTGGTACTTCCCCTGGTGCGTCATCAGGGCGCGGTGGTTGACGTCGCCCGCCGCGTACAGCCAGCCCTCGGCGACGGCCGTCACCCGGAAGGTGTCGTCCACGGTCAGCCAGCCGCCGGGGGTCAGGCCGACCGTCTCCAGGCCGAGGTCCGCGGTACGGGGGGCGCGTCCGGTCGCGAACAGCACCTCGTCGGCGACGACCGACCCGCCGTCCGCCAGCGTGACGCGTACCGGGCCGTCCGGGCCGCCCTCGCGGGCGACGGCCGTCACGGAGGCGCCGAGCCGTACGTCCACACCGGCCTCGCGCAGGGAGTCGGCCACCATCTCCCCGGCGAACGGCTCCATGCGCGGGAGGAGTCCGCCGCTCCCGCGGACCAGCAGGGTGACCTCGGAGCCGAGCGCCCGCCACGCGGTGGCCATCTCGACGCCGACGACCCCGCCCCCGACCACCACCAGGCGGCCGGGGGCCTCGCGGGCGCTGGTCGCCTCGCGGTTGGTCCACGGCCGGACCTCGGCGAGCCCCGGCAGATCCGGGAGCCGGGTCGTCGTCCCGGTGGCGACGACGACGGCGTGCCGCGCGGACAGGCGGACCGTCCCGCCGTCCGGCGTGTCCACCACCACCTGCCGGGGGCCGTCCAGCCGGCCGTGGCCGCGCACCAGGTCGACCGCGACGGAGTCCAGCCAGTCGACCTGGTCGTCGTCCTTCCAGTGGGCGGAGAGCCGGTCGCGGTGGGCGAGCACCTCGGCCACGTCCAGCGGGCCGCCGACCGCGCCCCTGAGACCGGGTATGCGGCGGGCCTCGGCCCGTGCCACCACGGGCCGCAGCAGCGCCTTGCTGGGTTCGCACGCCCAGAACGAGCACTCGCCGCCCAGCAGTTCGCCCTCCACCAGCACCGTGGCCAGTCCGGCGGCGCTGGTCCGGTCGGCGACGTTCTCGCCGACGGGTCCGCCGCCGATGACGACGACGTCGTAGGCACGGGACGTACCGCTCGTCGCTTGACCCGTCGTTTCGTCGGTCTTCATAGCCTGCTTCCAAAGGGGGCTGAGGGAGTTCGGTCAGGGGCCCGCGGTGCCGCGGAGGGGGGATCCGCGGCACCGCGGGGGCTCGGGGGAAGGGTCGGTCGAGGGAGGGGTAGGGGCGTGGTCAGCGTCCCGGCAGGCGGTCCGTGACCTCCTGGAGCGCCCAGCCGTTGCCGTCCGGGTCGGCGAAGGTCGCGAAGGAGCCGTAGCTGGCGCGCGCGGGGTGCGGGCCGACGACCCGGGCGGTCTCACCGGCGTGGTGGAAGACGCCGCCCGCGTCGTGGAAGACCTCGCTGATGTCGACGCCGCGGGCCGCCAGCTCGGCGCGGGCCGCCACGATGTCCTCGACGATCAGGTGGAGGCCCTGCACGGAGCCCGGGGCGGCGGTGGTGACGCCGTCGCCGAACAGGATCGAGGCCCCGGAGCCGTCCGGCGTGAAGTGGACGACGCGGAAGCCGTCGTCACCGACGTAGTCGACGTCCAGCCGGAAGCCCAGCGCCGCGTAGAAGTCCTTCGCCCGGTCCACGTCGGACACGGGCAGCACCACAACCTCGAGCTTCAGTTCCATCACGTTCTCCCAGTTCCACAAATCGTCACCGCTTTGACTGGTGACGAGCATGGCCCAGGGCTCCGTAACCTGTCAAGGCGGTGACGCATGACGCTCCACCGCAGCCCTCCATCACGGAGCCCCGCGTGAAGATCATCAGAATATACTTGACTCGTCAATTACCCTGCTCCTTCCCTTTCCCGCGGCGCCCGCACGCCCTCGCCGGCACCCGTGAGGAAGACCGGGACGACCGCACCGGCTGTGACGTCCACCCCGAAAGCGCAGGTCCGAGGCGTGGGCGGCGGCGTGGGCCGGCGGACGTCCCGGGTATCCTCCGCAGCGTGACCGAAACGATCAGCAATGCCGCGGTGGACGCCCTCTACGGGGCCATGGAGCGGCTGACGGACCTCCTGCCCGGCGCGTTCACGCGGCAAGGCCCGCACGGCGGGCGTCTGGTGTGCACGGGCCTGCCCGTCGCCTTGCTCAACGCGGTGTACGCCGGTCACGGACAGAACCCGCGCGAGACGACGGAGCTCGCCGAAGAGCTGTCGGCGGCCGGCCTGCCCTGGAGCATCCAGGCCCGCGGCGAGGCCGGTCCTGAGCTGACGGCGCTGGCGGCCCGCTACGGCCTCACCGCGACCACCACACTGCCACTGCTGGCGTGGGACGCCGCCTCGCTGCCGGAACTGCCCGCGGCGGCCTCCACGGGCGGCACGGTCGCCAAGCTCACCGGAGCGGAGGCCGCACGGTACTCCGCCGCCCTCGCGGCGGGCTTCGGCATGCCCGGGGAGATCGCGGACGCGTTCGCCCTGCCCGCGCTGCTCGACGCGCCCGACATGACCGCCTTCACCCTCGACGTGGACGGCGAGGCCGTCGCGACCGGGTTCAACGTCATGATCGGCGACCACGTGGGCCTGTTCAACGGCTCCGTACCGCCCCGGCACCGGGGCAACGGCCACTACCGCGCGCTCGTCACGGCCCGCCTCCGGGACGCCGTCGCCGCGGGCGCCCGCCACGCGTTCACGCAGAACTCCCCCATGTCCCGCCCCCTGTACGAGTCCCTGGGCTTCCGGCTCGTGGAGAACTGGACGTACCTCACCCCCGCGGGCTGACCCGGCGGACGCGACGAGCAGCCGGGACCGAGCCGCCCGTACGGCTGCCCGCCCCAAGGCGCGCTTCCCATCGCGCAGTTCCTGCGTTTCCGCCCACGCCGGGTGCCGCCGAGTGCGCCCCGGTCGGCGGCTCGGCCGCAGCCCGTGCGCCGGCCGCCCACACTCCGGCCGTCGCGAAGAGCGGCGGCCCTGGAGCGACCACGCGGCCGTCGTGGCCGGTGCCGAGGTCCCTGGCCGTCACGGCCATGTGGCCGACGCCGCCCCGGCCCGGCAGCGAACCTCGGCCCCGGCGGCACGAGGTCCGGGGCGATCGGCCGCACGACCCGCACCACCCCCACCACGCAGGCCGGAACCGGGCCGGCCGCACGACGCGGAACGACCAGCCGTCGCGGGCGTCGTCGCTGCTCAGCGCGGTGGTGGTGACGGATGTTCACATTGCGCATTCCGGATCAACACCCGTTTCACGGCGATACGACACCGACGGCACATCAACTGAACGGCGACCACCACCCCAACAGGGAAAGAAGTCAGCACGTGCCGTTCCCCCTCCAGCCCGCCGCCCCGGGTCCGCGTTCAGCGGTCCGCCGGGGTGCCGCGGCGCTCGCCCTGGCCACCGCGCTCAGCATCGGCGCCGGGATGATGACGACCGCCCAGGCGTTCTCGCCCGAACAGCTCGCGTCCGCGTCTGCGGGCACGACCAAGCCGGGCGGCTCCGGCCGTGGGCTCATCCCGAGCACCCCGGGCGAGTCGATCGTCACCCGCGAGACCCGCACCCCGGTCGCACCCGGGCTGAACCTCACCCGCTTCGACCGCTTCGAGGCCGGCGGCTGGGTCCGGGGGCAGGTGCTCGTCGCGGACCTCGCCGAGGACCGGCTGAGCGTCGACTACATATCCTCCGGCACGGTCACCGGGAAGTCCCGGGTGACCGAGCAGGCCGCACGCACAGGAGCCGTGGCCGCCGTCAACGGCGACTACTTCGACATGAACGACACCGAGGCCCCGATCGGCGCCGCGGTGTCCCGCGCGGACGGCCTGGTCAACTCGCCCACCGAGGGCCGCGACCAGACGGTCGCCATCGGCACGGACGGCCTCGGCCGGCTCGCCCAGGTGTTCCTGGAGGGCGACGTCACGGTCGACGGCACCCGGCACCTGAAGCTGTCCGGGGTCAACTCCCCCGTCCTGGCGGCCGGCGGCATCGGGCTCTTCACCGACCAGTGGGGCGTCTCCCCGCGCACCAAGCCGGTCAGCGGCGCCGACCGGGTCACCGAAGTGCTGCTGCGCGACGGCAAGGTCACCGAGGTGCACTCCTCCGTCAGCTCCGGCCCGGTCCCCGCCGGCACCAGCGTGCTGCTGGGCCGTGAGGCCGGTGCCGACGCCCTCGCCGGACTCGCGCCGGGCGACGCCGTCACCGTCGCCTACAAGCCGCGCGCCGACTTCGGCGACGTGGCGGTCGCCGTGGGCGGCGGCCAGGTCCTCGTCGCGGACGGCACCGTCAAGCACTTCACCGACGGCGACACCGTCACGGCCACCTCCCGCACGAGCGTCGGCTTCTCCGCCGACGGCCGCACCATGTACCTGGTCGCCATCGACGGCAAGCAGACCGACAGCCGCGGCATGGACCTCAACGAGCTCGGCGCCTTCATGAAGGGCCTCGGCGCGCGCAACGCCCTGAACATGGACGGCGGGGGTTCCACCACCATGGCCGCCCGGCTGCCGGGCGAGAGCACCACGGGCCTGGTCAGCAGCCCGTCGGACGGGTCGGAGCGCCAGGTCGCCAACGGCCTCGGGCTGTTCGCGGCGCCCGGTTCCGGCAAGGTCCACGGTTTCCGTGTGCTGCCCGCGCTCACCGCCGACGGTTCGGACAAGGTCTTCCCGGGTCTGCACCGCACCGTGCGGGCGCTCGCCCACGACGAGACGTACGCGCCGGTGCCCGCCGGACGGGTGCGGTGGCACGGCGACGGACGGCTGAGCGTGCGCGCCGGCCGGGACGGCTCCGCCGTCGTCACCGGCAGGCGCTCCGGCACCGGCCGGGTGGAGGCCTCCTCCGGCCACCGGGCCACGGGTTCCGCGGAGCTGACCGTGCTGGCCCCAGCCGTCCGCATCGCCCCGGGCAGCAGCTTGGTGGCCCTCGACGGGCTGGACGACACCGCCCGCCTGACCGTGACCGGTTACGACGCGCTCGGCGACTCCGCCCCGATCGACGCCTCCGACGTCGAGGTCACCGGCGGCGAGGGGGTCGTCTCGGTGTCGCCCGCGGACGATGCGACGTTCACCGTGCGCGGTCTGACCGACGGCGCGTCCACCACCCTGCACCTGACGGTCGGGAAGATGACCACCGACGTCGCGGTCACCGTGGGCCTGGCCGAGAAGTCCTTCGCGGACCTGTCGGACGCGGCCTCCTGGACCTCGGCGAACGACCGGGCCCCCGGCGGCTCCGTCACCTCGGCCGAGGGCCACGACGGCGCCCCCGGCCTCAAGCTGACGTACGACTTCACCCAGTCCACCGCCACCCGCGGCCAGTACGCCGTGCCGCCGCAGCAGATCCAGCTGCCCGGCCAGCCCCAGGCCGTGACCATGTGGATCAACGGTGACGGCAACGGCGAGTGGCCGCGGCTGCAGTACCGCACGGGCGCCGGCGTGACGGCGAACCTGGACGGCCCCACCATCACCTGGACCGGCTGGCGCAAGGTCGAGTTCCCGGTGCCCGTGGGCACGCCCTACCCGCTCACGTTCCAGCGGGTGCGGCTGCTGGAGACCAGCGCCGCCCGCTCCTACAAGGGCGCGGTCACCGTCAGCGACCTGCGGGTCAAGGTCGCGCCCGACGTCGAGCTGCCCGTGCGGTCCCGGGTCGAGGACCCGGTGGTCGTGACCAACGGCACCGTCGACGGCCGTCCGCTGCGGGTCGCCGTCATGTCCGACGCGCAGTTCGTCGCCCGTGACCCCGGCAGCCCGCTCGTCGCTGCGGCCCGCCGGACCCTGGAGGAGATCGCGAAGGCCAAGCCCGACCTGCTGGTCATCAACGGCGACCTCGTCGACGAGGGCTCCCCGGCCGACTTCGCGCTCGCCCGCACGCTGCTCGACGAGTTCGACGCCCGCACCAAGGGCACCGTCCCGTGGCACTACGTGCCGGGCAACCACGAGGTGATGGGCCCCGGGAACACCTCCGACTTCACGGCGGCCTTCGGTGACACGACGTCGGTCTTCGACGTCGAGGGCACCCGCTTCATCACCCTGGACTCCTCCAGCGGCACCCTGCGCGGCGGCGGCTTCGCCCAGCTCCAGATGCTGCACGACCAGCTGCGAGACGCGGCCGCCGACCGTTCCGTCAGCGGTGTCGTGGTCTTCGAGCACCACCCGACCGAGGACCCGCTGCCGGACAAGGCCAGCCAGCTCGGCGACCGCAAGGAGGCCGCCCTGGTCGAGCAGTGGCTCGCCGACTTCCGCGCCGAGGGCCACAAGTCCGCGGCGTTCGTCGCCGGTCACGTCGGCGCCTTCTCCGCGGCGCAGGTCGACGGCGTCCCGTACCTGGTGAACGGCAACTCCGGCAAGAACCCGGCGAGCACGCCCGACAACGGCGGCTTCACCGGCTGGACGATGCTGGGCATCGACCCGCGCCACGGCCGGGTCGCCGACCCGTTCGACGTCCCCTCCGGCGACTCCGGGACCTGGCTGCGCGCCGAGGTGCACGCCCGCACCGACGCGGTGGACATGGTCGCCCCGGCCACCCTGACCCTCGGCGGCCTGGGCCACGCCTCGGCGACGGTCACCCAGGACGGCACCCGTACCGTCCCTGTGGCCTGGCCGGTCGGCGCCACCTGGTCCGGCAGCCGGGTCGACGTGGCCGGTGACGGCGGCGACGACCACGGGCACGGCCACGGGCAGCACGACAAGGCGCCCGTCGTCGCGTACGACCCCGCCACCGGGGCGCTCAAGGCGCTGCGCACCGGCACCGCGGTGCTCCGTGTGACCGTCAACGGCGTGACCGCCGAGCGCACGATCGAGGTACGCCGCGGCTGAGCACCGGCCCTACGGCACCCGCCCCCGGCGCTTCCGGGCGCACCCCGCACGGGGCAGCGCCCGGGAGGGCCGTGCCGCGTCCGGTCCCGTCCCGCCGGGCGGGCTATTCCCGGGACCGGGGGGACGCTTTTCTCCCCTTTTCGCCGTATGACCGGCATGTCACGGTGAAGTCACGTCGAAGCCGCACCGGACCGAGGAGCAGGGAAAGCCACCATGACCGCCACCGGAGACCGCCACCCCATGACCACCGAGGTCCGCGAGGACGCCGGCCGCACGGGCCACGACCGGTGGTTCGTGGGCCTGCGCTTCCGCACCGCCCGCGGCTCCGTGGGACGGCAGTTCTTCGTCGTCGGCGAGGCCGGCGACGCCGAGGACGCGGTGGCGATCGCGATGGAACGGGCCTCGCTCCCCCGCTCTCGCGGCGCGCGCGAGGACGACGCCGAGATCGACGGCGTCGAGGTGCGCCGCCTGCGGTGGAACCCGCTGGGGTGGGTCTACCTCGCCCGCCCGGCGGTCTGAACCGCGGCGGGTACGACACGGCGGCGCCTCCGGCACGACAGGGGGAGGCGCCGCCGAGTGGGCGAACGGCGCACCCGCGACCCGAGGGTCCGAGCGGGTGCGCCGTCGGCGTGGGATCAGCCCTGCAGACCGCGGTTCAGCGCGGCGGTGAGCTTGATGACGCGCTCGGTCTGGATGCGGGCGGCGGTGCGGGTGGTGTCGTTCACCGGGTTGGCGCCCTGGGCGTCCACGTGGGAGGTGCCGTAGGGGTTGCCGTCGACGAACTTGGCGGGGTCGGTGTAACCGGGGGTCACGACGATGCCGCCGAAGTGGTGGATGGAGTTGTACAGGGCGAGGAGGGTCGACTCCTGGCCACCGTGGGAGGTGGCGGTGGAGACGAAGCCGCTGTAGACCTTGTCGGCCAGCTTGCCCTGCGCCCACAGGCCACCGAGGGTGTCGATGAACTGCTTGAGCTGCGAGGACATGTTGCCGAAGCGGGTCGGGGTGCCGAAGATCACGGCGTCGGCCCACTCGACGTCGGCCGGGGTGGCCACGGGGACGTCGGCGGTGGCGGCGTGGTTGGCGGCCCAGGCGGGGTTGGAGTCGATCGCCGCCTGCGGGGCGAGCTCCGCGGCCTTGAGCAGGCGCACCTCGGCGCCCGCCTTCTCCGCGGTCTCGGCCATCTCCTTCGCGATCTCGGTGATGGTGCCGGTGGAGGAGTAGTACACGATCGCGAGCTTGATCGACAAGGTGGTTCCTTTCAGGGAGGACCTCCCCCGCTGTTCGGGGTCGCGCGGTCCAGGGACACCGCGGCCCGTGGGGGCGGGCCGCGCTTCACTGGTTGAAGAATAAACAACATGAGGGCGCCTCTGTCCACCGGCACCCGTGCGACGAATGTCACCCCGCCCGGAGGTCACCGGCCACACGTCGTGCGGTACGGGCGAACGCGGCCGCCTCCGGGCCCGGTTCGCGCCCCGCCCAGGCCAGGGCCAGCGTCGTCGGGGGCAGGTCCGCCACCGCCACCGCGACCACGTCCCGGGTCACCCGGTCCGCCGCGGCCGAGCCCACGACAGTGACCAGCCGGCCGAGCGCCACCCGGTCGACGATCTCGTCGAGGCCGGCCGGCGGGCACGCCTCCCGGTAGGCGGGGTCCTCACGCAGGTCGGCGGTGGTCACCTCCGGGCGACCGGCGAGCCGGTGGTCCCGGGGCAGCAGCGCGACGGGAAGCTCCTCGGCCACCTCGACCGCGCCCAGGCCGGTCAGGTCGTCGGTGCCGACGCACAGCAGCGCGAGATCGGCCGTGCCGTCGCGCAGGGCGCCCACCCGGTCGTAGGTGAAGACGAGTTCGGGGGCCGCGCCGTCGTAGGACCGGATCAGTTCCGCCAGCAGGCCCGAGCCCGTACCCGGCCGGACCGCCAGGACGAGCCGCGCGGGGGCGGCCGCCCGCCGGGCACGGTCCACCGCCCCGTCCAGCTCGCGCAGCAGCCGTCGGCAGTCCTCCAGGAAGACCTCGCCGGCGGGGGTGAGCCCGACACGGCGACTGGTCCTCTCCAGCAGCACGACGCCCATGCGCCGCTCCAGGCGGGCGATCGCCCGCGACAGCGGCGGCTGCGCGATGCCCAGCCGGTCCGCCGCACGGCTGAAGTGCAGCTCCTCGGCCACCGCCACGAAGTACTCGAGCTCACGCGTCTCCAGTCGATCCATACCTCCAGAGTATCGCCGCATGTCAGAGGCGTCATGGCGCCCGCGCACCGCTCTTGGAAGCCGTTGCCATGAGCGATGAAGGACACGGGGAGTGCCAGGCGCGCGGTCCGGGAGGTCCGGGAGGTCCTGGGCCGCTACGTCCGCGCGACGGACGGGCGGGACGGCGAGGGGCAGGGGGCCCTGTTCACGGGCGACGCCGTGGTCCCGATCCACGCCCGCACCGGTACCGGCGACCACGAACCCGTCGGCGGGCCGCTGGTCGGCGGCGCGGCCGTGGCGTACGCGGTCGCCCCCTACACGGCGCCGCACCTGCCGGGCGGCGGCCGCCGGCGCCGTTTGAAGTTGTCGGCCGTTCTTGGTTCCATCTCGTCGGGCGGGGGTGGACTGCAGGAATGGATGCTCTGGTGGAGAACGACGCACCGCTCGCGTGGGTCGGGGTGGACACGGTGGCGGAGCGGGCCTACCGCCTCCTGCTGTCCCGCGACAGCACGACCGTCGACGACGTGGTGGCGGCCCTCGGCGTGACGGCGGACGAGGGGCTGGCCGTCCTCGAACGGCTGCACCACGCGGGCCTGATGAGCCGGCGCTCCTCGGGGGAGTTCTTCACGGTCGACCCCCGGCACGCCCTGCGCGCGCTGGTCGAGTCGCGGGAGCGCCAGCTGGCCGCCGTGCGCGAGGCGGCCGGCCCGCTGGGGGCGCTGTTCGACACGGCGAGGAAGGCCGGCGACGGCGGTCCCGGCACCGGCGTGATCAGTGGCCTCGAAGCCGTCGGGGACCGCTACTACCGGCTCAAGCAGACCGCGCGGACCGAACTGTGCGCCCTCGACCGCCCACCCTTCCTGCTCGCCCCCAACGAGCCCCTGGATGAGGCGGCGGTGCGCCGCGGGGTGCGGGTGCGCGCCGTCTACGCCGCCGCCAGCTTCGAGGCCGACGGCGGGTGGCAGCAGCTGGGCAGCCTCGTGTCGCGCGGCGAGGAGGCCAGGGTCGTGCCCGCCCTGCCGCTCAAGCTGGCGATGGCCGACCGTTCCGCCGCGATGGTGTCGCTGAGCCTGTCGGTCGGGTCCGCGGAGTACCTGTACACCGAATCCCCGCCCCTGCTGGCGGCCTTGGGCGAGTTCTTCGAGAACTACTGGTCCGCCGCCTCCCCGTTGACGGGGGAACCCACGGCAGGCGGTCCGCCCGCGGCGGTACCCGAGGCGCCGGAGGACGGGACGGACCGGTCGCAGCGGCCGACCGACGAGGAACGGAACCTGCTCGCGCTCTTCGCGGCCGGCGTGAAGGACGAGGCGATCGCCCGCCAGCTCGGCATCTCGCCGCGGACGCTCCGCCGCAGGATCCAGGACCTGTTCACCGAACTCGGAGCGACCAACCGGTTCGGCGCGGGCGTCGCCGCGGCCCGCCGCAACTGGATCTGACCGCCCCCAGGCATCCGCACCCCGACCCCGACCCGGCCCGTCAGCGGGCGACCGCGTGCGCGGCACCACACGAGGAACGGAACCTGCTCGCGTCCTTCGCCACCGGCGTGAAGGGCGAGGCAATCACCCGGTAACTCGGCATCTCGCCGCAGACGCTCCGCCGCAGGATCCAGGACCTGTTCACCGAACTCGGAGCGACCAACCGGTTCGGCGCCGGCGTCGCCGCGGCCCGCCGCAACCGAATACGGCCACTCCAGGGCATCACACCCCGACCGCGTGCGCGGCCGCACCCGGTGCGCCGAACTGCCCCGGCACAGACAGCGTGCCGGGCATGATGCCGTCGAGCTCGGCGGCGCCCCGCTCGTGCAGTACACGGCGCGGCACCACCACGAGGCGCCCCCTCCGGGCGACCCGGCAGAGGGCCGGGGCTGCGCCGGCGTGCCACGCTCAGGGCTTCCCTCCGCCGCGGACACCCCACCAGGGCGGCTGAACGGCGGGTACAACGCCGGGTCCTCGACAGGTACGACCCGCGGCGGCGCGGTCCGTGATCCGGGGCTGCAGACCGAACTGTGCGCCCTGGACCGCCCGCCGTTGCCGCTCGCCCCGAACGAGCCCTTGGACGAGGCGCGTTGCGCCGCGGAGTGTGGTGCGCGCCATCTATGCCGCCGCCGGCCGCGCGGACCGGCAGGGGGCCGAGGCCGCGCCGGCGTGCCGCGCCCAGGGCCTCCCTCGGTGCGGCGCACCCACCAGGGCGGCTGGACGGCGGGTTCAAAGGCGGCGCCTCGCTCCGTACGACCCGCACGGCCAGGTCCGTGATCCGCGGCCGGCCGCAATGGCCGCCGGGGTCGCGCGGCGACGCGCCGCCGAGGTGGTGGCCCCTTCTGGTCACTGGCCGGTTTCGGCAGCGCCGGACGTTGGTCACCAAGGATCACCCCGGCTAGAACTAGTGTGCGCCCGAACGGCGCGTCACTCGGCCGGGAAGCCCGGCCACCCCCTGACGAAGGAGCCTTGGTGGCACCACCTGCCCATCCTCCTGCGCGCCGGTCGGCGATACCGCGGTCCCTCGCGGCCCTCGTCGCAGGCGTCAGCCTGACGGTCCTCAGCGCAGCCGGCCCCGCACCGGCGTTCGCGGCACCGGTCCCCACGCCACCCGCCGTCCCGGCGCCGTTCGCGGCGGACGGCCCGGGGTCCGGCGAACAGCCGTCCGCCGGGCGGTACATCGTCACCCTGCGCGAGCCGGCCGCGGCGACGTACACCGGCGGTGTGGCCGGCAAGGCCCGCACGGCACCCCGCGACGGCGAGGGCCTGAAGGCCGGCTCGGCCTCGGTGAAGGCCTACCGCACCTACCTGCGCGGGCGTCAGGACGACGCCGCCCGCACCGTGGGCACCCGCGTGATCTCGTCCTACTCGGCGGCACTCAACGGCTTCACCGCCGAGCTCCAGCCGCGTCAGGTCGAGGAACTGCGGACCGACCCCACGGTGGTGTCGGTCGTCAAGGACGACCTGCGCAAGCCCCTGGCCGCCGTCAACTCCACGGACTACCTGGGCCTCAGCGGCACGAACGGGGTCTGGGCCGCCAACGGCGGCGCCGCCGGCGCCGGCAAGGGCGTGGTCGTCGGCGTCGTCGACACCGGCATCGCCCCGGAGAACCCCTCGTTCGCCGGTGCGCCGCTCGGTACGAAGGCGGGGCAGGAACCGTACCTGGACGGCTCCGTCGTCACCTACCGCAAGTCGGACGGCGGGACCTTCACCGGCGCCTGCACCGCGGGCGTCCAGTTCACGGCCGCTGACTGCTCCACCAAGCTGGTCTCCGCGCGCTACTTCGTCGACAACTTCGGCACCGGTCACATCGGCGGCCCCTCGGTCGGCGAGTACCTCTCGCCGCGCGACGGCGAGGCGCACGGCTCGCACACCGCCAGTACGGCGGCGGGCGCGGGCGGCGTCGACGCCGACCTCGGCGGCGTGCCGATGGGCAAGATCTCCGGTGTGGCGCCGGCGGCCAAGGTCGCGGCCTACAAGGCCTGCTGGAGCGGTCCCGACGCGAAGGACACCACGGACGACGGCTGCGCCACCGGCGACCTGCTGGCGGCGATCGACGCGGCGGTGGCCGACAACGTCGACGTCATCAACTACTCGATCGGTTCGGCCGACGGTGCCCGCACCACCGACTCAGTCGTGGACGAGGCGTTCCGCAACGCCGCCGCGAGCGGCATCTTCGTCGCCACCGCGGGCGGCAACTCCGGCCCCGGCGACAGCACGGTCGACAACGCCTCGCCGTGGATCACCACCGCGGCGGCGAGCACCATGCCGACCCGCGAGGCCACCGTGGAACTCGGCGACGGCGGGAACGTGCTCGGCGCGTCCGTCTCGCTCCCGGCGGACGGCCGCAAGGTGTCCGGCCCGCTGGTGGCCGCGTCGGGCGCCGGCACCGACATCTCCGTCCGGCCGCAGCTGTGCGGTCCCGACAGCCTGGACGGCGCCAAGGTCAAGGGCGCGATCGTGCTGTGCGAGCGCGGCACGTACGACCGGGCGGCCAAGTCGGCGGAGGTCAAGCGCGCGGGCGGCATCGGCATGGTCCTGGTGAACCCCTCGCCGGACTCCACGGACCTCGACGCCCACACCGTCCCCACCATCGCGGTCGACGCGGACGGCTACGACACGCTGGTCTCGTACGCCGGCACCGAGGCGCCGAAGGCGACCCTGGTGGACGGCAACCCGCACCGGCTGGCGTCGGCGGCGGTCCCGCAGGTCGCCGGGTTCTCCTCGCGCGGCCCGGTCCAGGCCGACGGCGGCGACCTGATCAAGCCCGACCTCGCCGCGCCGGGCGTGTCCGTCCTCGCCGACGGCGCCAACGCGGCCGGCGGGCGGCCGAGCTTCACCTTCATGTCCGGCACGTCGATGGCCTCCCCGCACGTGGCCGGTCTCGGAGCGCTCTACCTGGGCCTGCACCCGCAGGCCACCCCGGCCGAGATCAAGTCCGCGCTGATGACCACCACCCGGCCCACCGTGACAGGGGCGGGCGAGGCCTCGGCGGACGTCTTCGCGCAGGGCAACGGCCAGGTGGACGCGACCCGTTACCTGCACCCCGGGCTGCTCTACCTGAACGGCCCCGAGGACTGGGCACGGTACGTGGCCGCCGTGAAGGGCGACCCCACGGCTCCCGCGCCGTCCGACCTCAACCTGGCGTCGATCGGCGTGGGTTCGCTGGCCGGCCGGCAGACCGTGACCCGCACCGTCACCTCCACCGGGCCCGGCACCTTCACCGCCGACCCGGTGTCGATCCCCGGCGTGGACACGGTCGTCGAGCCGCGGTCGCTGACCTTCACCGAGGCGGGGCAGTCCCGTACGTTCACGGTGACGTTCACCCGCACCACCGCCCCGCTGGGCGAGTACGCGACGGGGTACCTGACCTGGCGCGGCGGCGAGCAGAGCGTGCGCAGCGCGCTCGCCGTGCGTCCCGTGACCCTGGTGGCGCCCACGGCGGCCGCGGCTGTGGGCAGCACCGGCCGGACCACCGTGACCCTCAAGGGCGGTGAGGATCGCGACGTCCCGCTGGACCTCACCGGGCTCTCCCGGGGCCTGCGGGTCCAGGGCTCGGGCACCGTCGGTGGCCCCGCGCGGACCCACGTCGTGGAGGTGCCGGCAGGGACGGAGCACGCCCGCTTCGCCCTCGACGCCGCCGACGACGCGGCCGACCTCGACCTGTCGGTGTACAAGCTCAACAAGTACGGGGACACCGCGCTGGTCGACCGGGCGGCCACCGATTCCGCCGACGAGCAACTGGACCTGGAGGACCCCGAACCCGGTCTGTACGAGGTCGAGGTGGACTTCTTCGCCGGGTCCGGACCGCTCGACTTCACCGTGACCAGCTTCGCCCTGGGCGACAAGGGCGCCGAGGGATCGCTGACGGCGCAGCCCGCCACGGCGGCCCTGCGGGCGGGCGGCACCACCCCGGTCACGCTGTCGTGGAAGGGCCTGCGGGCCGGAGCGGTCTACCTCGGCCGCGTCACGTACGGCGACACCGGACGGACGACCTACCTGACCGTCACCGGTGACCCGCGGGGTGGCCCGCCCAGCGGCACCCCGGGCTCCCGGCCCACGGTCGCCGTGCAGCCTGCCTACGCCGTGCCGGGCCAGTCCGCCGTCGTCGTGGCGACCGGTCTGAACCCCGCCGTCGACTTCCAGATCAGGGTGAAGGGTTCCGGCCGGGTCCTGGCGAGCGGACGCACCACCGACGACGGTGGTGTGGGCCGTCTGGTCACCCTGCCGTCCGACATCGCCACCGGGAGGCAGACCCTGGAGGTCAGGTACGGCAAGCGGAGCGCGGGCGGTTCCTTCACCGTCGCCGAGCTGGTCCTCGGTGACTCCGAGCACTCCGACGCCCACGCCTTCGACGGCAACCCGCTGGCCGCGATGACCACCGCGATCCGCGGCAAGGGCACGGTGCGCGTCACCGTCCGCGGCAAGTCCGGCACGTACCTGAGCCGGACCCTCGCCGTCGACGCGGGCGACCTGGGCTGGTACGCCTGGAAGTCCGAGCCGGTGGAGACCAGGCCGGAGAAGCTCACCGCCACGCTCGCCGTGGTCGCCGGCCACGGCCGCCCCGGGCAGAGCACGACGCTGTCCTGGACGCCCACCGCCCTCAAGGCGAGCGGCGCCTCGATCACCGAGGTCCGCGGCACCGCCCACACGGCACAGGTGAGTTACGCCAACAACTCGGACGTTCCGGTCTTCCCGACGCTGCGCTACAAGCTGACCAGTGGTGACGTGGTCCTCACCACGCTGCAGGCCGATCCGGAGGACACGTTCACCCGCTCCTACGACACGACCGGGGTGGACCGCCTCGACCTCGTGATCGACGGGACGACCGTGGCCACGTACCGGAACAAGGACCGCGCCGGGCTCACCGGCCGGCCCGCGATGGTGGAACCGTTCTACGCGACCTTCCAGCGCGGCACCTCGGCGCAGCACCACGGCGGTCCCGCGCCGCTGAGGATGACGGTGACCAACCGCCCCGCGGCGTACAGCGGGGGCTTCGCCCTGACGGTCGGCGAGGGTCCGGAGATCTACGCGGGCTCCTCGCTCCTCCTCGACGAGCGCATCCCCGTCACGCGCAGCGCGCAGGAGGGCGCACCGGTCTCCCGGACCGTCACGGTGCCCGCCGGACGGCCGCTGTGGGCGACCGCGTACTACGAGGTCCAGGGTCCGATCTTCCAGGCCCTCGCGGTGCGCAGGATCATCGTGCCGCCGGTGGACGCGGACGACCTGCAGCCGGTGCGCGGCTCCGGTACGCGGCCGCCGTTCGTCGTGGACGCCATGCCCGGGGAGGCGGCCGCGGGTTCCACCGCGTCCGTGACCGCGGCGGGCCTGTCGCCCCGTGAGAGCTTCACGGTGCGGCTCGACGGCCGGGTCGTCGGTTCCGGGCGCGCGACGGCGCAGGGCTTCGCCCACGCGTTCGTCCCGGTCCCGCACGGTCACGGCGGGACGCTGACGGTACGGGTGACCGGTACCGGGGCGGGTCGTTCCGGCGAGACCGCGCTCGTGGTCACCGGCTGACCGTCCGAGGTCACCGGCCGACCGTCCGGCCCGGCCGGCGCGTCCCTCCCCAGGGGCGCGCCGGCCGGGCCGCATCCGTCCGCCCACGGGCGTCGTGACGCACGTCCCCTCAGGATCCCGGCCCGGCCGGTTCCCGCTCCCCGGGGCGCAGACTCCCCCGGTTCGCCAGCCGGAAGAGGAGCGCGATGGAGGGGAAGATCAGGAGCCCGGCCACCACGGCGACGCCGATCGTCACGGCCAGCGTGGCCTGCGGGGCCGCCGCCGCGTCGATCTCCAGGTGGGTGCCGAGCAGGTACGGGAACTGGGCGACGCCCCAGCCGAGCACCACCAGGGCGACCGCCGACGCGGCGATCCCGCGCAGGAACCTCGTCCGCTCCCGCCACACCATGACCATGGTCGCGACCCCGCAGAGCGCGGCCAGCAGCACCAGGGGCAGGGCGCCGTCGCTCAGCCGGCGGAACAGGTGCGGGGAGTCGTGACGCAGGACGAAGACACCGGCGATGCTGACGGCTCCGGTCACCAGGGCGGCGAGCAGGGCCCGGCCGCGGAAGTGCCGCTGCAGGCCGTCGTCGCGCTGCTGTCGGGCGGCCACGTACAGGTAGGTGGCGGCCAGGTAGGCGCAGACGAGCACGGCCAGCACGCCGCCGAGCACCGAAGTGGGGTTCAGCCAGCTGGTGACCGCGTCCCCGTTGCCCGCCGTGGGCACACGCCCGGAGGCGATGCCTCCGGCGATCGACCCGAAGCAGTACGGGGTCAGGACGGACGACGCGGCGAACACCACGCCGTACAGGCGCTGTTCCGGGGTGCGCAGCGAGACCTTGCGGAAGGCGAAGCCGGCGCCGCGCAGCACGATGCCGAGGACGGCGATGCCCAGCGGGATGTGGAGGGTCGTGGTGATGGCGGTGAACGCGACGGGGAATCCCGACCAGAGGAAGACCAGGCAGTAGACGAGCCAGGTGTGGTTGGCCTCCCAGACGGGGCCGACGGAGGTGTCGATCAGGTGCCGGGGGCGTCTGCCCCGTTCGGCCCCGCCCGCCGTGAGGTCCCAGAAGCCGGCGCCGAAGTCCGCGCCGCCGAAGAGGCAGTAGGCGATGACGCCGAGGAAGAGGAAGGCGGCGACGGCGTCCGGCATCACCGCTCCGTCCCGGCGCGGGTGCCGACGGGTTCCGGGCCGGTGCGGGGGCCGTAGGGGACGTCCACGCTGTCGTCGCCCTCGGCCTGCCAGCGGCGCTTCATCGACAGCAGGACCGTCACCGCGCCGGTGCCCACGGCCGCGTAGATGACGACGACCGACCCGAAGAACGGCCACAGGTTGCCCTGGGTGGTCACCGCGTCCCGGGTGAGGAGGTGGCCGACGACGGTCCAGGGTTGCCGGCCCACCTCCGTGACGATCCATCCGCTCTCCAGGCAGGCCACGGCGGCCAGGCCGCTGACGGCGCAGCAGCGCAGGAACCAGCGCTGCCGTTCCAGCGGACGCCGCCGCCGCCACAGCCAGGCGAACCACAGCGCGAGGGCCAGCAGGGCGAAGGTGAGTCCCACCATGACGTCGAAGGCGAGGTGGACGGTGCTGACGAGCCGGTCCGAGGGGCGCACGTCCGCGGGGATCGCGTCGAGCCCCTTGATCTCGGTGGAGGGGCGGAAACCGGCCAGCAGGGAGGCCATGTCCGGCACGGGGATCCCGTACCGGACCTTCCCGTCGACCAGCACCCCGCCGAGCGTCTCGGGGACGTGCGTGCCGGTCTCGGGCAGCATCTCGACCGCGGCGAACTTGGCGGGCTCGGCCTGGTAGACGTACCGGGCGATGGTGTCCCCCACCAGGGCCTGCAGCGGGAGCGCGACGGCGGCGGTGACGAACCCGATGAGGAACCCGGTGCGGTGGTAGCGGGAGGTGCGGCCGCGCAGCATGCCGGCCGCGTAGACGCTCGCCACCGCGAACCCGGCGACGATGTAGGCGGCGAGCAGCATGTGCAGGAACTCCCACCCGAAGGCCCCGTTGAAGAAGACCTCCGCCGGCCGGACGGCCACGATCCTCCCGTCGCGCGACGTGAAGCCACCGGGCTGGTTCATCCAGCTGTTGGCGGCGATGACCGCGGCGGCGCCCCCGATGCTCGACAGCGCCACCGGTACGCCCGTCCAGAAGTGCGCCCACGGCGAGAGCCGGTCCCAGCCGTAGATGTAGAGGGAGACGAAGATCGCCTCCAGGAAGAAGAACAGCCCCTCGATGGCGAACGGGAAGCCGAACGCCGGGCCGTAGTCGCGCATCAGCCCGGGCCAGAGGATGCCGAGCTCGAAGGAGAGGACGGTGCCGGTGATCGCGCCCACGGCGAAGAGCACCGCCGCCACCTTCGACCAGCGCCGCGCGAGCCGCATCGCGTCGGCGTCCCCGCGGCGCAGACCGCGGTGGTTCGCGATCAGCATCAGCGTGGTGAGGGCGACGCCGAACGGCACCAGGATGATGTGGAAGCCCAGGGTGAAGGCCATCTGCTGACGGGCCGGCAGCAGCTGCGCCGGATCACCCGCCGCCCCGGGGACCTGCGCCAGCAGGTCCCAGGCGCCCGTCACCGTCCGCACCGCCGGCCGGCGGGGGGCCTGCGGCCCGGAGCACTCGCGTTCGCCAGCGTCATCACATCGACCACGACCCTTTCGCGACAGGACGATCACCTTAGGTCACGAGGGTCGCTATGGGTGGTAATGCGCACTGGGGGCGGAGGCCGATGACCCGTTCGGTGGTCGCGGCCGGCGGCCTCGGGCCGGCCGGTCCGGGGCGGGGCGCCCGGCGGTCAGCGGGTGCGCGCGGGCGGGCGCGGCTTCCTCGCACCGTACGGGTGCGCGCGGGTGCGGTCGCCCTCGAGGCGTCCGAGGGCGGCGGAACCGGCCGACTCGTCCAGGGGAAGCCGGCGAACTCTTCCCGGCGCGCGTACCGCCCGGCGTCCGCCGGCGGCCAGGTACCGGGCCGGTTTCCAACGTTGAACACGTTCCGGTTCCGCGTGACGGCAGCACATTCACCCCCAACGACGCCCTTGTCAGGGGCACTTCATTCCTGCCGCCCGGCCCCCGCGACCCCCTTCCGTTCATCTCCCGCAAGGGCTCGAAGGCCTTCGCACGCCGTTTACACATCACCTGACGGCCCGTCGACGGGCTTCGACGCGAGGTCTGGACACGGCGGCGGGGCCCTGCTTTCATGCTCTCCGCGCCGACTATTTCCAACGTTGTAAGACCACGTTCCCGGCGCGCAGCGCTCTTGGTTCCAGGCACCGCACACTCCTGACCCGCAACTTTCCCGTCAAGGCGTCGAAGACTCCCACGGAAGGTGCACCATGAGTCCTGGCCGACGACGTACCAACCGCTTTGCTCGCTTCACCGCCCTGGTGGCGATCCTCCTCGGGGCGGCCCTGCTGACGCCGGTCACGGCGTCCGCCAGGCCCTCCGCCACGGCCGACGCCCCCGCCGGCCGCACCGCCGCCCCCGCCGACGCGGGACTGCGCGGCGACTACTACCGGATGTCCAGCGGCACCGCCCTGGACTTCGCCCGGTACACCGGCACCCGGATCGACACCTCGCTCCATGTCGACGACCTGCTGCCCACCCTGCGCGCCTACGCCGGCACCACCGACAACGTCGCGGTGCGCTGGACGGGCCGCCTGGAGGTGCCCGCCGACGGCACGTACACCTTCTACATCAAAGGCGATAACGGCTTCCGCATGTCCCTGGACGGCGCGAGCGTGATCGACCACTGGACCACCGACTGGGACGTCCAGACCACCTCGCAGCCGATCACCCTGACCGCCGGCCTGCACGAGCTGGCCTACGACTACAACCAAGGCAACGGCGGTGCCTACCTGCACACCGAGTGGTCCGGGCCGGGCTTCGACCGCCGCCCCGTACCGGACTCCGCGCTGCACCTGCCGGCCGGCTTCGCCCCGGCGGACGCTGAGGCGTCGGTGGCCACGACCGGCCGCACCGCCACCGTCGAGCTGGGCTCCCCCGTCACCGCCCTCCCCGAGGGCGCGGCCTCCCACCTGGCCCTGCTGTCCGGCGGCACGCGCTGGTCGGCCACCGTCTCCCGCGACCCGAAGCACCCCTCCCGGCTGGTCCTGAAGCCGGCCGAGGCCGACTCCCCGGTCTCGCTCAACGCCGACGTCCGGATCAGCTACGACGGCCGGGGCGGCATCACCACCGCCGGCGGCGACCTCGGCCCCTTCTCGATCGTCGCGCGCAACGACTCGACCTGGTACTTCCGGACCAGATGGGCCGAGGACGTCTCCCCGTCCCACCCGCTGCCGGACTACCCGCGGCCGCAGCTGACCCGCGAGAAGTGGAAGAACCTCAACGGGACCTGGCAGTTCCAGCCGACCGCGCAGGACGCCGCGCTCCCCCAGGGCAGACTGAGCGGCAGCATCGTCGTGCCCTACCCGATGGAATCGGGTCTGTCGGGTGTCGCCCGGCACCACAACTGGTCGCTCTACCAGCGCACCTTCACCGTCCCCGACGACTGGCGGGTCCGTTCCGGCAACCGGCTGAAGCTCAACTTCGGCGCCGTGGACTACGAGGCATGGGTGTACGTCAACGGCCGCGAGGTGGCCCACCACACCGGCGGCTACCAGGCGTTCAGCGCCGACGTCACCGACGCCCTGGCCGGGCGCGGCCCGCAGACCCTGCTGGTGAAGGTCCGCGACACCACCGACGACCGCTACGCGCTCGGCAAGCAGTCCCGCAACCCCAGCGGCATCTGGTACACGCCGAGTTCAGGCATCTGGCAGACCGTCTGGATGGAGCCGGTCCCCCAGGCGTCGGTCGACTCCCTGGTGCTGACCCCGGACGTCGCGGACTCCTCGCTCTCCGTCACCGTACGGCCGGGCGCGGGCACCTCGCCGGGCGCGAGGGTCACCGCCACCGCGTACTCCCGTGACGGGCGCAAGGCCGGCGCGGTCACCGGTGCCGCCGGCACCGCGCTGCGGCTGCCCGTCCCCAGCGCCCACCTGTGGAGCCCGGACGACCCGTACCTCTACGACCTCGAGGTCACCCTCACCGACGGCCGCGGCGGCAAGGACCGCGTCGGCTCCTACTTCGGGATGCGGTCGATCGAGGTGTCACCGGCCGGCGGCACCGAGCGGATCAAGCTCAACGGCAAGCCGGTGTTCGTGCTCGCCACCCTCGACCAGGGCTTCTGGCCCGACGGCCTCTACACCGCGCCGACCGACGAGGCCCTGAAGTACGACCTCGTGCAGCACAAGAAGCTCGGCTTCAACGCGGTCCGCAAGCACATCAAGGTCGAGCCCGCCCGCTGGTACTACTGGGCGGACAAGCTGGGGCTGATGGTGTGGCAGGACATGCCGAGCCGCGGTACGGCGGCCGCCGGCACCCCGGAGACGCAGACGTTCATCGACCAGGTCCACCAGATCGTCGACCAGCACATCAGCACCCCGTCGGTGCTGGTGTGGACGCTGATGAACGAAGGCTGGGGCGAGTGGAGCAAGCAGGCCACCGGTGAACTCGCAGACGCCGTGCGGGAGCAGGACCCCTCGCGCCTGGTGGACGCCCACTCCGGCGTCAACTGCTGTGCATCCAAGGGCGACTCGGGCCGCGGCGACCTGATCGACTTCCACGACTACCACGGCCCGGCCAGTCCGGCCCCGGACGACACCCGCGCCGCCGTCGACGGCGAGCACGGCGGCTACTCCTACCTCGTCCCCGGCCACATCCTGGGCACCGCGGGCGGCCAGGACTACGGGGACGCGGCCCACAGCGAGGAGGAACTGACCGCGGCCTACGTGGAGAACACGCGCAAGCTGCTGCGTCCGGCGGCCTGCGGCCTGTCGGGCTCGGTCTACACCCAGATCACCGACGTCGAGGGCGAGCTCAACGGCCTGCTCACCTACGACCGCGACGTGGTCAAGGTGATCCCGGAACAGGTACGGGACATCAACCGCCAGGTCATCGCGGCCGGAGCAGCGGCGGGCGGGGCCGACGTGCCGCCCGGCACCCCCGGACCGAACGGCGTCGGCTGGTGGCCGCTGCACGAGGGCTCCGGCACCGTCGCCGAGGACGTCGCCGGGGACCACGACGGCACCCTGACCGGCGGCACGAGCTGGACGACCGGCCCGAACGGCGCCGCCCTGCAGTTCGACGGACGCACCGGATCCGTCGACACCGGCGCCGCCGTCCTGGACACCGACACCCACGACTACTCGGTGGCCGCCTGGGTCCGGCTGGACGACAAGGGGCACTTCAGCACCGCGGTGTCCGTCGACGGCGACACCAACAGCGCCTTCTACCTGCAGTACTCGCAGGCCGACCGGCGGTTCGCCTTCAGCTTCGCCGGTAGCCGGGCCCTGGCCGGCACCATCGGCGAGCCGGAGGCCGGCCGCTGGTACCACCTGGTGGGCAGCTACAGCCACCGCGAAGGCCGGCTGCGGATCTACGTGGACGGCGGCGAGGCCGGCTCGGTCCGCGGCTGCAACGCCGAAGGCCCCTCGGGCCACCTGGTGATCGGCCGCGGCAAGTACGGCGGCAACCCCGTCGACCACTGGAGCGGCGCGATCTCCGACGTACACGCCTACGACCGCGCGCTGAGCGCCGCCGAGGTGGCGTCCCTGGCGGCCGGCGAACCCGCCGTCCCGGCGAAGCGCTGACAGAGCACCGACCACGAGCGGCCCGCCCCGGCACGGGGCGGGCCGCCTCCCGGGCCGTCCCCCGGGGCACGGCGGCGCCACCGCACCTCCCCCGATCAGGTCGCACACCGCTCTTCGAGGAGTTGAACGTCCATGAGCACCTCCCGTTCCACCCGCTTCCTTGCCGTCGTGTGCCTCACCGCCGCGGCCGCCCTGACCGCCACCTCCTGCGCCAAGGAGGAGGGCTCCGGCAGCGCCTCCGCCTCCTCCTCCGAGGGCGCCCAGGTCGTGCAGTCCCCGACCGCGGCGACCGACGCCGCCGGCAGCGGCTGCACCCTGCAGACGTACGGGGCGAGCAAAATCGACCTCAAGGACGCCGTCGTCGGCTTCTCGCAGTCGGAGAAGGAGGCGAACCCCTTCCGCATCGCCGAGACCCAGTCGATCAAGGAGGAGGCGGCGAAGCTCGGGGTCAAGAAGCTGCTCACGACCAACGCGCAGTCGCAACTGCCCAAGCAGATCAGCGACATCCAGGACATGCTCGCCCAGGGCGCCCAGTTGCTGATCGTCGCGCCGCTCAACTCCGACGGCCTGGAGCCCGCGCTGCGCGCGGCGGCGGCCAAGCACGTGCCCGTCATCACCATCGACCGCAAGATCAACGCCACCGCGTGCAAGGACTACGTGGCCTTCCTCGGCTCGGACTTCGTCGAGCAGGGCAAGCGCGCCGCCGACCGGATGATCGAGGTCACCGGCGGCAAGGGCAAAGTCGCGATCCTGCTCGGGGCCTCCGGCAACAACGTCACCACCGACCGCACCAAGGGCTTCGTCGACCAGCTCAAGGCGCAGGCCCCCGGCCTGGAGATCGTCGCCCAGCAGACCGGCGAGTTCGCCCGCGACAAGGGCCAGCAGGTGATGGAGCAGCTGATCCAGGCGAACCCCGGGATCACCGCGGTCTACGCGGAGAACGACGAGATGGGCCTCGGCGCGGTCACCGCGCTCAAGGCGGCCGGGAAGAAGCCCGGCAAGGACGTCAAGATCGTGTCGATCGACGGCACGCGCAACGCCGTGCAGGCCCTGGCGAACGGCCAGTACAACGGCGTCATCGAGTCCAACCCGCGCTTCGGGCCGCTCGCCTTCGCCACCGCGCAGAAGTTCTTCGCCGGCGAGGCCATCCCCGAGGACGTGATCATCTCCGACCGCGAGTACGACGCGTCCAACGCCGAGCACTCGCTGTCCGGGGCCTACTGAGCCCCCGCGCCTGCCGCCCGGCCCTCCTCCCCCGCCGGGCGGCAGGCCCGTCCCTCCCGGTCCAGGCCCACCGGCTCCCGGCCACCCGCTCCCCGACTCCGCGACCCCACGGAAGGCCCGCCATGGCACCCCCCGACGCGGCACCCGCCGCACCGCCGCCCGGTCCGGACGACGGCCCCACCGCGCCCGCGGTGCTGGAGGCCGTCGGCATCGGCAAGCGCTTCCCCGGCGTGGTGGCGCTCGACGACGTCTCCTTCACCCTGCGCCGGGGCGAGATCCACGCCCTCGTCGGGGAGAACGGCGCCGGCAAGTCCACCCTCATCAAGGTCCTCACCGGTGTGCACCGCCCGGACGCCGGCGAGGTACGGCTCGACGGCGCCGCCGTCGCCTTCGCGCGGCCGTCCGACGCCCAGCACGCCGGTGTCACCACGATCTACCAGGAGGTCAACCTCGTCCCGCTGATGAGCGTGGCGCGGAACATCTTCCTGGGCCGCGAGCCCAAGAACCGCCTCGGCCTGATCGACTTCCCGCGGATGCACCGGGAGGCGGCGGCACTGCTGGCGGGCTTCGGTGTCACCGCCGACGTCCGCCGCCCGCTCGGCAGCCTCGGCGTGGGCACCCGGCAGATGGTGGCGCTGGCCCGCGCGGTGTCGGTGCGCGCCAAGGTCGTCGTGATGGACGAGCCGACCTCCGCGCTGGAGCCGCGCGAGGTCGAGACGCTCTTCCGGGTCATCGGCGACCTCCACGACCGGGGCATCTCCCTCCTGTACGTCAGCCACCGGCTGGAGGAGCTGTACCGGATCTGCGACCGGGTCACGGTGCTGCGCGACGGGCGCCTGGTGCACACCGGCGACCTCGCGGAGCTGGACCGGATGCAGCTGGTCGCCATGATGCTGGGCCGCGAGGTCTCCGAGGTGCGCCGGCACGGGCGGACCGGTTTCGGCGAGGACCACCACCCCGACCGCGAGGCGGTGCTCACCGCCTCCGGGCTGAGCAGGCGTCACGTCCTGGACGACGTCTCCCTGGAGCTGCGCCCCGGAGAGGTGCTGGGGCTGGCGGGGCTGCTGGGCTCCGGACGCAGCGAGACCGCCAAGGCCCTGGCCGGGGCGCTGCCGCTGGACTCGGGGTCGGTGACGGTCGCGGGGCGGCGGCTGGGCCGCCCCTCCCCCGCCGCCGCGATCCGCGCCGGCGTCAGCCTGCTGCCCGAGGACCGCAAGGCGGAGGGCATCGTCCCGGGCCTGTCGGTACGGGAGAACATCGTGCTGGCCGCCATGCCGCGGCTGTCGCGGGGCGGCGTCGTCTCGCGGGCCCGTCAGGACCGCGTCGTCGACGTCTTCATGAAACGCCTGCGGATCAAGGCCTCGGGTCCCGAGCAGAAGGTCGGCGAGCTCTCCGGCGGCAACCAGCAGAAGGTGCTGCTGGCCCGCTGGCTGTGCCTGGAGCCGAAGGTGCTGCTCCTCGACGAGCCGACCCGCGGCATCGACGTGGGCGCCAAGGCGGAGGTGCAGGCGCTGGTGGACGAACTGGCCCAGGAGGGACTCGCGGTGCTGCTGATCTCCTCGGACATCGAGGAACTCGTCGAGGGCGCCGACCGCCTGGTGGTGCTGCGCGGTGGCGCGGTGGCCGGCGAGCTGACGGGCGAACGGGTCGGCGAGGGGGAACTGCTGGAGGTCCTCGCGGCCCACGCGCCCGCGCCGGAGGGCGACGCGGACGGCGAGGCGGTGCGGCACGATGGCTGAGCTGTCCCCGGCCGTGCGGCGCGGCCCCGTCCGGATCCCCGCCCCCGCCTGGTTCCAGGCGTACGGGGTGTACGCGGCGGTGGCCGTACTGGTCCTGTTCAACGCCGTCTTCACCGACCACTTCCTGACCGCGGCCAACCTGCGCACCCAGCTCGTGCAGGTGGCCCCCGTGGTGATCGTGGCGCTGGGCATGGCGCTGGTGATCGGCACCGAGGGGGTGGACCTGTCGGTGGGGTCGGTCATGGCCCTCGCCGCTGCCCTGCTGCCGCTGTACCTGGGCTACGGGCTGCTGCCCGCGCTGCTGACGGCGCTGGCCGCCGGGGTGGTGGTGGGCGCCGTCAACGGCACCCTGGTGGCCGTGGTGGGGCTGCAGCCGATCGTGGCCACCCTCGCACTGTTCGTGGGCGGCCGTGGCCTCGCCCTGGTCCTCGCCGACGGGCAGCTCAAGCAGATCGCCAACCCGGGCCTGCTGGGGCTGGGCACCGACGACGTCCTGGGCGTCCCGGTGGTCGTGCTGATCGCCGGGGTCCTCGCCCTGCTGGTCGCCGCGGTCGTGCACCGCACCACCTTCGGACGCCGGTTGGTGGCGATCGGCGGCAACCGCGCCGCGGCCGGGCTGGCGGGCCTGCCGGTGAAGCGGGTACTGGTCGGCGTCTACGTGGTGTGCGGGGTGCTGGCCGCCCTGGCCGGGGTGCTGGCCACCGCCCGTCTGACGGCCAGTGACCCGTCCACCCTGGGCACCTTGATGGAGCTGTCCGCGATCACCGCGGTGGTGGTGGGCGGGACCCCGCTCACCGGCGGGTCGGTGCGCGTCCTGGGGACGGTCTGCGGGGCGCTGCTGATGCAGTTGCTGCGGGCCACCCTGGTCAAGCACGACCTCCCCGACTCCACCGCGCAGCTGGCCCAGGCCGTCATCATCCTCGTCGCCGTCTACGTCGCCCGGGAGCGCCGATCCCGATGAAGTCACTCACCACGCCCCGCTCCGCCGGGGCCACGCCGGAGCCGCCCGCGGTGGCGGCGGCACGCGCCGGGGACCGGCGGCGGCTTGCCGTACTGGTGCAGCGGCAGGGCGTGTTCGCCGTCCTGCTGCTGCTCGTGCTGGTCTCCTCCTTCGTCTTCCCGTCCTTCGGAACCCTCGACAACGCGCGGAACGTCACCGTGCAGGCCTCGTTCCTGGCGATCGTGGCGCTCGGCATGACGTTCGTCGTCATCACCGGCGGGATCGACCTGTCGGTCGGCTCGGTCTTCGCGCTGGGCGGTGTCCTCGCGGCCTGGGCCGCGCAGTACGGGACGCTGCCGGCGCTGCTGCTGCCGCTCGCGGTGTGCGGCCTGCTCGGCACCGTGCACGGCCTGCTCATCGCGCGGGCCGGGATGGCCCCGTTCATCGTCACCCTCGCGGGGCTGCTGGCCGCCCGGGGACTGGTGCTGGCCCTGACCGACGAGGGCGCCGACACCTATCTGGTGCCGCACGGTTCGGCCTTCGCCGAACTCGGGCAGGGCACGGTCCTCGGGTTCGGCCACCCGGTCCTGATCGCGCTCGTGCTGTTCGCCGCCGGCGGGCTGGTGCTCCAGCGGACGTCGTTCGGGCAGTCGCTGTTCGCCGTGGGCGGCAGCCCGGACGCGGCCACGCTGATGGGGCTGCCGGAGGCCAGGACCCGGGTGCTGGTCTATGCGGTCAGCGGGCTGCTCGCCGGCTTCGCCGGCGCCCTGAACGCGGCCCGGCTCTCCTCGGGCGTGACCATCATCGGCGTCGGCATGGAACTGGACGCCATCGCCGCGGTCGTCATCGGCGGCACACTGCTGGTCGGCGGTGCGGGCTCGGTCAGCGGCACCCTGTGGGGCGTCCTGGTGCTGGCGGTGATCCAGAACCTCATCAACCAGATCGGCTCCCTCAATTCCTCGTACCAATCGGTGGTCAGCGGCGGCTTCCTTATCGTGGTGGTCGTGGCCCAGCGGTACCTCGCGCGGGGGCCGCACACCACATGACCGTGCCGGTGCCGGTGGGCCGCGCGCGGCCCTCCGGCACCGGCCCAATCCGGAAGGGAGCGCCGTGGGCGTCAGCCTCAAGGACGTCGCGCAGCGCGCGGGAGTGTCCATCAAGACCGTCTCGAACGTCGTGAACGGCCACCCGCACGTCACACCCGCGATGCGCGCGCGGGTCCAGCAGGCGATCGACGAACTGGGCTACCGGCCCAACCTCACCGCCCGGCACCTGCGCAAGGGCCGCACCGGCATCATCGCGCTGGCGCTGCCGGAACTCGGCAACCCGTACTTCGCCGAGCTGGCCGGCGCCGTCATCGACGCCGCCGCGCGCCACGACTTCACGGTGCTGCTCGACCACACCGCCGGCGAACGGCGCAAGGAGATCCTGGTGACGCAGGGTTTCCGCACCCATGTGATCGACGGGCTGATCCTCTCTCCGATCGAGCTGGAGACGCCGGACCTGCTCGCCCGCACCGACGACTCGCCCCTGGTGCTCCTCGGGGAGCGCGAGTACGACGCCCCGTACGACCACATCGTGATCGACAACGTGGCCGCCGCGCGCAGCGCGGTGCGGCACCTGGCGGGGACCGGACGGCGGCGGATCGCCTTCATCGGCGCCCGCAGCGAGGTCGCCCGGCAGCCCGCGCACCTGAGACTGCGCGGCTGGCGCGAGGAACTGGCCGCCTGCGGGCTGCCGCACGGCGACGACCTGGTCGCCACGGCCTCCGGGTACGGGCGGGCCGACGGCGCCCAGGCGATGGCCGACCTGCTGGACCGCGGGGCCCGGCCGGACGCGGTCTTCGCCTACAACGACCTCCAGGCCATCGGCGCCCTGCGGGTGCTGACCTCCCGGGGGCTGCGTGTGCCGGAGGACGTGGCGCTGGTCGGCTTCGACGACATCGAGGAGGGGCGCTTCGGCGCCATCACCCTGACCACGATCTCCCCCGACAAGAAGGCGATCGCCCGCCAGGCCGTCGACTGCCTCGTGCAGCGCCTGACCGGGGCGCCGGACGCCCCGCCGCGCCGGGTGCGGCCCGGCTTCGACCTGGTCGTCCGCGAGTCCACCCTGGGTCGCGGTCACTGACGGTCCGGGGTCCGCGCGGTCCGCTCCCACCAGCGGTCCGCGCGGGCCCGGGCCAGTTCGGTGTCGTACTGCCGCGCGTCGAAGTGGAGTTCCGACGGCGGCCGGGTGAACGGCCCCTGCCAGTCGGCCCACTCCACGACGCCGCCGCTGCGACGCACATGGACCGAGAGGCAGCCGCAGCAACCGCCGGTGCACTCGGGTTCGCCGCACTCGACACGGCGGCCCTCCATGGTCGCGGCCAGTGGGCCGGGGCGGTCCGGCGGCAGCGCCCACGCCGCCAACGGGCCGCGTCCGCCGGGTCCGAGCAGGTCGTGGACGAGGTCGTCGCCGTCCACCAGCAGTTGCAGCCGGGCGCCGTACCGCCGGTCCGGCGGCAACACCCTGATCCCGAGCCGGTTGAACATGCGGCCAGGCTAGAGGGTGCCGCCCATCCGGCTGACGAGTTCGTTGAGGGTGATGCCGTGCGGCGCGAGAAACGCCGCGATCCTGCGGTCCTCGACCGGGTCGGGCAGCGCCCGCTCGGCCTCGTCGGCGACCTCGGCGAAGCCCGCCTTGCGCAGCATCTCGACGAAGTGGTCCCTGGTGTACTCCACGCTCACCACCGAACTCCGTTCAGAGGGTGTCGGGGCCGACGCGCCGGGCCGCCCCTTTCCGGCAATCTACGTCCGCCCGCGGCGGCACGCCCTTCCGGGGCCGCCACCGGTCGACACGCCCCGGTGGCGGCCCGGGCTTCGGGCCGGCGAAGGATCGCAGCCCTCAGCCGACGCGACGGGCCCGTACGCCGTCGGCCTCGAAGTCGTAGACGTAGCGGTTGATCCGCAGGCCGTCGACCGCGCCGACCCAGTTGTAATCGCGGCCCTTGCCGACGGCGATGCTGTAGACGGTCGCCTGCGGAAGGGCGTTCCGCAGCGTCGTGAGGTTGCACGGGCTGGACTGGGTGCACAGGGGGGCCAGTTCGTTGCCCGAGAGGAACCACTCACCGGACACGGTGGTGGCGTCGAGGAACGCACTCCACTGATTCACCGGGGCGACGGCGGGCGGGACCCACACCATCGTGGAGTAGGTGTCGCCGGCGGTGAGCCGCGGGTTGATCTCGATCCTGATGTTCGGCAAGTTGCGGGTGCCCCCGTAGCCGACGTTCTCTCCGGTCTGGAAGACGTGGAACCCGAGCCTGGTCAGGTCCCGTACGCGGCTGCCGTAGAAGTCGAGCTCGTTGCCGAAGTCGACCTTCTCGCTCGGAGGAGCGAGCGAGGTGGAGTCGTCGGCCACCTCGATGCCGAGGCTGCCGTTGCCGTAGGGCGGCCTGGAGGCCGCGCCCGTGACGCCGAACGAGCCGAACGGGCCGTCCCGAAGGACCGCGACAGGAGAACCGATGGTGTTCCGGGTGATGACACCCCAGTGGTCGGAGCTTATGGAGTCCCCGGAGTGGCCGTCCGCGACGGCGAACCCCGACCCCGTCAGGGCCGAGGTGACGATCGTGGCCAGCGCAACGGCGACGAGCGTCCTTCCCCGGCTCAAGCCCATACGAACCTTCACAACCCATTCCTTCCGGTTGGCCGAAGGGTCAGATGTGCCGCCCCGGCCGGTTCCCGGCGCGGCGCACGGCACTGCGGCACGACACGGCGACGGTCGCGTCGTGACCCTTCGCGTTTCAGCAGAACGTGGTGCGTGCTTGTGGTTCGTGCGTGGGGCTGGGTACGAGGTCAGGGCCCGTGCAACGGGAGCCCGCGCTAGGGGCGGTCGGCCTCGGGGCCTCGGCCCCGAAACGCACAAGAAGACCGTTACATGCGGTCACGCGACACGCACTCTGGGTGAGCCGTTCGTCAGGTTGCGCCCCCTCACCGACGATTTTGACCACTAGGCGTTTGCCTAATGGATTTAGGTATGTGCATAATCCCCAACGGAAGAAGGGAGGCCCCCGTGCCACGCGTAGGACTCACCGCCGAACGCCTGACCAGGGCCGGGGCGGAACTCGCCGACGAGGTCGGCTTCGCCCAGGTCACCGTCTCGGCGCTCGCCGAACGGTTCGGCGTCAAGGTCGCCAGTCTGTACTCGCACGTCAGGAACTCGCAGGACCTGAAGACCCGGATCGCCCTGCTGGCCCTGGAGGAACTCGCCGACCGGGCCGCCGAGGCCCTGGCCGGACGCGCGGGCAAGGACGCGCTGGTGGCCTTCGCGAACGTGTACCGCGCCTACGCCCGCGAGCACCCGGGCCGCTACGCGGCCGCCCAGCTGAGGCTCGACCCGGAGACGGCGGCCGCGAGCGCCGGCGTCCGCCACGCCCAGATGACGCGGGCCATCCTGCGCGGCTACGACCTGCCCGAGCCGGACCAGACGCACGCCGTCCGTCTCCTCGGCAGCGTCTTCCACGGCTACGTCAGCCTCGAACTGGCAGGGGGCTTCGACCACACGCCGGTCGCCGCCGAGGAGTCGTGGGCGTGGGCGCTGGACTCGCTCGACGCCCTGCTGCGCGAGCGGCCGGCGGCGTCCTGAAGGCGCGCCACGTCCCCGGAACCACCCGCACGAACAGGCATCGGACCATGAACACGCACACCAATCTGATCATCACTCCCGTCACCGAGGAACTGCTGCGCGGCGCCCTCGACGTGGAGCGCACCCGCCACGGGCTGCTCCCGCACCGCCTGCCCGCCGCGGCGCGCCGGCAGATCCCGGACGAGCAACTGGCCACCGCGGAGGCGCAGCCCTCCGGCGTCCGGCTGGCCTTCCGCACCCGGGCCACCACCGTCGAACTGGACACGCTGCCCACCAAGCGCGTCTACCGGGGCTTCCCGCCACCGCCGGACGGCGTGTACGACCTGCTGGCCGACGGCCGTCTCGCCGCCCAGGCCACCGTGGCCGGCGGCAACGTCCGCGAGGTCACCGACATGGTCAGCCAGGCGTCCGAGCTGCACGAGGGACCGCACGGCACCGCCCGGTTCGGCGGACTTCCCCCGGGCGACAAGGACATCGAGATCTGGCTGCCCCACAACGAGATCACCGAGCTGATCGCTCTGCGCACCGACGCGCCGGTCGAGCCGCCGGCACCGCGGGACCGCAAGGTCTGGCTGCACCACGGCAGTTCCATCAGCCACGGCTCCAACGCCGCGCACCCGTCGGCCGTATGGCCCGCCCTGGCCGCCGCCGCGGGCGGCGTGGACCTGGTCAACCTCGGCTTCAGCGGCAGCGCGCTGCTGGATCCGTTCACCGCCCGGGCGATCCGCGACACCCCGGCCGACCTGATCAGCCTCAAGATCGGCATCAACATCGTCAACACCGACGCGATGCGCCTGCGGGCCTTCACCCCGGCGGTCCACGGCTTCCTCGACATCGTCCGCGAGGGGCACCCGACGGCGCCGCTGCTGGTCGTCTCCCCCATCCTCTGTCCGGTCCAGGAGGACACCCCGGGCCCGCTGGCGCCGGACTTCGACGGCGGCAGGCTGCGGTTCCGGGCCACCGGCGACCCGGCGGAACGCGCCGCGGGACGCCTGACCCTCAACGTCATCCGCGACGAGCTGGCCCGGATCGTCGCCCTCCGGGCGGCCGACGACCCCCATCTGCACCACCTCGACGGCCGCGAGCTGTACGGCACGGCCGACTACGCCGAGCTGCCGCTGCCCGACGAGGTCCACCCCGACCCCGCCGGTCACCGGCGCATCGGCGAGAACTTCGCCCGTCTGGTGTTCGCCGACGGCGGCGCCTTCGCCCCGGGCGGCCGCTGACGGCTTCCCCCGCCCCGTGCCATCGACGCCTCGCATCACGGGATGCGGTCCATCGATTTGCCGCACCCCGCTGCGCGATCCACCCTGGGCAGCGCAAGCCCCGGTCCGCCCCGCCGGAGCCCGGCGGGCCGCACGGCACGCCGCGCGGAACACGGCGAACACCGGAAAGGTGGAGGCGTGCGCACGGACCCCGTGCGGGGACGCGGCGTGAACGGCCTTCGGGCCGACCACGCCGGCCGCCGCCGGCACTCCGGCGCGCTCCCGGGCGGCGACGGCGCCATGCCGGAGGAAGGACTCCCCATGCACAAGCCCCCCGAGCGGTTCCGGCTCGACCCGGCCGGCCACCGTCTGCACGAGGACACCGCCCGCCTGCTGGCGGCGGGCCCGGCCACCCCCGTCGAACTGCCCGGGGGCGTCGCCGCCTGGTCGGTGACCCGGCACGACGTGCTGCGGCTGCTGACCGCCGACCACCGGGTGTCCCGCGACGCCCGGCAGCACTGGCCCGGACTCGGCGACGTGCCCGAGGACTGGCCGCTGGCGCGCTTCCTCGCCTCACCGACGGTGCTCAACGCCTACGGTTCCGACCACCGCAGGCTGCGCGCCGTCATGGAGCGCGCCTTCACCCCCGGACGGACGGCCGTGCTGGGCGCGAACCTCCGGCACAGGACGGCCGGCTACCTGGAGGCGCTCGGGACGCCCGGGTCCGGGGACACCGTCGACATCCGCGCCCGGTACGCCCGGGTCGTCGCGAGCGAGACGCTGTGCGACCTGTTCGGCGTACCCGAGGACCGCTGGGAACGGGCAGTGCGGGCGATGGGCGCCCTGCTGGAGCCGCCTCCCGATCCCGTGGCCGCGGCAGCCGCGACGGACGAGGCCATGGCCTTCTGGGCCGCGCTGCTCGCCGAGAAGACGCGCACGCCCGGCGACGACATGGCGACGACGCTGGCCCGGGCCCCGGACATGTCCGACGAGGAACGGGTCCTGGCCCTCGCCGTCACCGTCGCCGGAGGCGTCCCCTCGGCCACGGACCTCATCACCAACGCGGTCATCGGCCTGTTGCGCCACCCGGAGCAGCTGAGGGACGTCCTCACCGGCGCCGTGCCGTGGCCGGCGGTCGTCGAGGAGACCCTGCGTGCCGACTCCCCGGTGCAGCACATGCCGCTGCGGTACGCCGTGGAGGACATCGACCTCGGCGAGGGAGTGCTGATCCGCCGCGGCGAGGCGATCGTCATGGGCTTCGGCGCCGGCGGCCGCGACCCGCGCCGGCACCCGGAGGACGCGGACGCCTACGACGTCCACCGGCGCGACAAGGACCACCTCGCCTTCGGCCACGGCGTGCACCGCTGCGTCGGCGAACCCCTCGGACGACTGGAGGCCGCAGCCGCCCTCCCCGCCCTGTTCGAGCGCTTCCCGGGCCTGCGCCCCGCGGTGCCGCTGGAGGAGCTGAGACCCCTGCCGACCTTCGTCTTCAACGGAAGGACGGAACTGCCGGTCCGCCTGTAGAACCGAGCGGCTCCCCCGGCCGCGGCCGGGAGGGAGAGAGGTGGGACCCGTGGCGCACAGGAGTTCCGTGAAGATCGTCGAGGCGTTCTGGGAGGAGGTCTGGAACGGCCACGACGCCGACCGGATCGACGACTTCGTGACCGAGGACTTCGTCCTCACCCAGCCCGGCGGTTCGGTCGAGGGCCGGGAGAACTTCAAGGCGTGGTTCAGCGCCTTCCTGGGCCAGGTCGACGACCTGAGGATCGAGGTCGTCGAGACCTTCCAGAACGAGGACGGGAGCCGGGTGGCGTCGCGCTGGATCGTGCACGGTAGGAACAACGGGCTCCTGGGCACCGAACCCGACGGACGGCCGGTCTCCTTCTCCGGCACGGCCGTCTGGGCGGTGCGCGAGGACGGCAGGCTGCGGCACAACTGGGTGGAACGCTCGACCTGGGAGCTGTACCAGCAGCTCACGGGCGCCTCGGAGCGCTGAGACGTCCGCTCGTCGTAGCGCCGTCAGATGCCGGACCCGGCCCCGGGCCCACGGTCCGCCGCGGAAGCCGCGGCCGCCACGGCGGGCCGGCCGGCGGCGGACACGGGCTCGGACTCGGGCTCGGGCTCGGACACGGGCTCGGGCGCGGACGGCGCCACGACCGCGGGCCTGCGCACGACGGCCCCCGAGACGGCCGCCAGCAGTGCGAGCACGACCACCGCGGCGCCGTAGACGGTCGCCGTGTCGTGCAGGCCGAAGGAGGGCACGGCGAGCCCGGCCAGCACGGCGGGGACGCTCAGGGCGAGGTAGCTCACGACGTAGACGGACGCGAACAGTTCCGCCCGCTCCGTGGGCCGGGCCAGTGCCGCCAGGGAGCGGAAGGCGCCGAGGAAGGCGGCCCCGAAGCCGAAGCCGGCGATCCCGGTCCCGGCGAAGAACAGTGCCGTCGAGGGTCCGGCGAGCGCCAGCAGGGTGAGCCCGGTGCCCACGGCGAGCACCGCCGAGCCGCCGGCCATCATCCGCCGCGGCGTGACGTCCCGGACGACCAGCGAGGCGACGGCCGCCACCCCGAAGAGGGTGGTCACGACCAGGCCGCCGACCAGGTGGCTGCCGAGGTGCAGCACCCCGGCGGTCAGGGAGGGGCCGAGGGCGAGGTACAGGCCGCCCATCGCCCAGGTGGCGACGAGGCAGGGGGTCGCCGCCAGGAAGGTCCGGCGGGCCTGCGCGGGCACGGCCGCCCTGGGCCGCAGCGAGGCCCAGGCCCCCGGGCGCGGCGAGACGGGATCGGGCAGGAACAGCACGAGCGCCGCCAGCACCACGAACACCGCGGCCAGCAGGGCGAAGACCAGGTGGGTGGGGGCCGGGGCGTACTGCACCAGCAGGCCCGCGCCGAGCGCGCCGGCGGCGAGTCCGGTGGCCGGGGCCGCGGTGTTCAGCAGGGAGCCGAGGGGCGAGGTGGGCGACGGCTGCAGGTCGATGAGCCCCGCGCTGATGGCGCCGGCCGCCGCGCCCGTCGCCACGCCCTGGAGGATGCGGGCCAGGAACAGCGCGCCGACGCCGTCCGCGGCGAGGAAGACGACCATGGCCGCGGCCTCGACGACCAGCGCGGCGAGGAGCACCGGGCGCCGGCCGACGTGGTCGGAGAGTCCTCCGACGGTCAGCAGCGCCACCAGCAGCGCGAGCACGTAGACCGCGAAGACCGTGGTGAGCACGATCGACGAGAAGCCCCATTGGTGCTGGTAGACCACGTAGAGCGGGGACGGCGCGCTGGATGCGGCCAGGAAGGCGAGCAGGGTCGCGGCGAGCGACCAGAAGCCGGCCGGACGTGGCATCCGCCGCGCGGGGCGCTGGGTGGGCATGGCGGTACTCCGAATGGTTCCAAAAATATCGAACCATGCGAGGGTAAGCGCACACCCGGCGATTGTTCAACTATTATCGAACCATGACTGGAGCCCCGCGGGAGCTGCCGCACCCCGACACCGTGGACCTGGTGCTGACCGACGTGCTCTTCGCGCTGAGCGACCCCTCGCGGCTGGACCTCGTGCGCCGCCTGGCCGACCGGCCCCTGGAGGGTTCGGCCTGCCAGCCCGTCAAGGGCGAGATCCCCAAGTCCACCCTCTCCCACCACCTCAAGACGCTCCGCGAGGCCGGGGTCATCCGCAACGACCCGCACGGCCGGCAGCGCCTGGTCAGCCTGCGCCGCGAGGACCTGGAGAGCCGCTTCCCCGGGCTGATCGGCGCCGTCCTCGACGAGCCGGGCGCCGCACCACCCGGCCCGGTCGACCTCTGACGGGGGCCGCTCAGCCGGCCACCGGCGACGGGCGGGAGGCCGCCCCCGCGTTCCCCGCCTCCCGGTAGAAGATGTCGATGTCGACCTCCTCGCCGCCGACGGTGACGGTGTCCCACGGGCCGCTGTCCCGCAGGGCGCGCAGCGTCTCGCTCCCGAGCCCCTCCAGCCGCTCCCGCAGGACGGCGTCGTCGGGCATCCCGGGGATGCGCGGGGCCAGCCGTTCCCGGATGGCGCGGAGCTGCTCCATCAGCGCGTCGACGTCCGCCTCCCGGTCCGGCTCGCCCGCCGCGGACTCCTCGATGCTCCGCGCGATCTTGTCCTTGATCGCCTGGCCCACGCCGTTCTCGTCGGTGGTGATCATCGCGTTCCAGGCGCGGCTCTTGTGCCGGTACTGCAGCATCGACATCGCCGCCTCGTGGCGTACGAAGTCCGCGTCGCGCAGCGCCCTGCCGCGCCAGGTGCCGCTGAGCGTGCGGGCGAGCGAGATCGCCGAGGCGAGACCGCTGTTCAGGCCCCGCCCGGGCCAGAAGTGGATGGCGTTGGCGGCGTCCCCGAGCAGGAACCCGTACGTCCCCGGGCCGGCCGCGGTCGCCGGGTGCAGGCGGGCAGTGAAGCGGGGGCGCTGCACCATGTCCAGCCGGAAGGCGGTGATCGCGCTCAGGTCCTCCTCGTCGACGTCGAAGAGCGTCAGCCCCTCCTTGACGCGCTGCCAGAGCGCCGACCCCTTGATCAGGGCGGGCAGGAAGAACGTGCTGTGGGTGGAGCAGTGGAAGTCCCCGTGACCGTCGCGGCTCATCACGCAGGGGCGGGAGGCGATGCACTGCTCGAAGACCTGCCGCACGGGGTCGATCCCGACGACCTCCCGCGCCTCGGCGTCGGTCAGCCGCATGTTCAGGAAGCCCTCGCCGCGCAGGGAGTTGAGGAGGAACCGGTTCTGCGCGACGGTCAGCAGCACGGTCGTGGGGTCGGAGAGTTTGGACCGCACGCGCAGGCCCAGCACCACGTCCTGGAGGTGCTCGCCGTCGAGCGAGTAGATGGAGGTGTCGGCGGTCCCGAACCGTGCGGCGAAGTGCTCGCGCGTACGCGACCGGCCGCCCTCGCAGATCGCCAGCACGTGGTCCCCGGCGACCGTCTCCTGCTGCTCGGCCGCGTCGAACCGGGCGGGGACCAGGCGGATGCGGTCGCGCTTGGCGTTCGCCAGGTCCAGCAGCGTGTCCTCGACGTAGGCGATGCGTATGTTGCGCGGGTTGAATCCGCGGATCGAGTCCGGGCCCGCGGGCCACATCTCGGTGTACGTGCCCTCCGCGAAGAGCCGGTCCTGCACGTCCTGGGGGAGGTTGAGGTACTGCCGGCTCTGCACCGTCACGACCTGCTGCCGGCGGACGTTGCCCTGGCCCTCGTCCTTCCAGACGACGCGGTCCCCCTCCTGGGTCCAGCGGCCGTCGTAGACGGTGAGAAAGACCCGCCGGCCCATCAGGTTCTCCAGCAGGAGGGCGAACGCCAGCCCCACCGGACCGCCGCCCGCCACGGTCACCTTCAGCACCGGCCCGGGCTCCTCCGGCTCCGCCGGCGGCATCAGCGCCTCCAGCAGCGAGAGGTCGAGGATGGTCTCCATCGCGTCGGCGGCCTCGAAGCCGAAGGTCTCGTCCCCGATGACGATCTCGTCGCCGGGCTGCAGCACGTGCGAGGTCACGTGCTCCCCGTTGACCCGCGTCCCGTTGCTGCTCCCCCGGTCGTAGAGCACGAAGCCATGCCCCTCGCGGCGCACCTCCGCGTGCAGGCGGGAGACGCTGACGCTGGCGATCACCACCGTGTTCCCGGCCTTGCGCCCGAACGTGACGGGCTTGTCGCCGATCCCGAACCTCTCCCCTGCCAGCGAGCCTCGACGACCGACTATCTCAGGAGGCATTGGTCCCTCATCTCCACGTGTCAACGAACCCCGGGGTACGCACGCACAGTCCCTGGCTGCCCACCCCGCCCACCGCGGGAAACACCCCCGGGGCAAGACGACGCGGAACCACCCTCCGCCGGGTCGCCGGCTACGACCGGACGGCCCGGCCGCCTCCGTCATCCGTCGGATTGACGCACCGCGGGAACCCGCCGCCGGGAGAGCGAGAGCCTGCGCCCCGCACGATCGACACCGGTCACGACGACGGTGATCCGTTCGCCGGTCCTGACGGCGTCCTCCGGCGCGTCCACCGGCGGGTCGGCGAGCTCCCGGAGGTGCACCAGGCCCCCGACCCCGTCAGCGACCTCGACGAAGGCACCGAACGGGACCAGCTTGGTGACCCGCCCGCGCAACGTCCGGCCCACGGCCGTCCGTTCGGCGAACTCCGCGAAGGGGTCCGGCCCGGTCGCCCGCAGGGACAGCCGCGCCTCGCCGTGCGTCGTGTCGAAGTGGATGAACTCACAGGTGACGCGCTCCCCGACCCGGACGATCTCCGTGGGGTCCGCGAAGTGGCGCCAGGAGAGTTCGGGATGGGTGATGAACCCCACGCCGGGGAAGACCGGATGGGCCGGCCCCTCGTCGAGCGCCACGAACACCCCGAACCGCTCGATCGACGCGATCGTGCCGGTCATCCACGCGCCCGGGCGCAGTGACGCGAGGAACGACCACAACTCGGGGTGCAGGGTGGCGGCCGTCGACAGCAGGACCTCTGCCCCGTCCACGTCGACGGACGTCACCCGAGCGGTGATCCGCTGCCCGGGCTCGATCACCGGAGTCCGGATCCAGGACAGGTCCAGCGGGCCCACCGTCCCCAGCGGACGCGCGGGAAAACCGTCCAGGGTCACCGTCACCCCGCGGCGCGTGGCCTCCGCCGCCGTCCCGCCGCAGAGGTCACCCACGCGGATCCCGTTCAAGAACTCCCTGCATGCCCGGTCGTCGGACGGTTCACCCATGCGGGACAGTCTGGCCGCCCGACGCCGCGGTCGGCGAGCCCCTGCGCGCGACCGTGCCGACCGCGACCGCGTTCGCGGCGACGATCACGAACGTGGCCGCCCACGCGGCCGCGTCGAGGTGCTGGTCGAGGACGAACAGGCCGACGAGCGCGGCGAAGACCGGGTTCACGCTCATGAAGACGCCGAAGAAGTGCGGCGGCACCCGGCGGAGCGTCAGCAGGTCGGACAGGAAGGGCACGGCGGAGGAGAGGATCCCGGCGGTCACGGCGCAGACCAGGGCGGTGGGGGTGGGGGGATGCCACCACAGGGCCAGTGCGCCGGCGGGCACGTACGCCGCGCCGGAGACGGCGGCGGCCGCGGCCGGGCCCTGCAGTCCCGGGAGCCGTCCGCCGACGACGCGGTTGAGGGCGATGTAGCAGGCCCAGCACGCCGCGGCGACCAGCGCGAGGCCGATGCCCGGGCAGTCGGTGGAGGGTTCGGGCCGGGTCAGGACGACCACGGCCGCGGCAACGGCCAGCGCGCAGAGCACGTCGGTGCGGCGGCGGGAGCCGATCAGGGCCACGGACAGCGGCCCCAGGAACTCCAGCGTGACGGCGAGGCCCAGGCCGATGCGGTCGACGGCGGTGTAGAGGGAGAGGTTCATCGCCGCGAAGACCACCGCCAGGGCCAGGACCGGCCGCCACTGCGCGGCGGTGAAGGACCGCATCCGGGGCCGTCCCGCCCCGCACAGCACCGCCGCGGCCACCCACTGGCGGACCGCCACCACGCCCAGCGGCCCGATCACCGGGAACGCCAGGGCGGCGACGGACGCGCCGACCTGGTTGGACAGCCCGCTGCCCAGCATCAGCGCCACCCCGCCGAGGCGTCCCGCACGCCGGCCGGGCGTCCCGGCCCGCGCCGTTCCGGCCGCGTCCGCCGCGAGGTCGCCGGAGGTCTCCGTCGTCATGCGGGCCACTGTCCCGCCCCGGGCGGCCGTACGCGAAATGCATGTGCCGCACCATCGATACGCTGGACGCATGGACGAGCATCGTGGCGGAACCGCCGGGCTGGAGCTGCGGCACCTGCGCTGCCTGGTCGCGATCGTCGACGCGGGAAGCTTCACGGACGCCGCCATCGACCTCGGGATCTCCCAGGCGGCGGTGTCCCGGAACCTGCTGGCCCTGGAGCGCGTGCTCGGCACCCGGCTGCTGCACCGCACCAGCCGTACGGTCGCGCCCACCACCGCGGGCGTGCAGGTCCTCGCCCGCGCCCGGGTCCTGTTGGCCGGCGCCGACGAGCTGGTCAGGGAGGCCGCCACCGGTCACACCCGCCTGCGCGTCGGCCACGCCTGGTCCGCCTTCGGCCGCCGCACGACCGAGTTCCAGCGCGTCTGGCGCGACCGGCACCCGGACGTCGAACTCCAGCTGATCCGGCACAACACCCCCACCGCGGGGCTCGCCGAGGGTCTGTGCGACCTCGCGGTCGTCCGCGCCCCGGTCGACCTGGACCGCTGGTCCAACGCCCTGGCCGGCCACGAACCCCGCTGCGTGGCCCTCGCCGCGGACGACCCCTGGGCGCGGCGCCGCAGCGTCCGGCTGGCCGAGATCGCCGGCCGCACGCTGGTCGTCGACCGGCGCACCGGCACGACCAGCCCGCAGCTGTGGCCGGAGGACGGAAGGCCGGCCGTCGAGTACACCCACGACATCGACGACTGGCTCGCGGCGATCGCCACCGGCCGCCGCGTCGGTGTCACACCGGAGTCCACCTCCGCGCAGTACCGCCGCGACGGCATCGTGTACCGCCCGCTGCGCGACGCCGCCCCGGTGCCCGTGCGTCTCATCTGGCGCCGGCACGACCCGCACCCCGCCACGCACGCGGCCGTCGCGCTGGCCATGGAGCTCTACGGCGCTGCCGGCTGACGCCACCGCGGCACCCCCAAGACCTCTGGCCAGGGGTCCCGCGGCGTCATCCGTTCGGAGCAGCGGGGCGGCGGTGCCGCGGCCCTCGTCGCGGGGTCGCGACGACGGCGTGACCAGGAGCGCGACGGGCGGGGGGCGTTCACTCGATTTGCGTTCGACGCGGCCGGGAGGACGATATCGGACGGAGCCCGTTTCATCCGGTCCGGCCGGCGGACCAGCGTCCACCGGCCGTTGTCCGCGCCCCCGCCGGCGCGACGACCGCACGGAAGGGAGCAGCCGTGTTGATATCCGCCGTCCTCGTCCCGCTCATCATGCTCGCCGCCGTCCTGGCGCCCAACTGGTACCAGGCGTGGAAGGCGTACAGCGAATCGGTCCGGCTGCCCGTGCCCGCCCCGGATCCCTCCGACGCCGAGGTGCCCGCCGGCCGCCGGGGCCGGTGGTCGTCGGAGCTCTCGCGGCTGCGGAACCGCCGGCCGCAGGACTGAGCGGCACGCGCCGCCTCAGTGCCCGCGGTGGTACTCGGCGACGGCGGTGAAGGCCTCCTTGGGCTCCCACGGCGTCCCCGGGTACGTGGTCCCCGTGCGGTCCTCGAGGACCTTGACGAGGCCGTAGCTCGCCAGGTCCAGGTCCTCGCGGGGATCGCCGCCGGGGCGGTGCGGATAATCGCGGAGCGCGAAGGTGAACACGAAGGTGGTGTCGACCCCGCCGGCGTCGAACGCCTCCAGCAGCTCACGCAGGTACGCCGCCTGGCCCGCCTCGTCGCGGGCGTGGACGCCGTTCAGCCGCAGGGGGGCGCGGGTCCGCGGGTCGTACTCGACGACCTCCAGCCCGCGCGCGCCGGCGTCACCGGCGCCCTCGTAGGTCGCCGCGCCGAACTCGGTGACGGCGACCGGCTTCCCCTGGGCGACGATGTCGCGGACGCCGTCGGCGAAGCGGTCGGCGATCGCGGCCGACCGGTAGAGGTCCAGGGACACGAAGTCGAACGGGGCCCAGTCCACGCGCTCCAGCGGCACGGCGGCGTAGGTGACCTTGCCGGCGAAGCGCTCCCGGACCAGGGCCACGGCCTTGCCGAGGAAGGCACCCACCCGCTCGCCGGCCAGGGCGATGTGCTCGCGCGCACGGTCCGGTCGGGCCAGCAGGGCCACCCGTTCCCCGGTGCTGTCGCCGGGCAGGAACCCCTTGTTCATCAGGCTGAGTTCGGCGCCGGTCACGAACACGACCTCGGCGCCCCGGCGCCGGAGCCGTTCCGCGCGCTCGGCGCAGTCGGCGAACAGCGACAGCATCTCGTCCTCGGTCAGTTCGAGCGGGTACGGCGAGAACCAGACCTCGAGCCCGAGTTCCGCGGCGTACCCCGCGGTGAGTTCCATCCGGTCCGGATCACCGCCCATGACGCGGACCGCGTCGCAGTGCAGTTCGTCCCGGATGACGCGCAGGTCGCGCCTCACCACGTCCGGGTCGAAGTCCTTGTGCCCGATCTGTCCGCCGAAGACGAACCCGGTGTCGTAACTGATGCCCTTGGCGCGCATGCGTCGCCCTCTCACCTCAAGGATTTACGGTACGGCTCGTACCTTAGTTGTCGCACTGCCGGGTCGGCAACGAGAATGGGAAGGTACGTGCCGTACCGATGAGGGGAGAGGCCGTGCCAGCGGACCCCACGGGCCAGACACGCCGGCGCGGAGCGGCGCTGGAGGAGGCGATCCTCGCCGCCGCCGTGGACGAGCTCACGGAGTCCGGGTACGCCGGGCTGACGATGGACAGGGTCGCCGCCCGGGCCGGGACCAACAAGAACGCGCTCTACCGCCGCTGGCCGCACCGACTCGCCCTGGGGATCGCCGCCTACCGGCGCATGACGACGTCCGTCCCCCTCCCCGACACGGGCGATCTGCGCGAGGACGTACTGGAGTTGCTGCGCGGGGCGAACCGCCACTGGAGTTCGCCGCTCGGCGCGGTCCTGCGCGAACTGCTCGCCGCGGCCGGCGGCACCGCGGAACTCCTGGGGCAGTTGCAGGACCAGTCCGGCGACGCCGTCGCCGCCCCGTGGCTGACCGTCCTGGGCCGCGCGGTCGCCCGGGGCGAGGCCGCGCCCGAGGCGCTCCACCCCAGGGTCGCCACCGTGGCGGTCGTCCTGCTGCGCAACGAGTTCGTCGTGCGCGGAGTGCCGACGGCGCCGGACGACGTCCTCGTCGAGATCGTCGACGAGGTGTACCTGCCCCTGGTACGCCGCCGCGGCCCCGCCCCCGCCCCCGCCCCGGACCGCTGACGCTCAGGTGCGCGGGGCGGCGTCCCGCGTCGTGGCGGCCCATGTGACGGCGAAGTACCTGAGGCGTTCGTCCTGTCCCGTCGGCCGCATGCCGGCGGCCGTCATGACGTGGTGGGACGCGGTGTTGTCCAGGTCGGCGCCGCCCTTCACCCGGGTGACGCCACGCGCCCGCGCGAACAGCAGCAGTCCGCGCAGGGCTTCGGAGGCGTACCCGCTGCCGCGGGCCGACGGGACGAGGCCGTAGCCGATGGCGACGTCGCCGTGCTCGTCCGGGGGACCGTGGAAGCCGATACCGCCGATCGCGCGGCCGTCGTCACGGAGCCGGATCTCGTAGTTGCCGAACGGGCGGGGATCGCCGGCGCCCGCGCAGGTGTCCAGCAGGCGCCTGGCGGCGAACACGTCCCCTTCGGCCGGGTACCCGGGTGCCCAGCGGGCGTCGTCGCCCGGCTCGCCCGCCAGCAGTCGCCCGGCCTCGTCGGCGGTCATCGGATGCAGCACCAGCCGCGCAGTCACAAGATCGTCCATGACACGCAGGGATACCAGGGGGGACGCCCGGCCCGCACCGGGTTATCCGGGTGGCAGCGGGCCGGGCCACGGCCCGGGCTCGTCGAGGAAGCCGGCCACGACACGGTTGAACAGGGCCGCGTTCTCCCGGAACATCAGGTGGCTGCCGCCTCGGCCGCCGAGAAGACGTGGGCCCGCGCGCCCGGGATGAGGGAGGCGACCCACTCGGTCGTGCCGGGCGGGAAGAAGCTCAGCTCGCCCCCGATGACGAGGGTGGGGACGTCGATCCTCGGCAGGACGTCCCGCCAGTCGCCGCCCCAGTGGTCCAGGTGCAGCGTGGCGGCGTGTCGGGGCGGGAGGAGGCGGTTCTGCGCCACCAGCCACTCCACCTCCGCGTCCGGCAGGGACGGGCCGTGCAGCATGCCGACGAGGGTGCGGGAGGTCGCGGCGGCGCTCTCGGGCGTCCCCCGCAGCCCGGTGGTGATGTCCCGGGACATCTCCGGGGTGAACACCGCCGAGGGATGCCCCTCGTCCCCGCCGCCGAGGGCCGAGGAGATCACGGGCGGCTGGTCGACCAGGACGAGGCGGGCGATCCGCTCGCCGCCGAAGAGGTCCCAGTAGGACCACACGACCGGGCAGCCCATGGAGTGGGCGAGCAGGCTCACGTCCCGCAGGGCCAAAGCCTCCAGGAGTTGTGGAGGTCCATCGCCAGCCGGGCGATCCGGTAGCCGTGGCCGGGCCTCCCGGACCGGCCGTGCCCGCGGTGGTCCGGCGCGACCACACGGCGGCGGCCGCTGCTCAGGCCGTCGATCTGCGGGCCGAACTCGGCGGCGCTCTGCGCGAATCCCGGAACGAGGACGAGCGGTTCCCCGGCGCCCGCCTCCGTGTAGCGCAGGCGCACTCCGTCGTTGGTGACCACCTCGCCCTCGCGGCGTTCCGCGGGCGGGGGGCCGGCCGTCACGTCGTCCAGGGTTCGTTCGCCGCCCATGGCAATCGTGCGCCGCCCCTGCGACGCCTTTCCACCCTGGGCCCCCGGCGAGGTATGAAGGGAATCATGACCTTGCCATTCAGTGTGCTGACGCATCTGGAGTGCGCGCGGTGCGGCCGCCGCCACGACGCCGACCTGGTGCAGAACCTGTGTGCCTGCGGATCGCCGCTGCTCTCCCGCTACGACCTGGACCGGGTCCGGGACGCGCTCACGCCCGCGGACCTGGCGGACCGCCCGCAAACCCTGTGGCGCTACCACGAACTGCTGCCCGTACGGGATCCGGCACACGTCGTCACCCTGGGCGAGGGCATGACGCCGCTGGTGCCCCTGCCGCGGTACGGCGCCGCGATCGGCGTGCCGGGGCTGGTGATGAAGGACGAGGGGCTGATACCCACCGGCAGCTTCAAGGCGCGGGGCGCGGCCGTCGGCGTGGCCAGGGCGCTCGAACTGGGGGCGCGCGGGATCGCCATGCCCACCAACGGCAACGCGGGGGCGGCGTGGGCGACGTACGCCGCGCGGGCGGGCCTGGACGCGCTCATCGCGATGCCGGCCGACGCGCCGTCGATCACCCGGGCCGAGTGCGCCGCCGCCGGGGCCGCGCTGTACCTGGTGAACGGCCTGATCGGCGACGCGGGCCGGCTGGTGGCGGAGAAGATCGCCGCCGAGCCCGGCGTCTGGATGGACGCGGCGACGCTGAAGGAGCCGTACCGCATCGAGGGCAAGAAGACGATGGGCCTGGAGATCGCCGAGCAGCTCGGCTGGCGGGCCCCGGACGTCATCGTCTACCCCACCGGGGGCGGCGTCGGTCTCATCGGCATCCACAAGGCGCTGCTCGAACTGCGCGCCCTGGGGTGGCTGCGGGGGCCGATGCCCCGGCTGGTGAGCGTGCAGGCGTCCGGCTGTGCCCCCATCGTGCGTGCCTTCGAGAAGGGCGCGCGCACCAGTGAGCCGTGGCAGGACGCGCGCACGGTCGCGTTCGGCATCACCGTGCCCAAGGCGCTGGGCGACTTCCTCGTCCTGGACGCGCTGTACGAGACGGACGGCCGGGCCGTCGCCGTCGACGACGAGGAGCTGCTCGCCGACCGCGACCGGTGCGCGGCCGCCGACGGGGCGCTGCTGTGCCCGGAGGGCGCGGCGACGCTGTCGGCCGTACGGGTCCTGCGCGAGCAGGGCTGGCTGTCCGGGGACGAGGAGGTCGTGGTGCTGAACACCGGGGCGGCGGCCAAGTACCCGGAGACGTTCCGGGTCGACCCGCCGGTCCTGGAGCTGACCGACCGCATCCCCTGAGCCCGGCGCCGCCGCCGGGCGCCCGGCCCGGCGGCGTACGGCGGCGACCGCCCCCGGACGAGGCACCCGTGACGGTCCGTCAGTCTTCTGTCGCCGGGCCCCGCTCCCCGGCGGCGGTGGGCATCCAGACGCGCATGGTGGAGGGGCCGCGGCTCGCCCAGGTGAGGTACGGCACCAGCGTCAGTTCGGTGCGCTCGCCGTCCGGGGCCGGGGGCGGCTCGTACGCGTAGGGCCACCATCCGGCCGGGCGGGCGCCGTTCAGTCCGCCGACGACGACCACCCGGTCGCCCTCCCCGTCGCGCGGTGACACGGAGGGGTCCACGGTGACCGCGTCGACGTCGTACTCGCCGGGCAGGTCCGGGGATTCGACGCAGTAGACCACCGGGCCACGCTCCAGGGCGACGGCGCCACGGATCGCGTCGACCCGCGGGTCGGGGTGCACCCACCGTGGGGCGACGGGGAGTTCGAGCCGGACCTCGTCACCGGGGCGGAGCGCGCCGGGGACGACGGCCGTGCCGGGGCGTACGCGCAGGCGCTCCCCGCCGGGCGTGACGAGCACCGCCCGCCCCGCCCAGCCGGGGACGCGCAGGGACAGGGCCCAGGGGCCGGTGGGCGCCTCGTCGACGGTGACGGTGACGGTGCCGTCCGCCGGGTAGCCGGTGCGCACGCGCAGTGCGAGGCGTTCCCCGCCGGCGGTGCGGGTGGCGATGTCGGCGTCGGCGTACTGGTGCAGCTGCAGCCCATCGGCGTCGGCGGTGGCGACGTAACCGGCGAGGGCGGCCAGGGTGCGCGCCACGTTCGGCAGGCAGCAGGAGACGGCGAACCACGGGGCGCGCAGGCCCGACGCGGAGCGCGGCCGGTCGCTGTCGTGCGGGGGGACGGTCGCGCGGACGCGCTGGTGGAGGGTGTTGGCGTAGAAGAAGGCGCGGCCGTCGTCCGCGGGCGAGGTGGCGATGACGTTGTAGAGCGTGCGCTCGGCGAGGTCGGCGTAGCGGGGGTCGCCGGTCGCCAGCAGGAGGCGCCAGCTGAGCATGAGCGACGCGACGGAGGCGCAGGTCTCGGAGTAGGCGCGGTCCGGGGGCAGGACGAAGTCCTCGCCGAACCCCTCGTCGCTGTGCTGGGAGCCCATGCCGCCGGTGAGGTAGGTACGGCGGGCCGTGGCGTGCTCCCACTGCCGGACGACGGCGGCGAGCAGCTCGTCGTCACCGGTCTCGACGGCCACGTCGACGGCTCCGGACGCCAGGTACAGGGCCCTCACGGCGTGCCCGCGCAGGGTGTGCGCCTGCCGCACCGGGACGTCGTCCTGGAAGTACTCGGAGCCGAACTCGCCCCCGTCGAGGCTGCCGTGGCCACGGCGGTCGAGGAAGAGGGCGGCCTGGGCGAGGTAGCGGCGGTCGCCGGTGGCGCGGTGGAGTTCGGCCAGCGCGGTCTCGACCTCGGCGTGCCCGCACAGGCCGGGGCTCGCGCCCCCGGGCCCGAAGACGTGGCAGATATGGTCGGCGGCGCGGATCGCCGCCTTGGCGAGCGCGCCGTCGCCGCGGGTGCGCAACTGGGCCACCCCGGCCTGGATGAGGTGGCCCGCGCAGTAGAGCTCGTGGCCCCATTCGAGGTCGCTGTAGCGGGGTGGGTGACCGGGGTGGCCGAACGCGGTGTTGAGGTAGCCGTCGGCCTCCTGGGCGGCGACAACGGTGTCGGTGAGTTCGTCGACGGCGGCGTCGAGGGCGCCGCCCCGGGTGCGGGCCGCCTCCCACACCATCGCCTCGAGCAGCTTGTAGACCTCGGAGTCGGAGAACTCCCGTCCCCGGCGGCGTTCGCCGAGGGGGCCGCCGGCGGCGGCGATCCGGAAGTTGTCGATCCAGCCGACGCGTTCCATCCACTGCCGGCAGTGGTCGAGGGTGGCGGAGGCGTTGACCTGCTGGCGTCGGGCCCAGAAGCCGCCGGTGATGCGGACTTCGCCGAGGCCGAGAGGACGTCGGCTGCCGCGGGTGGGCAGCACGGGAGCCGGGATCGGCTGTGTCATGGTCTCTCTTTCGGTCGTGGTGCCGGGGCGGAGGGGGGTCAGCCTTTGAGCGCGCCGGACATGAAGCCGCGGATGTAGTGCCGCTGCAGGAGGAGGAAGAGCACGAGGCAGGGCAGGGCCAGGACGACGACCCCGGCCTCGGTGGTCCCGTAGTCGATGGCGCCCATGGAGCGCTGCCGCAGGTTGGCGACGGCCAGCGGCAGCGGTGCCTTGGCGCTGTCGGAGATCAGGATCAGCGGGGCGATGAAGTCGTTCCACGCGGCGAGGAAGGCGAACAGCCCCACGGTGACCAGGCCGGGCCACACCGCGGGCAGGAGGATGCGGACCAGGGCCTGGGCCGTGCCGCAGCCGTCGACGAGCGCGGACTCCTCGAGTTCGTGCGGGACCGACTCGAAGGAGATCCGCATCATGAAGGTCGCGAAGGGGAGCTGGTACATCGTCAGCACCAGGCTGAGCCCGAACAGCGAGTTCTGCAGGCCCAGGTCGCCCAGCAGCACGTACAGCGGGATCAGCAGCGTGGCGTAGGGGACCATCAGGATGGCCAGGGTGAGCAGGAACAGGGCGTTCTTCCCGGGGAAGGTGAAGCGCGCGAAGGCGTACCCGCCCATGAGGGAGACGAGCAGGGTGAGGGCGACGGTCAGCAGCGAGACGACCGTGGAGTTCCAGAGGTACTGGGCCAGCCCGGCGTCGTAGTGCAGGAGCGAGCGGTAGTTGCCGAGCCCGTAGCCGGACTGCTGCGCGGTGCCGGGCTGTCCGCTGACGGACGCCCAGGCGCTCCAGGCCAGCGGGAAGAGGAAGAGCGCCGCCAGCCCTCCGACGAGGACGTGGTGGGGGGTGCGGCCGAGGCCGTGGGGTTTCATGGCGGGTCCCTGTCCGCTAGGTGTCCGTGCCGCGCAGTCCGCGGAACTGGGCGACGTTGAGGATCAGCAGCACGGCGAGCACGACAACGGACAGCGCGGCCGCGGCCCCGAGGTCGAGTCGCTGGAACGCCTCCCGGTAGATCAGGGAGACCACGGTCATGGTGCTGTTGTCGGGTCCGCCCTTGGTGAGGATGAAGAACTGGTCGAAGGCGAGCAGCGAGCCGGTGACCGACAGGAGCAGCGTCAGGGCGAGGGAGGGCCGCAGGAGCGGGAGGGTGATGCTGCGGAAGGTCTGCCGGCGTCCGGCGCCGTCCATGCGGGCCGCCTCGTAGACGTCCTGCGGGATGCGCTGGAGGCCGACGAGCAGGATCAGCATGTAGAAGCCGGCGTACTTCCAGACGATGAGGGCGACGGTGGACCAAAGGGCGGCGGTCGGGGTGCCGAGGAAGGAGACCGGCCCGTCGACCAGGCCGAGCCGCTCCAGCAGGGGGCTGATCGGCCCGACGTTGGGGCTGTACATGCCGAGGAACAGCAGTGACGCGGAGGCCAGTCCGAGCGCGCTGGGCAGGAAGAAGACCGTACGGAACAGCCCCGTCCCGGGGCGGCTCTCCTGGACCAGCAGGGCGAGGAGGAGGGCGAGTCCGAGCAGCAGCACCGTGACGAGGGCGGTGTAGGTGAGGGTGAAGCGGACGGACGGCCACAGCAGGTCGTCGGTGGCGGCCTCGGTGAAGTTGTCCGGCGCGTTGAAGCCCTGGTTCCCGGCCAGCAGCGGCCAGTCGCTGAGGGACATCCGGCCGACCAGGAACAGCGGCACCACGAAGAAGACCGCGACGAACGCGGCGGTCGGCGCCGCGTAGCCGATGCCCTGCGCCGGGCGGGTCCGCCACCAGGGGACGCGGTGGGCGGGGCGGGCCTTCCCGGCCCTCGACGGGGACCGGGAAGGCGGCTCCCCGTCGGGTGCCGGGGAGCCGGAGCCGCGCGATCGCGCGAGCAGCATGACGGTCAGTCCTCCAGGGACTCGGTGACGGCCTTGTTGTCCGCGTCGACCTTGGCGGGGTCACCGAACACGGCGTCCCGCATCAGGGCCAGCCACGGCCCGTTGGGGTCGTTGAAGGTCTGGCCGAACTTCTGGGAGATGGGCGTCCTGCCCTTGGCGACCAGGGTGTTGATCAGCACCTGGCGGGGGTCGGCCTTGGCGTACTTGTTCTCCGCCAGGTCGGTGCGGGCGACGATGTCCTTGTGGGCGGCGAGCACCTCGACCTGGGCCTCGTCGCCGAGGGACCAGGCGAGGAAGTTCCAGGCCTGGCCGGCCTTCTTGCTGTTGGCCGAGATGCCGAGGGAGTCACCGCCGACGAACGTCGACTGCCCGCCGTCCGGGCCGGGGATGGCGGCGACGCCGAAGTCCAGATCCTTGGGCATCAGGCCGAGGGTGGTGGACGGCATCGGCATCACGCCGATGGTGCCCTTGGGGAACAGGCCGGTCCAGGTGGCGCCTGTCTCCTCGGCCGCGCCGGGGGCGGTGATGTCGTCCTGGGCCCAGCCGCGGTACGTCGCGTACACCTCCTTCGCCACCGGCGAGTCCAGGGTGGCGGCGGTGCCGTCCTCGTTCATGACCTCCTGCCCTGCCGCCCACATCGACGGCCACCAGGTGAAGACGCCGCAGCCGCCGCAGTTGCCGCCGAAGAAGGTGCCGTTGACGTCCCCGCCCAGCTTGTCGACGGCGCGGGCCTGCTCGTCCCACTCCTTCAGCGTGGTCGGGGGCTTCTCCGGGTCGAGTCCCGCCTTCTTGTAGAGCGTCTTGTTGTAGAAGAGCACGGAGGAGTCGATGGTGTGGGGCACGGTGTACTTGCGGCCGTCGAGGGTGCCCGCGGCCATGTGGGCGGGCGCCAGTTCCTTGCCGTACGGCAGGGCGTCGACGCGGTCGGTGATGTCGGCGTACAGGCCGCTGGCGGTGTAGTTGGGCACGAACACGACGTCGGAGGCGAGGATGTCGGGCAGTGACTTGGAGCCGGCCGCGGCGCCGACCTTCGCCTGGTAGTCGTCGGTGGGGATGACCGTCAACTGCACCTTGTTCTTGTGGGACTTGTTGTACGCCTTGACCAGGGCCTGGCTCTGCTGCTGCGTGGCGGCGCGGGTCCACATCGTCAGGTTCGCGCCGTCGTCGGGGCCCATGACCCCGCCCTTGTCCGCGGTCGAGCCGTCCCCGCCTGAACCGCAGGCCGCGAGCGCGGTCGTGACGGTGAGCAGCCCCACGGTTGCGGCCAGGACCCGCAGGCGCCTTCGTCCCCGTACGTCGGTGGTGTTCATGTCTCGCTCCTTGTTCGGAGGGCCTGGCATGTCGAGGGAGGCGGCAGCGGCCGCCTGAACTCACCGAAAACGTTTTCCGTTAAAGTAGAAGCGGCACCCGTAGGCGTCAACCACCCTGCACGCATCGCGGAAAAAGACTTTCGAGTAGCCTTTCCCCACCCACGGGGCGCAGCTCCGCGGGCCCGCGACGAACACGAGGAGGGATGCAGCCATGGTCCAGCCGGCCGAACACGCCGCAGGCCGACCCGCGACTCTCAACGACGTGGCGCGGCTGGCCGGGGTCTCCCCCGCAACGGCCTCCAAGGCGCTCAACGGCCGCAGCCAGGTGCGCGACGAGACCCGGCAGCGCGTCATCGAGGCCGCCGAGCAGTTGTCCTTCCGGCCCAACCCCGTGGCCCGCAGCCTGCAGGCCGGGCCGACCCGCACCGTCGGGCTGCTCACCGGCGACCTCGAAGGACGCTTCAGCATCCCGATCCTGATGGGCGCCGAAGACGCTTTCGGTGCGGGCGAACTCGCCGTCCTGCTGTGCGACGCGCGCGGCGACGCGATCCGCGAACGGCACCACGTACGAGCCCTGCTGGACCGGCGCGTCGACGGGCTGATCGTGGTCGGCAGCCGCACCGACCCGCGCCCCTCACTGGGGCGTGGGCTGCCCGTGCCGGTGGTGTACGCCTACGCGCCGTCCGAGGATCCGGACGACCTGTCCATCGTCCCCGACAACGTCGACGCCGGACGCACGGCGGCCCGCCACCTGCTGGCCTGCAGCCGCGGCCGCATCGCCCACATCTCGGGCGACCCGACCTACGCCGCCGGCCGCGACCGCGTGCGGGGCGCGCTGGAGGTGCTCGCCGAGGCGGGCGTCGCGCCGGTGGGCGAGGCCCGCTTCGGCGAGTGGTCCGAGGGGTGGGGCCGCGCGGCGACCGTCATGCTCCTCGAACAGCACCCGGAGGTCGACGCCATCATGTGCGGCAACGACCAGATCGCCCGCGGCGCCATCGACATCCTCCGGGAGCGGGGGCGCACCGTGCCGGAGGACGTCGCGGTCATGGGCTTCGACGACTGGAAGGTCATCACCACCGCCGCCCGCCCTCCGCTGACCAGCGTCGACATGCAGTTGGAACACCTCGGCCGGGTGGCTGCCCGCGCCCTGTCCGCGGCCATCGCCGGGCAGCGCCGCTCCGGCACCGAACCGCAGCCCTGTCGCCTGGTGATCCGCGGTTCGACGGCGCCGCTGGCGTAGTCAGCGCAAGCGCACGGTGACGCCCATGCGCTCCAGGAAGGGCACCACCGCGTCGAAGTAGCCCAGCTCGCCGTCCCTGTCCACGCTGACGCCGGCCAGGGCGTGCCGGGCCACATCGGCGTCGTGCCAGACGAGCGTGAAGGGCACGCGCGGCCGCTCACCGCGGCACTGGCAGCCGCGCAGCGCGTTCCAGCACTGGAGCCATTGGCGGCCGGGGCCGCCGATCGCCTCGCCGAGCGCGCAGTGCAGGCCCGGGACGTCGGTGACGTACCGCCCGTCCATCTCGCACACCGTGCCGGGCGCTTCGGGGCCCCCGCACGTCTCGGTGAACCGCAGCCACTCCCGGCGCCCCTCGGTCGGGAACCGCGCCCATGCGTTGCGTCCCCGCGGCGGGCCCTCGTGCCAGGCCTCCCACACGGGCCGGGCCTCGGACGGGAAGGGCATGTGGCGCATCAGCCCGCGCTTGAGCGTGACGTCGATCAGCGCACCGCCCAGCGCCGAGGGACGGCACTCGTCGACCTCCACCGCGATGTGCTCCTGGACCGCGGTGGGCCGGCCCGTACGGTCGAGGAGCCAGAGCCACAGATTGTCGCCGCCGTGGCGGGGCACGACCAGCCGGCGCAGCAGGTTCGGCGAGGGCTCGCAGCCGATGAGGCGTACGGGCCGGCGGGCGGGCGCCGGGCGGTGACCGTACAGGCCGTCCACGCGCCGGCAGTGCCCGATCGAGCCGCCACTGGTGCCGTTCAGGAGGGTGACGTCCGCCCGCGGGGGCTCTTCGCCGTAGGGGTTGCGGTAATCGTTGGTGACCACGCACTCGATGACGAGGTCGAGCCGCGAGGGGTCCTCCGCGGCCGGCCCGCCGGCGATGACGACGACGTCCTCCAGCGTGAAGTAGTCGTGGGTGTACGGATCCTCGGCGTCCAGGTCCTCCACGACGAGGGACAACTCGCCGAAGGAAACGGGCGCGTGCCCGGCGGACCGCTCGGCGGCCCTTAGCAGCCGGCCTGTGGGCGCGCACCCGAGGAGGGTCAACCGCTCCCGGAACGCTGCCCGGTCCGTGAACAGTCCTTCGGCGTCGACACACCGCGCCCACACCGTCTGCTCCCCGTCCCACTCCTCGTCGACGATCGCGAAGCGCAGGGGCAGCTCACGCCCCCATACGACCTCGTCCACCGAACCGTGCCCGTCCACGTGCCGCTCCCCCTCCCCCGGCCCCGACGGCCGGCGACGATCATAGGGTGCCGGGCTCCTCGTACGGGATGCGGTTCAGGTGCCGGATCTCGCCGAGCGTGCCCCACTCGTCGGCGCCGAGCTTGGTGAGCGGCCGCAGCAACCGGGCACTCGGACGGCCGTCCGCGAGGACCGTCCGGTCGGCGACGGCGTGCACCACCCGCCCGAAGACCAGGGTGGAGTTGCCCACCCGCAGGCTCGTGTGCGAGCGGCACTCCAGGGCGACCGGCGAGGCCACCACCCTGGGCGGACGCACCCTCAGGCTCGGTTCGCGCTCGATGCCCGCGTGGTCGAACTCGCTGACGTGCCGCGGGAAGTCGGTGGCAGTGACGTTGACCAGCGGCATCAGGGCCTCGGAGGCGAAGTTCACCACGAACTCGCCGGTGTCCTCGACGTTGCGCAGCGAGTCCTTGCGGCCGATCGAGGTGAACTGCACGATCGGCGGATCCGTGCTCGCGATGCTGAAGAAGGAGTGCGGCGCGAGGTTCTCGTACCGGCCGTCCGGGGTGACGGTGGAGATCCACGCGATCGGCCGGGGCACGACCACGGAGGTCAGGAAGCGGTAGAAGGCAGGGCCGCCCATGGCCTCGGGATCGAAGTCGACGCGCATGGCCGCAGTATCCCCGGCGGCCCCCCGCCGCACCGGCCGCCCGCCGGCTCCCCGGCGTGTCGGACCGCCGATCCGGCGACCGCCCCTTCGGCGCTCGCCCGGCCCGGCATGCGCCGGCGCTCGCCCGGCCCGCGCCCGGGCCGGAACGGCGCCACCGGCGTTCCCGGGAACGTCGTGACGGTCGCGCTGTCACGTTTCGCGGCGCGGCCCGGTCATCTCTGCGAACCGCACTCCACACCACAGAGGAGCCCACCATGGAAGCCCGCGTGAACTACTTCGGCCACGCCCTCGCCGGCAAGGTCATGAGGCACCTGAACTCGGCGAGCAAGGTCGTGGCGGAGTCCACGCTGCCGGCGACGACCCAGGAGCTGGTGAAGATCCGCGCCAGCCAGATCAACGGCTGCGGCTTCTGCACCGACATGCACACCAAGGAGGCCGCCGCGGCCGGCGAGACCTCGGTGCGCCTGAACCTGATCGCGACCTGGCGCGAGGCCACCGTCTTCGACGACGCCGAGCGCGCCGCCCTGCAGCTGACGGAGGAGGCCACCCGGATCGCCGACGCCGCCGGCGGTGTCACGGACGAGGTGTGGGCGAACGCCGCCAAGCACTTCGACGAGGACCAGCTCGTCGCGCTGATCTCGCTGATCGCCCTGATCAACGCGTACAACCGGATCAACGTGACCAACCAGCAGCCCGCGGGCGGCTACCAGCTCGGCATGTTCGGCTGACCTGCGGTTCCCGCCGCCGGCGCCGCCCAGGCCGGGCCGTCCGCACCCGTCCCGACCCCGACCCCGGGGCGGGTGCGGACGGCGTGCTCCGGCCGTCCCCGAGGCGGCGCCGGCGGCGGTTCAACGCGTGCGGAGGTAATCGAGGCCCTTCTCGCGCAACGACCGGTGCAGGCCGTCGTAGGCCGTCGCGCCGCCCAGCACGGTCTTGGGCAGCTTGGCGACCACGGTGTAGTTGGTGTCGACCACGTTGCCGATGGGCGCCAGCCCGGCCTGGCTGACCAGCTGGTAGGCGTCGAGCCGGTGCAGGCCGGTGAGGGCGGACGTCCAGCCGACCATGTCGTGCTGGCTGATCCGGTAGGCGTCCTCGAGCGGCCGTACCGACCCGGTCGACATCAGGAAGCGGTCGTCCTCCAGGCGCGGCCAGGCGGGGGCACCGCCCTTGAGCAGGTCGATGACGACCACGGTGTGCATCGCGGACTCGACCGCCGTGCCGCACACCTCGCCCTCGCCCTGCCGGCAGTGCCCGTCACCGATCGCCAGTTGCGCCCCGGGGACGTTGACGCCGAGGTAGAGGGTGCTTCCGGCGCGCAGTTCCGGGGTGTCCATGTTCCCGCCGTGCGCGCCCGGCGTGATGCTCATGACGACCTCGCCGGCGGCGGGGGCGACCCCTACGGTGCCGTGCATCGGGTCCAGCGGCAGCTCGACCGTGTGGTCGGAGAAGCGGGCCTGGAACCGGCAGCTGTTGCGCTCGCGGTCGATCCCGTACCGCCACACGACCTCCTGCAGCGGATCGTGGAGCATCGCCGTGGAGTGCGTGGTGGTCAGCGCGCCGAAGTGCGGGAACGTGGTGGAGACCGCCCAGTCCCGGGCGGGCGCGATGTCGACGAAGTGGACGGCCAGGGTGTCGCCCGGCTCCGCCCCCTCGACGTGGATCGGCCCGGTGACGGGGTTGAGGTAGGGGAACTCGCACACCTTGCTCGGGAGGTCCTCCGGACCGCGGACCAGGCCCCCGAAGCAGTCCTCGGTGAAGAGCTCCACGACCGTGCCCGGGCGTACCCGCAGCAGGGGCTCGCGGGAGCCTCCGAAGGCGTAGGCGTACTGCTCGGGGGTGGGGTGGAGCCGTACGACGTCGAGATCGTTCACGGCTGTCCTGCCTCCTCGGCGGTGGTGGGCTCGTCGGGTATCTCGGTGCGCCGGCCGGCGACCAGCAGGCCCAGCAGCAGGAGGGCGCCGATGGCCAGCCAGGCGAAGCCGAGCCGCTGGGCGGTGACCTTGGCGTTGATCACCACGTAGGTGAGGATCGCGAAGCCGATCAGCGGTGCGATCAGGTGGCGCCACCAGTCGCGGCTGCCCTGGCGGACGACGTAGTGGACGACGACCGAGACGTGCAGGACGAGGAAGGCCGTCATCGCACCGAAGTTGACCAGCGAGCTGAGCAACGTGATGCCGTCCGAGCGGGAGTTCATGTAGAGGCCGAGGACGAGCGAGACCACCGCCACGAGGAAGGTCGCGTTGACGGGCACCCGGCGGCGGGGGTCGACCTTGGCGAGGAAGCCGGGGAGCTGCCGGTCGCGGGCCATCGCGAACAGCAGCCGGGAGGTGGCGGCCTGGGCGACCAGCGAGTTGGCGAAGCCCCAGGCGATGGCGGTGGCCAGGGCGCTGAGGGTGCCGAGCCAGGCTCCGCCGGCGGCGCGCGCGGCGTCGTAGAAGGCGGTGCCGTCCGGGTCCCCCGCGTCGATCAGCGCCTGCGGGTCGGGCACGAGCATCGCCGCGACCCAGGTCTGCACGATGAACAGGGCTCCGGCGAGCAGCAGGGCGGCGACCATCGCGCGGCCGATGGCCCGGGCCGAGTCGCGGTTCTCCTCGGCGAGCGTGGAGATGCCGTCGAAGCCGAGGAAGCTGAGGACGGCGATCGACACCGCTCCGAAGACCAGCGACCAGGAGAAGGTGCCGGAGTCGTAGAAGGCGTGGAAGCCGGAGCCGTTGCCCTTGCCCTGGACGAGCGCGGTGACGCCCACGGCCAGGAAGATCACCAGAACGACCAGTTCGGCCGCGAGCATGATCCTGTTGATCCTGGCGGTCATCTCGATGCCGAGGTAGTTCACGGCGGTGTTGAGCACCACGAAGCCGATCAGCCAGAGCCAGACCGGCACCGAGGCGACGAGCGAGTTCATCGCGACGGCGGCGATCAGGTAGAGCAGCGCCGGCACGAGGACGTAGTCGAGCAGGATCATCCAGCCGGACAGGAAGCCGACCGGCGCGCCGATGCCCCGGCCGGCGTAGGAGTACACCGACCCGGCCATCGGGAAGGCCCGGGACATCTGGGCGTAGGAGTGCGCGGTGAACGTCATCGCCAGCATGCCGATGGCGTAGGCGAGGGCGACCATGCCGCCCGAGCCCTGGAAGACGCCGCCGAAGATGCCGAACGGCGCGATCGGCACCATGAACACCAGGCCGTAGACCACCAGGTCCCGGAAGCCCAGTGACCGCGCCAACTGCTGCGTGTAGCCGTACTTCTCGAGATGTTGCCCTTGAGGTGCGCTGTCGCTCACGTCGCCTCCCCGGCGGCCGCGGTCCCCTGACTGGCGGGGTGATCTTAGGGTCCGCGGCCGACCCAGGGGAACGCTTGTGCACGCAGATTCTGACGGGACGTCGGAGCCTCCCCGGCGCCGTCACCCGGCGGTGCCGGAAGCCCCGAGGACGACCGTGCGTGCCCACTCGGGCGGCGTGTCCGGAACGTACTCGGGGTCGTCCTCGCGCCGGAAGCGGCGTGCGCCCTCGCGGGGGAACAGGCCCACGACGGTGCGGCAGGCCGGACGCGACGCGGGCCAGGGCGTCTGACCGTCCGTCAGCACCACGACGACGTCCGGGCCGGGCCGGGTGCGCAGGGCCCGCGCGAAGCCACTGCGCAGGTCCGTGCCGCCGCCGCCGAGCAGCGGGATGTCCTCGGCGCTGCACAGCGTGTGGGCGATGCGTGCCGCGGCGTCGCACGGCACGACGGTGACCATGTCGCGGCGGCCGCCCACGGCGCGGGCGATGGCGGCCACTTCGAGCAGCGCGGTGCCCAGTTCGGCGTCACTGACCGAGCCGGACGTGTCGATGACCACGCAGACCCGGGGCGGCCGGCGCCGCAGGCCCGGCAGGACGACGCCGGGCACGCCGGCCGACCGGCGCGAGGGCCGGCCGTAGCTGTAGTCCTGGCCCCCGCCGGAACCGGAGGCCGCCGCACGCACCGCCGCTCCCAGCAGTTCCCGCCACTGCTGCGGCGGGTGGAAGGCCTCCTCCGCCCACCGCCGCCAGCTCTTCGGGGCGTCGCCGGGGCGGCCGTTGATGCCCTGCGCCACGCGGAAGCGGACGGCGTCGCGTTCCTGTTCGCTCAGACCGTGGGCGCCCTCCGGGCCGAGGTCCCACGCGCGTTCCAGGCCGTCCGCGCCGCTGCCGCAGTCCAGCCAGACGAAGTCCTGCGTGAGCGGGCCGATGCCGAACAGCGGGAGGTACTCCTCCATGAGCTTCGCCTCGGGGAGCCCCAGCGAGCGTGGGAGGACCGCTCCCCGCGGCGTCTCCAGACCCTCCCCGAAGGCGTCGTCGTTGACCTCGCAGTCCGCGGCGATGTTCATCCGCAGCCGCTCGCCCGGGCCCTCCAGCCCCTGCTCCCGTGCCACCCGGTCGCCGCGCCCGTGGTGGTCGCGCAGCAGGTGGGACACCTCGTGCACCCACACCCCGGCCAGGTCCTCGACCGGTGTGCGGTCCACGAACGCCGGTGAGACGTAGCACCGCCAGTACGGGTCGACGGCCATCGTCGGCACCCGCCGGGACTCCACGACGTGCAGCGCGAACAGCGCCGTCGCGAGGTAGGGGCGGACGCGGGCGGCGTACAGCCGGGCCGCGAGGAGCTTCTCGACGTCCAGCGCCGCCGGCGCCGTCACGCTCACCGGCCGGCCTTCGCGACGAGCCCGGCCCGGTCGGCCGCCCGGTCGGCGCGCCGGGACAGCGACACCACTCCGGCGAGCCGCTCGACGGCCGCGGGGACGTCCCAGTCCTCGCGGCGCAGCGAGGCGAGCGTGGTCGCGGGGACGACCACGAGGTCCGGGGCCCCGGTCTCCAGGGCCTGGGCCAGCAGCGCCCAGGCGGCGTCCCAGCGGGACTTCTCCGGCCGCTTGCGGACGGCGTCCACCACACCGTCCAGTACCGCCTGGCGCAGGTCCCCGCGCTCGGGCAGGACGGCACCGGCCGGGTCGGCGAGCACGTCCTCCGGGTCGGGCAGGTCCATCCGGTCCATGCTCGCCAGCAGTTCCAGCCCGGGGCCGTCCCCCACGGTGCCCCGGACGAGCAGGGAGAGCACCTCCCTGGAGACCCCGGCCGCGGTCGCGAAGGCGATCAGCGACAGCGTCATGTCCCAGCTGCGCGGGGACGGCCACGCGCCGCCGCGGCGGGTCTCACCGGTGGGGAGCCGGTGCACGAGACCGGGGCGGGCGGCGAGCAGCCCGCACACCGCGCGCCGGGCGAAGTCCACGGCCTCGGGCAGCCCGCCGGGGTCCAGCCGCGGCAGCGTGGCCCGGGGCCAGGTCCCGCCCAGGCCCCGGACCACCACGTCATGGTCGTGGGTCCACTGGAGGTGCACGAACCGGTTGGCCAGCGGCGCGCTCAGCTCCCAGCCGTCCGCCGCCGAGGAGCGGGGGTTGGCGGCGGCCACGATCCGGACCCCGGGCGGCAGCCGCAGCGCGCCGACCCGCCGCTCGAGCACGAGCCGGAGCAGGGCCGCCTGCACGGCGGGCGGCGCGGTGGACAGCTCGTCGAGGAAGAGCAGGCCCCGGCCGGCCCGCACCAGGCGGACCGCCCAGTCCGGCGGGGCCATCGGGACGCCCTGCACAGCCGGGTCGTCACCGACGACGGGGAGCCCGGAGAAGTCGGACGGCTCGTGGACGCTGGCGATCACCGTGGTGAGCGGAAGGTCCAGGGCGTCGGCGAGCTGGGTGAGGGCCGCGGTCTTGCCGATCCCCGGCTCGCCCCACAGCAGCACCGGCAGGTCGGCGGCGACGGCCAGGGTGAGGGCCTCCAGCTGGGTGTCGGGGCGCGGTTCTGTGGTGGTGTCGCGCAGCAGGGCCAGCAGGGCGTCCGCGACGTCGAGCCGGGGCTGGGCGGACGGGGCGGAGGGCGGGGCGGACGGGGCGTGCATGGGCATGGGCATGGGCATGGGTGATCACCTCGGGGGGTTCGTGGAGCCGGAGAAAGGGATGCGGGGGCGGGGGGGGGGGCGCCCCCCCCCCCCCCGGGGCGCGGGGGGGGGGGGGGCGGGGGGGGGGGCCGGGGCCTGGGGCTGGGGGTGGGGTCCCCCCGGGGGGGGGGGGGGGCCCCGGCCCCCGGGGGGGGGGGGGGGGGGGGGGGCCCGCCCCCCACGCCCGGGGTCAGCGGGAGGTGCGGTGCCGGGGGTTCGGCCGGCCCGGGCGGGATCGGGGCGCGGGCTCCGGCAAGCGGCCGCGCGGCGGCACCCGCCCGGGGGCGGGCCCTGCGAGGCCCGCCCTGAACAGGCCGTAGGCGATACGCCGTTGGGCGGCCGCCTCCAGCTCGTCGCGCAGCGGACCGTCGCGGAGCACGGCACCGGGGCCGAGCAGGCCCTCGACGACGGTCAGCGCGCCGGCCATGTCGCCGTGGTCCAGGCGTGCCCGTACGTCGGCGAGGGATTCCGGACGCCGGTGCGCCCGGTCGATCGCCTGCAGGCAGGGCAGCGGGGTGCCGGTCAGCGCGACCAGCAGTTCCTCGCGGCGGATCTCGTCCGGGTCGTGGTCCAGCGCGGCCAGGACACCATCGACGAGGCCGATCCGGTGGGCTTCGCCCCGGCACTCCACGACCCGCGCGGAAGGACCCGAAGGGCCGGAAGGACCCTGCGGACACGACGGCCGGTGGCCCGGCACGAGCGCGGCGGCGACCAGCGGGTGCAGTCCGTCGGCGCCCAGGAGGCCGGCGTCGAGGAGTTCGACGTCCGGCGGCACCCAGGTCGCCGCGTCCGGCAGCACCGGCAGCAGCCGGCTGCCCCCGGCGTCCCCGGTCGCCTCCGTGATCCGCGCGGTGGGCGCACCCGTGCCGTGACCGTCACGGCTGACGTCCACGAGCAGCCGGTGGCGGGATCCGAGGCGCACGCAGACGGCGCCGGTGGTCCGGCCCTCGGCACGCAGCACCCTGCGCGCCTCGTCCTCCCACCGGTCGACCGCGCAGCGCTGGTGCGGCGGCAGCGGCCCGGGTGGCTCCGGGTCCGGGAGGCCGGTCGGGCCGGCGCGGCGGCGTCCGGTCCCGGCGCGCAGCGGCAGTTCACCGGTTCTGCGCGCGTCCCACAGGTGACGGTGCAGGTCGAGACGGAACCGCCGGTGGGGCCGGTGGTGCGGGTGGTGGAGGGCGCCCGCATCGGGGCGGGCCGGGTCCCACAGCGCGAGGCTGAACCGCTGCCCGCCGTCCGCCCAGGCGGGCGGGGTCCTCACCACGAGGTGCACCTGTTCGCCGCCCTCCGCCCCCGGGACCCCGTACCGGGCCAGGGTGATGGTCAGGCCGGGACGCAGCAGGCCGTCGGGGGCGACCCGCGGCATGTGCCAGCGCAGCAGGTCGGGAGCGAGGTGGCGGAGGTCGGCCCGGACCCGGGCCGCGAGTTCCCGGCCGTGGGTGCGGGCGAGGGAACGGAGGTTGAGGTCGACGTCGACGCCGGAGGCAGCACAGGCCCCCGCCCAGTCACCGGTCCGGCGGCGGGCGGTCGCGTTCTCGACCATGGAGGGCGGCACGGCGAACTCGCGCACGTGCAGCCAGAGGGAAAGCCGGGAATCCTCGTTCGCGATGTGAGTGGGCATCAGCACTCACCTTGCGCGGACGGGACCCCCAATCGGAGAGGGAAGTTGTTCGTCATCGCGGGGAGCATAGCGTTCCCGGTCACGATCTGTCAGACCCCCTCCGAAGGCCGCCCTCCGTCAGGACCGCCGGGGTGGGGCGGGCCGAGCCACCCGCCGGGGCAGCCGACTCGAGGCGACGCGGTGCAGGCCGCGGCGTGGAGGGTCGCGACCCGGCGTCCGCGGTGTCCCTCGACGCGGCCGACGCACCCTGCACCGCGTCGACGAGGACCGCTCCGCGAGGGACAGCACCCTGCGGCTCCCCCGCCGGCGGGACGGCAGGTCGTAGCGGGCGGCGACCACGGTCGCACGACGACCGGCCGCGCGACGGGACCGCCGCCGCTACGGACCCGGGGGCCGCACCCCGCTCCCCGACGCTCCCCGACGGCCGCCCGCACCGGCCCCGCCCCCGCTTTGCCCGCTCTTTGCGGCCCGCGGGAAACATAACCGCCGGAGACGGGGTTGCGATCTACATGGCGACTCTCGGACTGATCGGCAGCGGATCAATCGGCGGCACCCTGGCACGGCTCGCCGTGGCCGCGGGCCTGGACGTGGTGCTCAGCAACTCCCGTGGACCGGAGACCCTCGACGGCCTGGTGGCCGAACTGGGCCCCCGGGCACGCGCGGCGACCCCCGCCGAGGCGGCCGCCGCGGGCGACTGGGTCGTGGTGACGATCCCGCTCAAGGCGTACGACCGGGTCCCCGCGGCCCCGCTGGCCGGGAAGACGGTCGTCGACACCGGCAACTACTACCCCCAGCGCGACGGCCGGATCGCCGCGATCGACGACGGGTCCACCACGGACAGCGGACTGCTCCAGCTCCACCTGCCCGACGCCCACGTGGTGAAGGCGTTCAACAACATCTTCTTTCGCCACCTCGCGGAGCTCGCCCGCCCCAAGGGCTCACCGGACCGGACCGCCCTGCCGATCGCCGGCGACGACCCGGTCGCCGTCGCGCACGCCACGGAACTCCTCGACGTGCTCGGATACGATGCGGTCGGCTACGGCACCCTCGCCGACAGCTGGCGTTCCCAGCCCGGCACCCCCGTCTACGGTCTGCCGTACGGGGGCGGCGAGGCCGACTTCTCGCGGGCCGCCGCGACCCCCGTGCCCGCCGACGCGGTCCGGGCCGCGCTCGCCGCCGCCACCCGCTGAAGGACACACCCCGCGGCACCCGCCGACGGTGCCGGAGGACCCGTGACCGATCCGCTGACCGACGTCCTGGGCCTGCTCGACCTGCGCAGCGCGCGGTTCGGGCGCCTCGAGGCCCAGGAGCCGTGGGCCATCGGCTTCTCCGGCTACCGGCACGTCAAGTTCGGCGCCGTGCTGGAGGGGAGCTGCCGCATCGCCGTGGACGGGGTCCCGGAGCCGGTGCGACGGTAGTCGCGGGGACCCGCGACGGACCATGCGTGTCCGTCCTGCGTTCTTGCGCACGCGTCCCGCGCCCGTTCCGCGCCCCTCCGGTGTACGTCCGGCGTACGTCTCGCGTTCGTGTGCACGGCGGCGGCCCGGCACCGGGATGCCGGTGCCGGGGCGCCGCCGTGCGGTACGGGCTGCGTCAGTTCCCGCCGGGGGCGGCGTCGCGGTACCCGTAGCGGCGCCGGAACCTCTCGACGCGGCCGGCGGTGTCCACCACGCGGGCGGTGCCGGTGTAGAACGGGTGGCTCGCGGAGGAGATCTCCACGTCGACCACCGGGTAGGTGTTGCCGTCCTCCCAGACGACGGTCTTCTCGCTGGTCATCGTGGAGCGGGTGAGGAAGGCGAAGTCCGCCGCGCGGTCGCGGAAGACGACGGGACGGTAGTCCGGGTGGATGCCTGGTCTCATGGTTCCTCCGTGCTGTGTCGTACGGCCCGCGGGGGCCGGGGGTGGGGTGGGCCGGGGGGCGGCGTCACCAGGAGGCCTTGCGCACTCCGGGCAGGTGGCCCGCGTGGGCCTGGGCGCGCAGGTTGATCCGCGAGAGGCCGAACCTTCGCAGGTGACCGCGGGCCCGCCCGTCGAGGGAGTCCCGGTTGCGCACCCGGGTGGCGCTCGCGTCGCGGGGCTGCCGGTCCAGTTCCCGCCGCGCGTCGGCCTTCGCCTGCGGCGTGGCGTCGGGACGGCGCAGGACGTCCTTCAGTTCGGCGCGGCGCGCGGCGAACCGGGCCACGACGACCTTGCGCCGCTCGTTCTTCGCGATCTTCCCCGCCCTGGCCATCAGACCTTCCCTCCGCGGGCGCGGATGACGGCGACGGCCTTCTCGACGCCGATGCGGTCCACCGTCCTGATGCCCTTGGCGCTCAGCGTGAGGCGGACGGTACGGCCCTCACTGGGCAGCCAGTACCGCTTGTGCTGGACGTTCGGGTCGAAGCGGCGCTTGGTGCGCCGGTGGGAGTGCGAGACGGAGTTGCCGAAGCCGGGCTTGCGGCCGGTGAGTTGGCAGTATGCGGGCATGACGGTCCCTTCTGTTCTCCGGGGGTGCCGGTCGAGGACCCCGAGCTTATTGGAAATGAAAACCAGTTCTGTATAGTACCTGCCATGGCTCGCACCGAACTACGCCCCGTCATCAAGCTCCGCTCCACCGCCGGCACCGGTCACACCTACGTGACCCGCAAGAACCGCCGGAACGACCCCGACCGCCTGGTCCTGCGCAAGTACGACCCCGTGGTCCGGCGCCACGTCGAGTTCCGCGAGGAACGCTGACCGGGCCCCTCACCGGCCCGCCCTCCCGCCCTCCCACTCACCCGCTCACCCGCTCACCCGCTCGATCCCCGACCCGAAAGGCACCTCCCGTGGACAGCAGCCCCAAGCTGCCCGTCGTCCTCGTCGGCGGTCTGCACGCCGAGGCACGCCGCGCCGCGGTGCGCGAACTCCTGCACTCCACCGCCGGGGCCCTCGCCCTCCACCACGACCTGCGGCCCGCCGTCGGCGGACCCGTCCGGCGCGTCCTCAGCGACCGGGGCGGCGTCGTCTCCCGCACCGACACCACGCTCGTGAACGACTGCGCCTGCTGCGCACTCCGCGCGGACCTCCTGCCCGAACTGCTGCGGCTGGCCGCGGACCCGTCCTGCCGGCTCGCCGTCGTCGAACTGTGGGACTCCGTGGAACCGCAGGCGATGGCCGAGGTCCTCGTGGGCACCCCGCTGCCCGACGGCAGCGTCTCCGGCAGCCTGCTGACGGCCGCCGGAGTCGTCACCTGCGTCGACCCCGCACTCCTGCTCGACCACCTCAGCTGCGGCGACGACCTCTCGGAGCACGCCCTCTCCGTCGCTCCCGGCGACCACCGCACCGTCGCCGACACCCTGGCCCGGCAGCTGGAGTACGCCGGCGTCCTCGCGCTGGCACCGGGCGAGGACACCGGACCGGGCGACGTCGAACTGCTCACCCAGCTGCACCCGACGGCCCGTCAGGTCACCATCGGCACGGGCCGGCTGGCCGCGGCCGCTCAGGCCGGCTTCGACGTGACCGCGGCCGCCGCACGGCAGCACCCGGCCTGCGCCCTACTGCCCCAGGAGGCGGACGCCCACGGCGTCGCCACCCTGGTGTGGCGCTCGGCGCGGCCCTTCCACCCCGAGCGGCTGCACGCGGCGCTTGAGGACCTCAGCTGCGCCGCCGCCCGCAGCCGCGGCCGCTTCTGGCTGGCCGACCACCCCGACACCCTGCTCTCATGGGAGGCCGCCGGGGGCGCGCTGTGCATCGAGGACGTCGGGCCGTGGCTCGCCGCCCTCCCGGACGCGGCGTGGGAAATGGTGCCGCCCGAACGGCGGGTGGCCGCCGCCCTGGACTGGCACCCCGAGCACGGCGACCGCGGCCAGCACCTCACCTTCACCTCGCCCGACCTCGACCGCGAAGGGCTCGTGGCCACTCTCGACGGCTGCCTGCTCACGGACGCCGAGTACGCGGCGGGACCCGACGGCTGGCGCCGCCTCCCCCACGCCTTCGACGGCTTCCTCGACCACGCGGCCTGAACCGCACACCGCGACGACCCACCGGAGACAGCACCATGACGACCAACCGCACCGGCACGGCCAGGGGCAGGGCCAAGGAGACCCGCAGGGCCCGGCCGAACCCGCTCATCGCCGCGGGGATCGAGTACGTCGACTACAAGGACACCGACCTGCTGCGGAGGTTCATCTCCGACCGGGGCAAGATCCGCAGCCGGCGGGTCACCCGCGTCACCGCCCGCCAGCAGCGGGCCCTCGCCCGGGCCGTGAAGAACGCCCGCGAGATGGCCCTGCTGCCGTACGCCTCCCGCTGACCGTTCCCGCACCGGCAGAACCACAGAACCACAGAACCCGCAGAGGACAACCCATGGCCGTGCCCAAGCGCAAGACGTCCCGCAGCAACACCCGCCACCGCCGGGCCCGGTGGAAGGCGGAGGCCCCCCATCTGGTCAAGGTCACCGTCGACGGGCGGGAGCAGTTGGTGCCGGTCCACCTCGTCCGCGCCCTCCGTCGCGGCCTCCTGCCCGGACAGGACTGACGGGCCCCGCCCGGCCGGCCCGCACGTACGCGCGGCGGGGACGGCGTCGGCGGCCGGGGCAGCCGATCGGCCGCTCAGGCGTCCCCGGCCGGAAGGGCGTACAGGCCGGGGAGGTTGACCACGATGGCCTCCTGCGTGCTGCGGGCGATGACGACCACGGCCTCCTCCGCGCGGTCCGGGTTCTCCTCGCGGTGCGGGACGTACGGCGGGACGAAGACGTAGTCACCGGGCGAGGTGCGCAGGCGCACCTCCTCGGGCCCGTCGCCCGAGCCGTCCAGGAACACGAACTCGGGGTGCCCGCTCACGACGTAGATCGCGGTCTCGGACGCGCCGTGGTGGTGGTCGGAGGACGCGGTCGCCGGGGCGACGTGGGTCTGTCCCATCCACAGCTTCTCGGAGCCCACGGTCCGTCCGCTGACGGCGGCGAACCTGCGCATCCCACCGGTCTGGGCCGTCTCCCCGTCCAGGGCGTCCGCACGGACGTGGTGCAGCCGCGTGCCCAGGGACGCCGCCGCATGCCCGGGCGCGTCGTGGAGGTGGGGGTGGAAGCCTTCACCTGGAGTCGACTGGGGCTCGCTCATGGCCGGGACGCTAGAGCGGCCCCGAAAGGGATGTCAAGAAGTGCCCATCGCCCCTCACCTGCGACGACGCCACCGCGAGGCGGGGTAACGGTGCCGCAACTCCCGGGCCACGCGGGCGGGTTCGGGCACGAGGGGCCCTCCGCGTCCCCGCGGGGCGGAGTACGCCACGCGGGCTCCGCCGGGGGCCTGCCCGCTCCCTGACCTGCGGGGCCGTCGCCGCCGTGCGGGCGGCTCCCGCCCCGCTCCCCGGCGTCCGTGGTGCACACGGCCGCGCGGCCGGCGGCGGGGCTGCACGTGGCCCTCGCATCCCGCACCGGCCGGATCCTGACGTCCCGCCAGGACCACGTTCCGGTCCATGAGACACCCATGGGTGTCCATTGACAGCCGCTCCCGGCCCTCGCCAGGATGAACAGCATGCTCATGACGCACCCCGCCGTGGTGTGCCGCTACGTGGACCTGCGGCGCACCTCCAGCGCCCTCTGTCGCTGACCGCCCGCCGCACAGGGCCCACGGGCTCCTGACCGCGCCGTCGAGCCGTACGCCTGCCGCCCGCGTCGCGGTGAGCCCCCGCGTATGAAGCCGGACTCGCCCCTGCGCTCTTCCCCGCCGGGGAAAGAACTCTCGCGCCGTCAAGTCCCAGCGTGGCATGCGGCTTCCGGTCGTCCGTGGCACCCACCACGACCTGCGGCACCGCCCGATGGCAGCCGAGGTCGTCACCTTCCTCGATACGCCGCGCGACGGGCCGGTGCCCGTCGTCGCGGCTGAATCCAGCGCCCCGTGACCGGGCCGAGGTCCCCGCGCGCCCCCGTTCCGCCCGCCCGAACCCGGAAGGTCCCCATGGCCGTCATCCTGTCCGTCTCCGGAAGCCCCTCCGCCACCTCCCGCACCGCACGGCTGCTGCGCCACCTGGACGACCGGCTGCGGCTCCAGGGCCACGAGGTGGTCCCCCTCGACGTGCGTACGCTGCCCGCCGACGCCCTGCTCGGGGCCGACGTCCACCACCCGGCCATCACCGGGGCCGCGGCCCTGTTCCAGCGGGCCGACGGGGTGGTGATCGGCACGCCCGTCTACAAGGCCGCCTACGCGGGCCTGCTGAAGTCGCTGCTCGACCTGCTGCCCCAGTTCGCCCTCGCCGACAAGACCGTGCTGCCGCTGGCCACCGGTGGCACCACGGCCCACGTCCTGGCCATCGACTACGCGCTGCGCCCGGTGCTGAGTGCGATGGGCGCCACCCACGTCGTGCCGGGGTGGTTCACGCTCGACAAGGACCTCACCGTCGCCGACGACGGCACACTCACCGTCGCGCCCGCCACCGCCGAGGCCCTGACGCAGGTCACCGACCGCTTCTCCGCAGCGTTGGGCGGCCGTACGACCGTGCTCGCGCCCACGGGGTGAGCCCCCGCCCGCCGTACGCCGCGCGCGGGGTCACCTCGCGGGGCCGGCCTCCTCGCACAGGTCGCGGATCGCGGTCACATGCGGGTGCCAGGGACGCGTGGCCGGGCCGGTGAGGAACAACCGCCTCTCCACCCGCGGCAGTACGGGGACGAGGGTGAGGCCCCCGGGCAGCATGCTCCCGGCCAGGGAGGGGACGACCGCGACGCCTAGGCCGGCCTCGACCATGCAGAGCAGGGTGCCGAGTTCGCGGATGTGCTGGGTGGGGCGGTACGGGACCCCGGCCAGCGCGTGGAGTTCCCGCAGCTGGTCCTCGGCGCCGGAGGTGGTGGCGAGCAGCGGGTCGTCCAGCAGGTCGGCCAGTTCGATGGAGTCCTCACCGGCCAGCGGGTGGTCTCCGCGCATGACGGCTTCCAGCACGTCGGTCCCGACCGGGGCCGCCCCGCGGGGCACCGGGTCGGGGTCGATGAGGACCGCCGCGTCGACCGTGCCGCCCTCCAGCCACTGCGTGATCTCCTCGGCGAAGCCCTCGAAGATCCTGACCTCGACGTGCGGGGCGCGCTCGCGCCACAGGTTCAGCAGCCGGGGCAGCAGGCCGTGCGCGGCGGTCGGCGGCACGGCCAGGGTGATCGTGCCCGCTGCTCCGGCGTGGTGCCGGGCGGCCGCCGCCGCGGCGAACGCCCGTGCCGCGGCGAGCGTGGCCCGGGCGTGCGGCAGCAGGACCTCGCCCAGGGGCGTGGGCCCGACGGGGGCGGCGCGCCGCACCAGTTCACCCTGCACGGCGCGCTCCAGCGACGCGAGCGAGTGGGACACCGAGGACTGGCTCATGCCGAGCGCGGCGGCGGCCGTACCGAACCCCCCGTGGTCCGCGATCGCGACGAACACGCTCAGTTGCCGCAGGGTCACGTTCATCGGGACCTCGCATCACGGGATGAATGCCATCGATTTGCCTCATCCTATGACGCGCGGCCACGCTGGCAGGGCTCCCGCACGACAGAGAGAGGCGACGTCACCATGCCGAACGCGACTCCGGGCTCCTCCCCGGCCGCCGCCGCGGGGGCCGGCGCGTGACCGGCCGGGCGGGACGCGGCGGCCGGGTCGTCGTCGGCGCGAGCGGGTCCCTGGCCAGCCTCGCGGCACTGCGCCGCGGCCTCCGCGAGGCCCGCGCCACGGGCTGCCCCCTCCTCGCCGTCATGGCGTGGGAGCCGCCGGAGGGCGAGGTCCTCTACCGCCTGCGGCCCGAGTCCTCGTGGGCGGACCTCTGGGCCGAGGCGGCGGCGTGGCGTCTGGAAAGGGCCTTGGAGGAGGCGCTGGGCGGCACGGCGCAGGGGGTGCGGATCGAGCGGTGGGTGGTCATGGGCCGCCCGGGGGCGGTGTTGTGCGCCGTCGCGTCGGGCGCCCGCGACCTGCTGCTCGTCGGCACGGCGCGGCCCTCGCGGACGCCGTCGGGTCTGCACCGCAGGCCCGTGCAGCGGGCCGTCCTCGCGCACGCGGTGTGCGACGTCCTGATCGTCGCCGGGCCGCGGCTGCTGCCGCGCGAGGCGCGCCTGCTGCGCCGCGGCCGCAGGCGCGACGCCCGCCTGAGGGCCCGTCAGGCCCGGCGCTGAGCCCGGACTCCACGCTCCGAACCCCGCACCCCGCACCCCGCACCCCGCACCCGAGGAGGGAACCCCCGTATGACCCGAGGGACCGGCCCCGCTCCGCACTCCGATCCCCGCAGGGCACGCGAGTGCCGGACCTGCCGCGGCTGGGGAACGCTCGTCGCCGCCCTCGGCGGCCTGGCCCTGTGCCGGGGCTGCCAGCTCCCCCGGCAGCGGTCCGGCCCGGCCGTCCCGTACGCCCAGGAGACTCCCCCGCCCCGCGCCGCCCGGTACGCCTCGGCCGCCCCGGCCGTCCGCTGCCCGTCCGCAGGGTGCTGAGGGCGTGGCCCCCTCCGGCATCGGCCCCCCGATCGGCGGGTCCCGCCGCCGCGCCGGCACGTGCGTGGGGGCCCGCAGTACTGCGGGCCCCCACGCACGTCCCCGGCCGGGGTCAGCAGTCGCGGAACTCCGGCGATTGGTTGAGCACCTGGGACCGCACCGAGGTGAAGCGGGCGTGGATCTCGCCGCCCTGGTCCTCGGGCCGGAAGACGGCGACCCGGTGGCAGTTCTGGAAGGCCAGCGTCACCCCGAAGTGCCGCTCCAGGCTTCCGCGGATCGCGTCGCTCGCCAGGGCCCGCAGCAACTGGCCACGTTCCTTCTCCGACGGCGGAGGGGTCCGATTGTCGGCGAAGGCCGCGCCGCCGGCCCGCAACTGGTCCACGAGTGCGGCGATCAGGTCGTAGGCGTAGGGCAGCGAGGTGCGGACGGTGTCGACGAAGTCCTGCGGGTCGACGTCGCCGCTTTCGGCGTCGGCAAGCAGCCGGGGCGAAACATCCAAGGACATGGTGGGGGTTCCTTTCGGGTGACGGGTCGGATCTTCTGTTGCGAGAGGTCGCCCGGCGGTCTTCAGGCCGCAGGCGTCGTCAGCGCGGCGGGGCCGTGCCGGAACTCGGGGTCGATCTGGTCGGCGAGTTTGCCGCCGGTGGCCTGGTCCGCCCATGCGGCGGCGTTGCGGAGGTGGAACTCGACAGCGTGCGCCTGGAACGCCGCCCAGTCCTTGGTGCGGGCGTCCAGGGCGGCCCGGAGCTTGCGCAGGGCATGGAGATTGTGCGGCTCGAGTTCTCCCTGACCGCGGCCCTGCTCCCGGGCCCGGACCCAGGAGGAGTGCGCGCCGTAGGCCAGCAGGTCGTCGCCCACGTGCTCCTTGAGGAAGAGCAGGTCGTCCTCGTCCTGCACCTTGTTGCCGACCACGGCCAGGGGAACGCCGAACTCGGCGGCGTGGTCGCGGTACTGCCGGTACACCGACACGCCCTTGCGGGTGGGCTCGGCGACCAGGAACGTCATGTCGAAACGTGTGAACAGTCCCGAGGCGAAGGCATCGGCGCCCGCGGTCATGTCGACGAGGACGTACTCGCCGGGGCCGTCCACGAGGTGGTTGAGGTAGAGCTCCACCGCGCCGAGCTTGGAGTGGTAACACGCCACTCCCAGGTCGCTCTCGTCGAAGGCGCCGGTCACCATCAGCGGGACCCCGTTGACGGACTGCACATGCCGGACGTGCACCGGATCGTCGCCGAGGAGCCGCAACAGCCGCGAGCCCCGCCCGGGCGGCGTCGTCTTGATCATGGCCTCGCGGGACGGGATCCGCGGGTTGGTTCCCCGCAGGTGGTCCTTGAGCTCGCCTACCCGGGCACCGAGGGGCGGAGCACTGAAAAAGCCACCATCCGGCAGCCCGAGCGCGTGCGCCAGGTGCTGGTTGATGTCCCCGTCGATGGCGACGACCGGCGCGCCCGACCGGGCAAGGTACCGGGCGAAGAGGGCCGACAGGGTCGTCTTCCCGCTGCCGCCCTTGCCGACGAACGCGGCACGCACCGTCACCACCACCTTTTGAAAATGGATGTCATGTTCCAAGATTCCTCAGCCACGGGGAGCAGTGTCAAATCCGGTGGGCCAACCGGCTTCATTCGCAACGCAGTTCGAAGCCGAGAGGGGTCCGGGGCACACGTCGGGCCGCGGCGAGCGTCGCGCCGAGAGGGATTCAGGGGTGGCCGCGGCATGCTATAAAAATGGAAACCATGTTCATTAGATTGACGTGGAGCCTCTGCCGGGCGGTCCGGGGCAGCGCCGATCCGAACCGAGGGGAAACCCGTGCCCAAAGGTCGTCTGACGGTGGCCATCGGCAATACCCCCGCCTCCAGGGGCGCCGTGGTGGACCGGCTGTCGCGGGCGCACCCGGACGCCGTGCTCCTGGCGGTCTCCGTCCACCACCGGGACGGCCGCTACCCCCTGGTGCAGCGCTTCACGGTCGGCGCCCATCCCGGCGCCGTCCCGTCCACACCCCGTGGCGCCACCGGAGACCCCGCCGTCATCGTCCACCAGGACCTGATGGCCCTGAGCGGGGCGATGGGGAACCCCAGCGTCATCCTCGCCCTCCCCGACGAACTGGACACCCTGTCCTTCGCGGTGGAGCTCTGGCATCCCCGGGTGGGCCACAGCACCCTGGAGGACCACTACGAACCGGCCCCCACCGTCCTGGGACTGGACCCCGAACCGTTCCTCACCGACCTGAAGTGCGTCCACCAGGCACGACCGCTCTGGGACGGCCGCAACGGGGCGGCGCCGACGACGGCCGCGGAGATCGCCGCCCGCCAAGTGGAGGCCGCCGACCGCCTGTTCGTCCTCGGCACCTCCGACGCTCGCCCGGGCGCCGACAGGGCCGAAATCCTCGTACGCCACATGAACCCCGCGGCAGCGCTGCACGATGCGGACAGCGGCGGTGTCGCCGACGGGCCCGCCGGCGACACCGCACTCCTCGACGCCTGGCGGCATCGCCTGGAGCCGGTACGCGTGCTTCGCGTCCACGAGGCCACCGGCCACGACATCGGTTCCTTCGTGTGGCGGGCCCGCAGGCCCTTGCACCCCCGTCGGCTGGCCGACGCGCTCGGGGCCGTCATGTTCGGAGTGCTGCGCAGCCGCGGCCACCTGTGGCTCTGCAGTCGTCCCGACACCGTGGTCCTCTGGCGATCCGCCGGTCCCCACCTCGAACTGCTCGAATCCGGTCACTGGCTGCGCGAGGACGACACCTCGTCATGGCAGGCCGCCTCCGCGCAGCGCAGGACGATGGCCTCCTGGTTCTGGCACGAGCACTTCGGCGAACGCCGCAACGAGATCGCCTTCACGGGCGCCCCGCTCGACCACCACCGCATTCGCGGCGCTCTGGACGCGGCCCTGCTGGACGACTCCGAACTCGCCCTGGGCCCACGGAAATGGGCATCCGTCCCCGACCCGCTGTTCTTCGAACCCGGCCCGTGAGCCGAGCCCCGGCGTCGGGTCGGCAGCGGTCCCGCGAGGCCGGCGCAGTCGTGCCGTGGGCCCGGTAACGCCGGCCACGCGTCGGGCGGCTGCGCACGCCGGCCGGGGAAGCCGGGTCAGTGGTCGTCCCAGTGGCCCTCGTGGGCCGCGTGACGGTGCCCGTCGTGGACGTAGTCGATGTGGTTGCCGTGCGGCACGGCGACATGACCGCATCCCTCAGCGTGCTGGTGGCTGTGCCCCTCGTGGGCCACGTGCGCCGTCGCGTCGCATTCGTCGATGTGGTCGCCGTGGCCGCGATGGAGGTGTCCGTCGTGGGCGTAGTCGGTGTGGTCACCGTGCGGTACGGCGACATGGCCGCAGCCTTCGCCATGGGTGTGCTGGTGCTGATCATGCGGACGGTGCTGGTCCGTGCTCTGCATCGGGACTCCTTTCGTGGCGCCTCGCACGCTCACGGGACGCCGGTCACGTGTCACCGCTGAAGCATCGTCGACCGATAAGCAGCGTAGCGCCGGATATGTACCCACTGCCCGTCGGCACCCGCACCGCCGGGCGCCCACAACTGCCGCACGCGTCGCAGAAGTAGATGGTTTTGAAATTCGTTATCATCTACTCTGGAGGAACCCGGCACTCCGCCGCCACCAGCCCCGCGACCGTCCAGAGAGACCTTCATCGTGATCACTGCCGCGACTCCACGCATCCACCCTCGGCCGTTCCTCGACGACTCCATTCCGCTGTGACACCCGGCGACGAGCACGCCCACCCCGTCACGTACCGCCGACGCGCTGACGCCCCGACCTGGAGGCCGGCGTGACGACCACCCCTCACGACGGGGAGGTGGCCGTGCCGGGCGGCCGGCGCACCCCTCAACGGAAATGGGTCCTGGACGCACTGATCGACAGCAACGGCTTCGTCAGCGCTCAGGCCCTGTACACCCGCCTGGTCCACCTGGGCAGCCCGGTGGGGCTGAGCACCGTCTACCGGACCCTCAGGGTCCTCGCCGAGAGCGGTCGCGCCGACATCGTCCGGGACACCAACGGCGAGCGGCTCTTTCGCTACCGACCCTCTGCCGAACACCGGCACTACATCCTGTGCCGTCGCTGCGGACTCAGCATGGCGGTCGAAGCCGCAGCGGTGGAGGCGTGGGCCAAGACCGTCGCCACGTTCTCGGGCTTCGCCGAAGTCGAGCACACCGTCGAACTCACCGGCCTGTGCCCGCAGTGCCGCGCACGGGCATGAACGTCCGCTCCATCCGGTACGGCCACGCCCGCGGGTCCGGCGACGGGGGCCCGCGGCCGGCGCCCACGTGGCCGTCCGGATCCGCGAGCGCCCGGGGCGTTCCGGCCCTTGCCGGCCGCCTTTCAGGGGTGCTGCGTCAACCGGGCTTCGTGCTCGTGTTCACAGGCGTCGCCCACCTCGTGGACGAACCACTCGGGGAACGGGTCGGTCGCCACGACGTCGTCCTCGCCGGCCACGAGACAGGCCGACAGCGCCGCGTGCAGGGCTTCCGGTCGCAGGCCCACTCCGATGAACACCAGTTCCTGGGCGTGGGGGGAGTCACCCTCCGGAGCGCCGGACGGCTCGAACCGCGCCACGGAACCGGCCTGCGACCACAGTCCCGTCACCTGCGGTCTGCTGACCAGGCGGAAGAAGCCCTTGGAACGCAGGACCTGCCCGAACGCGCCGCTGTCGAGGCCTTCGCTGACGAAGTCCCACAGGCGACCGGGATGAAAGGGGCGGTCGGAGCGGAAGACGGTGCTGGAGATGCCGTACTCCTCGGTCTCCGGCACATGGTCCCCGTTGAGCTCCATGACCCACCCGGGCGCCTGCTGAGCCCGTTCCAGGTCGAACCGCCCGGTGCCGAGCACCTCATGCGCATCGACCCGACCGTGCCGGGCCGGCACGATGCGCGCGACCGGGTTGAGGCGCGTGAGCGTGGCCCGAAGCCGGTCGGCGGCCTCCTCGTCCACGAGGTCCAGTTTGTTGAGCACGATGACGTCCGCGAACTCGATCTGGTCCATGAGCAGGTCGCTGACCGTACGTTCGTCGTCCTCGTACTGGTCGAGTCCCCGCTCGGCGAGACCGTCCCCACCCGTGAGCTCGGTCAGGAAGTTCGCGGCGTCGACGACGGTGACCATGGTGTCCAGCCGGGCCAGCTCGCCGAGCGTCGTCCCGTCGTCGCGGGGGAAGGCGAAGGTCGCGGCCACCGGCATCGGCTCGGAGATGCCGCTGGACTCGATGAGCAGGTAATCGAAGCGATCCTCCCCGGCCAGCCGGGCCACTTCTTCCAGCAGGTCCTCCCGCAGGGTGCAGCAGATGCAGCCGTTGGTCATCTCGACCAGGCGTTCCTCCGTGCGGGACAGGGCCGCCTGGCCGCCGCGCACCAGTGCGGCATCGATGTTGATCTCGCTCATGTCGTTGACGATCACCGCGACGCGAAGGCCGTCGCGGTTGCGCAGCACATGGTTGAGCAGCGTGGTCTTACCCGCGCCGAGGAAGCCCGACAGCACGGTCACGGGCAGTCGATCGTGTGCCACGCCCGTCAGCCTTCCGGGCGGAGCAGGCCGCGCTCGTAGGCCTTGGCGAGCCTGCGAGGGACCCGGTGCACCGAACCGGCCACGGCGACGGGGACCAACTCGGCGGGGGCGGCCTTCCACCGGGCCCGGCGATGACGGGTGTTGGTGCGGGACATCTTGCGCTTCGGTACGGCCACGGCAGATCACTCCTCGATGGGGTCGGCATCACGCTATATGACAATGGTTTCCATTCCAAAAAAGCCCCCTCTCCGCCGCTCCGGGCGCGGGACGGCGGCCCCGGCCGCGACTCGGCAGCCCCCGAGAGGTTTTGCCCCGGCCGAGTCGATAGTGGTATTCATTTTCATCTAAGCTGCCGATGGGCGTGGCCGTGAGCCCGCTCCAACGACTCCCCTTCGCAGGCCTTGGAGGCTTCCTTCATGTCCCAGTCCACTTCCCGCCTTGCCGTGCTGCTGGCCGGTGCCGCGTCGCTCAGCCTGCTGACCGGCTGCGGGGGTTCCTCCGACGACACCGCGAGCGACAAGAGCAGCGGTTCCGCGCCCAAGGTGACCGTCGTCGCCTCCACCAACGTCTACGGCGACATCGTCGAGCGCATAGGCGGCGACCGGGTCGACGTCACGTCGATCATCAGCGACCCCGACCAGGACCCGCACTCCTACGAGGCCGGCACCCGCAACCAACTCGCCCTGTCCAAGGCGAAGGTCGTGGTGGAGAACGGCGGCGGCTACGACGACTTCATCGACCGGATGCTGGGGAGCGGCAACGCCTCCGCGGACGTCGTCAACGCCGTCGAGGTCTCGGGCCGCACCGCTCCGGCGGGCGAGGAACTCAACGAGCACGTCTGGTACGACTTCCCCTCGGTGAGCAAGGTCGCCGACCGCATCGCCGACGCCCTGGGCAAGGCGGACCCCGCCAACGCCGGCACCTTCACCGAGAACGCGGCCGCCTTCAAGAAGAGCCTCACCGCGCTGGAGGACAAGGAGGCCGCCCTCAAGTCCGCGCACGAAGGCGACGGAGTGGCGATCACCGAGCCGGTGCCCGTGTACCTGCTCGAGGCGTCAGGACTGGTCAACCGGACACCCGAGGAGTTCAGCGAGGCCATCGAGGAGGGCGACGACGTGTCCGCCAAGGTCCTCAAGACCACGCTGGACCTCTTCTCCGGCAACAAGGTCGAGGCCCTCGTCTACAACGCGCAGACCTCCGGCGCCCAGACGGAGAAGGTCAAGTCGGCCGCCGAGGCGGCCGGCGTACCCGTCGTCCCCGTCACCGAGACCCTGCCCGCCGGCAAGGACTACCTGACGTGGATGAACGACAACGTCGACGCACTCGCCGACGCCCTGAACAAGTGACCCGGCGACCCTCAGGGCAGGTACCCGGACCCCGCACGGGAGACACCGGCGCCAACGCCGCGCCGGCGCCGCTGATCCGGATCAGGAAGGGCGGTCTCCGGCGCGGGGACCGCACCCTCTGGGAGGGACTCGACCTCGACGTGGCGCCCGGGCAGTTCTGGGCGGTGCTGGGACCGAACGGCTCCGGCAAGACCAGCTTGGTCCAGGCCCTCCTGGGCCTCCGGCCGCTCTCCCACGGCACCCTGCGCGTGCTCGGCGACGATCCCCGCCGCGCCGCGCGCCACATCGGCTACGTGCCGCAGCAGGGCACCGCCCCCGCACACGAGATGGTGCGCGCCCGCGATCTCGTCGGCTACGGCCTGGACGGACACCGGTTCGGACTCCGCCGGCGCGACGCCGCCACACGGCGGCGCATCGACGCCGTACTGGAGTCCGTCGGAGCGTCGGCGTACGCGAACGCGCCGCTCGGCACCCTCTCGGGCGGCGAACGGCAGCGCGTCCGCATCGGCCAGGCACTGGCCACCGACCCGCGCGTGCTGCTGTGCGACGAGCCCACGCTCTCCCTGGACCTCCACCACCAGCGCGCGGTGACCGAACTCATCGACCGCAGGCGCCGGGACCACGGGACCGCCGTGGTGTTCGTGACCCACGAGGTCAACCCCGTCCTCGACCTCGTCGACCGGATCCTCTACCTCGCCCCGCAGGGACACCGCACCGGTACGCCGGAGGAGGTGCTGACGTCGCGATCCCTGTCGGCGCTGTACGGCTCCCGGGTCGACGTCCTGCGCGTACGGGGCAGGATCGTCGTCGTCGGAGCCCACGACCAGCAGGCCGTGCACCACCCGGAACACCCGGGAGCGGACGCCGAGGACGCACACGAGACCGACGGAGCACGCCCATGACAGCGACCGGAACGTGGCAGCAGCTGTTCGACTTCCAGGACTACGGCGCCCTGCTCGGCCTGGTGCGCAACTCCCTCATCGTGGGCGGCGTCCTGGGCCTGGTCGGCGGGCTCACCGGAGTATTCGTGGTGCTCCGCGACCTGCCCTTCGCCGTGCACGGGATCAGCGAACTGTCCTTCGCGGGCGCCTCGGCGGCCCTGCTGCTCGGGGTGAACGTGGTGGCGGGCTCCATCGCCGGATCTCTCATCGCCGCCTCCGTGATCGGCGTTCTGGGCACCCGCGCCAGGGACCGGAATTCGGTCATCGGCATCCTGATGCCGTTCGGGCTCGGCCTCGGCGTCCTGTTCCTCGCCCTCTACAAGGGACGTTCGGCCAACAAGTTCGGCCTCCTGACCGGTCAGATCGTGGCCGTCGACGACCCGCGGACCGGATGGATGCTCACCGTTTCCGTGCTCGTGCTGATCGCCCTCGCCGCCATCTGGCGTCCGCTGACCTTCGCCAGCGCCGACGCGCAGGTCGCCCGGGCACGCGGCCTGCCGGTCAGGGGGCTGTCCGTGGCCTTCATGCTCATCCTGGGCATCGCGATCGCCCTGTCGGTACAGGTCGTCGGAGCACTCCTGGTCCTCAGCCTGGTCGTCACCCCCGCCGCGGCGGCGAGTCGGGTGACAGCCTCTCCGGTGCTCCTGCCCCTGCTCAGCGTGCTGTTCGCCGTCGTCGCCATAGAGGGCGGCATCCTCCTCGCCCTCGGCAGCAGCATCCCCATCAGCCCCTACGTGACGACGATCTCCTTCCTCGTGTACGTCATGTGCCGGCTGATCGGGCCACGTCGCACCCGACGCGTACGGACGACCGCCGACGTGACGGGAGTCGCCGGCGCAGCGGTGCTCCCTGGTCGGACGTAGAACGAGCGCGGCGCCCGCGGACGAACCGTCCGCGGGCGCCACTTCGATGTGCGCCGGCAGGGAAGTCAGGCGGGCAGGGGGAAGCTACGGCCAGGTCCGCTGCGGTCTGCGCAGCGAAGACGGGCCGGGTGAACGTGTTTTGCACCGCCGTGGCCGGCTTCGGCAGGCCTCGCGGGAATGCGCCCCCGTCATCGAGGAGCCGGCCGGAGTCCGCTACGGGGGCGGTTCTCCCCAGTGGGGCCGCAGGCTGCCTGTGCGGGGTCCGTGTGAAACGCGGCCACGCACGTTCATCTCGCCTCCACGTGATCGTCGGGAGAACGTCCGGCTGGTTGTGGAGAGTGCGGTTCTGGCGTCGCCCCACCGCGCGCCGGAACCCAGCCCGATGCGGGCCGTACTGAAAGACGCACAGCCTTGTCCCTTCTCCGCCTCCCGAGGGCTGCGGCCCGCCCGGCGCTGCGCACCGCGCTGGTGGGGGCCGCACTTGCGATCTGCTCCGTCGTCGCCGGTCCGGCACCGTCCGCGTCCGCGCATCCTTTCGGGCCGCCGTCGACGGCCACGGCCGACGTCCAGGGCTCCCGCCTCGTGATCGCGTGGAACACGGACAAGCTCGACTGGGTGGCGCTCGGCCAGTCGCTCGGGGTGTTCAAGGGCCAGGAAGGCGGAGGAGGTACGTCGAGCCTTTCCTTCGCGCAGAGGCTGCAGAGCTCGCCGGTCGTCCGCGGCTACCTGCTCGAGCACCTCGCGGTCGCCCAGGCGGGCCGCCCCTGCCAGGCGTCGGTCGTCGGGGCCATGAAGGACTTCCTCGCCCAGGGAGCGCAGGTCGCCTTCGACTGCCCGGCGCCCGTGGTCGACGTGGACGTCACCATCAGCGCGCTCACGGACCTCCACCCGGCGTACCGGACCATGCTCACCTCCGCCGGCCCCGCCGAGCCTCAGCAGACGCTGTTCACCTCCGCCCGGCCGACGACGCACGTGCGGTTCACGACTTCCGGCGGAGGGGTCCGCAGAACGGTCGCGGTCTTCTCCGCCGGCACCTTGGCCGCCGCCCTCGCCATCGGCGGGTTGGTCATCCGGCAGTCGCGACGCCGCAGAACCGCACATGCCGCCGGCGCCACTCCCACCTCGGTTCACCACGCCCAGGCCACGCCACACGAGCAGGACGCGCCGTCGGCCGACACCGGCGCCCCTTCCAGGAGCAACGCATGACAGGGACAGGAAGTCTCGACAACCACCTGCTCGCCCTCTTCGACAGCGGGTCCCTCTTCTGGGTCGTCCTGGTCGTCGCACTCGGCGTCGGTGCCGCTCACGCGGTGGCCCCCGGCCACGGCAAGAGCATCACGGCCGCCTATCTGGTCGGGACACGGGGGCACTACAAGGACGCGGCACGTCTCGGCGTCATCGTCGCGACGATGCACACCTTCTCGGTGCTGGTCCTCGCGCTCCTGTGGGTGGGAGTCAGCAGCACTGCGGTCAGCACCAAGACCGCCACCGCGTGGATGCAGGTCGCGGCGGGAACGGTCGTCGCGATCGTGGGCGTGGGGCTGATCTACCGCCACCTGCGCGGCCGCGGTCACTCCCATGACTACGGGCAGGGACACGGGCACGGACACGACCATGGGCACGCTCATCCCCACCCGCACGGCCACTCCCACGGGCATGCCGAGGAACACGGCCACTCGCACGCACACCACGGCCACGGCCACGGCCACGGCCACGGCCACGGCACGGTGGTACAGGACGACAGCGCCCACGCCCACCACCACGTACAGCAGTTGACCAACCCCTGGTCCCGCAAGGGACTGGCGGCGCTGGCCCTCTCCGGCGGCCTGCTGCCGTCGCCGTCGGCGTTCCTGATCTTCGTCAGCGGTCTGCTGACGGGGCGTGCCCTCGGAGCCCTGGCCATCGTGATCACGTTCGGGATCGGCATGGCGCTGACGCTCACCGGCGTCGGTGTCGCCACCATCCGCGGCTTCTCGCTCGTGGAACGGCAGTTCCGCGGCCGGACGGCGACCGCGAAGCTGCGGAAGTGGACGCCTCTCCTGGCCGGTGCCGCGGTGCTGACGGCGGGGTGCTTCTACATCTTCAGTGCGGCGTCCACGCTGCAGGACGACGGTGCCGACGATCTGGTCCCGGCCTCGAGCACCACAAGGGTGCCGTAGCCACGGACGGGGCCGGCCGGTACCGGCGGGTCGCCGGTCGGAAAGACGATCACCCCGTGGGAAGGACCGCACCCGGGACCGCGGGTGCGACGACTCCGAAGGCTGACGGGCCGACCCCGCCCGCGTCCATGTTGCTGCACCAGCATAGCTATTGCAACTCATGTGCAATAACAGGCGTAGGCTGACGGCGGCTCACCCGATCACACCGCTCGAAAGGGGCTGTGCCTGATGGGCACGTACGCGCTTCCGGACATGCCTTACGACTACGCCGCGCTGGAGCCGGCGATCACCGGGGAGATCCTCGAACTCCACCACGCCAAGCACCACGCGGCCTACGTCAAGGGCGCCAACGACACCCTCGAGCAGATCGCCGAGGCACGCGACAAGGACACCATCACCCCCACGGGTCTGGTCGGCCTGGAGAAGACCTTCGCCTTCAACCTCTCCGGCCACGTCCTGCACTCGATCTTCTGGCAGAACCTCTCGCCCGACGGCGGCGACCGCCCCGACGGGGCCCTGGCCGACGCCATCGACGAACACCTCGGCGGCTTCGAGGCCTTCAAGAAGCAGCTCACCGTCGCCACCGCCTCCGTCCAGGGCTCCGGCTGGGGCGTCCTGGCCTGGGAACCGCTCGGCGAGCGCCTGATCGTCGAGCAGGTCTACGACCACCACGGCAACGTCGGCCAGGGCACCACCCCGCTCCTGGTCTTCGACGCCTGGGAGCACGCCTACTACCTCCAGTACAAGAACGTCCGCCCCGACTACGTCACCAAGCTCTGGGACCTCGTCGACTGGAACGACGTCGTCGCCCGCTTCGAGGCCGCGAAGGCCGCGTCCGGCGCCTGACGCGCACGGCCCGCGCCCGTCCCCGCTCGCACCACGGGCGGGGCCGGCCGTACGGGACGCCCCGCAAGCCCCGTGGCCAGGGCAGGCCCCCTACCCGGCGGGCCGGTCCCGGCGGGACACTGACCAGGGATCGTGCCGAACGGGACCAAGGGGGTACGGGATGACGGTCGGCTCCGGCGACGCGGCGGCCTCGGCCGAATCCCCGGCGCGCCCCACGGCGCGATCCCTGGCCCGGTCCCTGACGGCGCTCGGCCTCGAACCGGGCGGCGTCGTCCTCGTGCACGCCTCGCTGCGCGGCGCGGGCGGCACCCGCGCACGCACCATGCTCGACGCGCTGCTGCGTGCCCTCGGGCCGCGGGGCACGCTGGTGGCGCCCAGTTTCACGCCCGAGAACTCCGACTCCTCCGCCGCCCACCGGGCCCGGGTGGCCGGGCTGACCCCGCGGGAGGCCGCCGCCGTGCGGGGCGCGATGCCGCCGTTCGACCCGGCGTCGACGCCCGCGCCCGGGATGGGGGTGCTCTCGGAAGCGCTGCGCGTCCGGGCGGGCGCGGTGCGCAGCGCCCATCCGCAGACCTCCTTCGTCGCGTACGGCCCGGCCGGGGGCGCCGTCACGGCGGGGCACCGCGCCGACTGCCACCTGGGCGAGCGGTCCCCGCTGGCCGCGCTCTACCGGGCCCGCGCGAGGGTCTTGCTGCTCGGCGTCGGGTTCGACGTGTGCAGCGCGTTCCACCTCGCCGAGTACCGGGTGCCCGACCCGCCCCGGCGCACCTACCGCTGCGTCGTCCGCAGGGGCGGGCGGCGTTCCTGGTGGAGCTACGAGGACGTGGCCCTGGACGACTCGGACTTCACCCTGCTGGGTGCCGCGTACGAGGCCGGGGGCACCACCCGCACCGGCACGGTGAGCGGGCTCCGGTGCCGTCTGCTGGACCTGCAGGACGCCGTGGACTTCGCGGCGCGCTGGATGCCCGCGAACCGGCCGCGCCGGACGGGCACCGGGGACAGCGGGCACAAGGGGGGCGGGATCACCTGAGGTGGTCGAGCACCCGCCCGGCGCGCAGCAGTTGCAGGTCGTGCCGTACGGCCGCGGGGAGCGCGGCCTCGTCGTACGGCACGCCGTCCAGGAACTCGCGCAGGCCGACGTCGCCGACGCGCGACATCGTGTAGGGCGGGACGGAGTGGCGGGTGAGGACGAGGGGCCCCGGCGCGGCATGGCCGAGGGCCTGGGCGAAGACCGCGCGAACCCGGTGGAAGTGGCGTTCCTGGACGCCGCCGAGGTCGATGACGCCGGCGGCCCCGGCGTCGGGGGGCGTGGTGCCGCCGACTCTTCGCAGCGGCAGCCGGCCGAGGTCGTGCAGCAGCACGTGGGCCGCGGCGTACTCGAGGGTCTGCCGGTCGGAGAGGCTGCCGCCCTTCCCGTGGAGCCGCCGGGCGATCTCCGCTCGGGGCTCCTCCCGGAGCCGGGTGAGGAGGTCCCCGATCGGGTCCTCGTCCGCGGGCAGGGGGAGGTCGGTGAACAGCTCGTAGTGGCCCGCCATCGGCCCCCGGCCGAGGACCCGGCCCAGGTGCTCGACCAGGAGCCGGCCCTCCTCGGCGACGACCGGGGCGGGCAGGGCGTTGATGCGCGCGCCCAGTTCACCGACGTAGAGCACCTGCAGGTAGGGCAGCCGGCCGGTGACCGCCAGGATCCGTTCGGCCATGAGCACGGCGGGCAGTACGTAGCTCATCGCGCGCAGCGGCATGCGTACGGAGGCGCCGAAGACGACCCGCAGCGCCAGCGGCCCGTAGACCGCCTTGCTCACCACGTCCAGGAGCGGCTCGACACCCCCCTCCGGCAGCCCGCGGACGTAGCCCTGGAGGCGGGCCGTACGGCCGACGACGGCGTCGAGGAGGGACGGGCGCACACGGTTGACCAGGCCGGCGGCGGCGCCGTGCTCGGAGGGCCGGAACTGCGCCAGGCAGGAACGGACGTCGGCCTCGGCGAACGGGACCATGGTGTCCTGTCCCATCAGCGGGATCCCGCGCAGGACCCCGGTGAGCAGGTTCTCCTGCCGTTTGCCCAGCCCCTGGGCCGGGGCGGGGGCCGGCCCGAGGTCCGGGGCCGGTTGCGCCCGCGGGCCGGGACGGGACAGCGCCGCGGGGTCGACCCCACCCATCAATGAGTCGTACATATAAAGTGATAGCCAGTCATACATGTGCTGCGGAACGGGTCATGACGAGACGTCAGCGGATTCTTCCATGATGACGCCAGTGCGGGCGTCCGTGACCGCGCCCGTTCGTACCGGTTCGGACGGGTGGGGGATGAAGAATACGTACACCTACGCCGTGAGTTACCTGCATGGCAGGGACGAGGCCTGGGTAACGCGTTTCCTGGACGACCTGGACCGGCGGCTGGGCAGTTCCCCGGTCCGCTTCGTCAGGACGGCCGCGGACGGCGCACGCGGCCCGGGCTCCCCCGGGGTGGCCACGGCGGACCGCGTCCTCGTCCTGTGCTCGCCCGCCTACTTCAGCGAGGGACCCGCCGACGCGGACTGGGCGATGCTGGCCCACCGCACGAGCCTGGAACGCGCCCGCGGGGCACCGGAGAGCGGCATCGTGCTGCCCCTGCTCTGGGAACCCGTGCCCCAGCGGATGCCGGCGGTGGTCGCCGAGGCCGACACCTTCACGGCGGGACAGCCGCCGGAGTACCGGACCCACGGACTCGCCCTGATGACGATGCAGGCGGCACGCCACCGGGCCGCCCTCGACGAGGTGCTCGGCAACCTGACGCGGTGGCTCACCACGGGCGCCCCCGGCGGGAGCGGTCCCGCCCCCGAGGACATCCCCGCCGAACTCCCCCCGGCCCTCGCCTCGGACGACGCCCGCTTCACCGGCCTGTACCGGGGACTGCTGACGGGCACCACGTCCGGCGCCAACGGCGGGCACCCGCTGGGTCGGCGGCTGAGCTGGCAGGACGGTCCGTCCCGGCGGCACACCCCGTCCGGGGAACCGGCCGCCGCGGGACGGCGGTTGCTGCTGATCGGGCCGGCGGGTTCCGGGCGCAGCGCGGTGCTCGGGCACCTGGCGGACCGCGTGGCGGCCGGCCCGGGCGGTGCGCCCTGGGGGTGCCAGGTGGCGTTCACCCTGCGGGCGGACGCCGGCGGGCTGCCCTCCCCCGACGGGATCGTCCAGGCGGCCGCCCCCTCGCTGGCCGCGCGGGAACCCGCCGGCTGGAGCGCCCGCCAACTGCGCGCCGGGCGGGCGCTGCTGGCCGTCCACGGCCTGGACCGGGCCCCGGTCCACATGCGCCCCGCGGCCTGGGAGTGGCTGCTGCGCACGGCCGAGCGCTACCCCGACGCGGTGATCCTGGTGGAGGCCAACGGCAGTTCGGTGCCCTGGCACCGGATCGACGGGGTCTTCACCCCGGTGCTCCTCGAACCCCTCGACCGTGCGGAACGCGAGGCCCTCCTCGCCGGCGGCGACCCCCTGGCGGTCACCCCCGGCGGCGGTCCCGCGCTCGCGTCGGTGGCCGACGACCCGCTGCTCGCGGACGCCGTGCGCTGGCCGTCCGCCGCGGTGGCCGTCCGCCACGCGGCACGCGCCGCGGGTGAGCGCGGACCGGACCGCATGGACCTGCTGCGTGCCGCGGTGGCCGCCGTCTGGCGCCCCGACCGGGAGGCCGCCCACACCCGCACCCGGGTGCGCGACAGCGTGCTGCGGGCAGCGGCCGGCGGCCTGGCGGCCGCGACGCTCGGCGCCGGGGACGCCCCGCTCCCGGCCGGCACCGCGCTCGACGCGCTGTACGGGCTGGGCACGCCCGGCCTCACGGGCACGGTTCCCCCCGACCGGCTGCTGTCGCAACTGGCCGACGAGGCGGGCATCCTGTTCTCGCCGGCTCCGGCGACGATCGCCTTCGCCGGCGACTCCGTACGGCAGTACCTGGCGGCGGAGCACCTGGCGGCCCACCCCGGCCCGGCCGGCGACGCCGTCCTCGCCGGTCACGTGGAACGGACGGGGTCCTCGGGACTCGCCCGGCTGGTGGCCGAGTTGAGCGCGGCCCGTAAGTCGCTGCCCGAGGTCCCCGGGCTGCTGGAGCACGGTGCCACCGGCCGGCGGCTGACGGCCGGGGCGGCACCGGGGAGACCGTCCGCGGGTCCGCTCGTCGTCCGCTCCGCCGGCGAACTCGCCGGCCTCGCCGAGCGGGGGGAGGACGCGCCGGAGGTCTGGTGCCGGGGGCCGCTCGGGGATCTGGGGGCCGCGCTCGCGCGCATCCCCGGACTGCGCGGCCTGGTGATCTCGGACCACCCGGAGATGACCGCGGTGCCCGACCTGAGCGGCTGCGCCTCGCTCCGCTCGCTGCGGCTGTCCGACTGCCCCCGGCTGCACGACCTGAGCTCGCTCGGCGGCTCCCCGGTGATGTTCCTGACGATCGCGCCCTGGCACCCGTCCCTCGACCTCGGCCCCCTCCGGGACGCGGCGTGGCTGCGGAGGATCGACCTGGTGACGGCCGGCGCGCCGGGCGGCGGCGAGACCGTCCGCGCCCCGCGCGTGGGGCGGGCCGACGTGCGCGTGCACGCGCCGCCGTGGCCCCCGGAGGGCCTTCCCGGCCTGTAGATCGACTGCGACGCGGTCCGTTACAGTGGCGCCACGGCGCGTGGTGGCATGACGTTCTCGGGGGGCACATGCGGTACACCAAGGTCTTCGACCCGCAGGCGCCCGGCGCCGCCGAGGAGACCGGCACCGATGGGTCCCCGGGACGCCGGGACGACCGGGTGTACCTGTTCGACGAGGACACGGTGCTCGCCGTCAACGTCGCCCTGGTGACGCGCCGCCCCCTGCTGGTGCTGGGCCCGCCCGGTTCCGGCAAGTCCACGCTCGCGCCCAACGTGGCCCGCGTCATGCGCTACCGCTTCTACTCCGAGGTCGTCACCGCCCGCACGGAGGCACCGGACCTGCTCTGGCGCGAGGAGGCGTTCCGCCAGCTCAACGACGCCTCGCGGGGCAGGCTCGGCGCGCCCGGCGATCAGCCGTACCACCGGCCGGGCCCGCTGTGGAAGGCACTGGACCCCGCGCTGGACGAGGCGGCCCCGGCCGGACTGCGCGACCGCCCCGCCGTGGTGCTCATCGACGAGATCGACAAGGCGGACCCCGACCTCCCCAACGCCCTGCTGGACCCGCTGGACAACCTGCGCTTCGAGGGCCCGGACCGCGGCCTGGTCACGGTGCGCCCCGAGATCGGCCCGCCGCTGGTCGTCATCACCAGCAACGAGGAACGCGAGTTGTCGGCCGCGTTCCGGCGCCGCTGCATCCCGTTGCGGCTGCGGGTCCCCGGGCGCGACCACCTGCTGGAGGTCGCGCGGCTGCACATGGGCGCGGACTTCGATCCGGAACTCGGCGCCGAGGTGGCCGACCTCTTCGTCGAACAGGGCGCGGGCACCGGTCACCTGACGGCGGCGAGCACCGCCGAGTACCTGGACACGCTGCGCGCCTGCCACGAGATGGGGCTGACCGCCGATTCCGAACTGTGGCGCAACGTCGCGCGGTTCGCCATGGTCAAGGACACCTACGAGCCGACGGCCTTCGCGTGAGCCGCGGTCCCGTGCACGCCGGAGACGTCGTGCGTGCGGCCGCCGCCCTCGGCATCCACGACCCCGCCGGTGTCCTGTCCCTGGTCCGGGCCATGGGTCTGCCCGGGCCCGCGCCCCGGCCCCCGGAGCCGGACGGCCCGGCGGCGCCGCCCCGGCCGGACCCCGGGCCCCCGCCACGGGTCCCTCCCGCCGGCCGGACGTCACCCCGCGACGAGGCCGTCGTGGCGGAGCCGCCGGCCGGGGCCCCGGCGGGCACCGCCACCGCGGGGCGGTCGCTGATCACCTTCGCACCCCGGGAGACCCCGCCCCCGGCCGGACAGACGGACGGTGGGCCGACGGGGCCGGAAACGCCGCTCTTCGCCGACCGCGAGGAGGTCACCGAGCGGCCGCTCGCACCGCCGTGGAACCCGCGCACCCAGCAGGCGATCATGCTCACGGTGGCGGCCACCGAGGCGCTCGGCAGGGAGCTCGACCACCACCGGCTGATCGACCTGCTGGTACGGCGGCTGGGCGGCCGGCTGCCCCCCGGCGGCCTGCGCCTGCCGTACCGCCGCCGTCCGACCACGCGGGCGGGTCTGCACGTGCTGCTGGACCGCAGTCCCTCCATGCGGCCGTTCCGCCACGACCACCAGTGGGTGGCCCGGCTGGCCCGGCAGGTGCTCGCCCCCGACCAGTTGCGGGTCCTCGACTTCCGGCTGCCGCAGGGCGCCGGCACGGGCGGCGGCAGCGCGTGGGACCCGGCCGTGCGCCCGGCGCCCGGGACGCCCGTGCTGCTCGTCTCCGACCTCGGCCACCTGCGGCCTCCGGTGGCGACGCGCCACCAGGCCTCTCCGGCCGACTGGCTGGCCTTCCTCCGCCGGCTGCGGCACGCCGGGCACCCGGTGACCTGTCTGACCCCGTTCAGTCCTGACGTCTACCCGCCCGCGGTCCGCCGCATGGTGGCGCTCGTCCCGCTGGACCGCCGCACCTCGGTGTGGTCGGCGCGCTCGCAGATCAGACGGCTGCGCCGCCGGGGGCCCGCGTGGTGACGGCGGCCGCCGGACGGAGTTCCGCGGCCAGGCTGGTCCACGAACAGCGGCAGGAGGAGCCGGACGTCGTTCGGCTGGCGCAGTCGCTGAGCCTGGCGGCGCAGGCCGAGCCGTACTTCGTGCGTGCCGCGCGCCTGCGGTTCGTACCGCGCAGCAGCGCCGGACTGGAGGCCCAACTCTGGTTCTCGCCCCTGGTGGAGGCCGCGGGCGGCCTGACCATGGTGCTCGATCCCGCGGTGGCCGCCGTGCTGCGCCGGGAACTCGCCACGCGCGACCGCGCCCTGATGGCCTCGGTCCGCAGCTTCACCGAACGCGCCCACCACGAGGCGCCGTTGGCCGTGCGCACCTTCGAGACCCTCCTGTGGACGGGCACGGCGCAGGCGGCGCCCGCCGAGGGCGACATCCGGCGGGAGCTGGAGCCTTTCCTCGACCGGGTGCTCGCCGGTGGCCCCGAGGCGCTGGAGGCCGGCCGGTGGGCGATCCGCCACCTGCCGCGGCTGCCCGACGCCGTACGGGACTCCGCGCCGGCGCGGCGGCTGCGCATCGCCGCCGCCGAACGCCTCGGTCTGGAACTGACGCCGGCCGCGGCGGGACTGCTCCCCGAGGAGGTGACGACGGTCCGCAGGATGGTGCACGGGGACGTCGACATCGGAGTCCGCGCCGAGCCGGGCGGCATCGTGCTGACCAGGCCGCCGGAACGCGACGCCCAGGTGTGCCAGGTGAGCGGGGCCGCCCGGGTCAGGCTGCGGCTGCGGGCCGCCCTCCCCGGGGCGGCCTGGCACGACCTGGACCTGCACGACCGCAGGCGGGCCGCCGCCGCCCTGGACGTGGTGGCCGCGGCCCGGCTCGACGGCAGCCTGGACGGTGCCCGGGCGGAACTGGGCGACGTGGTGCGCTGCGTCTGGGCCGGGGAGCACGGGGCGCTCGCGGTCAGCGCGGGGGGCCGCACCGAGATCCGGGTCGACGCGTCGGGACGGGTGCTGGTCGCGGACCTCCCGGTGCCGCCCGACCTGCTGGCGGTCGCCGACGCGGGGCCGCCGAGGGCGGCGGCGGCCGGCGGTTCCGGGCTCCAGGTCGTCGGGGCGGCCCTCGACGCCTCGGGCGAGGTGACGGCCCATCCGTGGTCCCCCGCGCCGACCGCACTAGGCTGGGCGGCCCCCGGCGGGCCCGGCAGCGGCCCGGCCGTCCTCTGCGTGGCGGCGGGCCGGAAGGTGCACCTGCTGGCCGACGGCGACCCGCGGCGCGTGGTGCTGACCCTCGATCACCCGGCGGACGTCACCCACCTGTGGACGTCGGTCTCGGCGGCCCTGGTCGCGGTCGCGGACGCCGAGGGCCGGGTCGTGGTCCGTCACGCCGCGGCCGGGAACGGCATGGTCGCCCGGCCCTTCGCCACCGGCGGGTCGCCGGTGACCGCGCTCGCGGGCGACCCGCTGAGCGGGGACGTCGTCTGGGCCACGGGCGACGGCCGGGTGTGGCTGGCCCGGAGCCCGGAGGACGACGCGCCCGGCCCGGTGCCGCTCGGCAGGCTGCCCCGGCCGGCCACCGCGCTGGCCGTCTCCGCCCACGACGCCGCGGTGGTCGCCGCGGACGGCGGACGGCACCTGCTGCGGCTGCGCCGCCCCGCACCCGGCGCCGCGGAGGACCCCGGCGCCGCGCCGCTCCCCGGTGCCCGGTTGCCGTTCCAGGTGCGCGAGGTGTTCACCGCAGGCCGGGGCCGCCTGATGCTCACCGGAACCGGCGGGCCGGTCGAGATACGGTCCGAGGACGGCCGGGTCCACCTCGTACTGCCCCACTCCGCCGCGTCCACCCCACGGGCGCCGGGGCCCTCCTGGCTGCGGGAGTCGGTCGGCGTCGCGCTCCCCGCCGCCGGGACGGACCCGCCGCCCGGGGAGCTGCTGCGTGCGGCCCGTCGCAGCGGCATCGGCCACATCCGCCTCTCCGGACCGGTCCTGGCCGATCCCCGGGGCACGGAACTCACCGTGGAGCGGGCCGCGGAGGCCGGGCTGCGCGTCGTCGCCGGCCTCGGCGTCCCGCCGCCGGGGGCGGCTCCCGCCGATGTGCTGGACGAGGCGCGGCGCCTCCTCGACGCCCGCGTCGACGCGCTGCTGCTGGAGGACCTGCCGGCCTGGCCCGCCGGTCTGCCGGACGACCTGCGGCATCTGACGGACGCCTATCCCGGCGCGGCGCTGATCGGGGCCGCCGGCCCCGGGCCCTCGGACGGCGACGTGCCGCAGGAGGCGCCCGGACGGGCCGCCGTCCATCTGACGGTGGGTCCGGCGCCGCTCCCGCTGCCCGGGTCCTGGACGGCCGCCCCCGGAACGGCCTGGGCACTCCCCGAACGGCCGGCCGCCGACCCGGGCGTCCTGCTGGCCCTCCCGGGCTGCCACGAGGTCCCCGTCGCCCTGCTGACGGCCACGGGGTCCAGGGCGGAGGCGCTGCGCGTCCTGCTGTCCGTCAGGGCCCGCCAGCAGGCCCTGGTCCACGGCACCGTCGAAGGGCTGCCCGAGCCGGTGCCGGGCGTGACGGCGCTGTGGCGGCGGCACGGCAGCGAGGCCGTCCTGTGCGTGGGCAACGCCACCGACGCGGCGGTCGGCGTCACCGTACCGGCGCCCCCCGACGGACCGGAGCTGGTCGGGATCGGCACGCTCGGTACGCAGGACCGGTCGCCGGACGCCGCACACGAGGGCGCCTCCGGAACCGCCGGAGGGCGGTGGCCGGTCACCGTCCGTCCGTCGGCCGGCGGGTACCCGGTCACCGTGGCCGCGGGCGAGACCCACTGGCTGAGCCTGTGGGAGAACACCGACCCCGGATGGCGGCCGGGCGCATGATCGGGACGACGTCACGCCCGCTGGTCTTCCTCAGCCGCAGCGAACGCCCCGGCTGCGCCTGCACGTGCTGGCCCGCCAGGAGATCCGTGATCGGCCTGCTGGAGGCCGCCGGCTGCGAGCCGATCGTGATCGACCGGGAAACGCTGGTGCCGGGCCAGGACTGGATGGAGGCGATATCCGACGGCATGGGCAACGCCCACGGCATGGTGCTGCTCGCGTCCCCGCACGCCGTCGAGTCACCCCACGTCCAGAACGAACTGGCGATGGCCGAACTGCGCAACCGCCACGACGGCTTCCCCATCATCCTCGTGCTGCTCCCGGAGATCGACCGGGAGAGCCTGGAGGCCAGCCGGCTGGGTTCGCTGAGCCCCACCCGGCGGCAGAACATCGACTGGCCCGCCGACGGCGACCTGGTCGAGGTCGTCCGGGACATCACACCGCAACTGGAGCTGATGAAGGCCCAGGTGAACGAGGACCGGGTGCACCAGCGGGTCGTGCAGCACCTGCGCGAGGTCGACGGTCCGGTGCTCAGCCGCGCCGGGGACAGGCTCGGCGTGTCGCGGGAGATCCTGCTGCCCCTGATGCACCACCGCGTGGCGGAGGGACTGCTCACGGAGCGCCGCAGCGAACCCCAGGACGACCCGCTGCGCGCGGCCCTCACCGAACTCCTGCCGCTCCAGGCGAGTTCCGGATCGCGCGAGGTGATCGAACTCAGCGTCACCCACGCCCGGGTCCCGGCCTCCGACTCCCGGCGCATCAACGAGGTGCTCACGGCCCCGGCCGCGCCGCGCGCCGCGGTGCTGCCCGCGCACTCCACCGAGACCGCCCGGCGCTTCGTCCACCGCGCCAGCGGCCAGCCCGTCGCCTGGGACCACTTCGTGGTGCCCATCGACGCGGGGTCCGGCGTCGCGGAGAGCCTCGTCGACGGCGTCCGCGACCACCTGGCCGAGGTGGACGTCCACGACCTGGAGACCCTGCTCCAGCACGAGCACGACTTCGGCCCGGTGGTGGTGATCGTGCCGCATCCACCGGACCCCGACCTGATGGCGCGGCTCGGCGAGGAGTTCCCGGCGGGTGTCCTGTTCCTCTTCGTGGTCGACGGCGACCTCGTCGGTACCGTGCCCGATCCGCTGCCCCGGCTGCAGGGGCTGCCCCGCCCGCACGAGGACGAGATGAACCGCACGATCCGCACCTTCGTGCGCCGGTACGCGGGCCGCAACTGACGCCGGGCCGCCCCCGGGGATCGGGGGCGGCCCGGCGTACCGGCGGTCCGCGTGCCGGCGGTCCGGCGGTCCGGCGGGGTCAGATGGGCGGCATCTCCAGTTCGAAGTCGATCCGCCGCCGTTCCTTCATGGCGACGGTCGTCGGATGCGTGTCGCCGAACCGCGCGGCGGAACGGCGCGTGATGTCCCGCAGCCGGTCCTCCGCCCCGGCCTCGCCGATGCGCAGCCGGTCGAGCGCGATGTTGTACTCGCCGCAGAGGACCCGGGGATGCCGTTCGCCGAAGAGGGCGAGGAACTCCCGGTGCGCGTGCTCGTCCTCCGCCAGCGCCTCGTCGTACCGCTCCAGTTGGGCGAGGACGCCCGCCACGTCCGCCCGGCAGGCGACCGCCGCCGGGTGCCCGGCGCCCACCCGGCGTTCGAGCGCGGCGAGCGTCGGCCGGCCCAGGTCGAGGGCGGCCAGCGGTTCGCCGTCCAGCCGGCGGGCGATGATCAGGTTGGTCGCCGAGGCGAGCGTGAACGGGTGCTCGGCGCCCAGCGTCGACTGGTAGTTCGCGTGGTTCCGCTCGGCGATCTCCCGCCCCTCGTCGAAGGAGGGGTCGCCCTGCGTGCCGGCCAGCGCGAGCAGGTCGCAGCTGAGGTTCGCCGCGCAGGCCAGCGTCTCGGGGTGCCGGTCGCCGTACCGGCGCCGGTACTGGTCGTACGTCGTACGGGACAGCGCCTCCGCCGCCCGGAACTCACCGAGCCTGCGGCGGGTGACGGAGAGCGAGGCGTCCGTGCGCATCACGTCGGGCGAGTGCTCGCCGGACAGGACGACGTAGTGCTGCCGCGTCTCCAGCAGCAGTTCGAGGGAGCCCTGGTAGTCGCCCATCTCGCGGCGGTCCAGGGCGGCACCGAGCGCGTAGCGCGAGCAGGCGGGGCTCCTGACCCCCAGGGCCTGACGTGCCGTCACATACGCTTCCTCGGCGAGCACCAGTGCCTCGCGGGGGCGTCCGATGAGGTTGAGCGACACACCGTAGTTGTTGATGGCGCGGAGGGTGTCCGGGTGGTCGTTCCCCACCGAGCGGCGGTAGCGGTCCAGGGTGTCCGCGTCGGACTCGCAGGCCTCGGCGTAGCGGCCGAGGCCGTTGAGGTCGGCGCCGACGTTGCGCGCGGTGATCAGGGTGTGGGGGTGGGCGAGGCCCAGCTCGGGGTGCTCGCGCTGCCGGCGCAGGGTGTCCGAGTCCAGTTCGTACGCCTCGGCGTAACGGCCCATCGAGCGCAACGGGTTGGCCAGCTGCGCCGCCAGACGGAGGGTGAGCGGGTGGTCGGGGCCGCGGTTCTCGGTCCACGCGTCCAGGGCGCGGCGCCCCAGGCCGATCGCCGCCAGGTGGTCCTTGACCAGCCACAGGTTGCGGACCTGGCTGACGACCCACTCGCCGACCTGCGGGTCGGTGCTCTCGACGGCCCCGGAGGGTTCGAGGTGCGGGCGCAGTTCCGCGAAGCGCTGGCGCGAGGCGGGGCTGTCCTCACCCTGGGAGGGCGAGGGGAGGGCACTGGCCAGCACGAGGTGGGCCTGGCTGCGGGTGCGCACCAGGGCCTCGGGGTCCACCGCCATCCATTCGCGCACCAGGGCCTGAAGGAGCCGGTGCACCTGCAGGGAGCGCCCCTCCAGCCGGGCGAGGGCGTACCGGCTCAGGTCGCGGATGAGGTAGCCCATGATCATCGGGTCGCGCAACGCGGCGTCGGAGCGCGCCAGTTCGTTGCGCATGCCGTCGCTGTAGAGCAGGGAGTCGGCGATCGGCTCGGGCGAGAAGAACGAGCACAGTTCCAGCAGGCGGACCGCCGCGGGCCGCTCGGCCCGCAGTCGTTCGACCGACAGCCGCCAGACGGCGGGCAGTTGGGTCTGCTGCTCGAACTCCCCGGCGGGACCGGCGCTCAGCACCTCGCCGACCCGGCTGCGCACCAGGTCCAGGTAGGTGTCCACCGGCATGCCGGTCTCCCGCAGCCACGCCGCGGCGAGTTCCACGGCCATCGGCAGGTCGCCGAGTTCCTCGGCGATCCGGTCCGCGTCCTGACGGGACAGGTTCTCCACCCGGCGCCGCAGCAGCGCGACGCTCTCCGCCCGCCGGAAGACGCCGACCTCGACGGTGGCGGGGCCGCTGTCGGACTCCCGCGCGGTGATGATGATGTGGCCCGGCCCGGTCGAGGGCAGGTAGTCCTCCAGCCGGCGGCCGCCCTGGCGGCCCACTTCGTCGTTCGCCGCGTTGTCGTAGACCAGCAGCCACTTGCCCCGCCGGCCGCTCTGCAGCTCGGCGAGGGTCGCCAGCGCCAGGTCCTCCGCGGTCTCGCCCTGGACGCCCAGCCGTACGCCGAGGTTCGCCAGGCTCTGCGGCACCAGGTCCGTCTGTTCCGCCGGGACCCAGTGCACCAGGTCGTACTGGGCGCCGAAGCGGTGGACGTACTCCAGGGCGATCTGCGTCTTGCCCATGCCGCCGAGCCCGTAGAGGAAGAGGCGGTCCGCGGGGGTGTGGACGTCGTCCAGCGAGTCCTGGCCGAGGTCGTCCCAGAACCTGTCGAGTTCCTGGTCGCGGCCGGTGAACAGGTTGTTGCGGGGCGGGGCCTCGAAGGAGGAGGGGGCCTCGCCCGGGTACCGGGTGCGGCCGGTCACCGGCTCGTTGAGGGCCGGCACCCCGATGAGCGCCGTCACCCGCTCCAGCGCCGTCGCGGCCGTCATCCCCACCAGGGAGAACCCGGGGAGGCTCGCCAGCGCCGTGGGGGTCTGGAACTCGCGGGTCCGCAGGCCGAGGATCCGCGGGCCGTCGCCGCGGCGGTCGGCGGCCTCGACCACGGTGACCAGTTCCTCGGCGACGTTGGTGTTCACGAAGTCCGGTGACAGCAGCGCCAGCACGGTGTCCGCGGCGGTCGCCGGGACCGGCGCCATCGCGGTGGCGCTGCTGGGCCGCAGCGTCACGGTGACGCCCGCCGCCTTGAGCTGGTCCGCGATCCACTCGGCCCACAGCCGGTCGCGCAGGGCGTGGTCGATGCGTACGCGCGGCGTGACGGCGCCGGCCACGGGGACCCGGTCGAACCGCTTGACCAGCGACGCCCGCTGCTCCTCCGCCATGTGCCCGATCGCCGTGACCTCGCCGCGGGTGATCACCGCGGTGAGGCGTTCGTAGGCGGCGAGCAGCGTGCCCTGGTTGCGGATCGGGTCCTTCAGGGTCGCCAGGACCTCTTCGTAGGCGTAGTAGGGGCGGTAGGGGATCTCGATGTCGCCCCAGTAGCGGTCCGGGTCCGGGTGCGCGGACTCGTCCAGGAACTCCTGGAAACGGCTGCGGGCGTGCTGCCGGGCGGTGTCGAGCCGGTCCTGCTCGGCGGGGTCGACGCGCATCGGGACCGGCAGGATCGTCACGTGGGGGGCGAACCTGCGGACGTCGCGGGCGACGTTGGCGCCGCCGTCCACCGACTGGACGTTGAAGGTGAAGCAGTTCACCAGCACGTCGGGCAGCAGGAGCGTGGTGATGCCCGAGGTGTCGCTGAAGCCCGTGCGGCTGTCGATCAGCGCGTAGTCGTAGCCCGCCTGCATGTCCTCGCGCAGGGCGTGCAGGAACGCCTTGCCGTTGCGGTTCTCGTAGAAGCCGCGCCAGTCGTAGGTGTTGACGTTCTCGGAGTACTCGGGGGTGCGGCGGCCCGAGGAGACGAACTCGATGAAGCCGCCGCCGGGGAAGGAGCACTCCAGCGAGTGCGCGTGGCGGTCGACGCGGGCGTACGTGCGCAGGCCGTCCGTCAGGTGCGGGCTCATCCGCTCGAACTCGCGCACGAGGTCGATCACACCGGGTGTGGAGCTCAGTTCGGGGTCCCGCAGGAAGGGCGCGAAGTAGCGGTGCAGACCGGGCGCCTCCAGGTCCCAGTCCATGACCAGGACCCGTTTGCCGTTCGTGGCGAGGATCCAGGCGACGTTCGCCATGGCCATCGTGCGGCCCGTGCCGCCCTTGAACGAGTAGAACGTCACTACGGTGCCGGGCCCCTGGGCGCCGGGACCGCCCGAGTCGTGCGTCATGAGGAAGACCTTCCAAGCAGGGGGAACGAGTCGAGGCCACCGGTGGGTGTGGGCAGGCGCTGAGCGACCTGTGCGGACTTCATGGCGTCGTTCTGGGCGCGGACCAGGGCCTTGCGGAGCGCGGCGGTGAACTTCTCCTCGTCGCGCAGGCCCCAGCGCTCCAGTTCCGAGGCGTGGCCGCGCAGCGTGGGCAGCACCTCGTCGAGGGCGGCGTCCAGGTCCTCCGCGTGCTGCCACGACTGGGTGTCGTCCTGGTTGCGCGGTTCCAGCACCGCGGTGCCCTCGGGCACGGCCGCGTCGAGGTCGGTCAGCAGGCGCTGCTGCCGGTCGGCCTTGGCCGCCCAGGCGTCGACCAGGAGGACAACCAGTTCCTCGGGGCGCGGGCCGGAGCCGACCTGCTCCACGGTGCTCTCCTCGAGCGCCAGGACGTCGGGGGCGAGGTCGAGTTCCGCCGCCGTGTCGCAGAGCAGGGAGGCCAGTTCCCCGGGCCGTCCGGGGGCGTACGGGGACCAGTCGACGGGCGTGCTGCCGTAGTACTCGCGGGCGGTCCGCTCCCCCGGCAGGTCGTCGGCCGCGGCGGCGGCCACGACGAAGCTCACTGTCTGCTGTCCCGAGGGCGGCGGGAGGGAGGGCGTGGCCTGACGCCTGCCGGTCGCGTCGAACCCGGCGGCGTCCGGAAGGTGCTGCCCGAGGGCCGCCGCCACCCGGTCCGCGAGGGCGGCCACCACGAGCCGGTAGTCCTCGGCGTAGCGGGCCTTGAGCCGCAGCAGGTGGAGCAGCCCGTCACGGGCGTACGCGGGCGAGTCGGCGGTCAGCGGCCCCTTGCGGCGTACGACGGCGGGCAGCGGCTCCGTGGCCGGCGCCCAGACCACCGGGATGATGGCGTCGGCGCTGCGTCCCGTCCGGGACCACAGCACTTCGGCGCGGTGTTCGAAGTAGGACCACTCCGTGGCGCAGTAGGAGTGGCCGAAATAGCCCGGTGCGTAGAGCGCCACCATGGTGGTCGCGCCGCGCATGCGCTCCACGGTGGCCTCGGGCGAGCGGGGCGTGCCGGACACTCCGACGGACTCGGGCGAGCCGCCCGTACGCGCGGCGACCGCGCCCGCGAGGTCCCGGAACAGGGTCGCCGTCCACTCCTCGTCGACCCCGCGGATGTGGCTCAGGTAGAACCGGCTCATGGTGACTCCGTCGTGCAGGTCGGGACGCCCCGCAAAGAGCGCGGCAGCGGGGACGACTCGATAGGCGCCGACGGCTCACCGTAGGCATCACTATGCGAGCAATAGCGGATAAATACCACATCCGAGCACCACAGACGGGCGCGCATCCGGACCGTCACCCCTTCCTGATCAGGCTTTCCGCACCGCCCGTACGGGCGCCTGCTCGGCGCGCCCGTGCGCTGCGGGGACAAGGGGAGCGGACCCGGTGGGCGGCCCGGCCGGCCGCGGGGGCGGCGGGGTACGCGAGCACCGTCGAGGCGCGCCGGAGGTTCAGCCGGACGGGTACCCGCCATGGACCGTCCGGCCGTGCCGGCGGACGGCGTGCGGGCCGTCATGACGCCCCTCCGATCAGAGCGCGGACGTCGGCGGTGACCCGGTCCCTGATGTGTTCGGTCAGCAGTTTGAGATCGGCGCAGTAGACGCTCGGATTGGCGAATCCGCCGGACGGGCGGTAGCGGTGCGCGCGTAACCCTCCCCCGCACAGCCGCACGACGTCGCAGGCCCGGCACTCGGCGGACAGGGAAGCCAGCCCTCGGCCCTGGTCGCGCAGCAGGGGGTGGGCCGCGGCGGTGTCGAAGTCGTCCGCGCCGATGTCCAGGCCGAGGGCGGTGGCGCCCTCGTACGCCGCCTTCAGCGAGTCCGGCTGCTCGATCGAGCCGTCGGTGTCCACGACCACGAACGGCGGGCGGTCGAGTCCCACGGCCTCGGCGGTGGCCCTTCCGCCGAGCACCAGGTCCATGATCGTCTCGAACATCCGGATCCGGGTCTCGCGGACCGGTGCCGCGTACCAGCGGTCGAACACCGTGCGCAGCCAGCGGCCGTAGGGAGCCGTCGCGGGGTCGTGGCCCGGGGGCGGGAACTCCCAGGTCGCGTGCGGGAGGAGCAGGTCGATGAGCGGGGGCCGGTGGCTCAGCAGCGCTTCGTAGACGACGAGGGGATCGTTGGCGAGGTCGACCGTGCACAGCAGGCCGCCGTATAAGCCGGCGTTCTCCGCGCGCCGCAAGAGCCCGATCCCCCTCTCGGCAGCAGCGTGGCTGCTGCGGCCACCATGTGTGCGGCGGTGGCGGTCACTGGCGTCCCTGCCTCCGTCGAGGCTCACCCCCACGCGCACACCGTGGCGGCGGAACAGGTCCATCCAACCAGGGTTCAGCAGCGTCCCGTTGGTCTGTGCGGCAAATTCCACGGACGTGATTCCGTGCGCCGCCCCCTGCACCGACTGCAGCAGGTGCTCGACCCTGCGCCGCCCCGCCAGCAGGGGCTCGCCGCCGTGCAGGACGACCCTGACGGACGGCAGCCGGTGCCGCTCCGCGTGCTCGGCGATCCGGGTCGCCAGGCGCTCGGCGAGGGCACGCGACAGCACGGCGGGTTTGTGCTGCCAGCTGCTGTCGCGGAGTTCGTAGACGTAGCAGTACGAACAAGCCAGGTTGCACCGGCCGTGCACCTTCACCACGAACTCGTGGATGGGCCGCGTCGCCTCCATCACCGACCTCCCGCCGGGCCCTCACCCCTCCGGGGTCACAACGAGGAATCGAATCCGGTGTGCGGGTCGGGAGCCTGCTCCGACCGGTCCTCCATGACGCGGAGCAGCGACTTCACCAGTGCGCACGGTGGGAGCGCGCGCAGCCGCTCCGCCTCGATGCGCAGGTTCATGACATCGCCGTGCGCGTCACGTGGTGCCGTTTCCATCGACCAATGCCCCCGGTACCCCTTGCCGCCCACGATGGCTCGATCCTGCCGACGCGTGCGGAATCGGACGTGGCTGGAGCCCTCGGGTGTCACCGCCGGCTCCCCCGCGCTCCTGCTGAAGTGTTCCTTCCAGGGAAGCACAGCGCCACGGACCAGGCCAGACCGCCTCCCGGACACCTTCACACGATCCCCCGCGGCATCGGGCGGCGCACCCGCGACGCAGCGCCGGCGCACGGCGGATTTCCGGCCGTTCCCGTTCACCGGGCGCCTGTCACCGCGTGCCACCGCGGCCGGCCCCGTCGCCGTTCCCACCGCGGGGCGCCCCGAGGATGCGGTTGACGGTCCGTCACCAGTTCCTGATGCGTCGGCGGTTCGGGCCCACGACCCGCACCCGTACGGACCGGGGCGTTCCGGTCACCCCGCGCGGACGATCTTCGCCGGTTGTTCACCTGGACGCCCGATTGTGCTGGTCCGGTGGCGAGATGATCGCCTTTCCGACCGTTAGCGCAACGGAGAGACGATGCTCCCCAAGAGAACCTACGCCGCGCTCACGACCGCGGCTGTCGCTGCCGGCACACTGGTGGCCGCGAGCCCGGCGAGTGCCCACCACCCGCACGTGACGCCGACCTTCCAGCGCACCGCGACCTACCCGGTCTTCCAGAACCGGCCCGCGGGCGAGGACCCGGCCACCGCGACCGTCGCCGAGATCTCGGCGGTCAGCGAGGACGGCCGCACCCTGGTCTACACCGACGCCCTGGCGCGGCGGATCGGCTTCCTCGACATCACCAGGCCGAACAGCCCGCGCGGGCTGGGCACGCTGTCGCTGGCCTCGCTCGGCGAGGCCGAGGACGAACCGACCTCCGTGGCCGTGGTCGGCCAGTACGTGCTGGTCGTGGTGAACACCAGCAGCGGCTACGCCACGCCCTCGGGGCGTCTGGACGTCATATCGCTGCGCGACCGCAAGCGGGTCACCAGCTTCGACCTGGGCGGCCAGCCGGACTCCATCACCGTCACCAAGGACAAGCGGTACGCCGCGATCGCGATCGAGAACGAGCGCGACGAGGAGGCGACCCCGCCCGGCGGCGAGGAGGGCGACCTGCCCCAGGCCCCGGCCGGCTTCGTGCAGATCGTCGACCTCAAGGGCGCCTCGCCGCAGCACTGGAGCACCCGGGCGGTGCCGCTGACCCGCCCCGACGGCAGCGCGCTGCCCGTGCTGACCGCCGCCGGGATCGTGGAGCCCACCGACCCGGAGCCGGAGTACGTCGCCGTCAACGACCGCAACCAGCTGGTCCTGACGCTGCAGGAGAACAACGGCATCGTCCTGATGGACCTGCCGACGGGCCGCATCACCAAGGCCTTCAGCGCCGGCACGGCCACCGTCCGCGGCATCGACACCGTCAAGGACGGTGTCATCGACCAGACCGGCTCGATCACCGACGTCCGGCGCGAGCCCGACGCCGTCAACTGGATCGACGACCGCTACTTCGCGACGGCCAACGAGGGCGACTGGAAGGGCGGCACGCGCGGCTGGACCGTTTTCGACAGCCGCACCGGCAAGGTCGCCTGGGACGCGGGCAACAGCTTCGAGCGCCTCGCCGTCCGCTACGGCCTGCACAACGAGGACCGCGCGGGCAAGAAGGGCACCGAGCCGGAGGGCGTGGTCGTCGCCACCTTCCACGGCGTGCGGTACGCCTTCGTCGGCAGCGAGCGCAGCAACTTCGTCGCCGTCTACGACGTCAGCCGCCCGACCGCCCCGGTCTTCCGCCAGATGCTGGCCACCACCAACGGCCCCGAGGGGCTGCTGCCGATCCCGTCGCGCGACATGCTCGCGGTCTCCAGCGAGGAGGACGACGCCTCGGTCAACGTGCGGGCCTCGGTGAGCCTGTTCCGGCTGGGCAAGGGCACCCCCTCGTTCCCGGGCGTGGTCTCGGCCTCCGACTCCACCGGCGCGCCGATCGGCTGGGGCGCGCTCGGCGCGCTGTCCGCCGTGCCCGGCCGGCCGCACGAGCTGTACACGGTCACCGACGCGGCGTACTCCGTCACCAAGATCATGACCATCGACACCTCGCGGAAGCCGGCGGTCATCACCCGGACCCTCACGGTCAAGGACGCCGACGGCAAGCCGGTCGGCTACGACGCCGAGGGCGTCTTCGCCCGTCCGCAGGGCGGCTTCTGGCTCGCCGTCGAGGGTGCCACCGGCGACGGCAACAAGCTGGTCCGCCTCGACCGCGACGGCGTGACCCGGCAGGTCGTCACGCTCCCGGCGGACGTCGCCGCGGGCCTGGCGAAGCAGGGCTTCGAGGGCGTCACCGCCACCACCGACCGCCACGGCCGCGAGGTGGTCTGGGCCACCCTGCAGCGTGAGGTCAAGGGCGACCCGGCCGGGATCGTCCGGATCGGCCGCTACGACGTCGCGTCGGGCACCTGGAGCTGGTTCGGCTACCGGATCGGCACCACGGACACCCCCGGCGACTGGATCGGCCTGTCCGAGATCACCGCGGTCGGCGACAAGCTCGCCCTGATCGAGCGGGACAAGCTGAACGGCCCCGCCGCGAAGATCAAGCGCGTGTACACCGTCGACATGCCGAAGTCCGCCGCCGCCTCGGGCCCGCTCCAGGTGCTGCCCAAGAAGCTGGCCGTCGACGTGCTGCCCGAACTGCGGGCGACCAACGGCTGGACCCAGGAGAAGCTCGAGGGCCTCAGCGTGGGCGGTGACGGCCACGTCTACGCCGTGACCGACAACGACGCCCTGGCCGACGCCACCGGCGAGACGGTCTTCCTGGACCTCGGCTCCGGCAAGAAGGTCTTCGGCAAGCGCTGATCGCCTCCCCGCCCGACCTGACGCGTACGGCCGCCGGTCCACCGGCGGCCGTACGCGTCGGCGGCATGCGGCATGCCGGTCCGCGGCATGTGGGCCGGCGCGGTCAGGCTTCCGGACGGCGCGCGAGGAAGACGAACTCCCGGCCCGGCCGGTCCGGGGCGTCCCGTACGCCGTCGAGGACGTACCCCTGCGCCGCGAGCGCCGCCTCGACCTCCTCCCGCCCGCGGAAGCGCAGGGTCGATGTCGAGGTCAGCACCTCACGGCCGGCACCCAGGACGTACGTCCACCGGAACGTCACCAGCGGCCCGCTGACGTCGAGCAGCTCGACCCAGTGCTCCACAGGCCCCGTGCCCGGCACGTCCACGACCCGGTGCGACGCGGCGCGGTTCCACCCCTCCCACGCGCGGGCCGCCGGGTCCCGCGTCTCGAACACCAGGCGCCCGCCCGGCCGCAGCGCCTCGTACGCCCCCCGCAGGGTCCGCCGCCAGGCCAGGGGGCCGGCGATCGCCTGGGCGACGTTGGCCGTCATCGTCGCCAGGTCCACCCGCAGCGGCGGAAGCGCCGTGGCGTCGCCGTGGACCCATCGGACCCGCGCGCTCCCCGGCTTGGCCCGGGCGACGTCGAGGGCCGCCCCGGCCGGATCGACGGCGACGACCTCGACGCCCAGACCGGCCAGTCGCAGTGCGAACACCCCCGTGCCGCAGCCGATGTCCAGCACCCGGTGCACGTCGCGCTCCCGCGCCAGCGCGAGGTACGCGTCGAGGTCGCCCCGGCCGGGGTCGTCGAGGGCGTCGTACAACGCCGCGAGCCGCGGGTGCCGGAACTCCTCGTCGGGCATGCGGGGGACGCTACCCCAGGGGAGACCCACGTCACATCCGAGTGCGCGTCACATTTCCCCCGGCTCGTCCGTCATGGCTGCGTAACCGTCACCACGCAGGAGGAGCCCACCATGGAAGCCCGTGTGAACCTGTTCGGCAACGCCCTCGCCCTCACGTTCTTCAAGCACATCAACGCGGCCGGCAGGGTGTCGGCGGAGGCGGGGCTGCCCGCGGCGACCCGGGAACTGGTGAAGATCCGCGCCAGCCAGATCAACGGCTGCGCGTTCTGCGCCGACATGCACACCAAGGAGGCCGCCGCGGCGGGCGAGACCGCGGTGCGCCTGAACCTGGTCGCGGCCTGGCGCGAGGCCACCGTCTTCACCGAGGCCGAGCGCGCCGCCCTGGAACTCACCGAGCAGGGGACCCGCATCGCCGACGCCGCCAGCGGTGTCACGGACGAGGTCTGGGCGAACGCCGCCAAGCACTACGACGAGGACCAGCTCGTCGCCCTGATCGGCCTCATCGCCGTCATCAACGCCTACAACCGCGTCAACGTCATCAACCGTCAGCCCGCCGGCGACTACCAGCCCGGCCAGTTCGGCTGAGGGAGCGCCCCCGGTCCGCGGGCGGGAAACACCGGCCCCACGCCGTCCGCGGCGCGGGGCCGGCGCACGCCGGGCCGCCGCCGGCCCCTCCGGACACCCCAAGTGCCGCTGCCACGGGCCGGGGACGCCGGGTTGTAGCGTGATGCGGCATGAGGACCAGTTCGCCGCTCTCCGCGGTCCCCCGGCTGGCCGGCGCGGTCGTCGTCGGGGCGGCCGTCGGCGCGGCCGTCGGCGTCCTGGAGGACGGGGCGCTGGGCGTCCTCGCCGGGATCGCCGCGACGGAGGCGCTCTTCGTCGTGACGGGCTGGCTCGTCCTGTGGCCGATGGACGCCACCGCCACCCACCGCAACGCCCGCCGGGAGGACTTCCGGCCCGTCGTCGAGGAACTCGTGGTCGTCGGCGCGGCCCTGTGCGGGCTGCTCGCCATCGTCGTCCTGCTCCTGCGCGGCGGCACGGACCGCGGCCACGCCGCGGCGGCGACGGCGCTGGCCGGGGTGTTCATGGCCTGGGCGGCGCTCCACCTGATGTACGCCGCGCGCTACGGGTACCTCTACTACGCGGCCGCGGCGGGCGGGATCGACTTCAACTCCCCGCACCCCCCGACGTACCGGGACTTCCTCTACTTCAGCTACAACCTGGGCATGACCTACCAGGTCTCCGACACGGACGTCTCCAGCCCGGCGATCCGTGCGACGGTGCTGCGGCACTCGCTGCTGTCGTACGTCTTCGGCACCGGCATCCTGGCCACCACCATCAACCTGGTCGCCGGGATGGTCACCGGCTGACCCCAGCCGAACGCCCCTGTCCCGAGCAGCGCGTTTCCGTCCAGTCCCGAATTGCAGCGACATGACGCCGGGCGCCGCGCCCGGCTTACCGGAGGCATCGGGTAACTCCCCCCGGGGCGGCCCACCGGACACCACCGGAAACCCCTCCGCACTCGCTCCCGAAGGACCACCACCATGACCGGCACCAACCGCCGCACCACGCGTCTCGTCACCCTCGCCGCCGCGACCACCCTGGCCGCCGGAGGGGCACTCCTGCCCACCAGCGCGTTCGCCGCCGGCACGCCGTCCGAGGCGCACGCGGCCGCGGCGAAGTCCTCCGGCCGGGGTGGCGGTCACGGCGGCGGCTGGGGCCACGGGGACAGGGGCTGGGGGAACGACGGCCGGAACGACGGCGGGAGCCGGCCGAACAGCGGTGGCAACGGCGCGTCTACAACGGCGTGATCCTCGACTGAGCGGCCCACCGCCGGCACCTCCGGCTTCCCCGGTGCCGTCGCCGTTCCGGTGCGCGCGGGCGCCTGAACGGGCCGGACGGCGTCAGGAGCCCGGAATCAGTTCTCGGAGCAGAAGTCGTCGACCGGCGAGGTGCGCACCCGGGCGAGGAGTCCGCGGAGCACCACGATCTCCTCCGGGGACAGGTCACCGAACAGGCCCCGCTCGACCTCGTCCACCGCGGCCCTGGCCTCCGCCAGGACGCCGCGCCCCCGGTCCGTGATGGCGACGATGTGCCGGCGCCGGTCGGCCGGGTCACGGCGGCGCTCGACGAGCTGCGCGGACTCGAGGTCGTTGAGGATCGCGACCATGATGCTCGGATCCACCTCGAGCGCCGCGACAAGACCCTGCTGCCCCATGGATCCGCACCCGCCGAGCAGCATCAGCGTGGCTCCCGCGCGCGGCGCGAGGCCGCAGGAGCCGAAAGCGCGCCGGACGCGGCTGTCGGCGATGGCGCCGTGCCGGGCCAGCAGGAAACCGAGCTGCTCCAGCGGGTCGCCGCCGGCAGCACCCTCAACCGCGATCTCGTCCACTGCCATGGGTCCATCATAGCGCGCCGCAAACCATCGTGATCGGCAGGTAATCCATGACCCTCAACGATTACGGCGGCCGTTCGCACCACTTTTGGAAGGTGATGCACCGATCCGGGCGAGGGATCTTCGTGCCGGGTTATTCCACTTCTCCCGATTCCTTGCGCGAGGCGATGGTCACACCGCACAAACGATTGACCCCTGTCAATCATCTGTTAGGTTCCATCCATCAGCGATTCAGAGCGACGCCGGTCCCACGGATCCAGCGCCTGCGAACCAGGAGCCCCGCCCCGGCGGCCCCGCGGAATCGCCCCCGCACGACGGGGACCGGCCCACCGGCCGGACCGTCGTCCGACGCCCCGCACACCGGGGCACAGCAAGGAGAGAACAGTCATGAACAAGTGGACGCGCATCATCGCCACCTCCACCGCCTCGGTGGCACTCGCCGGCACCGCCCTGCTCGGCGCCACGGGCTCCGCCTCCGCCGCCCCCCGGCCCACAGGTCAGGAGCGGCAGACCGCGACCATCACCGGCGCGGCGTGGGGCGGCGGGTACGGCGACCGCAGCGGCACCGCCGACCGGCGCTGGAACGACGAGATCACCCGTCACCACTACGACTACGGCCACCACGCCGTGCAGTACTGGCACGGGTACGACGGCAAGCTCTACCGCTTCGACGGCCACCGTCTGGCCCGCTGGAGCCACGGCCACTGGGTGACCGTGTGGCTGTCCTACGGTCACGGACCCGTCCGCTGAGGCCCGACCGGATCCGGCACGCCCCGCCGGAGCGCGCACACCCCCGCGACCGGACGACGTCCCGGCCGCCAGGGCAGGGAGCCACGCCGGTGCCGAGCCGCCCGTCCTCGCACGGCCCGGCACCGGCCGGCCCCCGCCCCCTTCGACAAGACCCGGAGAACACCATGCTCGAGACCACCCCGACGACGAGGTCCGGCGGCCTTCTCACCAACGCCTTCGTGGCGATGCGGCGCCTGCCGACCCCGGCCGCCGCGTCCGGCACCGGACGGCACCGCGGCCGGCCCGCCGGCGAACGCCTCACCGCCGTCGGCACCCCGGGCACGGGCGCCCACCGCCGCCCGCTCGGCGCGTCCGGGTCCGGCACCACGGCCGTCCGCGGCTGAAGCACCGCCGGCGCCGTTCCGTCCGGCCCCGGCGCGACGAACCACCGGCCCGTGACCGCACCGGGCCGACGCAGGACAGGACGACGAACTCCCCCGCCGCGGAGCGGAGTCGGCCGTACGCCCGGCGCTCCCTGACGGACCGCCGGAAGGCCCTCCCCGGACGACCCCGGCCGGTCCCACGCACCGCACACCGCACGACCCATGTGCTCCCGGGCAGGCGCCCCGGCTTCGAACCCCGCGCCCGCGCCGCCCCCGGCCCCTCCGGACCGGGGGCTTTCCGCATGCCCCGGCGCTCCACCGGATCGCCCGACTCCCGCCGCCGTCAGCGGAGTTCGCCGTCGCACCCGCACCAACTTACTAAAAGTTAGTGACTAATCCTCTCTTTGTCCGGCGCCACCCCGGTGCCCCACGGTGGATCCGTGGGACCCGCACCTCGCCACCCCCCGGCGACGCGGGCCACGGGACTCCCCGGCGACACGACGCCGGGGAGCCGCCCCACGAGGACCCGAACACGCCTGACGCGACTGGAACTTCACATGGCCACCCTGCTGCATCTCGACTCCTCCCTCCACCCGGGCTCCGGCTCCCGCTCCCGCACCGTCGCACTGAACTTCCGCGACGCATGGCAGGAGCAGCACCCGGACGGCACCGTGCTCCACCGCGACCTCGCCGCGGACCCGCTCCCCCACCTCGACGTGCACGGCTTCTCCGCGGCCTTCGTCGACGCCGCATCCCGCACCCCCGAGCAGGAGGCCGCCTTCGCGGGACGGCTGACCCTGATCGAGGAGCTGGAGCGGGCGGACGCCGTGCTCCTCGGCGCCCCGATGTACAACTTCACGATCCCCTCGACCCTCAAGAGCTGGATCGACCACGTGCTCCTGGTCGGCCGCACGACCGGTGACACCTCCAGCGTGAAGGGCCTGCCGGTCACTGTCGTCGCCAGCCGCGGCGGCTCCTACGCGCCGGGGACCCCGCGGGAGTCCTCCGAGTACGTCCAGAACTACCTGCGGGCCATCCTCGGCGAGTACATGGGCTTCGACCTGGACTTCATCGTCCCCGAGCTGACCGCGGCGGCCTCGAACCCGGCCATGGCCGAGCTCGTCCCGCTGGCCGAGGCCTCGTGGGCCCGGGCGCTGGAGGACGCGACCACCAAGGGCAAGGAGGTCGCGCGGCGCGTCGGGGCCGCCTGACGCCCGGTCGTGTCCCGCCCGGGGACGGGCGGGACACGCCCCCTCGCCCGGCCTGGTACCGGTAGGCATAGGAACAGCGTTCCGTGGCAGGCCCGGCCGCGTTGACGCAGCCTTGGCCGTGTCAGGAACCCCTCCCACGGCCTCCCGCCGCGGCGGCCCCCGCCCGTTCGGAAGATGCGCATGAGCAACCAGACGACCACCACCCATCGCGACGCCGGTGACCGCCACCGCCCGGCGGACCCCGGCCCGGCCCCCGTCCCCGCCCCGCGCGGGCAGGAGTCCGGCATCGACGGTCTGGCACACCTGGTGGACGACCTCGCCCACGCGATGGCCACCACGCCGGAGGCCGTCCTGGCCGGCATGTCGGACGACGTGCTGAACGCGCTCTTCCTCCTGCACCTCCAGGAGGAACCGGGCGACGGCCCCGGGTCCGGCGGCGCCCCGGAACCCGGGCGGGCCCCGGGCGTCGGGTAAGGCCCCCCTCGCCTGCTTACTTTCCTCACGAAATGTACATTTACATGGTGAACGACCGATTGGCGCTGCTCGCCGCTGTGGAGAAGGGCATCGCCGAGGGCGAGGTGCTCCGGCTGGCGCTGCAGCACGCGGTCGCCGAGTTGAACGGGCTGGGTGGCACGGTCCACCTGTGCGGGCCGATGTCGGCGCTGCGTCTGGTGTCCACGGTCGGCCTGTCACCGGGGGCCGTACGTCCCTGGGAGATCATCGACCAGGAGAGCCCGGCGGTCCCCGCCCGCGCGGTGCGCCGGTGCGGCCGCGTGTGGGCCGCCGACGGGCCGGCCGGCGCCGTCCGCCCCGGGGCGGAGGCGGGGAAGGGCTGGCCCGGCACGGGGCTGGCGTCCGTGGCGCTGTCGGACGGCGTGAGTTCCGTGGGGTCGCTGACCGTCGTGACCGGTACGGGCGGGGAGCCCACGGAGGAGCAGTGGCGGTTCCTCGAGGCGGTGACCGCCTGGGCGCAGGAGCGGGTGGACCAGGCCCCGCCCCCGACCCGCCCCACGCACGAGGAGCCCAGCGGCAGCCGGCTGCGGCAGGCCCTGAAGGCCGTCGAGGTGGGCACGTGGGACTGGAACATCCGCACCGGCGAACTCGCCTGGGACGACGCGGCGATGGCCGTCTACGGCACCGCTCCCGCCGACTTCGTGCCCCGGGTCGAGAGCTGGATGAAGGTCGTCCACCCCGACGACCTGCGGTGGACGCTCGCCGCCGCGGAGAAGGCGATCCGGGACCGCGGGATATTCGAGGCCGAGTACCGGGTGCGCCGCCCCGACGGCAGCTACGGGTGGACGGAGACCCGCGCCAAGGTCGTCCTGGACGACCGCGGCGAGCCGTACCGGATGATCGGTACGGCGTGGGAGAGCAACGAGTCGCGGTCCGCGCGCGACGCGCTGAGCCGCGCCCTGCGGTACATGAGCGACGGCTTCCTCTCCGCGGACGAGGACTGGCGCATCACCTTCGTCAACCTGGAGGCGGAGGACGTGCTCGGCTCCTCCGAGGAGGAGTTGTTCGGCCGGGTGCTCTGGACGCTGCCGTCGCTCCGGCAGATCCCCGGGCTGGAGTCCCGCTGCCGCGAGGCCGCGGCCAAGGCGGTGCCCACCAGCTTCGACGTCCGGATGCCGGACACGGGCTCCTGCTACCAGGTCCGGCTGGTGCCGCTGCCGGACGGGGTGACCCTCTACTTCACCGACGTCACCGAGCGGCGCAGGCACGAGGCCGAACGCGCCGCCGCCGAGCGCGCCGCCGGTGAACGCGCGACCAGGATCGCGGAGCTCACCGCGGCCCTCGCCAAGGCGACGACCTCGCGCGACGTGGTGGACGCCGTCGCCCAGCGCGTGCTGCCGCCGTTCGCCGCCACCGGGCTGCTGGTGCAGGCCCTGGAGGACGGCAGGGCCTACAACGTGGGGTCGGTCGGCTACCCCCAGTCCTTCCTCGACAACCTCCACGGCCGTCCCCGGGGCGCCAACGACCCGGTGTGGGAAGCGATCTCGACCAGCGGGCCGGTGTTCGTCTCCTCCGCGGAGGAGTACGCGGCCCGCTACCCGGCGATGGCGGACCGCCCGCACCTGACGGGGAAGGGATCGTGGGCCTTCCTGCCGCTGAGCGCCTCCGGGCTCACCTTCGGGGTCTGCGTGCTCGCCTTCGACCGGCCGCGGCGTCTGACGGACGAGGAGCGCACCCTGCTGAGCGCCATCAGCGCCCTGGTCGCCCACGCCCTGGAACGCGCGCGGCTGTACGACGCCGAGCACACCCGGTCCCGGGAACTGCAGAGCGCCCTGCTCCCCCAGCAACTGCCCGGGCTGCCGTCGTGCACCCTCGCCGCCCGCTACCTGCCGACCGAGCAGGGCGCGGACGTCGGGGGCGACTGGTACGACGTGATCCCGCTGTCCGCGGGCCGGGTCGCCTTCGTCATCGGCGACGTGATGGGCCACGGCCTGTCCGAGGCGGTCACCATGGGACGTCTGCGCACGGCGGTCCACACGCTGGCGGGGCTCGAACTGCCGCCCGACGAGATCATGGGACACCTCAACGACATCGTCGGCGGGCTCGGCGCGGACTCCTACGCCACCTGCCTGTACGTCCTCTACGACTCGACCACCGGCACGTGTTCCGTCACCCGCGCCGGGCACCCCCCGCCCGCGGTCGTCCATCCCGACGGGACCGTGCGCTTCCCCAAGGCCGCGCCGAACCCTCCCCTGGGCGCCGCGGAGCAGCCGTTCGAGAGCGTCGAGCTGCAGGTCCCGGAGGAGAGCCTGCTCGTGCTCTTCACCGACGGGCTGGTCGAGTCCTCCGAGCGCGAGATCGACGAGGGCCTGGGCGACCTCGCGCGGCTGCTGACCGCCGCCGACGCCACCGACCTGGGCGCGCTCTGCGACACCCTCATCTCGGGACTGCTCCCCATCGGGCGGACCACCAGCGACGACATCGCGCTCCTGGTGGCCCGCGTCCACGCGCTCGCCACCGAGCGGATCGCCTGCTGGCCGCTGCCCGAGGACCCGCGGGCGGCGGGGACGGCCCGCCGGCTCGTACGGGAGCAACTGGCCACCTGGGGCCTGGAGGAGCTGACGCCGACGACGGAGCTGCTCGCCAGCGAGCTGGTGGGGAACGTCGTGCGCCACGGCAGGGGCCCGATGACGCTGCGGCTGCTGCGGGACATCGACCTGGTCTGCGAGGTCTCCGACGACAGCCTGACGATGCCCCGCATCCGCCACGCGTCCGAGACGGACGAGGGCGGGCGGGGGCTGCAGCTCGTCGCGTCCCTGTCCCAGCGGTGGGGCACCCGCTACACCCCGAACGGCAAGTGCATCTGGACGGCGCAGCAGCTCCCGGACCCCGAGGCCGTCGCGCCGTCGCCGGAACCGTTCGACATCGACGCGGTGCCGCCCCTGCAATGACCGGCCGGACGGCCGGCTCCCCGAGGGCCGACGGGGTCAGGACCGCCCGAAGCCGTTGAGGAAGGCGTCCACCACGAGGTCCGCCGCCCGCGGGGGTTCCACCTCGGGGAAGCGGTGGGCGACGGAGTCCACCAGCTGGTCGAGGACCGCCCTCACCCACTCCGGGGAGGCCTCGGTCCGCAGATGGCCCTCGTCCGCGGCGCGCCGCAGGAAGTCGTCCAGTCGCGCGCTCTGCTCCGCGCGCCGGCGGTCGGCGTCGGGGTCCTGCTGCATCATGCGGCGTGTGTCGACGGGCCACTCGCGGCTGACGGGGACGATCCCCTCCACGTAGCGGTGCAGGGCGACGGGCACGGGCGCCTCGGTGAGCCGCGCATCGTCGAGGACGCGTTCCGCCGAGTCGAGCTTCGCGTGGAAGACGGCGTTGAGCAGGGCCTCGCGCGTGGCGAAGCGGCGGTGGACGGTCGTCCGGTCCACCCCCGCCGCGGTGGCGATGGCGGACATCGAGGTGCCCGGGTCCTCGGCCAGCAGCCGGGCCCCGGTGCGCAGGACCACGGCGAGGTTTCGTGCGGCATCGGCTCTCATGATGGCGCCATCGTAACAGCGAGTCGCAGTTAGACGTACATCACCCTCACGACCGCTGCATCCGGAATTGATAGTGCTACATTGGTGTTGCAGTTACTCGACGAGCTTCCACAGTGATCCCGGTTCCGCCCATCGGCCCGGGAGCGCTCGTCACAGGACAGGAGGAACCTTCCATGGCACGTACCTGGCTGATCACCGGTGGTTCGCAGGGCCTCGGCAGGGCCCTCGCCGTCGCGGCCCTGGAGGCGGGCGACCGGGTCGCGGTGACCTCGCGCAGGCCGGAGGCGCTGGCGGACCTGGCGGAGGCACACCCCGGGCGGCTCCAGAGCCTCGCCCTGGACATCACCTCGCCCTCGCAGGCACGGGACGTGGTCGCGGCGGTGGTCGAGCGCTTCGGCGGCCTCGACGTCGTGGTCAACAACGCGGGCTACGCCACCAACGGCACGGTGGAGGACTTCCCGGAGGACGAGTTCCGGGCACAGGTCGAGGCGAACCTCTTCGGCGTCGTCAACGTGACGCGGGCGGCGCTGCCCGTACTGCGCGGCCGGCGTTCGGGACACTTCGTGCAGATCTCCTCCATCGGCGGCCGCGTCGGCGGCACGCCGGGCCTCAGCGCCTACCAGACCGCCAAGTTCGCGGTCGCGGGCTTCTCCGAGGTGCTGGCGAACGAGGTGGCCCCGCTCGGCATCAAGGTGACCATCGTGGAGCCGGGCGGCATCCGCACCGGCTGGGCCGCGGGCGCCGCGCTGACCTCGGGCCCGATCGGCGCCGACTACGAGCAGACCGTCGGCCGGTGGCAGGAGCGCTTCACGGCCTACAGCGGCCACGAGCCGGGCGACCCGGCCCGCATGGCCCGCGCGATCGTCGACGTCGTCGGCGCCGAGGAGCCCCCGCGCCGCCTGCTGCTCGGCAGCGACGCCCTGGAGATCGCGCTGGGCGCGGAGGAGGCGCGGCTCACGGAGGCCAGGGCGTGGGCGCATGTCAGCCGCTCCACGGACCACCCCGCCGCACCCCTGTCCGCGTGACCCCGCGACCCTGCCCGCCCTCCCCCTCCGTCCCGACCCCTCGCCCCTCGTACCTCGCCCCTCGTACCGGAAGACGTGACTGATGAACGTTCGCGACATGCTCTACATCGGCGGCTCCTGGGTGACCCCCAGTGACCCGGACCTCCTCCTCGACATCCGTTCCCCGCACGACCAGTCGCTCCTCGGCCGGGTGGCCCAGGCGGCCGACGCGGACGTGGACGCGGCCGTCGCCGCGGCGCGCGAGGCCTTCGACCACGGACCGTGGCCGCGCACCGACCCCAAGGAGCGGCAGGAGGTGATCCGCCGGGTCAACGCGCTGCGCGAGGCCCGTGCCGACGAGATCGCGGCGGCCATCTCCGCCGAGAACGGTTCGGCGGGCTGGTTCACCAAGGCCGGCCAGCCGTTCCTGACCCGTCAGGTCGAGGCCTACCTCAAGGCCGCCGCGGAGCTCGGCTGGGAGGAGGTCCTCGCCCCCTCCGACCCCTCGGTGGACTTCGACACCGTCGTCAGGCGCGAGCCCGTCGGCGTGGTCGCCGCGGTCATCCCCTGGAACTCGCCCTTCTCCGCGGCCACGGCCAAGCTGACCCCGGCCCTGCTGGCGGGCAACACCGTGGTGCTGAAGGTCTCCCCGGAGAACTCGCTGAGCATGATGCTGCTGGCGGACCTCTTCCATGAGGCGGGGCTCCCGGACGGCGTGCTCAGCGTGCTCCCCGCGGACCGGGAGACCAGCGAGCACCTCGTCTCCCACCCGGACGTCGACAAGATCGCCTTCACGGGGTCGACCCGCGCCGGGCGGCGCATCGCCTCGATCGCCGGCGAGCAGCTCAAGCGGGTCAGCCTCGAACTGGGCGGCAAGTCCGCGGCCGTCGTCCTGGAGGACGCCGACCTGTCCGCCGTGATGCAGGGGCTGCGCTTCGGTTCGCTGGCGAACAACGGCGAGGCCTGCATCCTGCAGACCCGGATCCTGGCTCCGCGCAGCCGCTACGAGGAGGTCGTCACGGCCCTCAAGGAGATGGTGGAGTCGCTGAAGGTCGGCGACCCCTCGGAGCCGGACACCTTCATCGGGCCCATGATCCGCCGCGACCAGCAGCAGCGCGTGATCGACTACATCAAGCTGGGCATCGAGGAGGGCGCCCGCCTGGTCACCGGCGGTCCCGAGGTGCCGGCCGGTCTGGAGAAGGGCCACTACGTCACGCCCACCGTGTTCGCGGACGTCGACAACGGCATGCGCATCGCCCAGGAGGAGATCTTCGGCCCCGTGCTGGTCGTGATCGCCTACGACGACGAGGACGAGGCCGTGCGGATCGCCAACGACTCCGACTACGGCCTGTCCGGCGGCGTATGGAGCGCGAACCCCGAGCGCGCGCTGGCCGTCGCACGCCGGCTGCGCACCGGGACCGTCACCCTCAACGGCTCCCCGATGAGCTTCGACGGCCCGTTCGGCGGCTACAAGGCGAGCGGCGTCGGCCGCGAGTACGGCGCGGTCGGCCTGACCGGCTACGTCGAGCACAAGACGGTCACCCGCAGGCGGTGACTGTGCGGCCGCCGGGCCCGGACGGTGCGTGGCGCGCCCCGGGCCCGGCGGCCACGGGTTGGGGTCCGGGTCCGGTCGATGTCAGGGGGCCGTCGGCGTCAGGAGCCGTCGGCGTGCAGGTTCTTGACCTTGATCCAGTCACGGCTGCGGCGACCGGGCAGATACGTACTGGTCAACCGCTTCGCCACCACCCCGTCGTACCCCTCCTGCCGGATGTAGTGCAACGCCTCACTCGCCATCGCCGGCCAGTACGGCGGCACCACCACCCGCTCCCCCGACACCCCCAGATCATCCAGCAACGCCCGCCGCGCCGTATACGGCGCATGCAACACCGGCTCCCCCAAGTACAGGATGTCGTACACCACCAACCGCACCGGCATCGCCTCCGCGGCCTCCGCCACCGCCGCCGGATGCCGCAGACTCATCCGCCGCTGCAACCGCTCCACCGACACCCCACCGTGCTTCCCCAACGCCACCACCTCCCCGTCCAGCACCCCCACCAGACCCGGCGGCAACACCCCCGCCAACCCCCGCAACTCCGGATACCCCCCCGTCACGTCCTGCCCGATCCCCGACACCAACCGCACCTGCCCGTCCCCCGGCAGATACACCAGCACCCGCGCCCCGTTGAACAACGGCTCGAACCCGTACTCCGCCTCCACCTCCGCCCCCGGCAACGGACCCGCCACCGCCAGCATCGGCGACCACGCGGGCAGATCCGACCGAGCCACCGACCCCGCAGGAACACGCGTACCCATATACACCAGCATCCCCCCACACCCCCCGACCGGCGAATCAAACACCGCACGTCCCGGGCGGCGGGGACCCGCTCCCGGCCGGGCGGGCCGGGAGCGGGTCCACGCGGGGCGCGCGGCGATCAGGCGGGCGCGCCGCTGAACTTCGGGTTCGCGCCGTACTCGTTCTCCGAGGGCCCGCCCTCGATGCAGAAGAAGACCAGCAGGACGATCGCGCCGAGGAACGGCACGAGGCCGATCAGCAGCCACCAACCGGAACGACCGGTGTCGTGCAGGCGGCGGACGGAGACGCCGAGCGTGGGCAGGAGCACCGCGAGCGCGTAGACCGACTGCAGGTAGTCGAAGCCGATGGCGCGGCCGACGAACAGCAGCACGATGCTGATCACCAGGTTGACCAGCGCGAACATCCAGTACTCGGTGCGGCGCGCGCGCCCGCCGAAGACGGCGTACTTCCTGAGCACGTCCAGGTACCAGTGCATGCGGAACCCCCCAAGGTCGACGACCCGATGCCCGTCCGGAGCGGGCGGGCAGGCGGAATGTACGGTTTTGTAGTGTACAAGTCAAGACATTCGGCGGGAATCCGATGGTGGAGGAGCCCGGTCCGCTCCATGACGGTGCGGTCCTGCCGTCCGGGTGGCGGGCCGTCGGTCATACTCCGCGCTTTCGGGGGTAGACGGGGCGCGAACGGCCGGGCCCACCGGCCGGCACGCACACCCACAGCGGAGGTCCACCGATGTCCCCCCAGCCCCGAACGGGTCGGCCCACGGCGTCCATGACGTTCGACCACATGCTGGAGCGGGTGCGGTACGACGGCGTCTACCCGACCCGGGAACGGGCCGAGGAGGCCGTGCGGGCGGTGCTCGCCGCCCTGGGCAGGCGGCTCATCGGCGACGAACGCGTCGCCCTGGCCGCGTGCCTGCCCGTCGAGGCGGCCCTGGTCTTCACCGCCGAGATCCCGGAGATCCGGCCCATCACCTGCGGAGCCTTCGTCGAGGACCTGGCCGCCCGCACCGGCGGGACCCCGGCCACGGCCCGCTGGGACAGCTGCACCGTGCTGGCCGTGGTGGCCCGGCTGGCCGGCCGCGACCTGACCACGCGCGTCCTGCACCAGCTGCCCTGCGACTACGCGCCGCTGTTCGGCCGCGACGACCTCGTCAGCGCCGCCTGAGCCGGCCGCCCCGGGGCGGCTACAGGTGCCGCATCCACAGGTTGGACTCGGCGTAGACGCCCAGGTCCCGCTCGCGGTCGATCTCCACGAGGTCGAGCGCGCCCGGCACGACGTAACCGCCGGTGCGCGGGAAGACCATGTCCGCCCAGGCCTCCCACTCGGCCACGGTGCCGGGGATCACCATGGAGCGCGGCGCGGGCGCGAGGACGGTGGCCCCGAGCCGTTGATGGGTGCGGATCCAGGGGTCCAGGTGCAGCCCGTCGGGGCGCGTCCAGCCGGCGAAGTCCTCCATCCCCACCAGCGGGTAGCGCGCCTTGAGGGTGGGCCGTACCGGTGCGATCACACGCCGCAGTCCGGCCTCCACGGCGCGCTCGCGCAGTGCGGTGAGCACCTCGCCGGCGAGCCCGCCCCCGAGGCGGTCCGGACGGACGGCCGCGACCATGACGCAGAGGGTGTCCGGCACCGCGCGGGCCTCGTGCCCGGTCACCGCCGAGGCCAGGGCGCCGTCGTAACCGCCCGGCAGCGTCCCGGCCTCGCCGTCCCAGCGCAGCGGGACCCCCGCCCCGCCGGCCACCACCTCACCGCCGTCCAGCAGCAGCACGTCGAACCGCGGGAAGTACTCCAGCGCCCGGCGCCGGTACTCCGCCGAGGACGGCGCGTGCAGGATGAACTCCGGCCACCCGCCCCAGAGTGCGGCCCTCGCCTCCGCACGAAGGTCGAGGCGCTCGCCGGCTGTCACGATCTCCGTCTCGGGCACCCGCGGAGCCTAGCGCCGTCGCGCGACGGGGGCGAGCCACGAGCTGAGGACGAGGCCCGGGACGAGGGAAGTCGTCGTGCCGCACCGAGCCGTGTCCGCCGGCGGTGGCGCCGTCACCCCGTCGCCGTGGGGCGGCTGTTGCCCGTCACGGCGCTAGCTGAGCACCCACCGGGGCGGGTGCGCTGGGCCGGCCGGACAGATGAACACGTGGAGGTCCCGGTCACGGCCGAAGCGGAGCCGGGTGGGACTCGCGACGGCCCGTCCGCCGCGGATCGGGCCCGTCCCGTGCGTCGCCGGGTCGCGGTCCTCCAGCGGCACCCAGCTGTGCGGGGCGGCGTCTGTCTCGTGACCCGCGGCGGTCAGCAGCAACCGCATCGGGGCCGCGCAGGACCCGCAGTCGACGGTCATCGGGCCCGTCGACGCCCAGCTGGGAAAGCCGCCGACACGCCAGCCGGGTGGTACGGACAGGTCGGACTGGTAACTGAGGGCGTCGCGGCCGCCTTCCGGCACCTGGGCGTCGTCCCACGCGTCGATGCGCGCGATCAGCGCGGCGGGAAGGGCGTCGCCCTCCGCCCAGGGATAGGTGTCCACCTCCTCGGGGTGCAGGACGCAGGGTTCGGGGAGTTCGTGTTCCCACGGCAGAAGCGGCACTTCGGGGGCGGTGGACAGGTGCTGTCCGGCGCGCTCGGCCTCCGCGGAGCGCCGCCACCGCAGGTGGTAGCGGCGTTCCAGGTACGGGCCGTGGGTGAAGGGACAGCGGAACAGCTGTACGAGATCCGCGCCGCCGGGGCCGGAGGCCAGAGCGGGGACGTCCCGGCGGAAGATCTGGGCGAGTCCCACGAAGGGCACCGGTCCGTCCTCGCCGGGAGCTGCCGTGCCGGGCCACGGCCGCTGCGGCGGCCACGTGTCCGCAGCGCGGGCCCTGCGGATGTCCTCCGGCGCGTAGCCCTTCGTCTCGGGCCGGTGCGGTTCGGGGCAGACCGGCCAGGGTTCGCCCTCGGGCCACAGCATGGGCCCGCCGACATGGCTGTCGTGCCGGCCGGGCCGCCCCGGCCTGGGGTGCAGCCGGGTCGTACGACCCCGGTGGGCGGCCAGTTCGGGGAACACCGCTTCCACGGACACTGGTCTGGCCGGTGTCGTCCTCGTCATGCCCTGACCGTACGCGGCCGGGGAAACGCCGGGCGAACGAATACCGGGCGGTCGCCCGGGCCGGGTCACCGGGCCGGGGGTCAGGACTCGCGGGCGGCGGTGTAGGCGTCCGTCGCGGCCTGTTCCGGCGTGCGTCGGGCGGTTCCGCCCTTCGCCACGACGCGCGACGCGGCCCGCGCCGTCCCGTGGCGGCGCCGGGACAGGAGGCGGGTGAGGACCAGCGCGCCCGCGGCCGCGGCGACGAGCACGGGGATCGCGAAGAGCCCGGCGCGGTGCAGCAGTTCGGTGGCGGCCGCACCGGCGAAGTAGCCGAGCAGCACGTTGCCGACGCCCCAGACCAGCGACGCGGCGCTGCTGTAGAGGAAGAAACGGCGGTACGGCATGCCGGACGCCCCCGCGACGAACGGCAGGAAGGTGCGGACGAAGCCGACGAACCGGCCCGTGAACACGGCCGCGCCGCCGTGCCGGACCAGGAAGTGCTGGGCGCGTCCGACCCGGCTGTCGGGCCGTATGCGGTGGAGCCGGGTGCCGGGGTGTCGCTCGCAGTGCCGCCCCAGTGCGTAACCGAGGCTGTCCCCGGCCATGCCGCCGGTGACCACGGCGGCGGCCAGGAGCAGGGGGTCCAGGTCACCGCGGCCGGCGACGGCGGACGCCAGGAGGATGACCGTCTCGCCGGGGAGCAGCAGTCCGACGAACGCGCTGGTCTCCCCCGCCGTCACGGCGAACACGACGATGTACGTCCACCAACCGGCCGCCTCGATCAGACCGTCCACGTGCACGGCCGTCAGCCCGCCTGCCGCAGCGGGGCCGCGTCGGGTGCGGAGCCTGGTGAGCGCCGCCGGTGGGGCAGGAGGCGTGCGGTGAACCAGGCGAGCACCGGCACGCCCGCGGCCAGGAGGGCGCCGGCCACCGGGTCGTCGGCGGTGGCCACGGCCGCGGCCACCGAGGAGAGGGCCACCGCCGCGACGGCGATCCGCGCCCAGGCGGCCGGCACGGTGGCGACGACCGCGAACGCCGTCAGGAGGTACCAGCCGGCTCCCGCACCGGGCAGCGCGAAGTAGTCCGCCAGGTAGTCACGGGCCGGGGACGTCCCGCGCACCGGCACCCGCCCCATCGACGCGGAGAGCGCGAGCCCGGCACCGCTGGACAGCAGGAGCGCCACGGCGACGCGGACGTAGACCGCGGGGTGCCGGTGGGCCAGCCACAGCAGCGTCACCGCCATCAGGGGCCAGGGGGCCACGGAGTGGATCCGGTCGAGCACGTGTGCCGCGTCCTGCCCCAGCGCCGTCCAGCCGTCTCTCGCGGAGGGTGGTGGGTTCACGGCGGTCTCCTGATCAGCCGGGTCCGCGTCGCCACGGCGGCGCGTCGACATCGTCTTCCGATCAGGCAACCGGACTTGGCTCTCCGCTTATTTCCACCGTGACGCAGCTAACAGCGCACGCGCCCGCGGGCACGGCGGTCAGTTGAGGCCGTGCCGCCCGCGGTCCGGCGCCCGCAGGCCCTTGGCCTCGGCGTTCCCCAGCAGGGCGCGCCGGGTCTGGAGCGGGGTCGGCGCGGCCGGCAGGGGGCCGGTGTGGACCGGCCGGCAGGCCTCCAGCAGGAAGGCCACCAGGCGCCGCCAGGCGTGCGGCGCGGCGCCCCGGGTCACCTCGACGACCCCGGCGTTGGCCATGAGGAAGAGCAGGACGTCCTCCGGGACGACGTCCTCGCGCAGGGCTCCCGCCTCCTGGGCCCGGCGGACGAGTTCGGCCAGGGCCCGGCTCTGGCGTTCGCAGGAGCCCGCAGCCACCGGCGAGTTGGGGAGCCTGAGGACGAGCAGGTCGCTGATGCCGCGGTCGGCCGCCATGGCGGCGCACAGCCGCTCGACGAACGTGCTGAAGCCGGTCCACGGGTCCTCGCAGAGCAGCGCCTCCTCGGCGATGGCGCCGACCCGCGCCAGCTCTTCCTCGAAGGCCGCCTCGACGAGTTCCTCGCGCGAGGGGAAGCGCCGGTAGAGCGTGCCCGCGCCGACACCGGCGCGCTCGGCGACCTCGTCCAGCGGCGCGTCCAGGCCGCGTTCCTCGAAGATCTGGCGCGCGGCCACCACGATCCGCCGCCTGTTGCGCGCGGCGTCCGCACGCAGTCCCCGTTCGGCGGATCGGGGGCTCTCGGTCGCTGCCATGGGCCCAGTTTACCAAGTGGAGAGGATCCTCCGGAGCCGTCGTACGGGGGCGGCGCGGGCCGCGTCCCTACCGCTCGGCGGCGTCGTCCTCGGGCGAAGTAGCGGGCGGAATCGGGAAGTTGCGGTCGAAGACGTTCTGCGGGTCCCACTCGGCCTTGAGCCGGCGCAGCCGGGTGAGCGCCGGCTCGGGGAAGGCGTCCGTCAGGCGGGCCGGGTCGGTGTCCGTCTCGAAGCTCAGGTAGATGCCGTCCAGGTGCGGCCGCAGCCGGGCCCACTGGGCGTTCATGCGCGGGACGAGGTCCGGGGCGGTGGCGCCGAGGACGGAGAACTCCTGCGTGCGGTGCGACCAGGCCATGGCGTCCGCGGGGACGTCGTGCACGGCGCCGCCCATCGACCGGAACTGCATGATCAGGAGGTCGCCGGACCTCATCATCGCCTCGACGGTCTCCGCGGCCTCGCGGGTCATGTGCGGGAGCAGTCCGCTGCGCGTGTCCTCCAGGCCCTGCCCGCGGTGCCGGTTCCCGGGGGGTGCCACGATCGCGTGGTACGGGGCGAGTTGCGCCTGCTGGTCGAGGACCGGCCCGGTGGACAGGAAGGGCGTGAGGGCCTTCTGCGCCTCCTCGACGTCGTCCCCCGCGTACACCAGCGTGATCCGCGCGGTCACCGGGGCGCCGCGCCGTCCGGGGAAGAGGGACAGGAAGCTGCTGATCTCCCGCGGGGCGGCCTCGACCAGGCGGCCCCATTCCATCAGGAAGTCCGCGGTGTCGGTGGCGTCGACGACCAGCGTGGCGTAGGCGACGTCCTCGACCTCGTAGGCCTGCAGCTCGAAGGCCGTCACGATGCCGAAGTTGCCGCCCGCGCCGCGTACCGCCCAGAACAGGCCGGGGTGGTGGGCGGCGTCCACGCGGAGCCTGCGGCCGTCGGCGACGACGATCTCGGCCGCGGTGACGTGGTCGACGGTGAGGCCGTGCTTGCGGGCCAGGTAGCCGATGCCGCCGGCGGTGGCGAGCCCGCCGACGCCCACGTCGCCGTAGTCGCCGGAGCTCATGGCCAGTCCGTACGGGGCGAGTGCGCGCGCGACGTCCCCCCACCGCGCGCCGGGCTCCACGCGGACGCGTCCGGTGGACGGGTCGAGCACCTCGACCGCGTTCATCCGGGAGAGGTCGATGACGACCCCGCCGTCGTTCGTCGACCGGCCGCTGATGCCGTGGCCGCCGCTGCGCACCGCGACGGACGCGTGCTGGGCGCGTGCGTAGCCGAGGGCCGCCACGACGTCGTCGGCGTTCTCGGCGCGGACGACGAGGGCGGGCGATCCGGTGCGGGTGTAGGTGTGCCGCACGTCCTCGTAGCCGCGGTCGCCGGGCTCGACGGCCTTCCCGGCCAGGGAATCCGGGAGGGCGTCGTAGTCCAGGGTGCCGTGCCGGGCGGCGAGCACGGCCGCCGGGCGGCGCGGGGCGGTGCTCGTACCGGCGGCCGCCCGTTCGCGTGCGACGGCCTCGCGCAGGGCGGGCGCCACCTCCTCGCCGAAGGTGCGGATCACGCGTGGGTCGTCCCCGCCGATGAAGAACCCCGAGAAGCCGTCCTCCACGACGAGCGGGAGCAGTTCCTCGACCCACTGCGCGGGAGGCCCCTGGAGGTGGCCGCGCCGGACCGGGGAGAAGTCCACCCGGAGGATGTTGAGCAGGCGCCGGATCTCGCCGGGGTCGCGGCCCGCCGCGAGGGCGGCCTCGTCGATCGTCCTGCCGGCCTCGGCCGTCCCGGGGCTCCGCAGGTATTCGAGCGTGGGCAGCCAACCGTCGGCCTTGCGGCCGGTCAGGCGCAGCATCCGAGGCTTGTACGCGCCGAGCCAGACCCCGATGTCGTGGGCGGGACGCGGGCCGCGCTTCATCCCGGGGACGGAGTGGTACCGGCCCTCGTGGCGCAGCGGTCCGGGGGTGTCGTCGGCCCAGACGCCGCGGATGACGTCCAGGGCCTCCTCCAGCGCCTCCACGCCCTGGCCCGGCGTCAGGCGCCGGCCGCCCATGGCGTGCACGGCGTCGGGGAACGCGCCCGCTCCGAGGCCGAGTTCGAAGCGTCCCCCGGACAGCAGGTCCAGGCCGGCCGCCGTGCGGGCGAGCATCGCGGGAGGGCGCAGCGGCAGGTTCGTGACGTTCGCCGCGACGCGCAGGCGGCTCGTCCGCGCCGCGACCCAGGTCATGAGCGTGTAGGTGTCGAGGAAGTCCGGGTTGTAGGGGTGGTCCTGGAACGTCGCGACGTCCAGGCCCGCGGCTTCGGTGAGTTCGGCCAGGGCCACGGCCTGCCCGGGGTCGTGGGCGGTCGGGGTGATGAAGGTGCCGAGCAGGAGTTCGTGACCGTGGTCGGGCATGACGTCGTTCCTCTGGTTCTGCTGTCGAGCAGCTTATCTGCCTCGCAAATAATATAAAAGACAGCACATCTGTGGACCCACGTATTCCTCGGCCGGCTCGGGGCGGACGTGGAGTGGGACCGTGGCCGTGCCCCAGCACGCGAGGTCGCCGGCGGTGCGGCCGGGGCTGCGGGAAGCGCGGGGGTGCCTCCACGGCACCCCCGGCGGTCAGTTCGCGGAGCCGCGCCGTCCGCGGCGGGGCGAACGGGACGGGCGGGGCGCCTCTTCGGCGATCCCGAACTCGACGACGACCTGGCACGGGTCGGTCATCGCGTCGCGCCCGGTCACATGACGGGCGAGGGTGCACAGCATGCCGCGGAACGCCTCGCGCGACTCCTCCGGCAGGACGCCGAGCAGGTGCCGCTCGACCAGACCCACGCGGGCGCGCAGTTCCTCCCAGTGCCCGGCGCCGCGTTCGGTGGCGAACACGTGCCGGCTCCTGCGGTCGGCGGGGTCCGGCCTGCGCTCCACGAGACCGGCGGCCTCCAGGTCGTCCAGGAGGTAGGTCATCACCGTCCGGTCGACGCCGAGGCGTTCGGCGAGGGACTTCTGGCTGCCCGCCTCGCCGGCGGCCGCGGCCGCGAGCACGAAGTAGCCGCGCGGGCCGCCCGGGATGTCGCCGACGGCGGCGTCGACCGCCTTGGCGTACGCACGGAAGACCGCACCGATGGCGAGGCCGAAGTCGTCGTCCAGGCCGGACGGGACCGATGAACCGGACGGGCCGGACGGACCGGACACGCCGGAAGCGCCGGGCTCCGGGGCCTCCGCACCGAGGCTGCGCTGTGACGTCACGAACACACCCTAATTCACTTCGGTACGACATATAGTCTGCTTGACAGACCATCTTGCCCGCATAAGATCTGGCCGCACGGCTGCTGCCCTCCCGGCACGCGGCCGCGTCCGCCACGTCGGAGGACGCCGTCGCCGCACGTCCCTGACGGGACGCGCCGTCGGGGGCGCGCGGGGCGGCCGGGGCGGCGTGGGTGAGCCGATCGGGAATCGGCGCCTCGGGGCGGCGGCGGCCGAAAACAGTGAGTTCAGTGCCCGGGAAGCCCGCGGCGGGTCTGCCGGGAATTTCGTTCCGGAAATCACCCCGGACGGTGCGGGGAAGCCGTCTGCCCGTGGACACGGGACGACGCGTCCTGTCAAATTCAACCTGGCCTCACCACGCCGGACCAGCGATAACGAACGCGCCGTCACATAGCACTGCCCACACGGGAAAAGCGTCCGGATTCCCGCCGCCGCCCATGCGGGGACACCGCTCCGACGCCCGGCGCATTCCTGTGACCTTCCCCACCGCTGTTCACCGGAATACCGGAAGGATGACTTCCGGTTGTCTCCCTGCGTTCGATCACAACGGAACCGGAGGCAGAAATGAACGGCCCGCTCCCCTCTTCGGGCGGCACTGGTGGTAGCACGGACGGCACCCTGGTCGTCGTCCCGCTGTGGCGTGCCCCGCTCGCGGGACAGGGCGTCCGCACGGAGTCGCGTCCGGGCACCCGGACCGACCGGCAGGACTTCCGGGCCGTGCGCTGAGCCTCACGGCGACGGGGGGACGCGGCCGGGCGCACCAACGGGGTGCCGAAGCCGACGCGCGCGAACCCGAGCCGGCACCCGGACCAAGCCACAAGCGGAGGCAGATGCGCGCCGCGCCCCGGAACGGGCGCGACGCGGGGCGGGCGGACCCGCCGCCCGCCCCGGGGTCAGGTGACCTTGAAGCGCGCCGTCTCCGCCACCGCGCTCTCCCGCGCGGCCGCGCAGGTCGGGCAGGTGATCTCGCGCGCCGCCTTGTGGGAGGTGGCCATCCCCATGGCCGCGAGACGTTCGACGGAGACACCCTTGACGCGGGCGTGCTCCGCGCAGACGCCGGCGCCGCATTGCCGGCACACCGCCACCGCGGTGGCGGGCCGGTCGCCCAGGAGGCAGTCGAAGCAGTACATCGGGCACGCTCCCTTCGCGTGCGACAACCCGGCCCCGCCCCGCGGTTCCACGGGGACTTCCGCACCGGGACCTGCTTCCAGAATATCATTGCCCAGTGCAAAAGTGAGTAATGTCAACGTGGCACCGACGGGCTCGGGACACCCGCCGGGGCCACTGCGTCCCGGCAGATCACGGCACGCGGCCGGGTAGCGGCACGCGCCGCCACCGCACCCGGCGTCACGGCACCCGGGCGGTCCACTCCGGGGAGCCGAACTTCGCCGCGACGAGTTCCTCGGCGCGCCCCAGCTCCTCGCCGGTGACGCTCCCGTCCGTGAGGCCGTAGCGGGCGCGGAAGGACTCGATCATGCGGTCGATGACGGCCTCCCGCGGCAGCCCGGTCTGGCGGCGCAGCGGGTCGACGCGCTTCTGCGCGCTGCGCGTGCCCTTGTCGGACATCTTCTCCCGCCCGATGCGCAGCACCTCCAGCATCTTGCCGGCGTCGATGTCGTAGGACATCGTCACGTGGTGCAGGACCGCCCCCGCCCCGCCGTCCGGGGCGACCACGCGCTTCTGCGCGGCGCCGGCGATCTTGCCGGCCTCGGTCGCGATGTCGTTCAGCGGCTGGTACCAGGCCTTGATGCCCATGTCGCCCAGGGCGTCGAGGACCCAGTCGTCGAGGTAGGCGTAGGAGTCGGCGAACGACAGCCCCGACACCAGGGAGGCCGGGACCGAGAGGGAGTAGGTGATGGTGTTCCCGGGTTCCACGAACATCGCGCCGCCGCCCGAGATCCGCCGGACGACGGTCAGACCGTGGCGCGCGGCGTTGTCCGCGTCGACCTCGTTGGCGAGGGACTGGAAGCTGCCGATCACGACCGCCGGGGCACCCCATTCCCACACGCGAAGGGTCGGCGGGCGGCGGCCGGCCGCGACCTCCGCGGTCAGAACCTCGTCGAGGGCCATGTGCAGGGCCGGGGACTGCGGTCCCTCGTGGATCAGCTGCCAGTCGTAGTCGGTCCAGTCCGTGGCCTGGGCGAGGGCCCGCCGTACGGCGACGGCGATCCCCTCCGCGGTCAGGCCGTACATGACCGTTCCCTCGGGCAGCGCGGCCTCGATCCGGGTCGCGAGGCCGGCGGCGTCGGTGTCGGCGGGAGCGCCCTCGAGGGCGCGGTCGATGGCGGAGATCGCCTCGTCCGGCTCGAGGAAGAAGTCGCCTGCGACGCGGACGTTGCTGAGGATCCCGTCGTGGTCGTCGAGGTCCACGACCACGAGCTTCCCACCGGGCACCTTGTACTCACCGTGCATGCCGACGACAACCGTCCCGGCCGCCTCTTTAGTCCCGGGCGCTGCCCCGGGCACGGACGGGGCGGGCGCGGCACGCACGGCCGTGGTGCCGATGTGCCTGTACTGAGGGCGCCCGCGATGGAACACTGAGTCCGCAACCAGTCGTTCAGGGGGATCCGACATGACTGCCGCCCGGCCGGGCCACGAGCCCGCCACCGGTTCGCCGCTCGCCGTGCAGCGCGGGGGACCGACCGTGCTGCGCATCGTCCTGGGAACGCAGCTGCGCAGGCTGCGCGAGTCCCGGCGGATCAGCCGCGAGGCGGCCGGCGAGGCCATCCGCGCGTCACACGCGAAGATCAGCCGCCTGGAGCTGGGGCGGGTGGGCTTCAAGGAGCGCGACGTCGCCGACCTCCTCACTCTGTACGGAGTGACCGACGCGCAGGAGCGCGCCGACCTGCTGGCGCTGGCCCGCCGGGCCAACAACCCCGGCTGGTGGCACCAGTACGCCGACGTCCTGCCGAGCTGGTTCGAGACGCACATCGGCCTGGAGGAGGCCGCGCACACCATCCGCACCTACGAGGTGCAGTTCGTGCCGGGCCTGCTGCAGACCGAGGCGTACGCCCGGGCCGTCACCCGGCTCGGCCATCCCCGCGCGACCGAGCGGGAGATCGGCCGCCGGGTCGACCTGCGGATGACCCGTCAGGACCTGCTCGCCAGGCCGGACGCGCCGCAGTTGTGGGTCGTCCTCGACGAGGCCTGTCTGCACCGGCCGCTCGGCGGCGTGGATGTGATGCGCGGTCAGCTGGAGCACCTGATGAAGGTCGCCGCGCTCCCCAACGTGACGCTGCAGATCGCCCCGTTCGACATCGGCGGCCTCGCCGCCGCGGGCGGCCCCGTCACCATCCTGCGCTTCTCCGAGCCCGACCTGCCCGACATCGTCTACCTGGAGCAGCTGACGAGCGCGCTCTACCTGGACAAGCAGGACGACGTGGAGCACTACCTGACCGTCATGGACCGGCTCGCGGCCGAGTCGCAGCCGCCGCGCAACACCGGCCGGATCCTCACCCGGCTCATCGACCGGATGGACTGAGCACCGCCGCCGGGGGTGAACCGTGCGCGATCTTCCCTAGGATGACGGTTGCCCGGCGTCATCGCGGAGAAGGATGGTTGTCATGACGGACGACGTCTCCTGGGTCGACCAGACCAGACCAAGCATCGCGCGCGTCTACGACTACCTGCTCGGCGGCAAGGACAACTACGCCGTCGACCGCGAGATCGGCGACGTGTTCAAGAAGGACCTGCCGGGCTCGGTGGCGATCGCCTTCGCCAACCGCGCCGCGCTGATCCGCGCGATCCGGGAGATCGCCACCACGACCGGCGTACGGCAGTTCGTCGACCTCGGCAGCGGTCTGCCGACCGCGGACAACGTCCACCAGGTCGCCCAGCGGCACGCACCCGGCTCCACGGTGGTGTACGTGGACAGCGACCCGATCGTCCTCGCCCACGGCCGGGCGCTGCTGGAGCAGAACGACGACACGCGGGTCATCCAGGCCGACATACGCGAGCCCGACGTCATCCGCCACCACTCGGACACCCTCGAGGTGATCGACTTCGACGAGCCCGTGGCCGTCATCCTCAGCGCGATCCTCCACCACGTCAACGACGACGAGGACCCGGCCGGCATCGTCGGCTACTGGCGGGACCAAGTGCCCTCCGGCAGCTACTTCTTCGTGAGCCACTTCCGGTCCGGCAACAACCCGGAGACCGCCGAGTCGGAGCGCATCCTGCAGCAGACCTTCGGCCGCGGCCGGTGGCGCACCGACAAGGAGATCGAGGACCTGCTGGACGGCCTGGAGCTCCTGGAGCCGGGCATCGTCGCCGCGTCGCTGTGGCGCCCGGACCCGGACGACGGTGTCGCGCGCATCGGCGACGCCGAGCGTGAACTCACCGTCTGGGAGCGCCTCATCGCCGCCGGGATGGCCCGGAAGCCGTAGCCGCGGAGCGCCCCGCGCCGGGCGGGTCCCGAACACGGCCGCGCGCGACGAGAGGAGCGGCCCGGGACCGCCGGGGGCCACTCCGGGGCCCCGGGACCGCTGTGTTCATCAGACACCCCGCGGCGTGATCCGGCGAGCCGGACTGACCCACCCGGGTTCCGCGCGCGTTCCACCCGGGTGCAGCACGGTGTTCCGCCCGTGCCGATGCGCAACCCCGCGCGGTGGGCACCTGTGTGACGGGACGTCCGGGACGCCGGGCACGAGCGCGTGGTCAGCGGCTGTCACCGCACCAGTCCCAGTGGACGGGGTCCCCTTCCCGCGGGGCGTACCGGGCGCGCCCGCCCGCGCCGAAACGCCCGATGTCGGTGCGCAGCTCGGCACCCGCGAGGTGTTGCGGCCCGGTCCAGCCGGTCACGTCGAGCAGCAGCCCGTCCAGCGGGCCGCCGACCAGCTCCCGGTAGACGTGCCCGGGCCGCGGGCCCGGATCCGGGTCGTCGACGTCGGCACCGTAGACCCTGGGTCGTATCAGCTCGTCCATGTGCTCCACGGTGCCACCCGGCACCGACAATCCCCCGGACGCGGAGCCCGCGCCGGTCCGGAGGGCGCCGGACCGGCGCGGGAAGCAGGCGGGTGCCGGTCGCCGCTCGCCGGCGCCCGCGCGGGGACCCCGACCGCTGTCACGGCCCCCACGGCGCCAGGCAGGCGTACTCCCGCCACCGGTCACCCGCTCCCCGCTGCAACCGCCGGGCGGAGGCGGTCATTCCCGTCCCGGCGGCGGATCCGCGACGGTGCGGGTCCCCCGGCTTCCGACCCAGGCCCTCCGGTCGACGCGCCGTGCGCCGAACCGCCCACGTCCGAACGGCAGTTCCGTGCCGGAGCGGCCCCTCCGGCGTCCCCACCCGGCATAAGATCGACTTCAGTCGGATCGGCAGGGCAGGCGGCAGCGGAGGACCGGGTACACGCACATGGCAGAACACATTGCCACTCCCCCGGGCCGAGCGGCGCTCGCCGTGCGCTGCCGTCGCATCGTCGACTCCGAGTGGTTCGGCGTCACCGTCTTCGTCCTCGTCCTGGCGAACGCGGCCGTCCTCGGCGTCGAGACCTACGACGGGATCACCGGGCGCTGGCACGGCGCCCTGAAACTGGTGGAGCACGGCTTCCTGGCGGTCTTCACCGCCGAGGTGCTCTTACGGGCCTGCGCGCACGCCGACCGCCCCCGGGACTTCCTCCGCGACCCGTGGAACGTCTTCGACCTGGCCGTCGTGACCCTGGCGTACCTGCCCTTCGCCCGCGAGAACGCCACGGTGCTGCGGTTGCTCCGGCTGGCCCGGGTCGTGCGCGCGGCCCGTTTCCTGCCCCAGTTGCGCATCATCATCGTCGCCGTCGGCAAGAGCCTGCCGGGCACGTTCAGTTTCCTGCTCGTGGGCACCCTGCTGCTGTACGTCTACGCCATGACCGGCTGGGTCTTCTTCGCCGACGCCGACCCCGAGCACTACGGGTCCATCGGACGAGCCTCCCTGTCGCTCTTCCTGCTGATCACCCTGGACGGCATCGGGGACGCGGTCCGCGGCGGCCTGGAGATCTCGCGCTGGAGCCTGCTCTACTACGCCTCCTATGTACTGCTCGGCTCGTTCGTGCTGGTCAACCTGCTCATCGGCGTGGTGATCAGCTCGCTGGAGGAGGCCAGGCAGCTGGAGCACGAGCGGGAGGCCCAGGAACACACGCACGACGGCGGGACGTCCGACCACCTGCGCGAACGCATCGCCACCGCCCGGCGGGCCCTGGACGAACTCGAGGCGGGGCTGGCACTCGCCGGCGCGCGGAGCGACGGCCCGGAGGCCGCCCCCGCGCCCGCCCCCGCCGCGGTCGGCGGACGTGCGGAGGCGTCGCCGTCCCCCACCTGAGGCCCCCCACGGGGCCGACGGGGGTGTCAGAGCGAGAAGATCCGGGCGAACAACCCCACGGCGATCAGGAGCGTGACGGCGAAGATCGCCACCAGGGCCACGACCTCCCACGCCTTCGGGACCTCCGGGGGCTCGGTGAACGAGATGCCGGCCGTGGTGCTCTCCTCGCAGGCCGGCGTCGGCGTCGGCTCCGTCCGTTCGCGGTGCGGGTGCAGGGCGGGCGCGGGCCGGGCCGCGGTGCCGGCCGTGGCACCGAAGGCCGGGCCGATCATGGGGCCCGTCAAGGGCCGGGGGGTCATCAGTGTGTCGGACATGCTCACCACTCCGGACGTTCCTCTGGCGGGCGGGTCAGGCCCATTCCGCACGGCGTCACGTCGGGCGGCGGCAGCCGGCACCCTCAGGGTCCTCGGCTCGGTCCGCGGTGGTCTCCGCTGCCCACTGCCCGGGCAATTCATCGTATATCCGCCCGAAGGGATCCACGATCAGGGAACCCGGCACCCCGGGCGACGTCGGTGAGCGTCCGGTCACCCACGGTCGCCGACGGCACCCTGCCCCTCGTGCGACCGGTGGATCCGGGCGGCATGGGAGAGGATGGGGCGAGGGCTCGCGCGGACAACACCGAGGAAGAGGACGGAAGATGACCGACGCACTGGTGCTCGGCGGCGGGGGCGTCGCCGGGATCGCCTGGACCACCGGACTGCTGGCGGGGCTCGCGGACGCGGGGCAGGACGTGACGGGCGCCGAGGTGCTGGTCGGGACGTCGGCGGGGGCGACCGTCGCGGCGCAACTGGGCAGCGGGCTCTCCCTGGACGAGCTCTACGCCCGGCAGACCGAGCCGGGACTCCAGTCGGCCGAGATCATGGCGGAGGTCGACCTGACGGACTTCGGCGCGGGCATCGCCGAGGTGCTCCAGGGCGCCGCCTCCGTCCCCGACATGCGGCGCGCGGTCGGTGAGTACGCCCTCGGCGCCGAAACCGTGCCGGAGGCCGAACGGCGACGGGTGATCGCGTCGCGGCTCCCCTCCCACGACTGGCCCGCGTCCCGGACGGTGCGGATCGTGGCGGTGGAAGCCCACACGGGCCGGCCGCAGGTCTTCGACGCCTCGTCCGGGGTGGACCTCGTCGACGCCGTCGCCGCGAGCTGCGCGGTGCCGGGGATCTGGCCGCCCGTGACGATCGACGGGCGCCGCTTCGTCGACGGCGGTGTGCGGTCGGCATCGAACGCCGACTACGCCGCGGGGGCGTCGCGTGTGCTGGCCATCCTGCCGATGGGGACCGCCGAGCTGTTCCCCAGCGAGCGGCCGCTGGAGCAGGCCGTGGCCCAACTGCGGGCCGCCGGGGCGGAGGTCGCCATGGTCGGACCGGACGAGGCGTCGGTGGCGGCGATCGGCACGAACCCGCTCGACCCCGCCACCCGCCGCCCCGCCGCCGAAGCGGGTCGGGCCCAGGGCCGCGAGCTGCGGCTCGAGTGGAGCCGCACATGACCACCGGGGCCTGTGCCCGCGGCATCGCGAACGCCGTCGCCGGTGAACCCGCCCAACACCCCGCGCGGAGACCGCCCCTTGCCGATCGTCCGGCGCGCGAAGAGGGCCCCTCGTGTGACCTACACGATCCGGGTTGCCGACACCGGCTCAGAAACGCACCCCGACCAGCCGGAGGACCGCGTCCAGGCCTCGGCGCGCACCGGGGGCGGCGCCGGCCGGCAGGACGTACGAGCGCAGCCCCGCACCTGCCGCGCCGCCGTCCTTGGCGGGGTGGTCGCCCACCATCAGCGTCTCGGACGGGTCGACGCCCAGCACGCCGCACGCCTGGTGGAACAGGATGGGGTCGGGCTTCTCGGTGTCGTAGGCGTAGGAGTGCACCCACGCGGTGAAGTGGTGGTCGAGCCGGTGGTGGGTGAAGGTCGGCCGCAGGTCCCAGCCCACGTCGCTGACGACTCCCAGGGCGATGCCCGCGCCCCGCAGGGCCTCCAACGTGGTGCCCGCGTCGGCGTACGGCAGCCAGTGCCCGGGTGACCGCAGCTGGTCGTAGAGCACGCCGGCGTGGGGCGCGAGTTCCGGCACAAAGGCGTACCAGGTCGTGAAGGCGTGACGGTGCGCCTCCGAGGAGACGTCCCGGCCCGCTTGCGCACGCACGACCTCGGGATCCGTGAGCCCCGCCGCCAGCCCGTCCAGCAGCCGGTCCATCTCCGCTTCGTCCACGGGCCGTCCGAGCGCCGCGCGAATCCGGTCCGCGTACGAGGCGATCTGGAACAGGGTGCCGGAGAAGTCGAAGAGCACGGCGCGGACGGGCAGGGGCTCAAAGTCGACGGCCGTGGCACGCAGGGGACCTTCGGGACCATGGACGGGAGGGTGTGTCATTCGATCTTCCTATCGCATCGGGGCGGACACGAGGCCACCCGGGCTCACGGGCCGGTACTCCGAGGCGGGACCGGGTTCCGCAGCCGCGGGACGCCCGGCGTGGCGTCAGGTGCCGTCGGGAGCCGTGCCGAAGCGGGCGAGGCAGTGCCAGACCTTCTTGAGCGCCTGCGGGTCGTGGCGACCGGTGGCGGCGGCCGCCCCCACGACGCGCGGGTCGAGCGCCCCGTCGACGGCGATCGCGGCGCCCAGGTCCACGTACTCCTGACCGCGGTACGCGGGCCGGAGCCTGAGTTGCTCGACGGTGAGCCGGAAGCCGCCGTGCCACTCCAGGGGGCACGGCAGCCGCCGGGCGGCGTCCTCGACGGCCGTGCCCCGGTAGCACGGGTCCAGCACCAGCGCCTCGACGTCGCGGTCCAGCCGCACCGGCCCGTGGACCTGCGCCTCGACGTAGTCGTCCAGGGCGTCCTTGGAGTCGGCCAGGGCGAGCGCGATCAGGCCCATGCGCTCCCGGACGCCGAAGTCCGTGGGCTCGAAGAAGCTGTCGGGGTAGCAGAAGGTCGTCCGCGCCAGGGTCCGGGCGGTCAGGCGGAGGTGGGCGGAGCCGAACCGCGGTGCGGCGCCGATCGCCTTGCGGCGGAAGTTCAGCGCCCCGTACACGGGGCGATCGGCGGCGGGCGCGGCGTCGTACGCGCCGGCGAAGATGCGGCTCTCCCACCGCCAACGGTCGCCTCCCGGGCGGGCGGTCAGTCCGCCGTTGCTCGTCCCCGTGGCGAACTGCGAGAGGTAGAGCCCGCCTTGGGCCAGGGCCGCGAGCAACGGCTCGCCGCGCGCCGCCCGGTCGGGGTGGAAGTTCAGCGTCACCCGCAGTGCCGGATCCACCGGAGGCCCCGACGACAACCCCGCCACATGGCGCAGGGCCCGCTCGCGCGGGGTCGGGGCGGCGGCGTCGGGCGTCATCCCCGCAGTGTCCCGCGGAGGGTGGGGCGTCCGCACGCGGTATCCCCGGCTCCGGGATGATGTGACCATGCAAAGATCATCCCTGGGCGTCTGCGCCCTCCTCCTCGCCGTGACGGCTTCCCTCGGCGCCTGCGGATCGGGCGACGCCGACCGGGCGCGCGAACTCGCCGCCGAGGCGTGCATGAGGTACGAGATGTTCCTCCCGTCCGACTTCGACACTCCCGACGGCCGTGAGACGATCCGCAGCAGGGTCGTACCGGCTCTCCAGGACAGCGCGCGCCAGGCGGCCCAGGCCGCCCGCCTCGACTCGGACTGGCAGGAACTCGCCCTGGGGCTCTCCTGGGTGTCGGAGCAGACCTCGGCACGGCTCGAACTCGCCGACCTGCAGGCCGGTGCCGCCTCCGAGGGCACGGACGACGCGGACGAACTCCAGGGCCGCGTCCTGAACCTCGGCGGCGAGGTCGACGCCCACGACCCCCGGGAGCAGTGCCGGAAGACCCAGGGCTCCTGACGGCGCCGGTACGTCCCCGGCCCGGTGGCGGCGTACGCCCTCCGTCCCGGGGAGCCGTGCCCGCGTCAGACCGCTGCCGTCAGCTGCTCGTACTGCTCGTCGGTGAGCCGGATGCCTGCGGCGGCGACGTTGTTCTCCAGGTGCGCGACCTTGGACGTGCCCGGGATGGGGAGCATGACCGGTGAGCGCCTGAGCAACCAGGCGAGGGCGAGCTGGGACGGTTGGGCACCGTGCGCCTCGGCGATGCGGTCCAGGGGGCCGCCCTCGCGGGCCAGTCCGCCCGTGGCGAGCGGGTACCAGGGGATGAAGGCCATGCCGTGCCGCTCGGCGTGGGCGAGGACGTCCTCGGACGCGCGGTCGGCGAGGTTGTAGCGGTTCTGGACGGAGACGACGGTGGCCGTCCTCGAGGCCTCCTCGATCTGGGCGGTGCTCACCTCGCTGAGCCCGATGTGGCGGATCTTGCCCTCCTGCTGCATGGCGGCCAGTTCGCCGACCTGGTCCGCGACGGGCACCTCGGGGTCGACGCGGTGCAGCTGGAGCAGGTCGATGCGTTCGACGCCCAGGTGGCGCAGGCTCAGCTCGACCTGCTGCCTGAGGTACGCGGGCCGGCCCACCGCGACCCACCGGCCGGGGCCGGGACGTACGAAGCCCGCCTTCGTGCCGATCACCAGGTCCGGCGGATACGGGTGGAGGGCCTTGCGCAGGAGCAGCTCGGCGGTGAAGGGGCCGTAGGAGTCCGCGGTGTCGATGAAGGTGACGCCGAGCGTGACCGCGCGGCGCAGGACGCGTACGGCCTCCTCGGGGTCCCGGGGATCGCCCCACACCCCCTCGCCGGTGAGCTGCATCGTCCCGTAGCCCAGCCGGTGGACGGGCAGGTCGCCGCCGAGGTGGAAGGTGCCGGAGTCCTGGGCGCCGGCCTCCGCGCTCATGGATGTCATGGGGGTCTCCTCGCGTCGTGCCCGCGGACCGCTGCTCACCAGCATCGGCGAAGCGCCCGCTCCGCGCGCGGCGGAGTACGCCGACCGGCCGCCGTCAGCTCACCGCGTGCCCGCCCAGGACGCCGAGGAAGTACGTCACGGCCGAGGCGGCGGCGACGATCAGCAGTTGGCGTGCCGCGGTCCAGGCCGCCTTGCGCGGGCCGGCGCCGGAGCCGAGGACGGCGCCGACGAGGAGCGAGGCGAGGGCCGTCACGGCGGCCGACGCGGCCACCGCGCCCGTTCCCGAGGTGAGGAACCACGGCACCAGCGGCACGAAGGCCCCGGTCGCGAAGAGCAGCAGCGAGCTGACGGCCGCGACCATGGGCGATCCGGCCTCCTGGGCGCTGACGCCGAAGAGGATGCGCAGGGTCGTCTGCCGGGTGGTGCGCCGGGCCACGACGATGCCCCGGCTGGCCCGCACCGCGGTCTCCTTGTCGAGGCCGCGGTCGCGCATGCGGCGCGTCATGTGCGCCGGCACGACGGGGGGCGACAGGGTCCACGCCCGGTGGAGCGCGTCCTCCATGCCGCCGGCGATCTCCCGCCGGCTGCGTACGGAGACCCACTCCCCCGCGGCCATGGACAGCGCGCCTGCGAGCAGGCTCGCGATGCCGGTCAGCCGTACGGTCCCGGGAGCGGCGCTCGCGCCGGCGATGCCGAGGATCAGGCAGAGGTTGGTGACCAGGCCGTCGTTGACGCCCAGCAGGGCCGCCCGGATTCCGCCGCCCGTGACGCGGTGGGCGGTGCGGGCCGGCGCCGCGAGTTCGGCCTCCGCGGCGGCGTCGCCCTCCGCGCTGCGCCCGGCGGGGTCCCAGCGCGGTGCGAGCACCGACCAGTCCGGCCCCGTCGATGCCATGCCACAGCCTCCTCGGCACTCGTCGCATCAGGCTACGGTCGCGCCTGGTGCGGGACGCCGAACGCCGCCGGGGCGGTGTGTCGGGAGGGGCGTGCCGGGTCGGTCCCGTCGCGGCCCCGGTCCCCGGGCCCGCAGTCGGTGCCCACGTCCTGCCGTACTCGTCCGTCCGACCGCCCGTCAGCCCACCGCATCCCCGAGGCTGCCGTAACCCGTGGCGTCGAGGATCGCCTCGCGGACCTCGGGGCGGCCCTCCAGCGCGACGGCATCGAAGTCCACGGCGGTGCACGCGGTCAGGAGTAGCAGCAACAGGGCGGCAGGCGCTGCGTACTTCGACACGGTCCCGGTGCGCGGCAGCCGACGGCGCTTGCCCCCGCTATTGGTTGACGCTTCATCAAGGGGACATCCGGCGAGGCTCGACGCGTCAACGCGGTTCGGCCAGGGTGATCCGGGCATGTCAATCAGGCCGTGCATACCCCCACCGCGGTCGACCAGGAGGAAGCAAGTGAAGACAAGCTCGCGTCTCGGCAGGATCCCGGCTGTCGTCGGCAGCGCGGTCGCGCTGGTTATCGCCCTTGCGGGTCCGGCGTTCGCCGCCCCGCCCACCGCCCTGCCCGCCAACGCGGACGGCCTGGAGCAGACGTTCCAGCCGGCGTTCGACTACGACACGGACGGCTGCTACGCCACCCCCGCCATCGGCCCCGACGGGACGATCAACCCGGGCCTGAACCCCACCGGCGCCCTCAACGGCAACTGCCGCGACCAGTCCGACCTGGACAACACCAACGGCTACGCCCGCTACAAGTGCAACAACGGCTGGTGCGCCGTCATCTACGGGCTGTACTTCGAGAAGGACCAGGCCATACCCGGCATCAGCCTCGGGGGCCACCGCCACGACTGGGAGCACGTCGTGGTCTGGGTGAAGGACGACCAGGCGCAGTACGTGTCCACCTCGGCGCACGGCAACTTCAACGTCTACGGCCGCGACCAGATCCGCTGGGACGGGACGCACCCCAAGGTCGTCTACCACAAGGACGGCGCGAGCACGCACTGCTTCCGTCCCGCCAACACCAACGACGAGCCGCCGGAGAACCACTACCACGGCTGGCAGTTCCCCGACCTGATCGGCTGGAACGGCTACCCCGCGGGCCTGCGCGACAAGCTGAGCCAGGCCGACTTCGGCAGCGCGGTGTTCGGCCTGAAGGACGGCAACTTCAACGCCCACCTGGCGAAGGCCAAGCCGGCGGGCATCCCGTTCGACCCGAACGCCTGACGCGTGCGCCGGGACGGGGCGGCGCACCGCCCCGACCCGTCCCGGCCACGGACATCCGTCAGACGGCGTCGAGCTCCGCGATCTCCTCGGCGGTGAGCACGAGTTCCACCGCGGCGACCGAGTCGCGGATGGTCTCCGGGCGGCTGGAGCCCGGGATCGGGATCACGTACGGGGACTTGGCGAGCATCCACGCCAGGCACACGCGCTGCGGGCTGACCCCGTGGGCCTGCGCGACCCGGGCGAACGGCGCGTAGGCCGAGCCGAGTTCGTGGGCCCGGGAGATGCCGCCGAGCGGGCTCCAGGGCAGGAAGGCGATGCCGAGCTCGTCGCACAGCTCGAGCTCCGGCTCGCTGGAGCGGAAGGCCGGGGAGAACTGGTTCTGCACGGAGACCAGGCGGCCGCCGAGGATCTCGCCGGCCTGCCGGATCTGCTCCGGGTTCGCGTTGGAGACGCCGGCCATGCGGATCTTGCCCTCGTCGAGCAGGTCGCGCACCGCGCCGACGGACTCCGCGTACGGGACCTTGGGGTCCGGGCGGTGGAACTGGTACAGGCCGATCGCCTCGACGCCCAGCCGGCGCAGCGAGTCCTCGCAGGCCCGCTTGATGTGCTCGGGCGAGCCGTCCAGGGTCCAGCTGCCGTCGCCGGGGCGCAGGTGGCCGCCCTTGGTGGCGACGAGGACCTCGGATCCGCGCCCGTGGGAGGCGAGCGCCTTGGCGATCAGGGTCTCGTTGTGGCCGACCTCGTCGGCGTGCAGGTGGTAGGCGTCCGCCGTGTCGATCAGCGTCACACCGGCGTCGAGCGCCGCGTGGATGGTGTCGACGGACCGTGCCTCGTCCGGCCGGCCCTCGATGGACATGGGCATGCCGCCCAGACCGATCGCGCTGACCTCGGTGTCGCCGATGCGTCGAGTCTGCATGTGTCCGTGGCCTTTCTCGGCTTGCGTCTCGGCTCTCGCGTACCGACCGCGTACGGATCCCGCGCGGCCCGCGTGAAGAACGCGTAGGGCCCGCGTAGGGCCCGCGTAGGGAACGCGTAGGGAACGCGTACGGAAGGCGTACCGATCGCGTACGGATGGAGCGCTGTTGGCGTGCCGGCACGGACGGGAACGGGCCGCGGCCGTGCGGGCACGGGGTCAAGCCTCGCCGGAGCTGCGGCCACACGTCCAATAGAAGAAAGCGAACACATTCAGGAGCTAGGCTTCTGAATCATGGAGCTACGCCATCTCGAGTACTTCGTCGCGGTCGCGGAGGAGCACCACTTCACCCGTGCCGCAGAGCGTCTGATGATCTCGCAGTCGGGCCTGTCCGCCTCCGTGCGCGCCCTGGAGCAGGAGCTCGGGACCCCGCTGTTCGTGCGCAGCACCCGCAGCGTGGAGCTGACCGCGGCGGGCCGGGCCCTGCTGGACGAGGCCGGCCGGACGCTGGCGAGCGTACGCGCCGCCAAGGAGGCGGTGGCGGCCGTGCAGGGACTGATGCGCGGTGTGCTCACCATCGGCACGGAGCAGTGCCTGGCCGGCGTCGACGTGCCGGCGCTGCTGGCGCGCTTCCGCGTCCGGCACCCGGGCGTCGAGGTCCGGCTGCGGCAGGCCGGGTCGGCCGCCCTGGTCCAGGACATCACCGGCGGCCGGCTGGACGTGGCGTTCACGGCGCTGAGCGGCGAGGCGCCCGAGGGGGTGCGGCTGAAGCCGATCACCCGGGCCCCGATGGTCCTGCTGTGCCATCCCGGGCACCGGCTGGCCGGGGCGGAGACGGCGGGCTGGGCGGACCTCGGCGGCGAGGAGTTCGTGGACTTCCACCCCGACTGGGGCGCGCGCGGGCTCACCGACCGGGCCTTCGCCGCGAACGGCGTGCAGCGCCGGGTCGCCCTGGAGGTCAACGACGTGCACAGCCTGATCGACCTCGTCCACCACGGGCTCGGGATCGCCGTCGTGCCGCGGCCCATCGCGCGCAAGGAACACGCCGCGGGGCTGCGCACCGTGCCGCTGGCGGGCGCCGAGGAACACGTCTGGGAGGTGTCGGCGGCCCTGCCCCAGGAGGACCGGGTCTCCCCCGCCGCCCGAACGCTGCTGTCCTACCTGCCGTGACGTCGCCTGCCGTGACGTCGCCTGCCGCGCCCCGGCCGGCGGCCCCGCCGCTGACCTGCGGGCGCCCCCGCCGGCGCGCACACTGGTGCCGGGGGCGGCGCGGCGCCGCGCGTCCGTCCCGTACCGGTACGCCGTTCCCCGGAGGGGCATGAACAGCTCGGCCCACGACCCGTACGTCCGGGTGCGCGGCGCCCGCGAGCACAACCTGCGCGACGTCGACGTGGACGTCCCGCGGGACGCGCTGGCGGTGTTCACCGGGGTCTCCGGCTCGGGCAAGTCCTCGCTCGCGTTCGGCACGATCTACGCGGAGGCGCAGCGCCGCTACTTCGAGTCCGTCGCCCCGTACGCCCGCCGCCTCATCCACCAGGTGGGTGCCCCCGCGGTCGACGACGTCCTGGGGCTGCCACCGGCGGTCGCCCTGGAACAGCGCCGCGGGGCACCGACCTCCCGCAGTTACGTGGGCACGGTGACGACGCTGTCGAACACGCTGCGCATGCTCTTCTCCCGCGCGGGCCGCTACCCGCGGGGCGCGGACCCCGTGGACTCCGACGCCTTCTCGCCCAACACGGCCGCCGGCGCCTGCCCGGTGTGCCAGGGGCTCGGCCGCGTGCACCGGGCCACCGAGGAACTGATGGTCCCGGACCCCTCGCTGAGCATCCAGGAGGGGGCCATCGCCGCCTGGCCGGGCGCCTGGCACGGCAAGAACCTGCGGGACGTCACGCGCACCCTCGGCCACGACGTCGACCGGCCGTGGCGCGACCTGCCCCCGCGTGACCGGGAGTGGATCCTGTTCACCGACGAGCAGCCGGTGGTGACCGTGCACCCGGTGCGGGAGGCGGGCCGGATCCAGCGTCCGTACCAGGGGACGTTCCAGAGCGCGCGGCGCTACGTGATGCACACCTTCGCCGACTCCAAGAGCCCGGCGCTGCGGGCCCGCGCGGAACGGTTCCTGGAGAGCTCGCTCTGCCCCGCCTGCGGCGGCAGCCGGCTGCGCCCGGAGTCCCTGGCCGTCACCTTCGCCGGACGGAACATCGCCGAGCTCAACGCGATGCCGCTCGCGCGGCTCGCCGACGTCCTGCGCCCGGCCGCGCGGGGCGCGGTGGACGACCTCCCCGAGGGCCCGCAGCGGCAGATCGCCCGGACGCTCTGCGCCGACCTCGTCGCCCGGATCGAGGTCGTCACCGAACTCGGCCTGGGCTACCTGAGCCTGGACCGCACGACCCCCACCCTCTCCCCCGGCGAGCTGCAACGCCTGCGCCTGGCGACCCAGTTGCGCTCCGGCCTGTTCGGTGTCGTCTACGTGCTCGACGAACCCTCGGCCGGGCTGCACCCGGCGGACAGCGAGGCGCTGCTCACGGTGCTGGTGCGGCTGCGGGACGCGGGGAACTCGGTGTTCGTCGTCGAGCACGACATGGACGTGGTGCGCCGGGCGGACTGGATCGTGGACGTCGGGCCGCTCGCGGGCGAGCACGGCGGCCGGGTGCTCTACAGCGGCCCGGTGGACGGGCTGGAGGCGGTCGCGGAGTCCGCCACACGCCGCTTCCTGTTCGCCTCGGGCCCCGATCCGGCCGCCGGGCGAGCGGTACGGGAGCCGTCGTCGTGGCTGGGCCTGCGCGGCATCACGCGGCACAACCTGCGCGGCGTGGACGTCGAGCTGCCCCTCGGGGTGTTCACGGCGATCACAGGGGTGTCGGGTTCGGGCAAGTCCACCCTGGTGGGGGTGCTCGCGGGGGTGCTCACCGAACACCTGGGCCCGGCCGCCACCGCGGACGACGCGCCGGACCCCGCGGACGCCCCCGGGGCCGACGAGGACGGCGACGCGTGGGACGGTGCCGGAGGCGGCCCGGCGTCAGGCGTCGTGGCGGAGGGACTGCGGGCGGTCGACCGCCTGGTGCGGGTCGACCAGAAGCCCATCGGCCGCACGCCGCGCTCCAACCTGGCCACCTACACCGGCCTGTTCGACGCGGTGCGCAAGCTCTTCGCGGCCACCGACGACGCCCGGCGGCACGGCTACAGGGCGGGGCGGTTCTCCTTCAACGTCGCGGGCGGCCGTTGCGAGACCTGCCAGGGCGAGGGCTTCGTCGCCGTCGAGCTGCTGTTCCTGCCCGGCACGTACGCCCCGTGCCGCACCTGCCACGGGGACCGCTACAACGAGGAGACGCTGGCGGTCCGTTACCGGGGGCGGAACGTCGCGCAGGTGCTCGGCATGACCGTGGACGCCGCGGCCGGCTTCTTCACAGACGTCCCCCCGGTCGCCCGGAGCCTGCGCACCCTGCAGGAGGTCGGGCTGGGCTACCTGCGCCTGGGGCAGCCCGCCACCGAACTGTCGGGCGGCGAGGCGCAGCGCATCAAGCTCGCCTCGGAGCTGCAGCGCGGCCGCCGCGGGCACACCGTGTACCTGCTGGACGAGCCCACGACGGGGCTGCACCCGGCCGATGTGGAGCTGCTGATGCGGCAGTTGCACGGGCTGGTCGACGCCGGGCACTCGGTCTTCGTGGTGGAGCACGAGATGGGCGTCGTGGCGGGCGCCGACTGGGTGATCGACCTGGGCCCCGACGGCGGGGACGCGGGCGGGCGGATCGTCGCCACCGGACGTCCCGCCCAGGTGGCCCGGGCGGACGGCAGCCGTACGGCGCCCTACCTGGCACGCCGGCTGACGGGCTGACGGGCTGACGGCCTGTGCGGACGGGGCGAGGCCGACCGGTCCGGGCCGCCGGATGCCGGCCCACCGTCCGTCCCCTCGCCCGCGCAGCCTGCCCGCACGGCCGGGTCCGGCCGGCCGCGCTCCAGGTGACGTCACCGATCCGCGGTGCCCAGTGGCGCCGCTCCCGGCGGCGACTTCGGCGGTTCGGCCCTCGCGGTGGACAACCCCGACGCGCAACGCGCAGAGCCGCTGCGGCCGCACCGCCCAGCGCCCGGCGCCCGGCCGCGGTACGCCCAGCCGACCTGGCCCGCCGCCCGGTGGTCCGGGGGTTCGGCGGCACACCGAACGGCGGCAACGCCCGTCCTCCGGCGGCCCCCGTCGCCCGTGGGCTCAGGCGGCGCGCCAGCCGCTCCAGCGCCGTACGGACATCTCGACCACGGGTCCCGCGGGCGGACGGCCGGCGTACTGGCCGTACTTGGCGGTCAGCAGGTCGACGCAGCGGGCGGCCGCGGGTGATCCTCCGCCCGGGCCGCCGGCCGGCGGGAGGACGCGGGCCGTGCCGTCGGCGCGGGCCCACCACAGCAGGTCCCAGTCCTCGTCGTAGTGGTCCGCGAGCAGGCACACCGAGGGATTGGCCTCGATGTTGGCCAGGCGTTTGAGGCGCGTCGTCCGTTTGGGCTTGTGGTCGACGGCCAGCGCGACCGTGTCGCCGTCCACGGCGAAGACCACCGGCACCAGGTGCGGCGTGCCGGCGGCGTCGGTGGTGGCCAGGCGGGCGACGCGTGCCGCGGCGAAGCGCTCGCGCGCCTCGCCGTCCGTCAGGGCCGGCATCGGGCCCTCCCCTCGTCGCGGCCGGCCCGGTCAGCGGAACCCGTCGGCGAGCGACGCCAGTTGGTCCAGGTGCGTCAGGGTCTCCGGTTCGGGCAGCGTCGGCAGGTACAGCAGGACCCGTTCGACGCCGAGCCGCCGGTAGCCCTCGAGCTGCTCCGCGCCGCCCCGGACCCCGTACACCGTCACGGGCACGTCCCGCCCGGCGACCTCGCGCAGCCGCTCGATGCGCGGGCCGAGGTCGTCCGGCGCGTTGCTGTTGGCGAGCCAGGCGTCGCCGAACTCGGCGACCCGGCGGAACCCGCCCTCGCCGCCTCCGACGTAGATCGGGGGGTGCGGCCGCTGCACCGGCTTGGGCCAGGCGAAGACGGGGTCGAAGTCGACGAACCGGCCGTGGAACTCGGCCTCGTCCGAGGTCCACAACTCGCGGATCGCGCGCAGGCGTTCGTCGGTGAGCAGCCCGCGCGAGGCGGGGTCGGCCCCGTGGTTCCGCATCTCCTCGCGGTTCCAGCCGACACCCACGCCGAAGACGGCGCGGCCGTCGGAGACCAGGTCGAGGGAGGCCACCTCCTTGGCCGTGTGGATCGGGTCGCGCTGCGGGACGAGCGCGATCCCGGTGCCCAGCAGCAGGCGCCGGGTGACGGCCGCGATCGCGGACAGGGCGACGAAGGGGTCGAGGGTGCGGTAGTACATGTCCGGCAGCTCGCCGCCCCCGGGGTAGGGGCTCTCGCGCCGGACGGGGATGTGGCTGTGCTCGGCGATGAAGAGCGAGTCGAACGCCCGTTCCTCCAGCGCGGTGCCGAGCGGGGCGGGGCGGACGCCCTGGTCGGTGATGAAGGTCGAGATCCCGATTTTCACGACGGCTCCGTGGGTTGCGGCGGCGAGGGGGTGGGCCCCGCTGTGCTCCCTACCCCTCCCCGGTGGCCGTGCGGCCACGACCACCCGGGAGGAGCATCGCGCCGGGTGCGGCTCAGCGGCGCGCCGCCCTCGGCGCCCGCCCGCGCCCGTGCAGTTCCACGGCGAGCGGCGCGGCGGTGAACACCGAGGAGCAGGTGCCCACGGCGAGCCCGATGAGCAGGGCCAGCGCGAAGTCCGCGAGCGACCCCTCCCCCAGCACGGCGAGCGCGGCGAGGATGAACGCCGCTCCCATCCCGGTGTTGACGGTGCGGGGCACCGTCTGCAGGACGGCCGTGTTGACGACGCGGGCGAAGGGGCGTCCCCGGTCGCGCCGGGCCAGTTCCCTGACCCGGTCGAAGACGACGACGGAGTCGTTGACGGAGTAGCCGATGACGGTGAGCAGGGCCGCGACGAAGACGCCGTCGACGGGCTTGCCGAGCCAGGCGAACACCCCGACGAGGACGACGACGTCGTGCGCCATGGCGACCACCGCCGCCGCGCCGAACGTCCAGCGGAACCGGGCCGCCAGGTAGACGAGCTGGGCGGCCAGCGCCACGACGAGGGCGATGACGGCGCCCCGGCGCAGCTCCTCGCCGATGCCCGGACCCACGGACTCGTCGCGGAGTTCTTCCACGTGGCCGCCGAGGCCGCCGATCGCGGCGGCGACGCGGTCCTCCTCCGCCTCGGTCAGCTCCGCGGTGCGCACGGTGAGGCGGTCCTCGCCCGAGGTCTGCACCACCGCCCGGGGGAACCCTTCCCGGGCGAGGACCTCGCGTGCCCGGTCGGCGCTCACCGGCCGGTCCGTGGCGTACTCGATGAGCCGGCCGCCGGTGAACTCCACCCCGAGGTCGGCACCCCGTACGAGGAGGCCCGAGCCCGCCAGGACGAGGACCGCCACGGACACGGCGAGCCGGCGCCTCGGGCGCCGCATCAGGTCGGGGTCGCGCCGGGTGATCCACTGCCGTACGGTGCCGATGCCCGCGATGCCGGACAGGTGCGGGCGCCGGCGCAGGGACGGGCGGGCCACGGCCAGGCCGGCGAGGGCCCGGGTGATCACCAGGGCGCTGAGCATGGACGCCAGGACACCGATGCCGAGCGTGACGCCGAAGCCGCGTACGGGCCCGGAGCCCAGGAAGAACAGCAGCGCGGCAGCGATGAGGGTGGTGACGTTGGTGTCGGCGACGGCGCTGAAGGCGTTCCGGAAGCCCGCGGTCAGCGCGGAGCCCAGGCTCGCGCGGCGCCGCGCCGCATACTCCTCCCGGGCCCGTTCGAAGACGAGCACGTTGGCGTCCACGGCCATGCCGATCGCCAGGACGAAGCCCGCGAGCCCCGGCAGGGTGAGGGTGGCGCCGAGGGCGGCCAGCGCGGCGTAGGAGACCAGGCCGTAGCAGGCGAGCGCGACGACGGCCAGGGCGCCGACGAGCCGGTAGACGGCGATGACGAACAGCGAGGTCAGCACGGTGCCGATGGCCGCGGCCCACACGGCGGCCGTGACGGCCGCCGCACCGAGCGTGGGGCCGACGGTGCGCTGCTCGACGGTCTCCACGGGGACGGGGAGGGCGCCTCCGCTGATCAGCAGGGCCAGTTCGCGTGCCCCGGCGTCGTCGAAGGTGCCCGTGATCCGGGTCGAGCCGCCGGTGATGCCGGTCCCGCAGGCGACGGAGGGATCGACCTGCGGGGAGGAGATCACCTTGTCGTCCAGGACGATCGCGACGCGCCGGGCCGGATCGCCGTCGGGGCGGCAGGCCGCCTCTCCGGTCAGGCGCGCCCACCTGTCCCGGCCCTCGCCCTTGAAGTCGACGTCGACGGTCCAGCCCGCGCCGGTGTCCTGGTCGAAGCGGGCGTGCGCGCCCTTGACGTCCCCGCCGGTCAGCAAGGCGGCGCGGAGCCGGAGCGACTGGCCGGACTCGTCGGCGAGTACGCGTTCCGCGGGGCGCCCGGGCGGCGGCGGGGCGGGGGGCTCGCCGCCGTCGCCGACGGTGCCGAGCACGGCGTGGAAGGTGAGCTGCGCGGTGCGTCCGAGGACGGCCGCGGCCTGCTCCGGGTCCTGCACACCGGGCAGTTCGACGATGATCCGGTGGTCCCCCGACTGCACGATGGCGGGTTCGGCGACGCCGAGGGCGTCGACGCGGCCGCGCAGCACCTCGACGGTACGGGCGGTGGCCTCGGCGTCCGCGGGCGCCGTGGGGGTCGAGCGGGTCTCCAGGACGATCTGGGTGCCGCCGCGCAGGTCGAGTCCGAGACGGACCGGGACCGTGGCGGCGACGTAGAGGGACAGGGCGACGGCAACGAGGGCGAGCAACGCCCGTACGCGCGTGGCGCGTGACACGGGGGCCTCCAGCAGGCATGGCGCAGCCGCACAGGGGCGGTCCGCGCAAGGGACGTGACGAGGGTGTGACGAAGCGTCAGATGCCTGTGGAGGAGGGCGGGGCGCGTCCGCGGCAGGGCGCCGCGTGTGCGGTCGGGCGGGCCTGGCGGTCCGGGGCCGGTCGTGTCGCGGCGTACGCCGGACCGGTGAGGCCGGTCCGGCCGGGGGCGACCGCGGCGCCGGGCGGGGGTGCGTGCCGCTCGCCCGGGGCGTCGCGCCACGCCCGGGCGGGCGCGGCACAGGGGGCGTACGGTCCCTCGGCGTGCGCAGCGGTGGCGTGCGGCCCGGGGTCCCGGTCGCCGGTGGCGGCGGTCGGCGGCGGGGCGTCCCCGGGGCCCGCCGCGGCGGCCGGGACGAGGAGCCAGAGGACGGCGAGAAGGGCGGCGAGCACCGCGCCCGCGGTCGCCGGCCGGCGGGGCCCGCGCGGGCGGGTCGCGGGGGCACGGCGCACCGCCATGCGGCACCTCCTCGCCGGTCGTCGGGGGTGGGACGGGACGTGCTCCGGGCGGCGGGCTCACGCCTCGATGAGGCCGGCCCTTATCGCGTAACGGGTGAGCTGCAGCCGGTCGTGCAGGCCGAGCTTGCCCAGCAGGTTCGCGCGGTGCCGGTGGACGGTCTTGACGCTGATCACCAGCGTCTCGGCGATCTCCTTGGAGGAGTACCCCTCGGCGACCAGCTTGAGCACCTCCTCCTCCCGCGCCGTCAGCACGTGGTCCGGGGTCTGCTCGCCCTGGCGGGCGCGGTCGAGGTAGTTGCGGATCAGGGCGGTGACCGCGCCGGGGTAGAGGAACGGCTCGTCGCGCATGGCGGCCCGGCAGGCGGCGACCAGGTCGCGGTCGGCGACCGACTTCAGCACGTAGCCGCAGGCACCCGCCTTGAGCGCCTGGAAGAAGTACTGCTCGTTGTCGTGCATCGTCAGCATCAGGATGCGCAGCCCGGGCTTGAGCGCGACCAGGTCGCCGGTCGCCTGCAGGCCCGTCATGCGGGGCATCGAGACGTCCAGGATCGCCAGGTCGACGTCCTGGGCGCGGGCCAGCGCGATGGCCTCCGCGCCGTCGCCGGCCTCGGCGACGACCTCCAGGTCCGGTTCGCGGTCGAGGATCAGCCGCACGCCGCGGCGCACCAGGGCGTGGTCGTCGGCGAGGAGGATGCGGATCGGGGTCGGTCGGGTCGGGGTCATGAGCGGTCCCTGGGGGCGGGCACGGTCAGCCGGACCTGGGTGCCGGCCCGTGGGGTGGAGGTGATGTCGAGCGCGGCTCCGAGGAGCAGGGCCCGTTCGCGCATGCCGCGGATGCCGGCGCCCTCGTGGACGATGCCGGTGCCGCGTCCGTCGTCGCTGACGCCGAGCACGACGCGGTCGCCGCTGTGGCGCAGGCTGACCTCGACGCGTTCGGCCTCGGCGTGGCGGGCGACGTTCGTCAGGCTCTCCTGGGCGACGCGGTACAGGACGAGTTCCGTCTCGCGGTCGAGCGAGGGCAGGTCGGTGTCGAAGCGGCGGCGCACCCCCAGCCCGGTGTGCGTGGCGAAGTCGCCGGTGAGCGAGGTCAGTGCGCTGACCAGGCCGAAGTCGTCCAGCACCGCGGGACGCAGCCGGCGGGCGAGCCTGCGGACCTCGTCCAGGCTCTCCCGGGTGATCTCCTGCGCCTGGTGCAGATCGCCGCGGAGCGGCTCGGCCGCCTGGCCCGCGGCCCGGTTCAGTTCGAGCAGGACGGCGGTCATGCTCTGCCCCACCTCGTCGTGGAGTTCCTGGGCGACCCGCCGGCGCTCGGCCTCCTGCGCGAACAGGACGCGGGCGCTGCTCGTGGCCCGCTCCTCCTCCAGCCGGTCCAGCATGGCGTTGAAGGTGCGGATCAGCTCGGGTACGCCGCCGTGGCCACGGGCCGCGGGCAGCCGCTGCCCCGGTCGCAGCAGGTCGACGGTGGTCATCAGCCGGGTCAGCCGGTCCAGCGGGGCGAGGCCGACCCGCAGCAGTACGGCGTTGGCGACCAGCATCACCGCGAGGCCGCCGACCAGGATCACCGCCTCGGCCAGCACCACGGGCACGGAGACGGTCACCGGGGCCCACAGCAGCAGTGCCGTGGCCGCGCCGAGCACCACCGCGTTCAGCCCGAAGATCCGCCAGAACAGGGACACCTGACGTCGGCCTCCTTCTCCCGCTCTTCCCTCGTCGCGCCACGCGCGCACAACCTGGCGCCCGCCTCCGCGGGTTCCGGCAGGCGGGCGCGGCCGTCGTCGGGACGGCCTGCGTCCAGCCTGCCCGGCACGGGTGCCCGGGTCGATGGGGTGCGACCCCCATCTCCGGGGTGGACGGGAGCCCGGCGGATGGGGTCCGGGACCCACAGGAGATGGGTGTCACGGCCGATGGGCGGACGCCGCCCGCCCCGCCATGGTGGGAGACGACCCCCCGCGTGGTCCCGGCCGGCGCCGCCCTCGGCGCCGGCCGCCCGCGCATCCGCTCCCCGGAAGGAGCCCCGCCGTGACCCCCGACACCGCCCGGCCCGGTCCCTCGCCCGGTCCGCTGCCCGATGCCCGGCCCGGCCCGCGTCCCGTCGGCATGTCCGTGCCCGACGCCCACCGGCGCCTCGAGCACGAACGCGACACCCGGCTGACCCAGCTGCGGGCCGTCGCCGAGGCCGGCTGGGCGGCGGACGACCACGTCATGGTCGTGCAGAAGGAGGCCATCCAGCGGGTGCTGGGCGAGATCGACGCCGCCTTCGCGCGCCTCCAGGACGGCAGTTACGGGGTCTGTCCCGACTGCGCCAAGCCCATACCGGCCGAGCGCCTGGAGATCCTCCCCTACGCGCGCTGCTGCGTGGCGTGCGGGCGCCGTGCCGCGTGACCCCGTGGACCGGCCGGAGGGAGGTGACGTGGTGAACCACCGGACCGCGGGCGACCGCGCCGCGCATCTGTCCGCCGAGGACCTCGCCGCGCTGCGTGCGAGCCTCCTCGAGCAACGGCTCTTCCGCCGGGAGCAGTTGCGGCAGGTCGCCGCGGCCGTCCCGGCCCCCGCGCACCGGCCGCCGGGCGGACGGACGACGGGCGGACGGACGACGGACGGACGGGCGGCGGCCCGCGAGGAGGTGCGCGCCGCGCTCGCCGCCTCCGCCCGGATGGTGCTCGCCGACGTCGAGGCGGCCCTGGAACGCATGCGCGCGGGCCGGTACGGGATCTGTCCGCTGTGCCGGGAGCCCATCCCGCTGAACCATCTGGTGGTCGTCCCCCAGGCCCGCTACTGCGGCCGCTGCCGGCAGGCGAGGGGGGCCGGGGCATGAGTACGCCGTGGCTGCCCGCGAGCCGGCGGGCGGGGTTCGCCATCGACCTCGGCAGCACCCGTACGCGGGTCTGGGCGGTCGGCGGGGGCATGGTGCTCGACGCCCCCACGGTGACGTTCCCAGGCACCGGCACCGGCGCCGCCGGCGGTCCCGGCACCCTCCACCCCGTCCGCCGGCGTGTCATCGACGTCCCCGGCACCGCACGGATGCTCGACCGGCTGCTCCGCCACCGGCTGCCCCGCCTCGGCCGTCCGCTGGTCGTGCTGACGGCGCCCGTCCTGGACGGCGTCGCCTTCCGCACCGCGGCCAGGGCCGCGGTGGAGGTCCTGCGGCCGCGCGCCGTACTGACCGTGCCGACGGCGCGGGCGGTGGCGCTCGCGGCCCGCGAGGACCCGTCCCGCCCGCTGCTGGTGGTGGACGCCGGCGCCCAGGTCAGCGAGACGGTCCTGCTCGTCGACGGCCTGGTGACCGACGCGCACCGCGCGACGCTCGGCACCGCAGACCTCGACGGCGGCCCCGGGGCCGCCGCACGCGTCGTCGACTCGCTGGTGGCCATGGTGGCGACCGTGCTGGCGGAGGACCGGACGGCGGCCGCGCCGGCCGCCCTGGCGCACGGCGTCCTCCTGGCCGGCGGGGGCGCGCTGCGCCCCGAGGTCGTCCTCCGTCTCTCGCGCCGGCTGGACGTCCCCGTCAAGGTCGTGCCGGCCCCGCACACCGCCGCGGTGCGCGGCGCCGCCGAACTCCTCGCGTCCGCCCGCCTCCACCCGTCGCTCACCGGCAACGTCCGCCCGCCCGTGGTGGGGTAGGCTCCGTCGCCGTCCACCGGGTTGCACGACCGGAGGCGGGATGGTGGCCTGAAGAGGTGTCGTGCCGGGGAGGCAGGGATGGCGACAGCGTCGATGCGTACGGTCCGGCTGTCCTCCAGGGACGTCCCGGCGCTCGGCCAGGGCACCTGGTACCTCGGCGAGGACCCGGGGCGCCGCCGCGAGGAGATCGCGGCCCTGCGGCTCGGGCTGGACCTGGGCATGTCGATCGTCGACACCGCCGAGATGTACGGCGACGGCGCGGCGGAGGAACTGGTCGGGGAGGCCGTCGCGGGACGCCGTGCCGAGGTGTTCCTCGTCAGCAAGGTGCTGCCGCACCACGCCGACCGCCGTGGTGTCGTCGCCGCCTGCGAGGCGAGCCTGCGACGGCTGCGCACCGACATCCTGGACCTGTACCTGCTGCACTGGCGGGGGCCGCATCCGCTGGAGGAGACGCTCGCCGGCTTCACGGAACTGATGGCCGCCGGCAAGATCCGCACCTGGGGCGTCAGCAACCTGGACGCCGCCGACATGGCCGAACTCGTCGCCCTGCCGGGCGGGTCGGCGGTGGCGGTGGACCAGGTGCTCTACAACCTCACCCGGCGCGGCATCGAGGGGGACCTGCTCCCCTGGTGCCGGCGCAACCGGGCGGGCGTGATGGCGTACTCCCCCGTCGAGCAGGGCCGGCTGCTGCGTTCCGCACCGCTGCGGGCCGTGGCGGACGGCCTCGGTGCCACGCCCGCCCAGGTGGCGCTGGCGTGGGTGCTGGAGCAGGGCGTGGCGGCGATCCCCCGTACGGGACGGCCCGAGCACGTGCGGGAGAACCGTGCCGCGGCCGACCTGCGGCTCCCCGCGGACGCGCTGGCGGCGCTCGACGCGGCCTTCCCGCCGCCCCGCGGACCCGTACCGCTGGAGGTGCTCTGAGCGGCGCCCCGCCTGGTCAGCGGGCCGGCTGTCCGGAAGCGGGTGCGGGGCCGGATGCGGGCCCGGGAGCGGCGAGGAACCGCTCGATGCCGAGGTCCAGGGCGACCTCCAGGTGCGTGAGCGAGCCCGTCGTCATCAGGATCGACACACCGCCCTGGATGCCCGCGAGCAGCGCGGCCGCGGCCCGGTCGGCGTCCAGCTCCGCCGCGATCTCCCGCTGCTCCTGCATGGCCCGGATGCCGCTGGTGATCTGCGCCTGCCACGACGCGAGGAGTTCCCTCGTCACGGCCTGCGCGCCGGGCGTGGCGGGGTTCAGCTGCGCGACGAGCGTGCCGAGCGGGCACTGCCGCCCCTGCCGCCGGTAGCGGTCGACGACCGCGTCCCGCCAGTCGTACCAGGCCTGCCACGAGGTGAGCGCGCCCAGGTACGGCTGCTGGTCGGACAGCACCCGGCCGGCCTCGTGCCGGGCGACGGCGAGCAGCAGTTCCTCCTTGCCGCCGGGGAAGTAGTGGAAGAGCTGGCTCTTGCTGGTGGCCGTGCGGGCGCGGATGTCGTCCAGGGTCGTGTCGACCGCGCCGCGCTCGCGGATCTCCTCCGCGGCCCCCTCGACGATGCGCTGCCGGGTGGCGGCGCCCTTGGCCGTGAGTCCCTTGGCCGTGAGTCGTGATGCCATGCCCCCATCGTGCCACTTTTGGACTTGCGGGTCCATTTTCCGGGTGGCACCTTGGCCGTTCCCAGCCGGTTCACGGAGAAAGGCGCGGAACATGACACAGCGACTCACCGGGCGGACGGCCCTGGTCACGGGATCCACCACGGGCCTCGGCGCCGCCATCGCGGCCGCCCTCGCGGCGGAGGGCGCGTTCGTCGTCGTCAGCGGACGCGACGAGGCCCGCGGTGCCGACGTGGTGGCCCGCATCGAGAAGGACGGCGGCTCGGCCGCGTTCGTCGGCGCCGACCTGTCGGGGGGCGCCGAAGCCGTAGGACGCCTCGCCACCGGCGCGCTCGCGGCGGCGGGCGGGCAGATCGACGTCCTCGTCAACAACGCGGCGCTCCTGCTGACGCCCACACCGACCGCCGACGTCCCGCAGGAGACCGTGGACCAGGCGCTGGCGGTGAGCGTGCGGTCGGTGTTCCTGCTCACCGGCCTGCTGGCGCCGCCCATGGCCGAGCGCGGCCACGGCGCCGTGGTCAACCTGGGCTCCATCAGCGGCATGCGGGGCTCGGCCAACTCGGCGCTCTACAGCATGACCAAGGCGGCCGTGCACTCGCTGACCACGTCGTGGGCCGACGAGTACGGTCCGCACGGGGTCCGGGTCAACACCGTGGCCCCCGGCCCGACCCTGACGGACAAGGTGGCCGCGATGGGCGAGCACCTGACCCCGATCATCTCCCGCATGCCCGCGCGCCGCGCCGGCCTCCCGGCGGAGGTGGCCTCGGCCGTCGTCTTCCTGGCGAGCGACGAGGCCTCCCAGATCCACGGCGCCACGCTCACCGTCGACGGCGGGTACACCGCGGTCTGACGACCGGCCGCCGACGTGTGGCCCGGCCCGCCCGTTGCCACAATGAGGGCATGACCGGCGCCGGCCGCTACGGGGAGCGCTTCTTCCGCCCGGAGGACGCCGGCGAGGGCGACCGCGTCGACCTCGCCGCCGCCACGTACGACGACACCACCCTCGCCCGCCTGCGGCGGCTCGGGGCGGGCCCCGGCCGGCGCTGCCTGGACGTGGGCGCCGGCACGGGCACGGTGGCGCGCAGGCTGCTCCGCGAGGCCGGGGTCAGCGAGGTGGTCGCCGTCGACCGGGACGTGCGGTTCCTGGCCGCGCACCCCGTGCCGGGGCTGACGGTGCGTCAGGCAGATGTGACCGAGGCCGACTTCCCGCCGGGAGGGTTCGACCTCGTCCACGCGCGGTTCGTGCTGATGCACCTGCCGTCCGCCGAGCGGATGATCGCCACGCTGGGCCGGCTGCTCGCCCCCGGCGGTGTGCTGGTGGTCGGCGACGCCGTGGACCTGACCACGGCGTCCGCCCCCGACACCCCGTACACGCGGGTCATGCGGGCGATGTGGCGCGGGCTGCGCGACACGATCGGCACCGACGTCACCCGGGTCCCCCGCTACCCGGGGATGCTCAGGGACGCCGGGCTCCGGTCGGTGGCGGCGGAGGTCCACGTGCCCCCGCTCCTGCCGGGCAGCGCGATCAGCCGGTTCTGGGCCGAGACGTGGGAACGGGCGCGGCCGACGATCACCGCCACCGGCCTGGTCGACGACGCCCTGGTCGACGAGGCCGTGCGCTACCTGGACTCCCCTGACTGCGCAGACCTGTCCCCCGGCCTGCTCATGGCCTGGGGCCGGTCGCCGCAGCAGGGCGTGCGCTGACCGACGACGCGTGTGACGGCACGGCCTACGGTCGCATCCCGAACAGGAATCGGGTCGCCCGCGTGCGGCGGACCAGGAGCTCGTACGCGGTGAGGGTGAGGACGAGGGCGATCACCACGAGCACGGCGTACTCGACCAGGATCGGCGCGGACCAGCCGACGACGAAGTACGCGACGGCGACCACGATCGGCTGGTGCAGGACGTACAGCGGCAGCACGGCTGCGGCGAGATAGCCGTAGACGCGCCGCCGCGTCGTCGGGGCCGGGATCGGCTCCGCCGGCTGTCGCGCCGGCCGCCGACGGTCGAGGAGGCCCGGGATGGCGACCACCAGGCACCATCCGGCCGCGCCGAACAGCGCCCGTGAGACGGTGGCCAGGGCGGTCGTCTCCGTGAAGGGCTCGTCGGCCAGGGCGAATCCGGGGCCCGCCGCCGCGAACAGCAGGGCGCCGAGCCAGGCCGCGGTCCCCGCGTCGCGCCGCATCACGGTGCGGAAGCGGTCGTCGCCGGCGAGTGCGAACCCGGCGACGAAGAACAGCAGGTACGACCAGCGGTGCCAGCCCGCGTACTCCTCCTCCAGCCGTGCGAAGGCACAGATCGCCGCGAAGGCGAGGGCCGGCAGCAGCACGACGCCCCGCCGGCGCAAGGTCGCCTCCGCCACCCGGTCGCCGATGCGGCGGACGCGCTCGCGCGGCAACCACCGGTGGAACGGCACCAGCATGAGGGAGAACGCCAGCAGGAGCACGACGAACCAGAGATGGCCGGTCTCGAAGTGCTCGCCCTGGACGAGGAAGGGGAACTCCTCGGGCTCCAGGTGCACGTCGTAGAAGCGGGGCAGGAAGCCGAGGTAGGACTCGTGGTAGCCGGGGTCGGCCGAGCGCAGCCGCAGCCACTGCGGCAGCGGGTTCAGCGCGAGGGTCGCGAAGAGCAGCGGAACGCCGAGCCGCAGCAGACGCTCCCTGGCGAAGCCGCCCGCACCGCGGCGCTGGAGCGAGTGCCAGGCACCGAGGCCGGAGATGAGGAACAGCAGCGGCATGGCCCACACGACCCCGAACCCGGCGATGATCATGATGGCTTCGGTGGTCTCGGAGTTCTTGACGTAGAAGTCGTCGTCGGCGGCGAACACGAGCGCCGAGTGGAAGAAGACCAGCCCGATCACGACCAGCATCCGGATCGCGTCCAGCTCCGGCCGCCGCTCCGGCCGCGGTGCCTGCGCCGGTTCCTCGCGCGTCGCCATGCCCGTCCCCCCGTCGCCTGTAGGTCACCAGTGTTGGAAAGGCGGCCGCCGGACGCCACCCCCGCGACGAACTCCGCTCACGCCGGAGAGCAACTCTCGGTACCAGCCCGGGGGACCCCGTCACCCATCCGGCCCACCGCGAGGTGCGGGCCCGCACCGCACCGACCATGCTGGACGGTGCAGTCGGAGGGCTCCGCTTCTCCCCCGCTGGGCCCTCATCGCCATGAGTCGGGCCCCTGCCGCAAAGGCGCGGCGGGGGCCTGCGGCGTCTGACGCGCCCAGAGCGCGGCCCCAGGTCGGGGGCGGAACGGATTGCCCGGGTCGGCGTGCACGGCCGCGGGGCCGAAGGTCATGCGGTCGTTGTGGTCCTGATCACGACGGGTGCGCACTTCCTGGGCTCGGGACGACCCGGTTCAGCCGCAGCGGCCCTCCCGGGGCTCCCCCGGACCCAGCTGTTCCATGCGCCGGACCTCCCGCTCCGCCGCTTCCAGGTGCCCGAGGTCGAGCGCCATCGCGGCACGCCCGGCGACGTAGAAGATGTCCTGGCGGATCCGGCAGTCCGGCCCCGGTTGCCCGCACAGGGCCAGGAACCCTACCTCGAGGCGGAGTTCGATACGGCCCATCTCGTCCCGGACCCGGGCCGGGACCGCCACGTGGCGGAGGTCCTTGGCGTAGTCACGCGTCTGCCGGTCGGCCTCGTCGGGGCGGGCCTCCACGGGGCGGTGGGGGTGATCGGCCCAGTCCGTGTCAGCCCACCGGACGAGTTCGTCCAGGTACGCGGAGGCGGTCCCGGGATCAGGGGGCGACGCGGAGAGGGCCGCGTCCGCGCCGACGACCAGTCCGGCGAGACGGCGTCGCGCATCGTCGTCCCCGGCCACGCACATCGCGATGAAACCCGACATCACGTCGAGCCTGCGCGACACCTCCGCCCGCTGCCAGATCTCGTACAGCCCCGCCATCCACCCTTCCCTCGCCGACCGACCGCTTCCCGCGCCCCGAACCCTATGCCGCGCCCCAGCCGGCGGGTCCAGCGGTTTTCCCGGGCCCGGCGAACGCCCTCCGGTGATCCTCATCGCGAACGTCACCTCGATCAGCACGCACGCGCACCGGCAGGGGATGCACGACCGGCTCGCGCGCAGCGCGGTGGTGTGCACCCGTTGGTCCGCGGCCGGGCGTCGTGCCGGCGGACCGCACCACGAACCCGGGTGAGACGACGTCAAGGCAAGGCCACAAGCGGGCAACTGACAATCACTCAGCGGCGGTGAACGTCCCGCTTGCCAGGTCGCCCCGCACCAGGGAGAAGACCACGAGGTCGACGCGGCCCTCGTGGACGAAGCCCGCGTTGCGCAGGACGGCTTCGCGGCGCAGGCCGGCCTTCACGGCCACGCGCTGGGAGGCGGTGTTGCCCGTGGCGGCGCGGAGTTCCAGGCGGTGGAAACCCCGGTCGGCGAGCAGCCATGTCGCGAGGGTGCGGGTGGCCTCCGTGGCGATGCCGCGTCCGCGCGCCCAGGGCGCGACCCAGTAACCGACCTCGCTGGTCCGCGCCCGCCAGTCGGTCCGCTTGAGGCCGACCGTGCCCAGCAGGCGTCCGCCGTCAGGGGCGGCGACGGCGAAGTGGATGCCGTCGCCCGAGGCGCGAAGGGCGTGGGAGGCCGTCGTGCACCAGGCCGTCGCGGCCTCCCGTGTGTACGGACGGGGCAGGGGCAGCCACCGCTGGGTGTCGGGGTCCGTGCAGCTCGCCCAGGTGTCGTGGGCGTCGTCCGGGGTGAACGGGCGCAGGAGGAGCCGCTCGGTGCGCAGGACCGTGTCGGGGAACACATCCGGTTCCGTCGCTCGCTCCGTCCGCCGCGGGCCGGGGGGTTGGGCAGACGGTAGCAGCAGGCCGCGGCGCACCGCACCCCCGCGCGTACTGTGACGCAACGTCACGGGCCGTGCGTCGAGTCGTGAGGGCCGGGCGGCACGACATTACGGACTTATCCACCCACTTGGCATATACAACTCCACAACCGAAAGCGGCCCCTTGACACTCCGCCCCCTGGGGTTCATGGTTCCTCACATCGCTCGTTTAAACCGGTTCAAACGCGAGGTGAAGCCATCCCTTCGCGTGGGTTGCCCCGGTATGCGAGTGCCAGAACGTGCTGCCTCCGGCGCCGAAGGTGCCGCCGGACGGCGTGCCCCCACGGGCACGCCGGTCGACGGGACCCGCGGCTGCGGACGCTGCCCCTTCCTTCCGCCGCCGTACACGGAGAGTCCGCATGGCCCGACGCCCCACGATCGCCGATGTCGCCCAGCTGGCGGGTGTGTCCCGGGCGACCGTGTCCTTCGTCCTCAACGACCGCCCCGGCGTGGCCGCCGCGACCCAGGAACGGGTGCGCGCGGCGGCCGGGGAGCTGGGCTGGACACCGAGCCGTAGCGCCCGCGCCCTGTCGACCGGGCGGGCCCGGGCCGTCGGGCTCGTCCTGACCCGTGAGCCCGACCTGATCGGCACCGACCCCTTCTTCCCGGCCTTCATGGCGGGCATCGAGTCGGTGATATCCGAGTCCGGCGACGGGCTCATGCTGCACGTGACGAGCCCCCGCAACGAGATGGACACCTACCGCCGCCTGGTGGACGACCAGCGCGTGGACGGGGTGTTCCTCACCGACCTGCGAGTCGGCGACCCGCGCCCGGAGCTGCTGCGGGACATGGGACTGCCGGCCGTGGCCGTCGGCGCCGACGACGGTGTCGAGGGGATCGCCACGGTCAACCTGGACGACCGTCCGGTGGTCGCGGGCGCCGTACGTCACCTCGTGGAGCTCGGCCACCGCCACATCGCCTACGTCGCCGGCCCCGAGGAGTACCTGCACGCCCAGCGGCGGCTCGGCGCCTGGCGGGACGCGCTCACGGAGGCGGGCCTGCCCCAGGGCCCGGTGCTGCCGGGCGGCTTCACCGCCGAGGGCGGCGCGCTCGCGACGCAGGCGCTGATCACGCGGGGCGAGCGGCCCACCGCCATCGTGTACGCCAACGACCTGTCGGCCACCGCGGGCATGGCCGTCGCCCAGGAGGCCGGCCTGCGGCTGCCCGACGACCTGTCGGTGGTCGGCTTCGACGACGTACCGCTGGCCTCCTGGACCCGGCCCTCGCTCACCACCTGCCGTGCCGACGCGGCCAGCTGGGGCCGGGCCGCCGCACGCGCCCTGATCGAGACCATCGAGCACGGGACCACCCCGCACGTGGAACTGGACCCGGCCGCGCTCATGGTGCGCGGCTCCACGGGCCCGGCCCCCACGGAGGCCGCGCGCCCGAACGCCCACCCCTGAACGCGCCCCGAACGCGACACCCCCGAACACCACCCCCGCAACGGCGCGCCCGTCGCGCCCACGACGTTCTCCGCTCCCCGGAGGGCCGTCACCGAGGCAGGACGACGCCCCGGAACGGCCGCTCCCCACCCTTTGAGAACACGGAGCCACCGCAATGAAGAAAACCCTCCTGACCGTCCTCTCCGCCGTCGCCCTGACCGTGCCGCTCGCGGCCTGCGGCAGCGGCGGTTCGGACTCCGCCTCCGGCGGCGACGCCCACGGGCCGATCACGGTCTGGTACTCCAACAACGCCCAGGAGGTCGCCTGGGGCAAGAGCATGGTCGCGTCCTGGAACGCCGCCCACCCCGACGAGAAGGTGAAGGCGCAGGAGATACCGGCGGGCAAGAGCTCCGAGGAGGTCATCGGCGCGGCCATCACGGCCGGCAACGCGCCGTGCCTGATCCTCAACACCGCCCCCGCGGCCGTGCCCGGCTTCCAGAAGCAGGGCGGCCTGGTGGCCCTGGACGACTTCCCCGGCGGGAAGAAGTACCTCGAGGAGCGGACCGGTGACCGGCTCTCCCAGTACGCGTCGCCCGACGGCAAGTACTACCAGATGCCCTGGAAGAGCAACCCCGTCATGATCTTCTACAACAAGGACCTGTTCAAGAAGGCCGGGCTCGACCCCGAGAAGCCGAGGCTCGCGAGCTACCAGGACTTCCTCACCACCTCGCGCGCCCTGGTCAAGGGCGGGGCGCACGCCGCCATCTGGCCGGCGCCCACCTCCGAGTTCTACCAGTCCTGGTTCGACTTCTACCCGCTCTTCGCGGCCCAGACCGGCAAGCAGCTCGTCGAGGACGGCAAGGCCCAGTTCGCCTCGGCGGACGGGGTGAAGGCCGCCGAGTTCTGGAAGACGATGTACGCGGACCGCCTGGCCCCCAACGAGCAGTACAACGGCGACTCGTTCGCCGACGGCAAGGCGGCCATGGCGATCGTCGGCCCCTGGGCCGTCTCCGTCTACGGCGACAAGGTCAAGTGGGGCGCCGTGCCGGTGCCCACCGCGACCGGCGCCGAGGCCAAGGGCACCTTCAGCGACGAGAAGTCGATCGGCATGTTCACCGCGTGCAAGAACAAGGGCACGGCCTGGGACGTGCTGAAGTTCGCCACCGGCAAGGAGCAGGACGGCAAGCTGCTGGAGGCCACCGGCCAGATGCCGATGCGGCAGGACCTCGCGGCCGCCTACCCCGAGTACTTCGCCTCGCACCCGGACTACAGGACCTTCGCCGAGCAGGCCGACCGCACGGTCGAGGCCCCGAACGTGCCGAACTCCGTCGAGATCTGGCAGACGTTCCGCGACGCCTACACCAAGTCCGTGATCTTCGGGAAGGGCGACGTCGAGAGCGCCTTCCGCGAGGCCGCGGGCAAGGTCGACGGCCTGGCGAAGCAGTGAGTCACGGCCATGTCCACCACGCACCATGACGTCCTCCGCCCCGGGCCGGCCCGGGGCGGGGCCCGCCCCCGGGCCGGCCACGGGCCACGCCCGCGCCGGCTGCGCTTCGCGGGCCGGCAGCCGATCGGCCTCGCCTTCGTCTCCCCGTACCTGGTCTACCTGGCCGCGATCTTCCTGTACCCGCTCGGCTTCGCGGTGTGGATCTCCTTCCACGACTACTTCTTCGCCGCGCCGGGCGCCCAGGTGGACCGCCCCTTCGTGGGGCTGGCCAACTACACGTCGGTCCTGACCGATCCGGACGTGTGGCGGTCCTTCGGCAACATCGCGGTCTTCCTGGTCATCAACGTGCCGCTGACGGTGGCGGCGTCCCTCGTGCTCGCCACCGCGCTCAACTCGAAGATCCGGGCGCGCTCCTTCTTCCGTACCGCCTACTACGTCCCGTACATCACCGCCAGCGTCGCCGTCGTCGGTGTGTGGCTCTTCCTGTTCAACTCCAACGGCCTGGTCAACAAGGCGCTCGGGCCGCTCGCGCCGGACCCGTCGTGGCTGGTCAACTCGCACCTGGCGATGCCGACCATCGCGCTGTTCGTCGCGTGGAAGCAGCTCGGCTTCTTCATCGTGCTCTACCTGTCGGCGCTGCAGAACGTGCCCGGCGAGCTGTACGAGTCGGCCGCGCTCGACGGCGCGGGCAAGGTGCGGATGTTCTGGTCGATCACGGTGCCGGCGGTGCGCACCGCGACGCTGCTGGTGCTGGTCATGGCGACGGTGACGGGCGCGAACCTGTTCACCGAGCCCTACCTGCTGACCAGCGGCGGCGGGCCCGACGGCGCGACGACCTCGCCGGTGCTGCTGATGTACCAGCGCGGTCTGCAGCAGGGCCATCCGGACGAGGCCGCGGCGATCGGCGTGATCCTCGTCGTGCTGATCACCGGGATCTCCCTCCTTTACCGCCGTCTGCTGGAGAGGGACTGACATGGCCGACGCACACGCCCCCTCGCTGATGCGCCGCGCCGCGCACCACCGGCCGCACACGCACTCGCGCGCCCGCCGGACCCTGTCGCGGCTGGCACTGCTCGCCGGGGCCTTCGCCTTCCTCTTCCCCTTCTACTACATGCTCATCGGCTCGCTGCAGCGCGAGCCCGACAGCAGCCCCGCGGGTGCCTTCCCGCGACCGGGGAACCTCTCCCTGCACAACTACGCGGAGATCAACTCGGCCATCTCGCTCGGCCGTTCCCTGATCAACTCCGGGATCTTCACCGGCGGCGTCATCGTCTGCACCACGGTCTTCGGACTGCTGGCGGGGTACGCCCTGGCGCGGCTCCACTTCCGGGGCAAGGGCTCCACCTTCGCCCTGGTGCTGCTGGTGCAGGTCATCCCGTTCCAGCTGCTGATGATCCCGCTGTACGTGCTGATCGTCCGCGACTACGGCCTGGCCGACTCCTACATCGGCATCATCCTGCCGTTCGCGATCAACACCAGCGCGGTCTTCATCTTCCGGCAGTTCTTCCTGCAGCTGCCGCAGGCGATGTTCGAGGCCGCGCGCATCGACGGCGCGGGCGAGCTGCAGATCCTGTTCCGGATCGCGATCCCGCTGTGCAAGCCGGCGCTCGCCTCCGTGGTGCTGCTCAGCTTCACCGGGCCCTGGAACGAGTTCCTGTGGCCGTTCCTGGTCACCAAGGAGCAGGACATGCAGCCCCTGGCGGTGTCCCTGGCGAACTACATCAGCACCGTCTCCTCCGCCGCCGCCAACCCGTTCGGCGCCATCCTCGCCGGTGCCTGCGTACTGGCCGCGCCCGCGGTGGCCCTCTACCTCGTCTTCCAGAGCCGCTTCACCTCCACCGACCTCGATTCCGCCACGAAGGGCTGAACCCGCTGTGAACGACCGCACCACCAGCACCGCCCGTACCACCGGCTCCGACAGCTCCGTGCCCTACCGCCTGACCCGCGTCGGCGTCGTGATGTCCCCGCTGCCCGGCGAGGCGAACGAGGCCGAGGGCGTGCTCAACCCCGCGTCCGGCCGCACCCCGGACGGCACCCTGCACCTGCTGCCCCGCCTCGTCGCGGAGGGCAACGTCTCCCGCGTGGGCCTCGCCGAGGTCGTGGTCGAGGCCGGCGTGCCCACCGGCGTCGAGCGCCGCGGCGTCGTCCTCGCCCCCGACGCCGGCTGGGAGCGCGGCAAGAACAACGCCGGCGTGGAGGACCCGCGCACGACGTGGATCGAGGCGCTCGGGCTGCACGTCATGTCGTACGTCGCCTACGGCCCGCTCGGCCCCAAGCCGGCGCTGGCCGTCTCGAAGGACCTGGTGACCTGGGAGCGCCTGGGCCCGATCCAGTTCGCCTACCAGGCCGACCTGGACACCGACCTCAACCTGTTCCCGAACAAGGACGTGGTGCACTTCCCCGAGCCCGTCCCGGGCCCGGACGGCGAGCCCGCCTTCGCCATGCTGCACCGCCCGATGTGGGACCTGGGCTGGTTCCGCCCCGGCGAGGGCGTGCACCTGCCGGCCGGCGTGACCGACGAGCGCCCCGGCATCTGGATCTCCTACGTGCCCGTCGCCGAGGTCGAGAAGGACCTCGGCGCCCTGGTCCGCCCGCGGAACCACCGCCTGGTGGCGCTGTCCGAGCACCCCTGGGAGGAGCTCAAGATCGGCGCGGGCCCGGCCCCGATCCGCGTCGAGGAGGGCTGGCTGCTCATCCACCACGGCGTGTCCGGCACGATCGACGACCCCTTCGCCCAGCAGCAGAAGGTCAGTTACGCGGCGGGGGCGATGATCCTGGACCCGCAGGACCCGTCCCGGATCCTGGCCCGCACCGACCAGCCGCTGATGGAGCCGGAGACGGAGGAGGAGCGTTCCGGCACCGTGCCCAACGTCGTCTTCCCGACCGCGATCGAGGAGATCGACGGCGTGCGCTACGTCTTCTACGGCATGGCCGACGCGCACATCGGCGTCGCCCGCCTGGACCGTGCCGAGTGACTCCGCTCGGTCTGGGCCTGGCCGGCTGCGGTGCGTTCGGCGCCTACCTGCTGGACGCCGTGGCCGACCTGCCCGGCGTACGCCTCGTGGCGTGCGCCGACCCCGACGGTGACCGTGCCGCCGCCCTCGCGCGGCGGCACGGCGCCGCCGTCCTCACCGACGCCGCCGAGCTGGCCGGCCACCCCGGGGTGGACGTCGTGGCGATCGCCACTCCCCCCGCCACGCACGCGGAACTCGCCGTCGGCGCGCTGCGCGCGGGCCGGCACGTCTTCTGCGAGAAGCCGCTGGCCGTGACGCTGGAGGACGCCCTGCGGGTCGAGGCCGAGGCCGAACGCTCCGCCGGGATCCTGGTCGTCGACCACGTCCTGCGCTACAACCCCGTCCTGCGGATGCTCCTGCGGCTCCGCAAAGAGGGACTGCTGGACCCGCTGGTGCGCTTCGCCTTCGAGAACGACGCCGCCGACGAGGACCTGGGTCCCGGCCACTGGTTCTGGGACCCCGCGCACAGCGGCGGCATCCACGTCGAGCACGGCGTGCACTTCTTCGACGCCGCCCGCGCCCTCATGGGCAGCGAACCCGTCGAGGTGCAGGGCACCGACGTCCGCCGCGACGGCGGCCCGGTCGACATCGTCGTCGCCACCGCCACCCACCCCGGCGGCGCCGTCGCCACCCACACCCACTCCTTCACCCACGCCCACCGCGCCGAACGGCAGTTGATGCGCCTGGACTACGGCTTCGCCGAGGCCCGGGTCACCGGCTGGATCCCGGTCCACGCGACGGTCACGGCCTGGACGGACGAGCACGGCGCACGCCGCTGGGAGGAACTGCCCGCACGCGCCGCCGACCTGCTGGCCGTGCCCGGGCTCCGGCCGCACGGCCAGGAGCGCGTCACCGTCACGGTGGAGCACGACGCGGGCCCGGCGGCGCCCGCCCGCGGCCGCGGTGTGGAGCGCGCCGTCCCGCACAGGGTGACCTGCGTGGTCGACCTCGGCGGTGAGGCGCGCAAGCAACACGTGTACGCGGAGAGCGTGCGCGCCGCCTTCACCGACCTGCTGCGCTGCGCGGCCGGGGGCGGCACCCCGGTGGCCGACGCGCGGTCCGGGCGGACCGCCGTCGCGGTGGCCGAGGCCGCCACCCGCTCGGCGCGGACCGGCCGCACCCTGCCCGTCCCGTCCGGCCCGACAGGAGCATGAGGAGCACCGTGAGCACCACCCATCCCGCACCGGACACGCCCTGGTGGCGGGACGCCGTCTGCTACGAGATCCACCCGCGCGCGTTCGCCGACGGCGACGGGGACGGCGTCGGCGACCTCGCCGGGGCCGCCGCCCGCCTGGACCACGTGGCCCGGCTCGGGGCGGACGCGGTATGGCTCACCCCGTTCTACCCGTCCCCGCTGGCCGACGGCGGCTACGACATCACCGACCACACCGGCGTCGCCCCCGACCTCGGTACCGAAGCGGACTTCGACGCCTTCGTCGCACGCGCCCACGGCCTGGGGCTGAAGGTCCTGATCGACCTCGTTCCCAACCACACCTCCGACACACACCCCTGGTTCCGGGAGGCCCTGGCGGCGGGCCAGGGGAGCGCGGCCAGGGGCCGCTACCTGTTCCGCCCGGGACGCGGCGTGGACGGCGAACTCCCCCCGAACGACTGGCAGTCGGCCTTCGGCGGGCCGGCGTGGACGCGTGTCCCCGCGCCGGACGGCGGCCCGGGCGAGTGGTACCTGCACCTGCACGCGCCCGAGCAGCCGGACCTCGACTGGCGCCACCCCGAGGTCGTGGCCGACTTCGAGCGGATCCTGCGGCACTGGCTGGACCGCGGCGTCGACGGTTTCCGCATCGACGTGGCCCACACCCTCTTCAAGGCCCCGGGCCTGCCCGACGCCGGGCCCGGACAGCACCAGGACATCCTGCGCAACCACCTGATGCCGTACCACGACCAGGAGCAACTGCACCCGCTGTTCCGTTCCTGGCGCCGGCTGCTGGACACCCATCCGGCTCCGCCCGGCGCGGTCCCTCCGGAGCAGCGCGTGATGGTGGCGGAGGCCGCCGTCTTCGAACCCGCCCGCCTGGCCCGGTACGTCAGCCCCGGCGAGATGCAGCAGGCCTTCAACTTCGCCTTCCTGGAGTCGCCTTGGGAGGGGGCGCAGTTGCGCGCGGTCGTCGAGCGGTCCGTCGCGTCGATGCGCGCGGTGGGGGCGCCCGTCACCTGGGTGCTGTCCAGCCACGACGCGGTCCGCCCCGTCACCCGCTACGGCGGCGGGCCGCGCGGCCGCCGGCGTGCCCGGGCCGCCGCGCTGCTCATGCTCGCGCTGCCCGGCGCCGCCTACGTCTACCAGGGCGAGGAGCTGGGCCTGCCGCAGGCCCACGTGCCGGACGACCGGCTGCGCGACCCGCTGTGGGAACGTTCCGGCCACCGCGAGCGCGGCCGCGACGGCTGCCGGGTGCCGCTGCCCTGGGAGGGCGCGTCGGCACCGTACGGGTTCAGCACCGCCGCCCGGGAGGCCTGCTGGTTCCCGCAGCCCGGCGACTGGGCGGACCTCACCGTCCGCGCGCAGGAGGACGATCCCTCCTCGATGCTCGCCCTCTACCGCTCCGCGCTGCGCCTGCGGCGCGCCGTACCCGTCCCGGCGGCGGCGGTGCCCGTCCCGGAGGGACCCGCCGACGGTTCCTGGTTCGCCTTCGACCGCGCGCCGGGGCTGCGCTGCCTGACCAACTTCGGCCCGGATCCGCTGCCGCTCACGGGCGGGGACGAGGTGCTGCTCTCCAGCGCCGCGCTCGACGGCCGCTCGGTGCCCGCGGACACCACCGTCTGGCTCCGTACGGGCGCGGGCATGCCCGCGTCCTGAGGCAGCGGTTCCGCGGCGACGGCGCGGGCCGTCCGGTGAACGTCCCGTCCGGCGGCGGCCCGCGGAACGCGGCGCTGCGCTGTTCGCGGGGAACACGAGCGCGCCGAGCGCGTCACGGAGCGGGTGCCGCGGGCCCGCCGGGAGCGGCTTGGTATACAGCTCGGAACCGGGAAGCGGTCCGACGCGTCTCCCGGCCGGTGATCCTGAGAGGTGCTCAGTCGTGCTCTTCCGGCAGCTCGAATACCTGGTGGCCCTGGCGCGGGAGGGGCACTTCGCCCGTGCCGCGGAGAGCTGCGGGGTGTCCCAGCCCTCGTTGTCCGAGGGGATCCGCAGGCTGGAGGAGGACATGCGCGTCCCGCTGATCCAGCGGGGCCGGCGGTTCGACGGCCTGACCGCCGAGGGCGAGCGCGTCGTGGTGTGGGCTCGGCAGATCCTGGCCGACCGGGACGCCATGGAGGGCGAGGTCGCCGCCATGCGCACCGGGCTCAGCGGCCGCATCCGCATCGGCGTGGTGCCGAGCGCCGCCACCGCCGTGCCACGTCTGGTGGACCCGCTGTGCACGCGGCACCCGCTGCTCACGGCGGACATCGTGAACGACCTCACGTCGAGCGACATCCTCGCGAGGCTCAGGGACTTCACCCTCGACGCCGCCGTGACGTACCTGGACGACGAGGTGCGCGCCGCCTTCCGTACCGTGCCGCTGTACCGCGAGAAGTACGCGCTGCTCACCGATGCCTCGTGGGCTCCGGTCGGCGGCGCCACGGTGTCCTGGGCCGAGGCGGCGGCACTGCCGTTGTGCCTGCTCACGCCGACCATGCGCGGACGGCGCACCATGGACGCGCTGTTCGCGGCGGCCGGGGCGGAACCGGTCGCGAGGGTGGAGACCGACTCGTTCGCCTCACTGATCGCGCACGTCGTGCCCGGCCGGTGGGCCGGGATCGTCCCGCTGGCCTGGATCCACGCCCTGGGGGTGCCGCCGGGGGTGCGGGCCGTCCCGATGGTGGAGGCCGCCCGGGCCGCGGAGATAGGGCTGGCCGCCTTCCGCCGGGACCCCGAGTCCGTGATGGTGCAGGCGCTGGTCGCCACCGCGCAGCACGCCGACCTCAGGCCGCTGGAGTCGCTTCCCCGGATGCAGCGCGACCGCTGACGCCGGGATCCGCTCCGGGACACCGGCCGCCGCGGGGGTGCGCTCCCGGGCAGACGCTCCGCGTCCGGCGGAACCGGGGTTCCGCCGGACGCGGCTCGTCCGGGGCGGGCGCGGAGCAGGGGAGACCGCGCCCGCCCAGGTGTCAGACGGCGGGCTGGGCCACGCGCAACCGCTCGGCGCCGGTGTACACGTTCGCCGAGCGGCCGCGCAGGAAACCCACCAGGGTCGTCCCCGTCTCGTCGGCCAGGTCCACGGCGAGGGAGGACGGCGCGGACACCGCGGCCAGCACCGGGATGCCCGCCATGGCCGCCTTCTGCACGAGCTCGAAGGACGCCCGCCCGCTGACCATGAGGACGGTGCCCCGCAGCGGCAGCAGCCCCTCCTGCAGCGCGTGGCCGATCACCTTGTCGACGGCGTTGTGCCGGCCCACGTCCTCACGCAGGCACAGCATCTCGCCGTCCGTCGTGAACAGCCCGGCCGCGTGCAGCCCGCCCGTGCTGTCGAACACCCGCTGCGCCGCCCGCAGCCGGTCGGGGAGGGTGAAGAGCACCTCGCTGTCGATCACCGTGTCGTCGTCCGCGACGCTCCAATGCTGCGTGGTCCGCACGGCGTCCAGGCTCGCCTTGCCGCACAGACCGCAGGAGGAGGTGGTGTAGAAGTTGCGCTCCAGCGAGAGGTCGGGGAGGCGCACACCGGGCGCCAGGGCGACGTCGACGACGTTGTAGGTGTTGCCGCCGTCGGCCGTGGCACCGGCGCAGTAGCGGATGCCCAGTACGTCGTCCGGGCCGTGGACGACGCCCTCGCTGACGAGGAAGCCGACCGCGAGGTCGAAGTCGCTGCCCGGGGTGCGCATGGTGATCGTCAGCGCGCGGCCGCCGACCCGGATCTCCATCGGCTCCTCGGCGGCCAGCGTGTCGGAACGGTGCCCAGGCACCCCGTCCCTGATCCGCAGCACCCGCCGCCGCGCGGTCACCCGGCCCATGCCGCCGCCTCCAGTCGTACGACGACGGCCTTGGACGTGGGGCAGTTGCTGACGTCGGCGACGCTGTCGAGCGGCACCAGGACGTTGGTCTCCGGGTAGTAGGCGGCGGCCGACCCGCGGGAGGTGGGGTAGGGCACCAGGCGGAAGGACTCGGCGCGGCGCTCGCTGCCGTCGGTCCAGATGCTCACCAGGTCCACCATCTGCGTCTCGGCGAGCCCCAGGGCCTCGATGTCCTCGGGGTTGACCATGACGATCCGGCGGCCGCCCCGGATGCCGCGGTAGCGGTCGTCCATGGCGTACGGGATGGTGTTCCACTGGTCGTGCGACCGCAGGGACTGCAGGATGAGGTGGCCCTTCGGCGCATGCGGCATCTCGAAGTCGTTGCGGGTGAAGACGGCCTTGCCGCTCGGCGTCCGGAAGGTCATCGCGTTCACCGGGTTCGGCAGGTGGAAGCCGCCCGGTTCAGCGACGCGCCGGTTGAAGTCCTCGAACCCCGGGACGACCCGGGAGATGCGGTCCCGGACGGTGCCGTAGTCGGCCTCGAACTCCTCCCAGCCGATCGCCGGGGTGTCGCCGAGGGTGGCCCGCGCCAGCCGGGAGACGATCGCCACCTCGCTCAGCAGGTGGGCGGAGGCGGGCGCCAGCTTGCCGCGGGAGGCGTGCACCATGCTCATGGAGTCCTCGACGGTGACGAACTGCTCGCCGCCCGCCTGGACGTCCCGGTCGCTGCGGCCCAGGGTGGGCAGGATCAGCGCGGTGTCACCGCACACGGTGTGCGAGCGGTTGAGCTTGGTGGAGATGTGCGCCGTCAGCCGGCAGCGGCGCATCGCCCGCTCCGTGACGTCGCTGTCGGGCGTCGCCCGGACGAAGTTCCCCGCCACCCCGAGGAAGAACTTCGCCTCGCCGTCCCGCATGGCACGGATGGCGTCGACGGAGTCGTGGCCGTGCTTGGTGGGGGGTGCGAAGCCGAACTCCCTCTCCAGGGAGTCGAGGAAGCTCTGCGGCATCTTCTCCCAGATGCCCATGGTCCGGTCGCCCTGGACGTTGCTGTGGCCGCGCACCGGGCACGCCCCGGCGCCGGGCCTGCCCAGGTTGCCGCGCAGCATCAGGAAGTTGACGATCTCGCGGATGGTCGGCACACCGTGCTTCTGCTGCGTGACGCCCATGGCCCAGCAGACGATGACGCTCTTCGCGGCCAGCACACGCTCGTGGAGCTGCTCGATCTCCTCGCGGGTCAGGCCGGTGGCCGTCAGCACGTCGTCCCAGGACGTCTTGCGCGCGTGCTCGGCGAACTCCTCGAAGCCCGTGCTGTGTTCGCGGATGAAGTCGTGGTCCAGGACCGTTCCGGGGGCGGCGTCCTCGGCTTCGAGAAGCAGCAGGTTCAGCGCCTGGAAGAGGGCGAGGTCGCCGCCTGCGCGGATGTGCAGGAACTGTTCGGCGATGACCGTGCCGCGCCCGATCACTCCGCGCGGCTTCTGCGGGTGCTTGAACCGCATCAGCCCCGCCTCGGGCAGGGTGTTGACGGCGACGACGCTCCCGCCGGCCCGCTTGGTCTCCTCCAGCGCGGAGAGCATGCGCGGGTGGTTGGTGCCGGGGTTCTGGCCGACGACGAGGATCAGGTCGGCCTCGTGGATGTCGTCCAGGCTGACGGTGCCCTTGCCGACGCCGAGCGTCTCCGTCATCGCCGCGCCGCTGGACTCGTGGCACATGTTGCTGCAGTCGGGCAGGTTGTTGGTGCCGTAGGCGCGGGCGAAGAGCTGGAGGAGGAAGGCGGCCTCGTTGCCGACCCGTCCGGAGGTGTAGAACAGGGCCTCGTCCGGGGAGTCCAGGGCCCGCAGTTCGCCGGCCATCAGGGCGATGGCCTCGTCCCAGGAGATGGGCTCGTAGTGCTCCGCGCCCGGGCGCTTGACCATCGGTTCGGTGAGCCTGCCCTGCTGGTTGAGCCAGTAGTCGGACTTGCGGCCCAGTTCCTCGACGGTGTGGCGCTCGAAGAACTCGCGCCCCACGCGGTGTGACGTCGCCTCGTCGGCTATGTGCTTGGCGCCGTTCTCGCAGTACTCGTTCATGTGCCGCTTGCCGGGTGCCGCCTCCGGCCAGGCACAGCCGGGGCAGTCGATGCCCTTGGCCTGGTTGATGTTCAGCAGGGTCAGCATGGTCCGGCGGGGCGAGGTCTGTCCCAGCGCGTACTGCAGCGCGTGCGCGACCGCGGGCAGACCGGCCGCCGAGGTCTTGGGCGGGCCGATCTCCAGGTGCTCGTCCGTGGGGTCCTCGAGAACACTCATGCCTGGCCCGCCTTCCCGGCTTCCGACACCGCGGAAACCGCCGCGAAATACCGATCCGCCGAAAAGCTAAACCCGCTTCACCGGCCCGTCAAAGAGGCCGTACCTTGCGCTTGATAGGCGGCGCCGATGAACGAACAGCTGCCGGCGGAAGGGCTATTCGGCCCGCCGGGCCGACGGGAAACCGGGCGCGAACCTGCTGCTCGGCGCGGCACGGTCCGCGGTCGCGGGAAAGCCCCGGGAAAAACGTGAGAGAAATCGCCCCTTCATCCGGAGAAATCCCCCGGGACACCGGTTTCAGCACCCACGGAGATCCCGGACCGGCCTCCCGTTCCGGATGCTCGTGCGCGCACGGCATCCGCGCCCCACCGAGCGGCCGGGCCTCAGACGGCGATCGTCTGCTCGGTCCAGATGGTCTTGCCGCGCTCCCGGTAGCGGGTGCCCCAGCGCTCCGCGAACTGCGAGACGAGCAGGAGGCCGCGGCCGCCCTCGTCGGTGGTGCGGGCGTGCCGCAGGAAGGGGGCGGCGCTGCTGGTGTCGGAGACCTCACAGGTCAGTGCACGGTCACGGATGAGCCGGAGCTGGATGGGCGGTGCCGCGTAGCGGATGGCGTTGGTGACCAGCTCGCTGACGATCAGTTCGGTGGCGAAGCACTCCTCCTGCAGTGCCCAGGCCGCCAGTTGACGGGTCGTCAGCGTCCGTGCGGTGGCCACCGCGGCCGGGTCGCACGGCAGGTCCCACGTCGCGACGGAGTCGGGACCGAGCGGCCGGGGCCGGGCCACCAGCACCGAGGCGTCCCGGTCCGGGTCCGCGGGGACCAGGGTGTCGGTGAGCAGCAGGCTCATGTCCTGCGGCGAGTCGCAGGGGGTGGCCAGCAGCCGTTCGAACTCCGCCCGGCCGGTCCCCTCCGGCCGGCTCTGCAGGAGCCCGGGGGTGTGCAGCACGAGCATGGACCCCTCGGGCAGTTGCAGCGTGGCCATCCCGAACGACGGCCCGGGGCGGCCCAGGGGCTCACCCGCGGGGGCGTCGGGGATGCGCACGGTGTGATCGGGGTGGACGACCGCCGGTGGCGGATGGCCCGCCGACGCCATGGTGCCCTGCCGGGTCACGGGGTCGTAGACGAGGTAGAGGCAGGTGGCGCCGACCGGGGAGCCGGAGCCCGTGCCCGCGTGCTCGTCGGCGAGGCTGCGCACCAGTTCGTCCAGGCGCGCGAGGACCTCGTCGGGGGCCTGGTCCAGGTTGGCCAGGGTGTGCACGGCCGCCCGCAGCCGGCCCATGGTGGCGGCGGTGCGCATGCCGCGGCCCGGTGTGCTGCCGCTGACCAGGGCGACCCGCGCGCCGGGCAGCGGGATGACCTCCGTCCAGTCACCGCCGGCACCGGAACGCACCAGGTGGTGGGCCCACTCCACGGCGCTGGGCGCGGGCGGCCGCTGGGGCAGCATGCCGCGCTGCAGGGCGAGGACGGCGTTGCGCTCGCGCACGTAGCGGTGGGCGTTGTCCAGCGCCATCGCACCGCGGCCGGCCAGGTCGACGGCGAGCGCGAGGTCGTCGTCGTCGAAGGGCCCGAGGTCGCGGTCCCACCGATGGAAGGTGACGAGGCCCAGCACGCAGTCGCGGACCAGCAGCGGCACCACCATCAGGGAGTGCACCCGCTCCTCCAGCACCCTGCCGCCCCGGACGGGGTCGTCCCGGATCCACTCCTCGTCCTGGCCGAGCCGCCGGACCAGGAGTGGTTCGTGGTCGGCGAGCACCCGCAGGGCGAGCGGGCCCACCAGATGGGTGCCGACCGCGCCCGTGGTGTAGCCGCCGGTCCGGCCGCAGCGGGCCGAGGTCGCGGCGCGCCGCAGGCCGGTGTCGTCCTCGACGGGGCCCGCGCCCATCTCCTCGCCGCCGAGCAGGGAGGCCAGCAGGTCCACGCTCACGCAGTCGGCGAGCCCGGGCACGGCCACCTCGGCAAGTTCCTGTGCCGTGCGGATCGGGTCCAGGGTGGTGCCGATCGTCCGGCCCGCCTCGGCCATCAGCGCCAGGCGCTGCTCGGCGAGGTGGCGCTCGGTGACGTCGACCACGGCGTCGGCCACGCCGAGGATCCGGCCGTCCTCCGCCTCGAGCCGGAAGGCGGACGCCGAGTAGACGTGCTCCCGGGTGGGGTCGCCGGGCGGACGGCCGTGCTTCTCGAACGAGATCGCGGCCTCCCCGGTCCTGAGCACCCGGCCCATCACGCGCTCGGCGAGTTCCGCGCTGAAGTCGGGCCAGACCTCGGTGGGGCGCCGGCCCAGGGCGAGCGCCGCCCGGTGGTCCTGCATGCCCTTCGCCGCCGCGTTGAAGCGCATCAGCCTGAGCTGCGGGTCCAGGACGAACAGGCCGATGGGCGAGAGGGTGAACAGGGCTTCCAGGAGGGCGCGGTCGATGTCCGGGGTGAGTTGCGGCGCACCCGTGAGCAGGTCGACGGTCAGGCGCAGGCCCGTCCCGTCGTCGCGCACCGCCCGCAGGGCCGGCCGGCAGGCGACCGTCCGGCCGTCGCCGTGCCGCAGGGGCACGCACCCGGACCCGGCTCCGCCGTCGTCGCTGCCGGGGTCGGGTGCGAGCAGGTCCAGCACGGGCCGGCCGAGCACGTCGTCCGCCGGGCGGCCGAGGAGGCGCTCCGCCTCCGGGCTCCACCCGACGACCACGCCGTGGGCGTCGACCACCAGTCGCGCCGCGGTGCGCTCCGCCGGCTCCTCGCGCTCTTCGCCGCGCTCTCGCGATGCCCCAGTGCCCATGACCGTCCCATCACGTTCCGGTCCTCCGGTTCCCAGTGTTGCGCAGGCGGGCGCGGTCACCACTCGGGGCGGTCTCAGCCGTACAGGAAGGCCCTCACCTCGGCCGGGGGCGGGACCTCGGCGGGTGTGAGGCTCCGGATCTCACCGCGGAAGGAGCGCACGTCCAGCCGGCTGCCGGGGTCGGCGCCCGGCAGCGCCGCCAGGAGGGCGTCGAGGTCGGCCGTGCCGAACACCTTGAACGTCCGCACCGGCCGGTAGGGGGAGGGCCGTACGTCGAAGCGGAGGTCGACGACCGGGTGCGGGCGGCGGGCCCAGTCCGCGTACGGCAGCGAGCCGTGCCCGTGGATCCGCGCGTCGACCAGGACCTCGGGGTCCTCGTCGCCGATCTCGCAGTCGAAGACGGGGAAGGCGGCCGCGACGCGGTCGGCGACGGCGGGGTACGCGGCGCAGCCCCGGCCGAGTGCCGGTGCGCAGAACAGCGCGTGGGTGAACCCCCCGACCGGCTCCGGCAGCGGCACCTTGTGATGGGAGCGCCCGCCGAAGGCCAGGTCACGGCGGGCGGCGACGACGTGCAGGAACGCGGTCACCGCCGCGGCGTCGCTCCGGTCGGGGCGCACCGTGAAGCGGACCGCGCCGCGCCCGTCGTCGCGCAGGACGACGTACTCGTGGAAGCCCACCGGCCGGCCGGCCCCGATCACATGGCGGTACACCTCCTCGAAGCCCTCGACCGGCAGGTACTCGGAGGCCGGGGCGTGCGGCCGGCGGCCGGCCCGCAGGACGTCGAGCACCTTGGCCTCCGGGTCGGGTCCGGCCTCGTCGTGCGGCGGGTCGACCTCCGCGAAGCCCTTCCGCAGCCACTCGGCGGCCTTGCGCGCGGCGTGGCGCCGGGCGTGCTCCTCGTCGACGAGCGTCGAGGTGCTCGACTTCCCCGTCCCGCCGACGGGGCCCCAGCGCAGGAAGCAGCGGATCCCCTCCTGGCGGATCTCCCGGTACTCGGGACTTCCCTCCCCGGCGGACTCGAACCGCCGCCACCCCGTCACCGGTCCTCCGGCGGCGTGACCGGGGCGCCCGCGCCGATCCGGAAGAGCACGTTGGGGCGCAGCGGCCCTTCCGGGGCGGTGGGGTCGTCGAAGTCGCCGGCCGGGTCGCGGGTCATGCCGATGCGGCGCATGACGGCCTGGGAACGGAGGTTGCCCGCGGTGGTCACGGCGAGGATCTCGGGGAGCCCGAGGGTGCCGAAGCCGAAGGCCAGGACGGCCCGTGCGGCCTCGGTGGCGTAGCCGTTGCCCCAGGCCGCGCGGGCCAGGCGCCAGCCGATCTCCACGCCCGTGAAGGGCAGCCCGTCGTCCACCGGGTCCAGGCCCGCGAAGCCGCGAACTCGCCCGTCGCCCGGACCTCGACGGCCCACCAGCCGTAGCCGCGTGCGTCGAAATCGGCCCGGAACCGGGCCACGGAGGCGTCGCTCTCCTCCCGGGTCAGCGGCGCCCCCAGGTGCTCGCGCACCTCGGGGTCGGCGTTCATCGCGGCCCAGGGCGCGAGGTCGCGGTCCTGCCAGCGGCGCAGCAGCAGGCGCTCGGTGCTCAGTTCGGTCACGCCGCCCAGCCAACGGGAGCCCCGGCCCCATGGCAAGGTGTTTTCCCCAGCTGAGTTGCATTTCTGAATCCAGCTGACCTAGATTGGAGATACCTACTCAGCCCAACGGAACGAGCACCCCCATGGACATCAAGAACTCCGTCGCCGTCGTGACCGGTGCGAACCGCGGCCTGGGCCGTCACCTGGCGACCCAGCTGCTCGAGCGGGGCGCCGCCAAGGTGTACGCGGGCGTCCGCAACCCCGAGGCCCTCGACCTGCCCGGCGTCGAACCGCTCCGGCTGGACATCACCGACGCCGAGTCGATCGCCCGGGCCGCCCGGGCGGCCTCCGACGCCACCCTCGTGATCAACAACGCGGGCGTCAGCACGCACGTGGGGCTGGCCGACGGGGACATGGCCGACATCCGCCTGGAGATGGAGACCCACTTCTTCGGCTCCCTGGGCGTCACGCGGGGCTTCGCCCCCGTGATCGCGGCGAACGGCGGCGGCGCCGTCCTCAACGTCCTGTCCATCCTGTCCTGGATCCACCTGCCGGGATACGGCGGCTACAGCGCGGCCAAGGCCGCGGAACTGGCGATGACCAACGTCGTACGCCGGGAGCTCGCCCCCTCCGGGATCGACGTCACCGCGCTCCACGTGGGCTACATGGACACGGAGATGGCCGACTACGTCGACCCCTCCGACAAGGTGGACCCCGCATGGGTGGCCGGCCTCGCCCTGGACGGCATCGAGCAGCGGGCCCTGGAGGTCGTCGTCGACGACCGGAGCCGCGGCGTCCGGTCCGCCCTGTCCGGCGGTCTCGAACTGCTCTACCCCGACCTGCCGGCGCCGAAGGCCCTCTGAGCCGGACGGCAGCCCGTCACCCGCCGGCCACCGGGGCGACCAGGGCTGAATTGGGAATGTCAATCCAGAGGTAGCATGGGGAGATGTCCAGCGTCAGCGCCACCGGCGGGGAAGAGGCCGTCTGCTCGATCGCCCGGACCCTCGAGATCGTCGGCGACAAGTGGACGCTCCTCGTCCTGCGCGAGGCGACGCTGCGCGGAGTGACGCGCTTCGCCGACTTCCGCCAGGAGCTCGGCATCGCCCCGGATCTGCTGACCGGCCGCCTGAGCACGCTCGTGGACCAGGGGATCATGGAGAGGCGGCCCTACCGGGAGCCAGGCAGCCGCACCCGGTACGGCTACCACCTGACGGCGGCGGGCGAAGAGCTGCGGCTCGTCCTCGCGGCGTTCCAGCAGTGGGGCGACACGCACCGGACACCGGCACGGGGCCCGGCGGTCCTGCGGCGGTCGGTGGACGGGGGCCGCCCGGTCAGCGTGGCCTTCGTCGACGACGCGGGCGCCGTGCTCCCGGCGGCGGACGTGGAGTTCACCCCGTCGGACGGCGCGGCACCCTGAGCGCGGCGCCCGCCCGCTCCGCACGGCGGCCGGCTCAGGACAGCCCGGGCGCGATCCTGGCCAGGGCGTCCGCGCGGATCCGGCTCATCGGGTTGCTGCTCACCCGGTAGCGCCCGTTGGGTACGTGGGCGGAGCGGACGATGCGCACGGTGACCGGGCCCGCCCACTCGTAGCCGCGCCGGTCCGCGTGCCGCAGCAGGGAATCCGTCATGACCTCCCCCACGCGGCCTTGGTGCGGGACCAGCTCCCGGTGCGGTGCGTCGGCCAGTTCTACCGTGAAGACGTTCGGCACCACCACCCGGGTCGGGCTGCACACCACCGCCCGGGCGTCGCACTCGCGGCGCAGGGCGTCCAGCAGTTCCACCGGCTCCCGGTGCCGCACCCTCGCCACCAGCGCCCGTTCCCAGCGCTCGATCACCCGTTCCCATCGTTTCAGCGTTCCCATGACGAAGCGCCTGCCCGGGACGCGGTCCCTGATGCCGCGGCGGCCACCCCATCAGCCGTACCGGGGCGATTCCCGGCCACCGGACCCGGTACCCCCGCGACTCCCGGGCCCTTCGGCCGTTCCGGGCATCGTCACCCGCGCGCCGTGGCCTCTGGAGTGGCGAGGTGTCAGATCCGTCCATAGCGTCTGTTTTCGGCTGATCACATATCACGGGAAGCAGGTGCACACACATGAAGCTCTGTCGGTCCCGCAGGGCCGTCGCCGCGGCGGCCGCCACGGCGACCATCGTGGGAGGCGCGGTCGCGTGCGGCGGCGAGTCCAAGCCCACGGCCTCGCAGTCCGCGGACGCGCAGAAGACGATCTCCGTACGCGCGGGGGAATCCATCCAGTCGGCGGTGGACCGCGCCGAGCCCGGCCAGGTCATCGACATCGCGGCCGGCACCTACCACGAGAGCGTCCAGATCAGCACGCCGCGGCTGACGCTGCGCGGAGCGGGCACGGGCACGGTCATCTCCCCGAGCGCGAAGCGCGACGAGAACGCCTGCGCCAAGGCGGGCGAGGGCATCTGCGTCAGCGGTACGGCGCAGAAGAAGCCCTCCGACGTGACGCTGGAGTCGCTGACGGTCGCCGGGTTCAAGAAGGCCGGCATCCACGCGACGGGGGCCGACGGACTGCAGGTCCTCCGCGTCACCGCACGGGACAACAAGGTGCAGGGCATCCTCGTGGAGAAGTCGGTCCGCACCGTCTTCCGTGACAACACCGCCCGCAACAACGCCGATTCCGGCATCTTCCTCGCCAACTCCATGGACACCGAGGGCGGTGCGCTCGACACCAAGGGCGCCGTCATCGAGGGCAACAAGGTGTCGGAGAACCGGATCGGCATCGGCCTGCGCCGCGTCCGGGGCGTGACGGTCGAGAGCAACCAGGTCACCGGCAACTGCGGTGGTGTCTTCGTCGTCGGCGACGAGGGCGTCCCGCGCGGCGGCGCGCTGACCGTTTCCCACAACACCGTGACCGCGAACAACAAGTACTGCGCGCCCAGCGCCCGTCTGCCGTTCATCCAGGGCACGGGCATCCTGCTCACGGGCGTCGAGAAGACCGTCGTGACCGACAACGACGTGCGCGACAACAGCGGCAAGTCCCCGATGTCCGGCGGCATCGTGCTGTTCAGCAGCGTCGTGGGGACGTCCAACTCCGAGAACACCATCCGCGACAACGTCGCCCGCGGCAACAAGCCGGCCGACCTCGCCAACCGCGACCTGAAGGGCAAGGGGAACACCTTCGTCGACAACAGCCTGGAGACCACCGAGCCCAAGCAGCTGGCCAACAGCACCACCAGCAGCGCACCGAGCACGGCTCCCAGCGCCGCCCCCAGCAGCTGACGTTCACCGCCCCGGCAGACGACGGACGACCGCCCGGGCCCACGCCGGCGGGTCCGGCGGGGGGCCCGGCGGGACGAGGACCGCGGCCGGCCGGGGCGTCACCCGGGTGACCTGGTGGTCGGGGGAACTCCCCCGCGGGGCCGGCTCGTCCGGCCCGGCCGCGGCCGCCCGCAGGGCGCCCACGAACTCCAGGCAGGAGTCGTGGCGGTCCTCGGGGACCTTCGCCAGCGCCTTGGTCATGACGTCGTCCATGGCCGGCGGGATGTCCGGCCGCCGCTCCGTCAGGGGCGGCGGCTGGTCGTACTGGTGCGCCCACAGCAGGGCCACGTCCTCCTCGCGCTCGAAGGGCAGGCCCCCGGTCAGGCTCTCGTAGACGACGCACGCCAGGCTGTACAGGTCGCAACGGCCGTCCACCGGGCGCCCCGAGATCTGCTCCGGCGCCACGTAGTCCAGCGTGCCGACGAATTCGCCGACGGTGGTGAATCCGGTCAGCGACAGCGATTTCTTCGTCAGCCCGAAATCCGTGAGGTAGACGTGCTCGGGGTGCTCGCTGTCGGTGCCCTTGGCGACGAGCACGTTCCCCGGTTTCACGTCGCGGTGCACCAGGTCGTGGTCGTGGGCGGCGTCCAGCGCGGAGGCCACCTGGGTCGCGATCCGCAGGGCCGTGGTCACGGGCAGCGGGCCGTCGCGGTCGAACAGTGCCCGCAGGTCGAGGCCCGCGACGTAACGCATCGCGATGTAGAGGACACCGTCGGTCTCGCCGGCCTCGAATATCGGCACGATGTGGGGGTGGTCGATGGCGGCCGCCACCCGTGACTCGTGGGTGAAACGGCGGCGGAAGGTGTCGTTGCGCGCCAGCTCCGGGGCGAGCAGCTTGAGCGCCACCGTGCGGTCGAGCCGCAGGTCCCGGGCGCAGTAGACCACGGCCATTCCGCCGCGGCCGATCTCCCGTTCCACGCGGTAACCGGCGATCCGGGCCCCGATGAGTCCGGAGGGCCGCCCGGCGTACACGCTCACGTCATGCGGGACCGAATTCATCGCACACCACCGCCACGCGGCCGGACACCGGGGATTTCCCCCGCTCCTTTCCTGAATTGTATCGAGCGGGCCCCGGCAATTCGCGGCCGTGCGTTTCCGCAGCGGGTTGAGGTACAGTTCCCGGGTCCTGTCGTCTCCGATAGAGGTGGACGTTGCTCATCTGAGGTCCGCGATCATCGCGCGCACGGCCCCGCCGCCGTACGCCGGTCACGCCGCAGCCGGCCCTGCCGCCGTCCGTGACCCCGCGCGCATGCGACCTCGGTGCACGATCCGTCCCCGTCCCCCGGAGGACCGCACCCCCCGTTCCGGCACGGTCGCCGCGTGGTGCTCGCACACGAAGCCCGCCATCCCTGCGCTTGCGACTGCGAGGACCTCCATGTCCCTCCCCCTCACCGCGACCGGCCCGTCCCTGGGCTGCTCCGCCCTGTCCTTCCGGTGGCCGGACGGCACGCCCGTGGTCGACGGGCTCTCCCTGACCGTCGGCCGCGGCCGCACCGGGCTCGTCGGCGCCAACGGCACCGGGAAGTCCACCCTGTTGAAGCTGCTGGCCGGCCGGCTGCGCCCCGCCGCGGGGTCGGTGACCGTCGGCGGCAGCCTCGCCTACCTGCCCCAGGACGTCACCCTCGACACCGCGCTCCGGGTCGACCAGGCCCTCGGCATCGCGGAGCGGCGCGCCGCCCTGCGGGCCATCGAGGCGGGCGACGTCGCCGAGGAGCACTTCGAGACCGTCGGCGACGACTGGGACGTCGAGGAACGCGCCCTGGCGACCCTGGGCTCCCTCGGGCTCGGCGGCCTCGGCCTGGACCGCACCGTGGGCCGGATGTCCGGCGGCGAGACCGTACTGCTGCGCCTGGCCGCGCTGCTGCTGCGCCGCCCCGACATCCTCCTGCTCGACGAACCCACCAACAACCTCGACCTCTTCGCGCGCCGCCGGCTCCACGACACCGTCGGTTCCTGGCGTTCCGGCGTCCTCGTCGTGGTCAGCCACGACCGTGAGCTGCTGGAGCGGGTGGACCGCGTCGCCGAACTGCGCGCGGGCTCCGTCACCTGGTACGGCGGAGGGTGGTCGGACTACGAGGAGGCCGTGGCCGCCCAGCAGGAGACCGCCGGGCGCGCGCTGCGCGCCGCCGAGGCCGACGTGCGCCGGCAGCGGCGCGAACTGGAGGAGGCCCGGATCGCCTCGGCGCGCCGCCAGAGGCACAGCCGGAAGATGGACGCCCAGCGGCGGGCCCCGCGCATCGTCGCCGGCGAGCGCAAGCGCTCCGCGCAGGAGTCCGCCGACCGGCTCCGCGGTGTGCAGGAGGAACGACTCGCCCAGGCGCGAGAACGCCGCGAGGACGCGGCGGACGCGCTCCGCGACGACGCGGAGATCAGGGTCGACCTGCCGCACACCGCGGTCCCGGCGGGCCGCGCCGTGCTGACCCTGCGGGGACTGCGGCCGCGCTTCGGTTCGCTCCGGGCGGGCGACCTCCACGTCCACGGGCCGGAACGCGTGGCACTGGTCGGGCGCAACGGCGCCGGGAAGACGACGTTGCTGCGCACCCTCACCGGCGAGCTCGCGCCGCTGTCGGGCGAGGCGAGGACGCACGTGCCGCTGCGGTTCCTGCCCCAGCGCCTCGACGTCCTGGACGAGGAGCTGAGCGTGGCCGCCAACGTCGCCCGTGTGGCCCCCGGCGTCTGCGAGAACGAGATCCGCGCCCGGCTCGCGCGGTTCCTGTTCCGCGGGGCCCGCGCCGAACAGCCCGCGGGCACCCTCTCCGGCGGGGAGCGCTTCCGCGCCGCGCTGGCGGCCTCGATGCTCGCGGCGCCCGCCCCGCAACTGCTGATCCTGGACGAGCCCACCAACAACCTGGACCTCGCCAGTGTCCGGCAGTTGACGAGCGCCCTCGCGTCCTTCCGCGGCGCGCTCGTCGTCGCCGGTCACGACCTGCCGTTCCTGGAGTCGGTCGGGATCACGCGCTGGCTGCTCGTGGGCGAGGAGCTGACGGAGACCACCGCCGAGGAGGTGCGGGACCTGCTGGAGGGCGCCGGGGAGGGCTGACCCCGGGACCCCGGACCCCAGGACCCCGGGACCGCGCCGCCTGCGCGGGCGGTCCCGTGCGAGGTCGCCGTCAGTGCTCCCCGTCCGCCGCCCTCGGCGCGGGCACGGCCGGGTAACGGCGGCGCAGCAGGGTGGGGTTGACGGCGGACGGCGGCCTGCGCAGCCGGGTCGCCTGCTCGTAGTCGTGGGCGTAGCCGAGGAGCAGCGGCTCGCTCCACGCCCGTCCCAGGAAGGTGATGTTGAACGGGCGCCGGTTGGCCGCACGGTAGCCCGCGGGGACGGTGACGGAGGGGTAGCCGGCCTTGGCGCCGATGGACGAACTGCCGCTGTTCACGAACAGCAGGGCGGTGACGTCGTGTCCGGCCATCAGGGCGTCGATGCGGTCCCTGCTCTCCGCCAGGTCGCGGGCGCGGGCGGCCTCGTACTCGGCGCTGTCCGCGCTGTCCGGACCGAGGTCCCTGGCCTGTGCGGCGAGCGCGAGCGTCTGCCCGAACTTCAGGGCGACGTCCGCGTGGGCCTCGTTGCGGGCGATCACCTCGGCCAGGGTGCGCACCGGCGCGCCCTCGGGCAGCCGCGCCAGGTAGGCGTTGAGGTCGCGCTTGAACTCGTGGCTCAGCACCGGGGAGGCGACGTCGTAGCGGCGGCGCGCCTCGATGCCGACGTCGACGAGTTCCGCGCCGCGTCGCGCCAGGGCGTCCAGGGCCGCGTCCCACAGGGCCCGTTCGTCCGTGCCGTCCTGCGGGGTCTGCTCGGCGACGACGCCGATGCGCGCGCCGTACAGGGCGTCGGAGGTCAGGCCGGCGGTGAAGTCGTGGCCTTCCAGGGGGTTGCCCGCGGTGGCCGGGTCCTCGGGATCGGTACCGGTGAGGACGGTGAGCAGGGCGGCGGCGTCGGCTACGGTCCGGGTCATCGGGCCGGCGGTGTCCTGGCTGGAGGCGATGGGCACGATACCGGTGCGGCTGACCAGGCCCAGGGTGGGCTTGACCCCGACGCCCGAGGTGGCCGACGCCGGGCTGAGGATGGACCCGTCGGTCTCGGTGCCGATGGTGACGGCGGCCAGTCCGGCCGCGGCGGCGACCCCGGAACCGGCGCTGGAACCGCTCGGGGTCTCGCTCAGGTCGTACGGGTTGAGCACCTGACCGGCGAGCGAGCTGTAGCCGCTGGGCATGCCGACGGTGAGGTAGTTGGCGAACTCGGTGAGGTTGGCCTTGCCGAGGATCACCGCTCCCGCCTCCCGCAGGCGCGTCACGAGCGGGGCGTCGCCGGCGGGGTGGGAGCCGGCGAGTACCACGGAGCCCGCGGTGGTCGGCATGCCGAGGACGTCGATGTTGTCCTTCACCAGCACCGGTATGCCCAGCAGCGGACCGCCGGGGTCGCCGCCCGCCCTGCGCGCGTCGGCCGCCGCGGCCTCCACCAGCGCGGCGGGGTTGACGCGGCGCACCGCGTTCAGAGCCGGTCCGCCGACGTCCAGGTCCTCGATGCGCCGCAGGTAGGCACGGGTGAGGGAGACGCTCGTGATGCGGCCCGCGGCCATCAAGGCGGTCAGCTCGGCGACCGTCGCGACCTCCAGGTCGGCGGGGAACGCCTCGTGCTGCGCCGCGTCGGCGGCGTCGGTGCCGTCCGCCGCAGCCGGTTCGGGGCCGGTGTTGAAGTTGATGTCGCCCTCCAGGGTGAGCGGTGCGCTGACGCGACCGGGTTCCTACGCCGTCGGTACGCCCCGCACGGCCGTCCCGCGGGGCGTGACCATCATCCTCACAGGAAGCGGCGGATCGGCGCGGTCGCCACCTCCTGGGCCCGCTCCAGCGCGGGACGGGTCCGCCAGAGGGCGCCGTCGACGGGCTCGCTGCGCAGCAGGTCCTCCTCGAAGTGGGCGTTGAGGACGGAGGTGAAGGACTCGTCGAGGACGGCCAGCATCACCTCCTCGTCGTGGTCGAGGGAGCGGCGGTTGAAGTTGGTCGAGCCGATCAGGGTGGCCACCCCGTCCATGGTGATGACCTTGGCGTGCATCATGGTCGGCAGGTAGTGCCAGATCCGCACGCCGCAGTCGATGAGCCGCTGGTAGTAGCGCTGCCCGGCCAGCTGGCAGACCCGCTTGTCGGTGTACGGGCCCGGCAGCAGGATCTCGACCTCCACCCCGCGCGCCGCCGCGTGGCAGAGCAGGCCCACGAAGTACGGGTCGGGGGCGAAGTACGCGGTGGCCAGCCGGATGCGCTGCTCGGCCGAGGCGATCACCACGCGGAGCAGGGTGCGCATGTCCTGCCAGCCGACGCTTGCCGAGCCGCGCACGACCTGGACGATCGCGCCGCCGCTCTGCTCGTGCTCGCCGAAGCGGTCGCGTTCGTCGAAGAGCCCGTTGCGCCGGCACTCGGCCCAGTTCTGCGCGAAGGCCGCGGCCAGCCCGTCCACGGCAGGGCCGGTGACCCGGACGTGGGTGTCCCGCCACTCACCGGGGTGCCGGGCGTCGCCGGACCACTCCTCCGCGATGCCGACACCGCCGGTGAAGGCCACCTCGGCGTCGACCACCAGGACCTTGCGGTGGCAGCGGTGGTTCTGCTTGAACGGCGAGAGCCGCACGGGCTTGCGGAACCAGGCGACGTCCACGCCGGCCCGGTCCATGTCGTCCAGCAGCCGCTGCTCGATCAGCCGCCCGCCGAAGCCGTCGAGCAGCAGCCGCACCCGCACCCCTTCGGCCGCCTTGGCTGCCAGCGCGTGCGCGAAGTCGCGCGCGATCTGGCCGCGCCAGTAGACGAAGGTGGTCATGTCGACGGTGTGCTTGGCCGCCCGGACGGCCTCCAGCATCGCGGGGAAGATCTCGTCCCCGTTCCGCAGGGCCTGCAGGCAGTTGCCCTCGGTCGCGGCGATGCCGATCAGCCGTTCCAGGCGGCGGCGGAGTTCCTGCTTGCGGTCGGCGGCGGAGCGCTCCGGCCGGTCTCCGTCCGTACGGTCGGTCTCCTCCAGCGATGCGCCCATGGCCGTCGTGCCCCCCGGTTCCTGTGCCGCCGCGGCCCCTCCGGCCGCGGCGTCGCGTGGCGTACTCCAGCCGTATGCCCTGCCGGGGAGCGGTTATCCGGAAGTGACTAGGCGTTCCCGTGGGGCCCGGGGGACTCCTTCCTGCCGCGCAGTACCTTGGCCCGGCCGGCGAGCGGCACCGTCGCCGCGAGGAGCCCTGCCGCGAGCGCGGCCGCGCCCCAGGCGGGGGCGGGCCGCCAGTCCAGTCCGAGGACGTGGTCGAGCGACCACTCCCCCGGCCCGGTGAAGCCGAGGCACGCGGCGACCGCGCCGTACAGGAACGGCACCTCGCAGCCGCCCTTCAGCGCCCAGAAGCCGTTCGGCGCCGTCGCGGCGGCGGCCACCGTCATCGTGCCGACGACGACCGCGCAGCCGCCCGGCGTCAGCAGTCCGGTCGCGACCGACGCCGCCCCGGTCAGCTCGGCCACCGCGGCGACCAGCGCCATCCGCGGCCCGGGGAGGATGCCGTAGCGCTCGAAGACGGCTCCGGTGCCCGTCAGGCCCGCCCCGCCGAACCAGCCGCGCAGCTTCTGCGTGGCGTGGCCGAACAGCAGGGCGGCGAGCAGCAGTCGGAGCAGCAGCAGCCCCAGGCTCATCTCTCGGTCCTCCTTCGTGTCGCCCGTGTCGTTCCCGTCCCCCGTGTCACCGGCCGTGGGTCGAGGAGCTGCGGTAGTCGGTGTAGGTGTAGGGGTTGTCGAGCACCTTCGTCTCGGGGACGTCGGGGTTCATCCCCTTGCGCCACTCCTCCTCGCCCATGGCGGACCGCAGGTGCTCGACGGTGCGCTCGACCTCGTGCCGCACCGCGCCCAGGTCGACGCCCAGCAGGCGGTGCTCGTGCTTGACGACCCGTCCGTCGACGAGCACGGTGTGCACGTCGCCTCGCTGCGCCTGGAAGGCCACCTGCCCGTACGGGTTGAGCAGCGGGAAGGAGACCGGCGAGTGGTCGTTCTTCAGCAGGACGATGTCGGCCTTCTTGCCGGCCTCCAGGCTGCCCAGGTCGCTCTCGCGCCCGAGGGCCCTGGCGCCGCCGAGGGTGGCCCACTCCACCACCTGGTCGGCGCGCAGCGCGCAGTGGGTGACGGTCTCCCCCTTGGCGTGCGCCTCCAGGTGGGCGCGGGCGCGGTCGGCGCCGAGGGTGGTGCGCATGGCGGAGAACAGGTCGCCGCTCCACCACACGCTGGTGTCCATCGAGAGGGAGACGGGGATGTCGTGCGAGCGGAGGGCCCAGGTCGTCGGGTATCCCTGGCCGGCGCTCTGCTCGCTCTCCGTCGACACCGAGACCGAGCCGCCGGTGGCCGCGATGCGGTGGTAGGAGTCGGCGCTGAGGGTCGAGGCGTGGACGTACACCGTCTCCGGCGTCATGAAGCCGTTCTCGTACATCAGGCGGATGCCGTCGTCGTTGGTGGCGCCCCACACCCCGGCGTGGGTGGTGACGGGGACGCCCAGTTCGCGGGCCACCTCGAAGGCGGGCTTCTCGGGGAAGGCGGGGTCGCCCGTGACGTCGAAGGCCAGTTGGAAGCCGAGCATGTCGTCGCCGTCGACGCGGCGGCCGACGAAGTCGCGGAACTCCGGCGCGGCCGTCCATTGCGCGGGCGCCTGCTGGATGTTGCCGTAGGCCAGGACGAAGCGGCCGGGCACCGACCGCAGGGCGTCCACGGCGGCGTCGGCGTGGTCCACGGTCTGCAGGCCGTGCGACCAGTCGACGACGGTGGTGACACCGGCGTCGAGGGCCTCCACGGCGGCGAGCCGGTTGCCGGCGTGGACGTCCTCGGGGCGGAACTTCCTGCCGTGCTCCAGGTAGTACCAGACGAAGTACTGGGTGAGCGTCCAGTCGGCGCCGTAACCCCGCATCGCGGTCTGCCACATGTGCCGGTGCGTGTCGATCATGCCCGGCATGACGATGCCGCCCGCGGCGTCGACCTCCGCCGTCCCGTCGGGCACGGCCAGCCGCGGACCCACCGCCGCGATCCGGTCGTCGACGACGAGCACGTCGGTGTCCCCGAGGACCTCGCGCCCGCGGTTGACCGGGAGCACGGTCCCACCGCGCAGAACAATGGGCCGCCCCGGGGTGAATGCCTCGACCTTATCCATCATGAACTCCCTTGGCCGCTTGACGGACACGAGTACGCTATTCGGCCATCGAATCGAGCGCTAGCCTCGCGACGCAGTTCGGAAGGCAGGCGCGCCCGGCCCGCACGGAAGCTGTCGCAGAACGAGACACCGCCATGAAGGCCGCTCCCAGAACGGCCACGGCAGGGGCGATCACCCTTGACGCCCCCGGCCTCCGGCAACAGAATCATGCGCACGGACGGCTGTCCGTCCTGCGGTCAGACGAAAGGTGACACCGGATGTCAGAGAGCACCGCGCCTGCGCGACCGGGCCCGGCGGGCCCGCTGTCCGGGCTGCTGGTGGCCGACTTCTCCCGGATCCTCGCCGGGCCCTACGCCACGATGCTGCTGGCGGACCTCGGCGCGGACGTCGTCAAGGTCGAGGGCCCGCGCGGGGACGACACCCGCAGCTGGACGCCCCCGGTGCGCGGCGAGGTGTCCACCTACTACCTCGGGATCAACCGCGGGAAGCGCTCCGTCGCGCTCGACCTGCACGACGAGGCGGACCTGGCGGCGGCACGCGAGCTCGCTCGCCGGGCGGACGTCGTCATCGAGAACTTCCGGCCCGGCGGCCTGGTCAGGTACGGGCTGGACTACGCGTCGGTGCGGACCGGGAACCCGGCGGTCGTATACGCCTCCATCAGCGGCTTCGGCACGGGCGCGGGGCGTGACGTACCCGGCTACGACCTGATGGTGCAGGCCGTCTCGGGCCTGATGAGCCTCACCGGCGAGCCCGACGGCCCGCCCTACCGGGCCGGGATCTCCGTCTTCGACGTCATGGCGGGCAACCACGCCGCCATCGGCATCCTCGCCGCGCTGCGGCACCGCGACGCCACGGGCGAGGGCCAGCACGTCGAGGTCAACCTGCTGTCGTCGGCGCTCACCGGACTGGTCAACCACAGCTCGGCCTACGTGGCCGGGGACGAGGTCCCGTACCGGATGGGCAACGCGCACCCGAGTGTGTTCCCCTACGAGCCCCTCCCCACCGCCGACAACGACCTGATCGTGGCCGCCGCCAACGACGGCCAGTTCCGCAGGTTGTGCGAGGTCCTCGGCATCCCGGAGGTCCCCGACGACCCGCGGTTCGCGCGCAACGCCGACCGCACCGCGAACCGCGGGGAACTGCGGCCGCTGCTCGTGGAGCAGCTGGTCAAGCGGGGCGCCGACGAGTGGTTCGGGCTGCTGGTCGAGGCCGGCGTGCCGAGCGGGCCGATCAACACCATCGACGGCGGCTTCGCCCTGGCAGAGCGGTTCGGGCTCGACCCGGTCGTCACCGTCGGCGAGGGCGAGCGCGCGGTGCCCACGACCCGCCACCCCGTCACCTTCTCCGCCACTCCCGCGGTGTACCGGCTGCCGCCGCCGGAGCTCGACGAGCACGGCGCCGAACTGCGCGCCTGGCTGGCCCGGGACCCGGAGGACACCCGTGACTGACCCGGCCTCCCCCGGCGGCTACCCCACCGCGCTGGGCGCCTCGGACCGCGAGAGCATCACCCTGCTCGGCCAGGACCTCGCCCGGGACATCATGGGCACGGTCGGCTTCGGCGAACTCGCTTTCTGGCTGGCGGCGCAGCGCCGCCCGAGCCGCGGCGAGACCCGGGTCTTCGAGGCCGTCCTCGCGGCCCTCGCCGACCACGGCTTCACACCGACGGCCATCGTCACCCGGCTCACCTACCTGTCCGCGCCGGACTCCGTCCAGGGCGCACTGGCCGCGGGGCTGCTCGGCGGCGGCTCCCGCTTCCTGGGCGTCACCGAGGACACCGGGACGTTCCTGCACGGGGCCCTCGCCGCGCACGGCGAACCGCCCCGCGACGACGCCGGCTGGGACGAGCTGGCGCTCCGTCTGGTCCGCGAGCGGCGGGCGGCCGGCGGCTTCGTCCCGGGCCTCGGCCACCACGTGCACAAGGACGGGGACCCGCGCACCCCACGGCTGATGGGCATCGCCGCCGAGGAGGGCCTGTTCGGCCCGCACCTGTCGCTGTTCGCGGCCATCGGCCGGGTCCACCCCGAGGTCCTCGGCCGGACCCTGCCGCTCAACGGCGCCGGCGTGTGCGGTGCCGCACTCGCCGACCTCGGGCTGCCGTTGCCGCTGCTGCGCGGCTTCGCCCTGCTCGCCCGCACCGCCGGGCTCATCGGCCAGCTCGCCGAGGAGATGCGCGACCCGGTGGCGAACGACATCTTCCTCTCCGTCGACCTGAACAACCGGCCCGTCCCGCCCCGGCCGGTCCCGCCCCGGCCCGGCACCGAATCCGCAGGGAACACCAAGGAGTGACCATGTTCGTCAACGAGGAGAACCTCACCGAACTGGCGGCCCAGCGCTGGGCGACCGCGCACGACGCGCGCCAGGCGGAGCTGCTGTCCGCGCTGGTCCGCCACCTCCACGCGTTCGCCCGCGAGGTGGAACTCGGCGAGGACGAGTGGATGGCCGCGATCCGGTGGCTGACCGCGGCGGGCCGGATCAGCGACGACAAGCGCCAGGAACTGATCCTCGCCTCCGACGTGTTCGGGCTGAGCACCCTCGTGGTGCAGCTGAACAACAGGTTCGCGCCGCGGGCGACCCCGGCCACCGTGCTCGGCCCGTTCCACATCGACGGGTCGCCCGCCGCCCCGTACGGCTTCGACATGTCCGACGGCGTCCCCGGAACGCCGCTGTTCATCACCGGCAAGGTCACCGACCTGGAGGGCAAGCCCGTCCCCGGCGCCGTCCTCGACGTGTGGCAGGCGGACGCGGACGGCGCCTACGAGGCGCAGCTCCCCGAGGTCGACGAGGCCCGGCTGCGCGCGAAGTACCGGGCGCGGGAGGACGGCACCTACTGCGTGCGCACCATCGCCCCGCGCGGGTACGCCATCCCCATGGACGGACCGGTCGGCGACCTGGTCGGCACCACCGACATCAGCCACTTCCGGCCCGCGCACGTGCACTTCCTCGTCGACGAGCCGGGTTACGAGAGGCTGATCACCCAACTGTTCCAGGAGGGCAGCGACTACCTGGACAGCGACGTCGTCTTCGGGACGAAGGAGGCGCTCGTGGTGCGGTTCACCGAGCGTCCCGCGGGCACGGCTCCCGACGGCACGTCGCTCGACGTGCCGCATCTGCACGCCGAGTTCGACGTCGTCCTGCAGCCCCGCTGAGAGGCCGGGCGGCGCGCCGGGGCCGGCGGCCGTCCGGCGTACGCCTCAGCCCGCGGCGGTGCCGCCGGGGGCCGGCGTCGCGGCGGGCCGCCGGACCTCGCTGTGGGGGCGGCTCTGCCACAGCGCCCAGTCCGCCGACACCTCCCCGGCCGCGCGCAGCAGCAGGGGGAGGTAGGTGCCGGTGAGCACGTCGACGCCGGTCTCGGCGGCGTGCACGGTGACGTTCATCGCGGCGCGGACGACACCGTCCCCGTCCCGCACCGGCACGGCGACCGACCGTACGCCGGGCGCGAGTTCCTCGTCGGCCAGCGCCCAGCCGCGGGCCCGGACCGTGCGCAGCTCCGCCGCGAACTCGCCGGGCGCCCGCCGCGGCAGGTCCGGCAGCCCGGAGCGGCTGGGCTCGGCCAGGACGGCCTCCAGCTCCTCCGGGCCCAGGGCGGCCAGCAGCACCTTGCCCTGCGAGGTCTGCGGGGCGGGGAACCGGGTGCCGATGTCCACCCGCAGCGCGATGATCTTCGGTACGGAGACCCTGGCCACGTAGACGATGTCCGAGCCGTCCAGCTGCGCCATCGAGGACGACTCGCCGGTCCGCGTGACCAGCGCCTCCATGTGGGGGCGGGCCACGTCCCACAGGCCGAGCGAGCCCACGTAGGACATCCCGAGGCGCAGCACGCGCGGGGTGAGGGTGAACGCGCCCTGGTCGGTGCGGACGTAGCCGAGTTCCTCCAGCGTCAGCAGCAGACGGCGCGCGGTGGGGCGTGCCAGCCCCGTGGCGGCGGCGATCTCGCTGAGCGTCTGCCGGCGGTGCCCGGCGCCGAAGCAGCCGAGCACGTCCAGGCCGCGGGCCAGCGCCTCCACGAAGTCGGGACCGCTTCCGCGCCCTGCCATCCGATGCCTCCCGGGTCCACGTCCGTGATGCCCCGTCCACCGGTGACCGCAGGGCGGACCGTCCGCAGCCGGCGTCGCGCCTGCGTCCGTTCCCCTTCAGCGGTCCCGGCCGCACGGACATCCTCTCGGCGGCCATTGTACGGACGATCGTCCGCGTCGGGCGCCCTCCCGCGAACGGTCAGGCACACCGGCCCGGCAGCCCTTTCCCGCGCCAGGGCCGACCGGGAAGTAGTTTCATCTGCCACCCATCAGGCCCCGCGGCATCCGCGGGCATTTCGGTGATCCCCTCCGCGGGCATCCCCGCACCGCCCCCCACCTGCACGTCAACCGGTCACACAGAGCCACTTTACCGACGGCTGAATTCTCGTTGACCCGGACTTGCGCAGCTGATTGCCCGCCGATGAGAGAACCCCCCTTCCCTCTTGTGACGTGCAACTCCTTTTCCTCCGCGGCGCCCGCACGGATTTAGCATCGGGAAACGCATGACGGACATTCCGGTACATCAGTGAAGAGGTGACACCATGCCGATCCCCGTGTCCCAGGCCCTCGACGAGCAGGGGCAGGCCGCCGCCGACAAGGCCGCCGGCCTCCTCAGTCCGGGTCGCTACCTGGTCAGCTCCCTGCTGGCCGGCGCGTTCATCGGGATCGCGGCGGTGCTGCTGCTCACGGTCACCGGACCGCTGGCGGCCGCGGGGTCGCCGTTCACGAAGCTCGTCCAGGGCCTGCTGTTCGCCGTGGGGCTCGTCCTGGTGGTCTTCGCCGGCGCCGAACTCGCCACCGGCAACATGATGACCAGCGTCCAGGGCGTCCTCGTCCGCAGCATCAGCGGTGCCAACGCGGCCGCCCTGATCGTGGGTTCGTTCGTGGGCAACCTCATCGGGTCCGTGCTCTTCGCCCTGGTGGTGCACGGCAGCGGGGTCATCGGCGCCGGTGCCGCTCCCGGGCACGCCGCGCCGGCCCTCACGCTGCTCACCTCCCTCCTCGAGACGAAGGCCGCGGAGTCCGGCTCGGCGCTGTTCTTCCGCGGTGTGCTCTGCAACTTCCTGGTCTGCCTGGGCGTCTGGATGGCCGCGCGGACCAGGTCGGACGGCGCCAAGATCACGCTGATCTTCTGGGCCCTGCTGGCGTTCGTCGGCTCCGGCTTCGAGCACGTGGTGGCGAACATGACGTACTACTCGCTGGGGATGTTCGAGCACGTGCCGGACGCGACGGCCGCGGGCTTCGCGCGCAACCTGCTGTTCGTGGGCCTCGGCAACCTCGTCGGCGGCGGCCTGCTGGTCGGCGCCGCGTACGCGTTCCTGGGCCGCGGCAGGCCGGGGAGGCCCGCCGGCGGGCCCGCCGGCGTCGAGACCCCGGAGTCGGTCCCGGTCTGAGCGACGCGGACGGCGGGCCGGCGGTGTACCCGGAGGACCACCGCCGGACCGCGCCGGTCAGTGCGCGTTCCCCCGCGGCTTCAGGGGCACGCGCGGCAGTTCGGGGGCGGGCAGCGCGTCGCCGTCGTAGCCTTTGACCTCACCGAACCGGGTGCCCGTCATCCAGTCGGCACGGGCCTGTTCGATGTCCTGCTGGGTGCGGCCGATGAAGTTCCACCACATGATGATCCGCTCGCCCAGGGGCGGCCCGCCGAGCAGCACCGCCTGGGCGGGGGCGTCGGAGTGGTTGGTCAGGGTCAGGGTGTCGCGGCCGGGGGCCAGGTAGCCGAGTTCGGCCGGGCTCAGCCGAGTGCCGGCCAGCTCGACGTCGCCGCTGTCGACGAGCAGCCCGTGCTCGTGGGCCGGGTCGACCGCGAGCACGACGGTCGCGCCGGGGTCGAGGACGAGTTCGGCGCCGAGCAGCGGGGTGAAGGTCGGCACCGGCGAGGTGTCACCCGCCAGGGACCCGAGGAACACCCGTGCCACGCCCCCTTCGAGCGCCACGGGCTCCGGGACGTGGTGCTGGAAGGCGGGGGCGGTGTCGCGGTGACGCTCGGGAAGCACCACCCAGAGCTGGACGCCGTGCAGCACGGTGGTGCGCTCGGTGGAGACCTCCGAGTGGCTGATGCCGTGCCCGCCGGTCATGAGGTTGAGCTCGCCGGGCCGCACCAACGCGTGCGTCCCGAGGCTGTCGCGGTGTTCGATCTCGCCGCTGAAGAGCCAGCTCACGGTCTGGAGCCCGGTGTGCGGGTGCGGCGCGACATCCATGCCCCCGGTGTCGGAGACGTCGTCCGGACCATAGTGGTCGGCGAAGCACCAGGCGCCGATCAGCGAGCGGTCCCGCTGCGGCAGGGTGCGCCGCACGGTCATCGCACGGGGTCCGCCGAGCGGGACGTCGCGGGCGGACAGGATCTCCACGCCGGTGGCTGCCCGGGACTCGCTCATGTCGCGCTTCTCACACGACGACTGCTTCGAACTTCAACAATCATGGTCCTGATGATACGGCGATGCCCGCGACGGACGACGGCGCATCCCGCGACGGCCGGAGACGGCCCGGCGAAGGAGTGCTGGTGAGCGACACCACGGCGGTACGGCCGAGCAGGCGGATCTTCATCGACAAGCAGAGCCCGCGCGCCTACAAGGCGATGGTGGCGGCCGCCGAGACCGTACGGGCCGTGGCCGCCGAGGCCGGCCTCGAACGCGACCTGGTGGAGCTGGTGAACATACGCGTGTCGCAGCTGAACGGCTGCGCCTTCTGCCTCGACCGGCACACCAGGGCCGCCCTCACCGCGGGCGAGACCCCGCAGCGGCTGAACGTGCTGCCGGCGTGGCGCGACACCGAGCTGTTCAACGCGCGCGAGCGCGCCGCGCTCGCGGTGGCCGAGGTGACGACGGACCCCACCGACGCCGGCGCCCAGGAGCAGGCCTACCAGGCCGCGCGCGAGGTGTTCGGCGACGACGAGCTCTCCGCCCTCATCTGGGTGGCGATCACCATCAACTCCTTCAACCGGGTCTCCATCCTGAGCAAGCACCCGGTCCGCCCCGGCCCGAGGCAGTGAGGCCGTCCCGTACGCGCGGGGCGCGGCCCAGCCGTACATGACGGCGGGGCCGCGCCCCGCGCGTGCACGGGCGATCAGCCGTTCGCCTTGCGCACCGCGCCCGGGCCGGACTGCACGCGCTCGACGTACTCCGGGGCGAGCCGGCTGACCTCGTCGAGGGCCGCGAGGTCGTCCTCGGTGAGCGTCAGCTCGGCCGCGGCGAGGTTGGCCTGCAGCTGGTCCATGCGGCTCGCGCCGACCAGCACGCTGCTGACCCCGGGCTGCTGCATCACCCAGGCGAGGGCCACCTGGGCGACCGTCGCGCCGTGCCGTCCGGCGATCTCGTCGAGGCGGTCGACGACGTCGTGGCCGCGCGTCTCGTCGACCGGCGGGTTCGAGGCCTTGCCCCAGCGCGTCGACAGGTCGCGCTCGGTGCCGCGGCGGAACTTGCCGCTCAGGAAGCCGCCCGCGAGGGGGCTGTAGACCAGCAGCCCGAGGTCCTGGTCACGGACGGCGGGAAGGACCTCGCGCTCGATGTCCCGGCCGACGAGGGAGTAGTAGGCCTGCAGGGAGACGAAGCGCTCGAGGTCGTGCACGGCCGAGACGCCCAGCGCCTTCATCAGCTGCCAGGCCGCGAGGTTCGAGGCGCCGATGTAGCGCACCTTGCCCTGCCGCACCGCGTCGTCGAGCGTGCGGAGGGTCTCCTCCAGCGGCGTCAGCTGGTCGAAGCTGTGGATCTGGTAGAGGTCGATCCGGTCGGTGCCCAGCCGCCGCAGGCTGGCCTCCAGCTCGCGCATGACGTGGACGCGGGACAGGCCCATGTCGTTGGGGCCGGCGCCCATCCTCGCGAAGACCTTCGTGGCGAGGACGACGTCGTCGCGCCGGCCGCCGAGGATCCGCCCGAGCACCTCCTCCGACTCCCCGTCGGAGTAGATGTTCGCGGTGTCGATCAGGTTCACGCCGGCGTCGAGCGCGGCGTCGAGCATCTTGCCGGACTCGGTGTCCCCGAGGCCGCCGAGCCTCTTCCAGAACTCGTGGTCGCCCCCGCCGAAGGACATGGTGCCCAGGCCGAGCCGGGACACCAGGAGGCCGGTGTTGCCAAGTCGCGTGTAGCGCATGTCGTCGTCGCCTTGCCTTTGCGTGTCACTGCCGCACGGTCCGGACAGCGGTGCACCGTCGGGGGCACATCGGACAGTATGCACGACACAATGTCGGACACCATGTCCGAGGCACTAGCGTGACCTGCGGCGGAGACCACGCACGTCCGGCCGACCAGGGAGCAGCACGCATGGCATCGATCACCCGCCCGACCCGGCAGACCGGACGACGCGCGGAATCGGAGGCGGCGGTACTCGCCGCCACCGAGCGGCTCCTCCAGGCGGGCGCCACCTTCACCGAGCTCGGCGTCCAGCGCATCGCCGCGGAGGCGGGCGTGGCGCGGTCGACCTTCTACCTGTGCTTCCGCGACAAGACCGACCTGCTGATCCGGCTCACCGCGCACATGAAGGAAGGGCTCTTCCGGATCGGCGGCGACTGGCGGCCGACCGGACCGGACGGCGGCCCCGACGGCCTGGCGTCGATCTACGCGGAGCAGCTGGCGTACTACCGCGAGCGCGGCCCGCTGCTCGCCGCCATCGCGGAGGTGGCGAGCTACGACGCCGAGATGCGCGAGGCGATGGTGCGCGAGCTCGGCCGGTTCACCCGGCACATCGCGACACTGATCGAGGAGGAGCAGGAGGCCGGCCGCCTCCACCGGGGGGTCGACGCGGAGGCCGCCGCACAGGTACTGGCCTGGGGCGGTGAGCAGGTCATCGCGCGCCAGGTGGCGATGGGCGACCCGGCCCGGGACGAGGCGGTCGCCCGGGACCTCGCCGAGTCGGAGTGGTACGGCACCTTCCGCCGCCCGCCGGCCTGAACCCTGCCCGCGGGGCGGAACGCGCGGCGGATCGCATACCGGTCCGTACACCGGTCCGCATGCCCGTCCGTACGCCGGAAGGCGCGCCGGAGATACGTAAGGCCGAGATTTGACTCAGTCAATTCTCGGCCTTACGTTCGAGGGGCGGGGCGACGAGAGCCGCGCCCCTCCCCCACCCACCCGGAGCGAACTCCCGTGAAGTGCTACGACTGCGTCCAGGAGGCGCGCCACGACAGCGAGGGCATCGGCGTCTGCACCCGCTGCGGCCTGGTCACCTGCGCGGACCACTCCCGCGTCGTCCGCCTCCCCGTCCACCAGCCCAGGGGCCTCGGCCGGGCGACCAGCCGGCTGCCCGCGCGCCGGGTCGTCTGCGCCACCTGCCACACGGCCGAGACCGCCGACTGAGCGCGCCCGTACGGAACCCCGACTAGAATTGACTTCGTCAAATCTCTTGCGCAGGCCGCCGAAGGAGCGTGACGCCGCCATGGAGCAGTCAGTGGGCGACCTGCTCAAGAGCAAGGGGCTGCGCAGCACGGCACAGCGGCGCGCCATCCTCGGCGCCCTCCGGGGCCATCCCCACTCCACCGCCTCCGAACTCGAGGCGCGGATCAACGTCGGCTCCCCGGGCGCGGGTGGACTGTCCAAGCAGGGCCTCTACAACGTGCTCGACGACCTGACCCGGGCACAGCTCGTCCGGTGCATCGAGCCCGCCGGCTCCGCCGCCCGCTACGAACTGCGCGTCGGCGACAACCACCACCACCTGGTGTGCCGCGGCTGCGGCCGCGTCGAGGACGTCGACTGCACGGTCGGCGCGGCCCCCTGCCTGGAGCCCGTGGACGACAAGGGCTTCACCGTCGACGAGGCCGAGATCACCTGGTGGGGCCTGTGCGCCGACTGCCGGAACTCGACCGCGCAGGCGTGAACGACTCGGCCGGCACGGCTGCCTGACGCGACGTCACATCTCTGTCAGGCGCTCCCTGAGCCGGGCCGGGGTGGTGAAGAGGTGGCCGCGCATGCCGGCCGCCTCCGCCGCGCGGACGTTCTCCCGGCGGTCGTCCACGAAGAGGATGCGCGCGGGGTCGCCGCCCAGGGCGTCCCGGCACCCGTGGTAGGCGTCCGGGTCGGGTTTGGCGCGGCCGGTGCGGCAGGACAGGGCGCGCACCCGGAAGTGCCGCAGCCAGGTGTGGCGCGTCTCGTAGTGGACGGCGAGTTCCTCGGGGATGTTGGAGAGCAGCCCGATGCGACGCCCCTGGGCGGCGAGTTCCCCGACGAGGGCGACCATCGAGGGGTCGACCGCGCTCCAGCTGTCGACGTCGGCGGCGACGAGCGCCGCGGTGCGCCGGGCGTCGAAGCGGGTGCCCAGGGCCGCCGCCACACCGTCCCAGTAGGCGGGCCCGGTCAACTTCCCGCGGTCGTAGGGAGAGCGGAGTCCCCAGTAGGCGTCCCAGAAGCCGGTCGCGGGCACCCCCGCCGTACGGACCAGCCGTTCCCTGCCCTCCGCGGACTGCGGGCACGCGATGACACCGAAGAGGTCGAAGAGCACGGCGCCGGCCACGCGGTCACACCTGCCGCACCGTGACGCCCGCCGCGGACAGCGCGCCGACCGCGTCCCGCGGTGCCGAGTCGTCCGTGACGACGGCGTGCAGCGCGCCGGCGGGGGCGACGAAGGCGAGGGCGGTGCGGGAGAGCTTGTCGCCCTCCGTCACGGCGATGACACGGCGGGCCGAGGCGATCGCGGCGCGCTTCACGGCGGCGTCGTCCAGGTCGTAGGCCGTGAGGCCGTTGGCGGCGTTGAGCCCGCAGCAGCCGATCACCGCGGTGTCGAAGCGCAGCGCGGCCAGTGAGGCCTCGGTCAGGGGGCCGGTGAGGGCCAGTTCGCCAGGGCGTGGCCGCCCGCCGGGGACGAGCAGCGTCAGGTGCGGGGCGCCGGTCAGGGCGTTGACGGAGTGCAGGGACAGCGGCATCACCGTCAGCCGGCGCGGTTCGAGCGCCCGGGCCACCTCCAGGCAGGTCGTACCGCTGTCCAGGACGACGGCCTCGCCGTCGGCGATCAGCCCGGCGACCTCGGCGGCGATGCGCCGCTTGGTCTCCTGCCCCTCCTGGGCCCTGAGCCCGAACGGCGGCTCCTCGCCGCGCAGCAACAGGCTGCGCGCACCGCCGCGGTAGCGCTCCAGGACGCCCTGGGCGGCCAGGACCTCCAGGTCACGGCGGACGGTCATCTCCGAGGCGCCGGTGAGGGCGGCCAGTTCGGCGACGCCGAGGCGCCCCGCCTCCTGCACGGCCTCGGTGATCTGCCTGAGTCGGTCGGTACCAGCCATGACCGCATTGAACAGCTTCAGCGTTCGAAAGGCAAGGTTTCGAAACCAAAATCTGTTCGCTATGTTCGTTGCGTGAACAGAACACCTCGGGCCGCGCGGATGGCCACCTTCGCCTACTTCGTGCTCAACGGCTTCCTGCTGGGGATGTGGATCGTGCACATCCCCGAGATCGAGCACCGCACCGGGATCGGCCACGCCACGCTCGGCTGGCTCCTGCTGCTGCTCGGCGCGGGGGCCTTCGCGGGCATGCAGATCGTCGGCCCGCTCACCGACCGCCTCGGCGCCCGTACGGTCGTGCCGGTCAGCGCGGCGCTGTGCAGCGCCACCCTCGTCCTGCCGGGTCTCGCGGGAGACGCCTGGACCCTGGGGGCGGGTCTGCTGCTGCTGGGCATCGGCAACGGCAGTCTGGACGTGAGCATGAACGCCCACGCCGTCCAGGTCGAGCACGCCTACGGACGTCCCGTCATGTCCGCCTTCCACGCCACCTTCTCCATCGGCGGCGTCCTGGCCGCGCTGGTGGGCGCGCGGACGCTGAGCCTGGGCTGGAGCCCGGCCGGAACGTATGGCGTCGTGGGCGCGCTGGGCGTCGTCGTCGCGGTCGCGGCGGCACCCGCCCTGCTGCGGCCCGCCGCCCGTGTCCCGGAGGCGGCGGACACCGGCCGGCCCGAACGCCGGGGCACGCCGCGGCGCATCTGGGCGCTCGCCGTGCTCGCGCTGATGATCATGATGTGCGAGGGCGTCGCGAACGACTGGAGCACGCTGCACCTGAGCACGGTGCTGGACGCGCCGGCCGCCACCGCGGCGCTCGCCTACGGGGCCTTCTCCACCGCCATGACGGCCGGCCGCTTCGTCGTGGACCGCCTGGCGGCACGCGTCGGCCCGCCGGCCGTCCTGCGGGTCGGCGCCATGGTGGCCGCGGCCGGGCTGCTGGCGGCGGCCCTGTCGCCCTGGGTGCCCCTGGCGGTGGCCGGCTGGGCCGTCTTCGGCGCCGGACTGTCCGGCTGCGTGCCCCAGTTGTTCAGCGCTGCGGGCCACGCCGATCCGGCGGCCGCGGGCGCCAACGTCTCCCGGGTCGCGGGGCTCGGCTACCTGGGCATGCTCGCGGGCCCCGCGGTCATCGGGCCGCTGACCCATCTCATGCCGCTCAACGTCACCTTCCTGCTGCCCGTGGCATGCTGTGCCGTCGCGGCCGCGGCGGCCGGCATCCTGCGCCCGTCCGCGCGCACCGCCCCGGCACGGCAGGAGGTCCCGACCGCATGACCGGCACCGACCGCACCGCCTCGGACTCCGTGGTGACCGGGTCCTTCACCGTGAACTGCGACGGCGAGTCCCTGAGTTGCTCCTCCGTCCGCCCGGGCACGGCGCACGCGGGCCCCCGGGAACCGCTGACGGCCGTCGTCCTGCACGGCGCCGGCACCAGCGACCGCCAGCGGCTGGCGGGACTGCTCGGCGACGTCGCCGACCGGGGTCACCAGGCGCTGTCCCTCGACTTCTCCGGACACGGCGACAGCACCGGCCTGCTCGCGCGGTCCAGCCTGCGACAGCGCTTCCTCCAGGCCCGGGCGGTCGTCGACGGGCACGTCCCGCCCCGGCACCGGCTGGCCGTCATCGGCTTCAGCATGAGCGGGCAGACCGTCGCCGACCTGGTGCGGCACTACGGCGCCCGGGTGGCGTCCGTGGGCCTGTGCGCACCGGCCGTGTACGCGGCCGAGGCGTGGAGCGTGCCGTTCGGGGCGGGCTTCACCGAGATCATCCGTACGCCGGAGAGCTGGCGCACCTCGTCCGCCCTCGACGTCTTCCGCTCCCTGTCCGGCCGCGCGGTGCTGGCGACACCGGCCGCCGACGAGGTGATCCCGCCGGCCGTCACCGAGGCCGTCGCGGCCGCGCTCGGGGGCTCCCGCGCGCGCTTCACCCGGCTCACCTACCCGGACGCCGATCACCGGCTCGCCCTGTGGTTCACCGGCAACCCCGGGCCGCGCGGCCGGTTCGTCGACGCCGTCCTGCACGACGGGGCGTGAACTCCCGGTCCCGTCAGCTCCGTTCGTACCGGCGCAGCGCGCCCACCGAGCGACGGACGGCCTCGGCGTGCCCGAACAGCCCGGGCAGGCCCCCGGTGTGCAGGAAGACCGTGCGCTGTCCGCGGCGGATGCCCCCGTCGCGCACGGCGGCGGCCAGGCCCGCCATGGCGCGCCCGGTGTAGGTGGGGTCCAGGACGACGCCCTCGGTGGCCGCCGCCGTCCGCATCGCGTCCAGGACCGGTGCGTGGAGCGTCGCGTAGCCCGCGCCGACCTGGTCGGTGCGGATGCGCAGCGCCTCCGGGTCGACGGCGCGCCGGGCGACCGCACCGGCGAGGTCCGCGACGATCGCGGCGGGTCCGGTCACGGCGCCGCAGTGGACGCCGAGCACCCTCTCCTCCCCCAGCGCGGCCACCAGACCGGCCATGGTGCCGCCGGAGCCGAGGGCCACCACCACGTGGTCGACGTCGGGCAGTTGGGCGCGGAGCTCCTCGCCGCCCTCCACGTAGCCGCGGGCGCCGGTGGCGCTGGAACCGCCGAAGGGGATGAGGTGGGGCAGCGCGCCCTCACGGCGCAGGTGCCCGCAGACCTCCTCGGCCGCGTCCGCGAGGCCGGCCGGCTCGGCCTCCCCGGCCCAGACGACCCTGGCGCCGAAGAGCCCGTCGAGGACGAGGTTGCCGGTGCCGGACCCGGTCGCGGGTTCCTCGCCGGGGAAGACGAGCACGACGTCGAGGCCGAGACGGGCGCCGGCCGCGGCCGTGAGGCGGGCGTGGTTGCTCTGCGCCGCACCGACCGTCACCAGGGAGTCCGCGCCCGCGTCGAGCGCCTCGCCGACGGTCCACTCGAGCTTGCGGACCTTGTTGCCGCCACCGCCGAGGCCCATGAGGTCGTCGCGCTTGATCCACAGGTCGTCCGCGTCCAGGCCGAGGGCGGCGGCCAGCCTCGGCGCGGGCTCGACGGGGGTGGGCCAGGCGGACAGCGTGATCTTGCCGGGCATCGGCTGCGCTCCAAGGTTCTGTGCGGTGGTGACCGGCGCTCGGGCACCGGTGGACTCCATTGTGGGCGCTGGGTGGTGGGCGCCGCCGTCCGGCCCGCCGCTCCGGGAGGACGGACGGCGCGCGGTGGCTGCGGCCACGGGCCGGAGGGACACTCGAAGTCTCCCCACTCGACGTCTCCCCCTGAGGAGGATCGCCGTGAGTGAGTTCGAGCGCTCCATGAACATGACGGCCCCCGCGGACCGGGTCTTCGACCGGGCGGAGGACCTCGGCCGCATCGAGTCCTGGCTGCCCGGCGAACTGCACGTACGCGCCGCGGAACCGCCCGCCGTCACCGTCCACGACGACGACACCGGCCGCGACGCCGCCGCGCTCTTCCGGGCCGACCGCGCGCACAAACGGCTGGAGTGGGGCACCAGCGAGGACGACCGCTACGCGGGGTGGCTGCAGGTGGACCGCACCGACGAACGCAGCAGTGAGGTGACCATCCACCTGTCGTTCGCGGACGAGGGCATCGCGCCCCCGGAGGACGTCGTCGACCGGGCGCTGGACGACAGCCTGCACCGTCTGTCGCGCCTGGCCACCGAGTGAGTCGGCGGGGCGGCCCGCGCCGGGGCCAACTGTCGGCGCGGGCCGCCCCGCCGTAGCGAGGGGCCGGCGCCCGGGTGCGCGCACGTCCCTGCGGGCCCGGAAGCCCTGCCTCCGCTTCGACCCAACGTAGAACCCAGTTTGGACTGAGTCAAATGTGTGCCGCCGCATCCGGCACCGGCGGCCCTCCTGGCCCTCCTGGTACCAGGCACCCTCGTCTCCGGCGCAGCACACTGGGGGCATGGCGGCGACGGAGTTCGGCAGGGCGGTGCGACGGTGGCGGGAACGGGTGGCGCCCGAGGCCGCGGGGCTGCCGGTCGGCGGCCACCGGCGTGCCCCGGGACTGCGCCGGGAGGAACTGGCCCAGCTCGCGGGAATCTCCGTCGACTACGTCACCCGGCTCGAACAGGGCCGGGCCTCCCATCCGTCCGCCCAGGTCGTGGAGGCCCTGGCCAGGGCCCTGCGGCTGTCCCCCGACGAGCGCGGGCACCTGTTCCAGCTGGCCGGCCTGGCGCCCCCGGGGCCGGACGCCGTCCCCGCGTACATCACCCCCAGCGTGCAGCGGCTGCTCGACCGGCTGAGCGGGACCCCGGTCGCCGTCTACGACGCCTCCTGGACGCTGCTGATGGCCAACCCGCCGTACGCGGCGCTGATGGGCGATCCGTCCGGCCGGCGCGGCAACGAGCGCAACGGGGTCTGGAACCACTTCGTCGGCGAGCCCGGGCGGGTCCGGCGCACCCCGGAGCACCTGCCCGCCTTCGAGTCGGCGCTCGTCGCCGACCTCCGCACGGCCGCCGACCGCTACCCGGCCGACGAGCGGGTGCGCCGGCTCGTCGCCGACCTGCGCGCGCACAGCGACCGCTTCGCCGGGTTGTGGGACGCCGGCGCGGTCGGCCGGCACGAGGCGGCCCGCAAGACCGTCGACCACCCGCGCGTGGGCCCGTTGACCCTCGACTGCGACGTGCTCACCGTGACGGGCAGCGACCTGCGCATCATGGTGTACACCGCCGAGCCCGGCACCGAGGACGCCGACCGCCTGGCGCTGCTCACCGTCCTCGGTACCCAGGCCCTCACCGGCTGACGGCCGCCAGCCGCTCGAACGCGGTCGGGAAGGGCCTGCGGGGCAGGAAGTCACGGATGCGGCGGGCGCATTCCGCCGCCGGGGCAGCGGTCGTGTCGCACTCGACGTCGTAGTGGCCGTGGGCGTGGACGAGCCCGAACTGGCGGGCCGCCAGACCCTCGGGACGGTCGCCGCGCTCCCGCTCCCGCCGCCGCAGTTCCGCGAGCGAGCAGTGCACCCCGACCAGGACGACGTCCCCAGCCGGGAACAGGCCCAGGCAGTCCCGCAACCGCCACGGCTCGCTGAGCACGTGGTCGACCACGACGTTGTTGCCGCCGGCGGCCATGCTCGCGACCGCCCGGTGGAAGCCCCGCCACGTGCGCCGCAGCACGCCCGGCAGCTCCTGCGCGGTCACCTCGCGACGGGACCGCATGGCGTGGAAGGCGTCCACGGGCAAGTGGAACCAGGTCCCGTCCAGGGTGAGCAGCAGTTCGCCGGCGATGCTCGACTTCCCCGAACTGGACGTGCCGTTGAGGAAGACGATGAGGCCGCCGGAACCGGCGTCGGTCGCGTCGGCTCCGGGCAACGTGCCTCCTCCGCCGCCGGACCGCCGCGGCAGTGGCGGGCGGTCGCCCTACGGCGTCTGCGTGCCGGGCGCGTTGGGGGCCGCCGGCGGCTGGGTGGTGGGGGGAGGAGCGATGATCCGGTCCTCCACCGCGGACAGGACGAGCATCAGCCCGAGCAGGAACACCGGCAGCCCGAGCACCAACGCGGCGATCATCGCAGATCCTCCGTGTGCGGAAGGGGCGTTCGCCGGCACGGGACGTGGGGGCCGCCGTACGGATGGCGGCGGTCGTGGACACGGTCGGACACGGGGGACATGGGCACCTCCACTTCGGCGTCGAATGCCCGCCTTCCCCGCTTCGGGCGTTGTATGGGGGCGCCCGGGAACCCGGCGCTCGCACGCACCAGTCCCGGGCGCCACGCCCCGTCGGGTCAGTAGCGGAAGGCGTCGGGGCCGTCGAGCCGCCCGAAGCGCCGCGGGTGCGGGATCTGCTCGGGTCGCTGCGCCCACCGGACACGGCGGCGCCGGGCACCTCCGTGCTCACCCCAGTAGAGGACCGCGACGACACCGGCCGTGGCGCACAGCAACGCACCGACGAAGACGCTGTAGAGCGTGCCCGCCGAGAGCGCCCCGACCACGGCGCCCAGCACCACGCCCAGCATTCCCGCACCGAAAACGAGCCTGCGAATCTTCAAATCCATGAAGAATCACTCCCTTTCGGAAGAACGCATTCCCCGGTGAACGTCCGTCAATCCACGGATCGCCTTAACGAGTGACACCCCGGCCGGTTTTATGACGTCTCATCACGCCCCTCCCGCCGAATTCCGCGGCGACCGGGAAGTGGCGGGGTCAGCCGAGGGCGGACGCGGCGGTGCGGTACAGGACTTCCTCGGCCCGGTCCCACGACCAGCCGTTCTCCACCACCAGCGTCCGCCAGCCGGTCGGGCCGAACCAGAGCCAGAGCAGGTCGGCGGTCTCCTCGGGCGAGTACTGCGGCGCGGCGGCGCCGACTTCCAGGAAATGCCGCGCCACCGCGCGCAGCGCCGCCCGGTAGTCGGCAGTCGCCCTTTCCCACAGCGCCTCGCCGTTCTCGTGCACGGGCAGTGCCTTGCGAATCGCCTCGTGCGCCTTGAACTGGCTCTCGTTGCCCGCCCGGGTACCGCCGGCGAGCGCCTTGAGGACGTCCTCGGGCGTCCTCAGGGCCAGGATGCGTGCGACGGCCTCCTCGTATCCGGAGCGGACGACGGCCTTGTCGACGATCCGGTCCAGGATGTCCGACTTGCTGCCGACGCTGGCGAAGACGGTCTTCGACGCGACCCCGGCCGCCGTCGCGATGTCGGCGACGGTCACCCGGCCGTAGCCGCGCTCGGCGAAGAGCAGCTCGGCCTGTTCGAGGATCAGCGCACGCGTGCGCGCCGCGGCCTGTTCTCGGAGCGGGGAGACGTAAGCGCGCTTGGTGGACATGGCGGCATCCTACGGGACATCCATTCCGCTTTGACCTATCCAATCGGTCCTCTATAACCTCAATATCGGACGCGCGGCCCGCACGTCCGCCGAGACCGGCCCGCGGGGCGGGCGGGCGAAAGATGGGAACGATGGCGATGGACGCCAAGGACCTGGCCGAGGGGCTCTTCCGGATCCTGGAGACGGGCGACGCGGCACTGGCCGCCGAGGTCGTGGGACCCGACAACCACAACCGCGAGGCGGCCGTCTCGCCCGCGGCCTGCTCGATACCCGGCCCGGCGGGCACGCTCGCCTCCGGCGCGTGGCTCCGCTCGGCCTTCGCCGACCTGCGCTTCCCGGTGCTGGGCATCGCCCGCAACGACGACCAGGTCTGGATCCGGCTGCGCATGCAGGGACGGCACACCGGCCCCTTCGTGCGCTTCCGCGACGGCGTCCTCGACCAGGCGATCCCGCCCACGGGGCGCGAGGTCGACTTCGAGCAGGTGCACCTGCTCGACCTCCGCGACGGCAAGGTCGTCCGGCACGAGGCGCTGCGCGACGACGTGACGATGCTGGGCCAGCTCGGCGTCTTCCCCCCGTCGCCGGCCGTCGCCATGCGCATGGTCGCCTGGAAGGTCTCCGGACGCGCCAAGCGGGCCGCCGAGGAGGTCACGAAGCTGGCCGCCGAGGCGGCCGGGCAGGCGCGCGGCTGACGCCACCGGTGCGTACCGGCGAGCCTGCGCCCGCCGGTACGGATGGCGGGACCGGCGCCGGTGCGTGCTGCGCGAGGCCGCCCGCGGTGTGCTGGAGTGCGGGACCGGGGCGGGGCGCTGCCTGGGCCCTGCCGGCGATCCGGCACGCCGTGCCGGGCGGCACGACCCCGGTGAACCCACCGCGACCCCGGGCCCGTCGTCTGCTGCCGGACGCCCCGCGGCGCACGGCGGGGCCGCCTCAGCGGACCCGGCTCAGCGGGGGCCCGAGGCACCCCGTGCGAGCAGGAGCAGCGCGTCGACCAGGCTCTCGGCGGAACTGCCGGTGGCCAGGCGGCGCATCTGCATGCCGAAGACCAGAGCCACCACCGTCGAGGCGGCCTCCTCGGCGTCCGGCACGCCGAGACCGGTCAGGACGGACGCGGCGAGGCGGTCGTAGGCGGCGAAGCACTCGGCCGCGGCCTCCCGCAGCGCGGGGTCGCGGCCGGCCTGGACGTACAGCTCGAAGGGCGCGAGGTGCGTGCTGTCGAAGCCCGTCCCCTCGGCGACCTGCCCGACCAGCGCCGCGGCGCCCTTGACGTCCAGGCCCTCCTGCCGTCCCCGGGCGGCCAGTTCGGTGAAGCGGCCGGTCTCCTCCTCCACGAAGTGCAGCAGGCTCTCCCGCAACAGGTCGTGCTGCGTGGCGAAGTGGTAGGTGACCGAGCCGAGGGACACCCCGGCCTCCTGGGCGATGCGCCGGTTGGTGACCGCGGCGACACCGTCCTGGCCGATGATCCGCAGGACGGCGCTGATGATGTTCTGGCGGGTGCCGGCGGGGTTGGGCATGTCCGTCATTCTGTCACCGCGGCCGGGGCCCGCTGCTCGTACCAGCGCTGATCGCCCTCCAGTTGCGCCGCGAGCGAGATCAGCAGGGGCTCGCTGTGGGCGGGCCCGAGGAGCTGGGCGCCCACCGGCAGGCCCTCGCAGAAGCCCGCGGGGACGCTGATGCCGGGCCAGCCGAGCACGTTCCAGGGCCAGGCGTACGGGCAGGCCGCGATCACCGCCCGGTCGGTCCGCCGGCCGGACAGCTCCGCCATGGCGCCGACGGCCGGGGGCGGGGTGGCGGTGGCCGGCGTGAGGAGCACGTCGAAGCGGGAGAAGACCTCCCCGATCCGGCGGTGCTGGCCGCCCTCCGCACGGCGGGCCCGGCGCAGGGCGGCCCCGGCGAGCAGGCGCCCGTTCCGGGAGGCGGCAAGCGTGCGGGGATCGAGGAGCGTGCGGTCCGGTACGCGGTCGCTCCACTGGCTGATGCCGGCGAACGCGCGGGGCAGGAAGCCGAACCCGATCAGGCCGTAGCGCGGCTCGGCCTCCTCCACGTCGTGGCCGAGCCGGGCGAGCGCGTCGGCCAGGTCGCCGACCGCGCGGCGCACGGCCGGGTGGAGCGGGGCGCGGGCGGCGACGAACGGGGGCCGCCAGGACACCGCGATCCGCAGCCGGCCCGGTTCCCGTCCGGCCGCCTCGACCGCCGCTATGCCCGGCGGCCGGTGGAGGTCGCCCGGGTGCTGTCCGGCGGCGGCGTCCAGCAGCAGCGCCGCGTCGCCCACGGTGCGGGCGAGCGGGCCGTTGACGGTCAGGCCGTGGAAGGACTCGGCGTCCGGCCACGTGGAGACCCGGCCGCGCTGCGGCTTGATGCCCACCAGACGGGTCCACGCCGCGGGGATGCGGACCGAGCCCGCCCCGTCCGAGCCGAGCGCCGCGGCCACCACCCCGGCGGCCACCGCCGCCGCGGCCCCGCCGGAGGATCCGCCGGGCGTGTGCCCGAGGTCCCACGGGTTGCGGGTGGCCCCGAACGCGGGGCCCTCGGTGAACGGCCACTGCCCCAGCTCGCAGGTGTTGGTCTTGCCGACGACGATCGCGCCGGCCGCGCGCAGGCGCCGTACCGCCTCGCCGTCCTCCGGCTTGGCCGCGAAGTCCCCGGCGCAGCCGAACGCGGTGGGCTCGCCCGCCAGGTCCGTGTCGTCCTTGATCGCGACGGGGACGCCCAGCAACGGCAGCCGCTCGCCGCGCTCCAGCCGCCGGTCGGCCTCCTCGGCCTCCGCGAGGGCCGCCTCGGCGCGGACGCGGCGGAAGGCGTTGACGGTCGGCTGGGTGGCGGCGACGCGTTCGAGCGCCGTGCGCACCAGTTCCGCCGCGGTGACATCGCCCTCGCGCAGCGCACGTGCCTGCGCCGCCAGGCCCTCGGTACGGGCAGTGGACACGGCCGCCCCCTCTCCCTATTGTTCGTTCGAACGAACGAGACGGGAGGTTAGACGGATGCGCATCGCCGGTGCAACCGTTCTGCTCACCGGTGCCACGGGTGGGCTCGGCCAGGACATGGCTCGCGAACTCGCCGCCAGGGGAGCCCGGTTGACCCTCAGCGGGCGCCGCGCCGACGTCCTCGAACCCCTGGCGAAGGGCCTGGACGCCCGGGCCGTCCCCGCCGACCTGGCGGACCGGGCGGACGTGGAGCGGCTGGCCGCCGAGTGCGCCGGCGTCGACGTCCTCGTGGCGAACGCCGCCCTGCCGAGCAGCGGCGACCTGCTGGACTACTCCCCCGACGAGCTCGACCGCGCCCTGATGGTGAACCTGCGCGCGCCGGTCCTGCTCGCACGGCTGCTGGCGCCGCCCATGGTCGCGGCCGGGCGGGGCCACATCGTCCTCATCGGCTCCCTCTCGGGCAAGGCCGCCTCGCGCTCCACCTCCCTGTACAACGCGACCAAGTTCGGGCTGCGCGGCTTCGCCCACGGCTTCCGCGAGGACCTGCACGGCACCGGCGTCGGGGTGTCGCTGGTGCAGCCCGGATTCGTCAGGGACGCGGGCATGTTCGCCGACACCGGCGCCAGGGCGCCCGCGGGGGCCCGTACGGTGACGCCGCGCCAGGTCACGTCAGGGGTCGTGCGGGCCGTCGAGCGCAACCTCGGCGAGGTGAACGTGGCCCCGCCCGAGCTGCGCCTGCTCACCGCCGTCGCCGGGCAGTTCCCGGTGTTCGCCGCCCGCGTCCAGCGGCTCAGCGGATCGGCGGACCGCGCCACGCGGGACATCGTGACGGCCCAGCGGCACCGCCGCTGAGCGGCCGGCCTGGGGACGGCCCGCGACCGGGCCCCGCGTCCGTGCGGCGCCCTGCGACGTGCCACGCGAATCGACGGCGCATCCTGGTCGTCCGCGTAACACATCAGCCCCGCGCCGCACGTTCACCGGCACCCCGGGCAGCGGCCACAGCTCGAGAGCCCACGAAGTCCCGCGGTCGCGGTGAGGCCGGGCGCTTCACATGTCCGGGTAGCGGCGGCGGCGCCAGGTCCACGCGACCGCGGCGGCCACCACCGCCCACCCGATGAGCACCAGGTACGGAAAGGCGTACTGGTTGCCCTCGAAGTAGATCGCGTTGTGCTGCGCGTTCACCGACGCGCCGGGCGGCAGCCAGCGGCCGACGGCGCCCAGCGGCTGGGGCAGGAGCAGCCAGGAGACCGCGCCGCCCGAGGACGGGTTGCCCAGCAGCACCATGAGCAGCCACGTCGGCAGGATGGCCCACTTGCCGAACAGCATGTAGAACGCCGTGAACACCAGTCCCGAGGTCACCATCGTGAGGGTGAGGATCCCCCAGGACTCCGGGAAGGGCAGCCGGAGCACGTGCAGGCCCCAGTCCACCGCCGCGACGATCGAGAGGCTGCCGAGCACGGAGTACACGACGACCGTCAGGAAGCGCTCCAGCGGTCTCAGCTCCGTCGCGTGCACGGTCAGCTGCACCGCGCCGAGGAAGCCCACGATGACCGCGGCCAAGGTGATGTAGAAGATCGCGAGCCCCTGCGGGTCGCCGGGCTGCAGCGGCCTGAGGTCGCCCAGGCTGAGCCCCACCCCGGCCTGCTGGGCAGCGGTCGGGGCGGCCGCCGCCAGAACACGGGCCACCGAGGCCCCCGCGGCCGGCACCAGGTCGAACGAGACCGAGCCGCCCCCGGGCTTCGTCTGCGCCACGGCGAACACGTGCTGACGGTCGACGGCGTCGACGGCGTCCGCGCGCGTGGCGAAGCGCCGCTGCACCAGCTCGGTGCTCAGGTCCGCGTCCATCCCCGCCACGAACCTCTGCAGTTGCGGGGAGTCGTCCACGACGCCGATGGGGATGTGGTGCGGTGTCGGATGCGCCATGGCGAAGCTGTACGAGCCCGCGAACAGCCCCGCGCCCACCGCCAGGAGCAGGACGATGATCACGGCCGGCCGGAAACGCGACAACCCGGAGGGGTGAGTCATCGGCATACCCTCATCGCGCCCTCCGGACGGCCGGGCCCCGCCCAGGGCCGCGTCGCTGCACGGCCTGCTGCGGGGGCGAACCCGCCGCCCAAGCTACTGCCGGTGGTGCACCCCCGCGACCTGACGGAACGTGCCCCCGGGACTCCGGCATGCCCGGCGCGGGGCGTACGGTCAGGCCGGGGCGGCCTCGAGGGCCCGGACGGCCCAGTCGAGGGCGGGCCCTCGGCTCGCCGGCGGGGGCCAGCCGTTGATCACCGCGAGGAGCCGGGCGTACCGCTCCCGGCGCGGGTCGGACGCCGTCCGCAGCCGGCCCAGCAGCCGTCCCCGGAGCTCGGCGCCGTCCGCGGCACCGAGGAGGCCGGCGTACTCCGCGGCGACGGCCGCCACGACCGGACGCGCCCGGTCGGAGGCGGGGTCGACGCCGGCGGCCACGGCGACGCCGGCCCGTTCGCCGGCCGAGGCGACGACGTCCCGGCGCGGCAGTGCGGTCCCGGTACGGGCGCGGTCGGCCGCGTGCTCCTCGACCACCCGGCGCATGACGGCCCGGAACCCCGGGTCCCGGGAGAGTTCGGCCAGCTCCACCCAGGCCTGGACCTGGTCCGAGTGGGGGTCGTCGGGCAGCACCGGGGTGAGGGTGCGGCGCAGGCCCGCGATCGCGGGGGCGTCCGCACGGTCGCCGTCGGGTGCGCCGAGCACGGCGTCGAGGAAGTCGTCGACGAGCCGGCCGCGTTCCTGCGCGGACAGCCTGGCCAGTTCGTGCATGAGTTCCGTCTCCTTTGGGGTGGACCCGCGCCGGGCCACGGCCGTCAGCACCGCGCGCCGCAGCCGCAGGGTGCGGATCTGTGCCTCCAGGGCCGCGGCGTGGGCCGCCGCGGCCTCGTGCAGGGACAGCTCCCGGTCCACGACCCGCCGGATCGTGGCGAGGTCGAGTCCCAGGTCGCGCAGGGTCCGCACCAGTTCCAGCCGGGCCAGGGCCGCGCCGTCGTAGCGTCGGTAGCCGGCCGGACTGCGGCCGGCCGGCGTCACGATCCCCCGGTCCGAGTAGAAGCGGATGGTCTTGACCGTCAGCCCGGTACGCCGGGCCAGGTCACCGATCGAGTGGTGCGCGTCGCCGTTCACGCGCCCACTCTTCCGTCTCCCCCTGAGGGAGACTCAAGCCCCCGCGCGGCCGGCGACGGCCCGTGCCGCCTCGGCGACCTCGCCCCGGCCGGCCGCGCCGGTGAGCGGATCGCTCGGCGCGTAGCGCACGGCGACGCCGTACTGGGCGCAGCGGGCGGCGATGGCGGGGCAGGCCCGTTCGGCGAGCGCCGCGATGGTCAGCGAGGGGTTGACGGTGAGGGAGGTGGGGACGGCGGAACCGTCCGTCACGAACAGGCCGGGGTGGCCGCGCAGCTCGTTGAGGTCGGTCAGCGCGGAGATCGCGGCGTCGTCGCCGAGCCGGCAGGAGGCCAGGGGGTGGGCGGTCACCGTGCCCGCGACGTCCTCGCTCCACGGGCGGACCGTGGCCAGGCCGTCCCGCTCCAGCACCGCCCGGGTGTGAGCGTCGGCCTCGGCCCAGCCGCGCCGGGTGCCGGCCGTCGGCGCGAACCGCATGCTGCCCAGGCCCAGCCCGTTGGCCAGCCGGGTGAAACTGCCGGTGAGGGGCGGCACGCCGAAGCTGCCCTCGGCCTCGTCCTCGGTCATGGCGAGCACGGTGAGCCAGGAGCGCCAGCGGGCCCGCATCTGCTTCTTGGCGACGCCCGACCAGCGCTGCCCGGCGGTCTGGGCGAGGGTGTTGGTGACGGCCGGGAAGTAGATCTGCTGGAGCGTGAAGCGGGTGAACTGCGGCGCCCGCGCGTCGAGGCGGTCGAACGACGCCGCGGTGATCGGCATCCCGATGTGCAGGCCCTCGTACGCCACGGACGCGCTGCGCGACAGCCCCAGCAGGGAGCGGACCTTGCCCTCGTCCATCTCCGCGACGCTGACCCGGTCTCCGTTGCCGGAGAAGTAGCCGCCGACGGCCGGCGGCACTCCGCCCAGGGCGAGTGCCGAGCGCTGCAGCAGGACCGGGGTGCCGACGGCGCCCGCGGCCAGCACCAGGACCTTGGTGTGGAGGGTGCCCACGCCGGTCGGGCAGGTGTAGTCGTCCGGGTCGACGGTGGTGTGGTCGACGGCGTAGCGGTAGCCGGGGACCGTGGAGGGGCGGATCAGCTGGACCTCGTGCAGCGGACGGATCTCCGCGCCGTGGGCCTCGGCGGCGGGGAGGTAGTTGAGCAGCATGGAGCGTTTGGCGCCGAAGCGGCAGCCCGAGAGCATCCAGTTGCAGTCGGTGCAGCGGGCCCGGTCGACGGCGACGGGCACCGGGTTGCAGGTGTGTCCGGCGCGGTCGCAGGCGGCGGCCAGCACACCGCCCGCGTAGGAGACGTCGGGCCAGTCGAGCTTCGTCACCGGCAGCGCCTGCTCGACCTGCTCGTACCAGGGGTCGAGGGCGGTGCGGCCGAGGGAGGCGGGCCACAGCCGCCGTCCGGCCGCGTCGCGCCGGTCGAAGACGAAGGAGGGCGCGCGCAGTGACGCGGCGAAGTAGACGACGCTGCCGCCGCCCACGCAGTTGCCGGCGACGACCGAGACGCCGTCGCCCTTGATCACGTCGACGATGCGGGGGTAGGCGCCCAGGTTGAGGTCGTGGGTGAAGTCCTCGGTGGCCAGGCGCGGTCCGCGTTCGAGGACGGTGACCCGGGCGCCCGCGGCGGCGAGGTGGTAGGCGGGGATCGCGCCGCCGAAACCACTGCCGATCACGAGGACATCGGTGGTCTGGGCGCTCATGCGGGGCTCCCGGAGGGGGTGGTGGCCGGGTGCGGCTCGGCGAGGGCCGTGCCGTAGGAGTGGGACGGGAAGCGCCACAGACCGTCGGCGCCGGGCGGCGGGAAGCCCGTCCAGACCAGGCCGGGGTGACCCTCGGCGAGGGCCTGCGCGGTGTGGCGGTGGGCCGCGGTGTCGAAGGCCAGGCCGACGAGGAAGGCCAGCAGTTGCCAGACGGGGCGGTCGAGGTCGTCCGCCTGGAAGAGCCCGGCGACCAGGTTCGTGCGGTGGTCGAAGGAGAGGCCGACGAAGGGCGGGCGGTCGATGGGGAGCAGGATGAGCCGGCTGACCGCGTAGGCGGTGGCGCGGGCGTCCAGCAGTACCGCGATACCCGGCAGGAGCGGGCCCAGCGGGAGGTCGGGCGAGGTGAGGAGGGCGATCGCGCCGGCCTGTACGGCGCCCGGGCCGGGGGCGGCACCGGCGACGGCGCGGTCGGAGGACGAGCGCCGCTCCCCCGGTACGAGGGTGTCGGCGAAGGCCTCCAGGGTGGAGACCGGCCAGGAGCCGAGCGTGGCGGCCGCGGCGGGCGGTGCCGCGGCCGTGCCCAGCGTGGGCAGCGCGGCGACGGCGGCGGCCAGGCCGCGCAGCAGGACGCGCCGGTCGATGCCGGGGGTGGCGGCGTCCGGGGTGGCGGAGGGGCTCGGGGTGGGGGGCATCGTCACCGTCCCGCGCAGAGCAGGCTGAAGGGCAGCGTGACGGACAGGCCGGTCTCGCCCGCCTCGTCGCCGTAGGCCTCGAGGACGTCGGCGAGTTCGGGCAGGTACGGGCGCAGCGCGGCCACCAGGTCACCGATGCCCGCGGTGACCCCGCCGACCTTGAGGTTCGTCAGGAGCATCGCCGCCCGGCGGCCCCGCTTGTCGAACCAGTAGCGGCCGTCCCAGGAGACGTACGGGACCGCGCCGGTGGTGGACTGCACGCTCCAGTGGTCGCGCTGGTAGTAGCGGCACACGGGCAGTGCGAGGGCGAAGCGGGCCGGCTCGGCGAGCAGGAAGCGGACGGCGCCGCCGTTGTCGAGGGTGATGTCGCGCTTGGAGTACTCCACGCACACCGGGTCGGACAGCCACAGCCAGGGGTCGGGCGTCTCGCCCTCCCCGTAGGCGTGCCAGTCGCAGGCGGCGGAGAACGGCGGCTCGGTGTACGGCTCGGGGGTGTTCGCGGAGGCCGGCGTGGCGGCGGCGGTGGCCGCGGTCGCGGCGAGCAGGACGGCCACGGCGGACGTGAGCAGGCGTGAGGGACGGCGGAAGCGGGACATGGGCGGGCTCCGGCGGTCGTGGGGACGGGGCGTACGGGGCCTGGGCACCACGCAGGATGCCGCTGACGTGACGTCAGGGCAAGAGGTTGCACACAGACTCATTGAATGAGTGGCTCATCCACTGCCTGAGTGTGTTGACGCGCCGCCCCGTCGCCGGGTGGGCTTGGGCCGGACCGCACGAGAGGGGACGACCACGGTGGAGCCACTGCCCCGCGAGACCATCGTCGACCTACTGGAACGCCGCCTGCAGGAGGACATCCTGGGCGGCACTCACCCCGCCGGCAGCCTGCTGCCGCCCGAACAGCGCCTGGCCGAGGGCTACGGCGTCACCCGCACGACGGTGAAGCACGCCTTCGGCCGGCTCACCCAGGCCGGGCTCCTGGAGACCCGCCACGGCGTCGGCACCCGCGTCCGCGACTTCCTGCGCCTCGGCGGCGCGGATCTGCTGCCCATGCTCGTCCGGCACAACCCTGGATGGCTGGCGGACATCTTCGAGGTCCGGGCCGGCGTGGGCGCCTTGATCGCCGAGCGCGCGGCCGTCGCGGCCACCACCCCGCAACGGGCCCGGCTGCGCACCCTCCTGGAGGCCGTCGCCGCGGCCGGCGGGCCGGACGCCGTCCAACTGGCCGACGCCGAGGTCCACCGCGCCCTCGCCCAGGCCACCGGCAACCGCGTCTACGTGCTGCTGACCAACACCCTGTTCGCCGCCTACCTGCCGCTGCGCGCCCGCCTCGTCGCGCCCTTCCGCGACCCGGGCGAGGCGGCCGCCCGCCTGGAGCCCCTCGTCAGGGCGGTCACCGACGGCGACGCGGCCGCGGCCCGCTCGGCGGCCGGCGCGTACCTCGCCGAGACGCAGCGCATCATGCTGGAGGCGCTGGAGGCGCCCTGAACCCACCGCCCGCCGGGTCGCTTGCACGTCGCGGCGCCGGCGACGCCCCCGTCCGTGCGGGCCGGGCGGGGCTCGGGGGCGGCGGGCCGGGGGGCGGGGTCAGCGGGCCTGGTCGGTGGGGCGGATCAGGATCTCGTTGACCGCGACGTGGTCGGGCTGGGTGACCGCGTAGAGGACGGCGGCGGCGATGTCCTCGGGCTGCAGCGTCCGCATGGACTCGGCCATGCTCTTCGCCATGGCCTGGATGGCCGGGTTCGTGATGTGGGACGTCAACTCGGTCGAGACGAAGCCCGGTTCGACGACCACGACCCGGACGCCCTGTTCGGTGACCTCCTGCCGGAGCGACTCCGCGAAGGCGGTGACGCCGAACTTGGTGGCCGAGTAGACGCCGCTCGCGGCGGTCGCCGTACGCCCCGAGGTCGAGGAGACCTGCACCACGGCCCCCTTGCGCTCCAGCAGGTGGGGCAGCGCGGCGTGGACCGCGTACATCGAGCCGAGCAGGTTGGTCCCGACCATGCGCGTCCACTCCTCGGTGTCCGCGCCGAGGATCGGCCCGCTGAGCATGACGCCCGCGTTGTTCACCAGGATGTCGAGGCCCCCGAAGCGTTCGACGGTCGCCGCGACCGCGTCCCGCACCGCCTGGTGGTCGGTGACGTCCAGGTCGAGGGCGAGCATGTCGCCGGGGGCGTCCCGCACGAGGTCCTTCAGCCGGTCGGCCCGCCGGGCGCCGACCGCGACCGCGGCCCCGGCCTCCGACAGGGCGAGGGCCGTGGCCCGGCCGATGCCCGAGGACGCGCCGGTGACGAGGACGACCTTGCCTTCCAGGGTGCTGTTCACGTTGTTCTCCCAGGTGTTCGTGTGCGTGGTTCACGACCCCGGACGGAAGGTGACCGCCGGGTCATGTTGAGCGTAACAGCTAACCTGACCACCCGGTCACGTTGGTGGTAAGCTCCACACCTGGGAGGAGGCAGGCATGAGCGGTACGACGGCCACTCCGGGCCGGCGGGCGGACATGGTGCGCAATCGACGCCAGCTGCTCGAGGCGGCGACGGCGGCGTTCGCCGAGCACGGGGTCGACGTGCCGATCGGCGAGATCGCCCAGCGGGCCGGCCTCGCCAAGGGCACGGTGTTCCGGCACTTCGCCTCGAAGGAGGACCTCCTCGCGGCGATCATGCTCCAGTTGCTCGACCAGCTCATCGGCTCCGCCGACCGCCTCCTCGCGGCCGCCGATCCGGCGGCCGCGCTGCGGGAGTTCATGTCCGACGGCGTCGAGGTGCTCGCCACCGACCGGGCGTTCTGCGAGGTGATCGGCCGCCCCTCGCTGCAGCACGCCGAGGTCCGGGACCGCATCGCGCTGCTCTGCGACGCCGCCGAGGCACTCACCGCCCGGGCGCGCGAGCGAGGCGCCGTGCGCGGTGACGTCACGGGCACCGACGTCGTCCTGCTGCTCGGCGGCATCCACCAGACCGCGGCACCCCTGCTGCCCGTACAGCCCCAGGCCTGGCGCCGCTACCTCGCACTGGCCCTCGACGGGCTGGTCGCCACCGACGCCGGGCCCCTGCCGGAACCGCCGCCCGCGCGCCTGGAGATGACGGCGCCCACGACGGCGCCGTAGCGCACGCGCGCGCCAGCCGAACACCTGAACCCCCTTCCCCAGCCCCGGGCGACACCGGGGTCGCCGACGCATGCCCCGAAAGGGGCCTTGACTGCACCCACGCCAAAGAGAGAGCATTGCTCTCGCAAGGAAGCGATGCTCTCGGATGGGATGACGACGATGACGCCGAAGCTGTTCCGTATGGGCCCGCCGCTGCGGGAACTGCACGAGGAGTACGCCAAGAAGGGCCGGCTGGACGAGCAGGCGCCGGTCCGGTCGACGAGCTCGGTGCGCGTGGACGCACCGGTCGCCGCGGTGTGGCGGCTCGTCAGCGACATGCACGGCTGGGACGCGTGGCGCTCCGACGCCCGCGTCGTCGAACTCGGGGCCGTCGAACCCGACGCGCGCTTCCGCTGGAAGCTGCGGGGGACGCCCATCACGTCCACCTTCGCCGTGGTCGAGCCCGAGCGGGAGCTGACGTGGACGGGCGTGGCGATGGGCTGGATGAAGGCGATCGACCGGATGCGGATGGCGCCGGCGGAAGGCGGCGGCACGGTCGTCACGATCGAGGAGTCGCTCTCCGGGCCGCTGCTCACGCTCTTCTACGACAGCGCACGGCTCCGTGAGGGCCACGAGGAGATACTCCGCATGCTGAAGGCCACCGCCGAGAAGGACCGGGGCGGCGCGGAAGGCCCGAGCAGCGAGGAGGACCGGGGCGCCGAGAAGCGCGGGAGCACCGAACCGGCGGGGACCTAGGACGAAGGGACGACTGGCCCGGCCCGGCCCGGTTGGGGGATGCTCACCGCATGATCGAGCGCGAGGACGCGGTCCGGAGGGTCCAGGAGCACCTGGACCTGCACTTCCCGGGACGGATGACGGTGGTGGAGGCGGAGGAGCACGAGTTGGTGTGGGTCTTCCTGTACCAGTCCGCGGAGTACGTCAGGACGGGCGACTCGCGGCACCTCCTGGCCGGCAACGGCCCCTACCTCGTGGACCGCGCCGACGGCCGGATGCACACGATCGGCCCCGTCGACTACCTCATGGGCGGATGGGAGGACGAGTACCGGGCCCGCGTCCGCGGACTGCCCGTGCGGACCGCGGTGGACGAGCTGGACGACCGCGTACGCGCGTCGGCGGCCGCCCGCGGCCGTGTGTTCGCCATGGTCGAGCTGCGTGAACGGATACCGGCGCTCGGCCCGGCCGAGGCCCTCGCCTACGTGACGGCCCTTCAATCCGGCAGCGCCGCTCCCCGGCGACCGCTGGCCCTCGTCACGAAGGCGCTCGTGCCGTACCGGGAGCCCGTGATCAAGGCCGTCTCCGCCTGAACACCGGGACGCCGGCCAGGACGGGGGAAACCTGACCGGCGCCGATCGCGGTGCGGGGCCGTGGTGGCGGTCGCCCCCGGCAGGAGGCTCCGTGGGGCTTCAGCCGGACGATCGTCCCCACGGGCGGAATGATGAGGCCCGGGGTCACTGGCCCACTCACGGCACCCGCATGAAAGGGAACCGCGTCTCGGCCCGGATTGTTCCCGCGTCCCGGTGGTCCACGGCCGCGGGAGGCATGCCGGTGGTCCGCTGCGGGGAAGCGCGTTGCATGACGAAGACCGGTCTCCCGGAGGGCATCCGGGCCTGCCTGTTCGATCTCGACGGAGTGCTGACCAAGACCGCGGTCGTGCACGCCGCCGCCTGGAAGGAGGTGTTCGACGACTTCCTGCGCCGCCGGGAGGGCTCGGACTTCCGCCCCTTCGACAAGGTGTCCGACTACGACGAGTACGTCGACGGCCGCCCACGCGCGGACGGCGTACGGTCCTTCCTGGCCTCGCGCGGCATCGAGCTGCCCGAGGGTTCCGCGGACGACCCGCCCGAGCGCGAGACGGTGCACGGGGTGGGCAACCGCAAGAACGAGATCCTGCTGGAGAAGATCCGCACCGAGGGGGTCGAGGCCTATCCGGGCTCCGTCCGCTACGTCAAGGCCGTACGGGCCGCCGGCCTGCGGACGGCCGTGGTGTCGTCCAGCGCCAACTGCCGCGACGTGCTGGTCTCGGTCGGCATCGAGGACCTCTTCGACGTCCGCATCGACGGCGTCGTCGCCGCCGAACGCAAGCTCCCGGGCAAACCCAACCCGGACACCTTCCTGGAGGCGGCGCGCGAGTTCGGGCTGGAGGCGAGGGCGGCGGTGGTCTTCGAGGACGCGCTGGCCGGCATGGACGCCGGCCGCTCCGGCCACTTCGGCTACGTCGTGGGGGTCGACCGGGTGGGCCAGGCCGACGCGCTGCGCGCGCACGGCGCGGACATCGTCGTGCAGGACCTCGCCGAGCTGCTGGAGGCGGACGCGTGATCAGCCACTCCTCCTACATGGTCGAGCCGTGGTGCGTCCGCGAGACCGAGCTGGACCTCGAGGTGCTCGCCCAGAGCGAGTCGGTGTTCGCCCTGTCCAACGGCCACGTCGGCTGGCGGGGCAACCTCGACGAGGGCGAGCCGCACGGGCTGCCCGGCTCCTACCTGAACGGTGTCCACGAGCGCCACCCGCTGCCGTACGCGGAGGCGGGCTACGGCTACCCGGAGGCCGGCCAGACCGTCATCAACGTCACCAACGGCAAGATCATCCGGCTGCTCGTCAACGACGAGCCCTTCGACGTGCGCTACGGGCGGCTCGTCTCGCACGAGCGCGTCCTCGACCTGCGCGCCGGGCAACTGCGCCGCACCTGCGAATGGACCTCCCCCGCGGGCTGTTCCGTCCGGGTGACCTCGACCCGTCTGGTCTCCCTCACCCAGCGGTCCATCGCGGCCGTCGTCTACGAGGTCGAGGCCGTGGACGACGTGCGGCTGGTCGTCCAGTCCGAGCTGGTGGCCAACGAGCAGCTGCCGAGGACGTCGGGCGACCCCCGGGTCTCCGCCGTGCTGGACTCCCCCCTGCAACCGGAGGAGAACCTCGCGCTGGACAACCGCCTGCGCCTGGTGCACACCACCTCGGTCACCGGGCTGCGGGTCGCGGTGGCGGCCGACCACGACGTGGAGGGCCCGCCGTCCACCCGGAGCTTCAGCGAGAGCGGTGACGACACCAGCAGGCTCACCGTCACCTGCTCGCTGAAGGCCGGGGAGAAGCTGCGCCTGGAGAAGATGGTCTCCTACAGCTGGTCCCAGGTCCGCTCGCTGCCCGCCGTACGCGACCAGGTGGAGGCCGCCCTCGCGGGCGCCCGCAGCACCGGCTGGCAGGGGCTGTGCGACGAGCAGCGCGACTACCTCGACACGTTCTGGTCGCGGGCGGACGTGGAGATCGACGGCGACGCCGAGATCCAGCAGGCGGTCCGCTTCGCCATGTTCCACGTCCTGCAGGCCGGTGCGCGCGCCGAGCAGCGGGCGATCCCGTCGAAGGGCCTGACGGGCTCGGGCTACGACGGGCACTCCTTCTGGGACACGGAGACCTTCGTCCTGCCGCTGCTCACCCTCACCTCGCCGGAGTCCGTCGCGGAGGCCCTGCGCTGGCGCCAGGCCACGCTGCCCGCCGCCCGGGAGCGCGCCCGCCAGCTCGGCCTGGAGGGCGCCGCCTTCCCCTGGCGCACCATCGACGGCTCGGAGGGCTCCAGCTACTGGCCGGCGGGAACGGCCGCGTTCCACATCAACGCGGACATCGCCGACGCCGTCATCCGCTACGTCTCCCTGACCGGCGACGAGGACTTCGAGCGTGAGACGGGTGTCGAGCTCCTGGTGGAGACCGCCCGCATGTGGCACTCGCTGGGTCACCACGACCCGCACGGCAACTTCCACATCGACGGGGTCACCGGGCCCGACGAGTACAGCGCCATCGCGGACGACAACATCTACACCAACCTGATGGCGCAGGCGAACCTGCGCGCCGCCGCCGACATCGTGGAGCGCCACACCAAGGAGGGCGCCGCCCTCGGCGTCGACGACGAGGAGACCGCGGCGTGGCGCGACGCGGCCGCGGCGATGACCGTGCCGTACGACAGCGCGATCGGCGTCCACGAGCAGTCGGCGGGCTTCACCCGGCACCAGGCGTGGGACTTCACGACCACGCAGCCCGACCAGTACCCCCTGATGCTGCACTTCCCCTACTTCGACCTCTACCGCAGGCAGGTGGTCAAGCAGGCCGACCTGGTACTGGCCATGGTCAAGCAGCCGCAGGCCTTCGACGAGGAGCAGAAGGCCCGCAACTTCGCCTACTACGAGCCGCTGACCGTGCGGGACTCGTCCCTGTCGGCGTCGACGCAGGCCATCATGGCCGCCGAGGTCGGCCATCTGCGCCTCGCCTACGACTACCTGGGCGAAGCGGCGCTGATGGATCTGCACGACCTGGAGAACAACACCCGCGACGGCCTGCACATCGCCTCCCTCGCCGGCACCTGGGCCGCCCTGGTCGGCGGCTTCGGCGGGATGCGGTACCGGAACGGCTGCGCCGCCTTCGCGCCCCGGCTGCCGGAGAAGCTCCGGCGGCTGGCCTTCACGGTGCAGGTGCTCGGACGGCGGCTGAAGGTGGAGATCACCGGCGCCGCCGCGACGTACACCCTCCTCGAAGGGGACCCGCTGGAACTGCGTCACTACGACGACCTGTTCAGCGTGGCCGTCGATCACCCGCAGACGCGCAAGGTGCCGACCCTCCCCAGCCGCACGGCTCCGGAGCAGCCCCCGGGCCGCAGCCCCCGGCACCGCTGACCCGGCCCCGGCCCGTCCGCGGCGCGCCGGGCCCCGGTCACGTGACCGGGGCCCGGCGCGGGTTCGGCGTCACCCGGGTCCGCCATCGCCCCGGGGTGGTGCCGGGACCGTGGTGCCGGAGGTCCCGGCCGCCGCGGTCAGTGCCGGGAAGTGAGGGCGGTCTCCTCGGCGGGCGCGGCCCCGGTGACGACCCGGCCGGGCCGGCCGCCGCGGCCCTTCTCCAGCGCCGCGGAGACGACGGCGAGCACGAGGGCGGAGGCGGTCAGGACCGCCCCGACGAGGTTCGGCGAGGTGTAGCCGAATCCCGCGGCGATCACGACACCGCCCAGCCAGGCGGAGAGCGCGTTGCCGAGGTTGAAGGCGCCGATGTTGACGGCCGAGGCCAGGGTGGGGGCGCCGGACGCCTGGTCCAGGACCCGCTTCTGCAGCGGCGGGACGGTCGCGAAGCCCAGGGCGCCGATGAGGAAGATCGTCGCACCGGCGGTGAACTCGTTGTGCGCGGTGAGGGCGAACAGCGCCAGTACGGCGGCCAGGGCGCCCAGCGCCGTGTAGAGCATCGGCATCAGGGCGCGGTCGGCGTACCTGCCGCCGATCAGGTTGCCCACGACCATGCCGACGCCGAAGAGCACCAGCAGCCAGGTGATGGAGGAGTCGGCGAAGCCGGTGACCTCGGTCATCATCGGCGCGATGTAGGTGATGGCCGCGAAGACGCCGCCGAAGCCGAGCACGGTCATGGCCATGGCCAGCAGGACCTGGACATTGCGGAAGGCGCCCAGCTCATGGCGCAGGTGCACGCCCTGCGGCTTCGGCATGTCGGGCACCAGCTTGAGGACACCGGCCAGGCCGACCACCCCGAGGCCGGCGACGACGAAGAAGGTCACGCGCCAGCCGGCGTGCTGCCCGATGAAGGTGCCGAGCGGTACACCGACGACGTTGGCCACGGTGAGGCCGGCGAACATCATGGAGATCGCGCGTGCCTTCTTCTCCGGGGCCACCAGGTCGGCGGCGACGACCGAGCCGATGCCGAAGAAAGCGCCGTGGGTGAAGGACGCGACGATGCGACCGGCCATCATCACGCCGAAGGCGGGTGCCAGGGCGGAGACCAGGTTGCCGAGCACGAACACGCCCATGAGCAGCATGAGCATGTTCTTGCGGGACACCTTGGTGCCGAGCAGGGTCATGATCGGCGCGCCGATCATGACGCCGAGTCCGTAGCCGGTCACGAGCAGGCCGGCGGTGGGGACGGAGACCCCGAAGTCCGTGGCGACCTCGGGCAGCAGGCCCATGATCACGAATTCGGTGGTCCCGATACCGAAAGCCCCGATGGCGAGGGCCAGGAGCGCGAGAGGCATGACGGAGACCTTCCAGATGTTGCAGTGGCACCTAACGAGCGCTCACAATAATTGCAGACGCGCTATAACGTCAAGCGCTGGACATCTTCGGACGGCGGCATACCATGGCCAGTACGGGCGAACAGCCGTGACCGCGCCCGCAGCCGCCGCACGAAGGGGACTTCGATGACCGCCACCGATCCGGCACTGACCGCCCTCGCCCAGGGGTGGCACGCCCTGTCGCTGCTGCACGGACGGATCGAGGGGCGGATCGAGAAGCAGCTGCAGACCCATCACGACCTGAGCGTGCGCGAGTACTCGCTGCTCGACGTCCTCAGCCGCCAGCACGACGGCGAGGGGGGCCACCTGCAGATGCGCCAGGTCGCCGACGCCGTGGTGCTCAGCCAGTCGGCGACGACCCGCCTGGTCACCCGGCTGGAGGACCGCGGGCTGCTGGCCCGGTACCTCTGCCCCACCGACCGGCGCGGCATCTACACGGACGTGACCGAGGCCGGCCTCAAGCTGCTGGAGGAGGCCCGTCCGACCAACAACGAGGCGCTGCGCGCGGCGATGGACGAGGCGGCGCTCGTCCCGGAGCTCGCCCCCCTGGTCAAGGCGGTGGAGGACCTGCAGGGCGCGAAGGTCCCGGCTTCCTGAGCCGGGTATCCGCGAGCCAGGCATCCGCGTACGAGGTTATACAGCGTTTGCAATTAACCGCGCACGCAATTAACGTGGTCGTGGAGCACGGGAAGGGCGCAGGTCACCCGCCCCCTCCCGGGACGTCACCCGTCCGCACTCGCACCGGCGCCCGCCGCCGGCCGCGACGCGAAAGGATCAGCACTATGACCACCCCCACCCCGGACATCACCCTCAACAACGGCGTCGCCATGCCGCAGCTCGGCTTCGGCGTCTTCCAGGTCCCCGACGCCGACACCGCGGCCGCCGTCACCTCGGCCCTGGAGAGCGGCTACCGCAGCATCGACACCGCGGCCGTCTACGGCAACGAGACCGGCGTCGGCCAGGCCCTCGCCGCCTCCGGCATCGCCCGCGACGAACTGTTCGTCACCACCAAGCTGTGGAACGCCGACCAGGGCTACGACAGCACCCTCGCCGCCTTCGACGCCTCCCTCGCCAAGCTCGGCCTCGACCACGTGGACCTCTACCTGATCCACTGGCCCGCGCCCGCGCGCGACACCTACCTCGACACCTGGCGGGCCTTCGAGAAGCTGCACGCCGAGGGCCGCGCACGTGCCATCGGCGTCTCGAACTTCCAGCCCGAGCACCTCCAGCGGCTGATCGACGACAGCGACGTCGTCCCCGCCGTCAACCAGGTGGAGCTGCACCCCCGGCTCCAGCAGGCCGAGCTGCGCGCCTTCCACGCCCGGCACGGCATCGCCACGGAGGCGTGGAGCCCGCTCGCCCAGGGCGCCCTGCTGAAGGACCCGGTCGTCACCGGCATCGCCGGGCGCCTGGGCAGGACCCCGGCCCAGGTGATCCTGCGCTGGCACCTGCAGATCGGCAACGTGGTCATCCCCAAGTCGGTGACCCCGGAGCGGATCCGCCAGAACATCGACGTCTTCGACTTCGAGCTCTCCGACGCCGACATCGCCGCGATCACCGCCCTCGACACCGGCGCCCGCATCGGCCCGGACCCCGCCTCCTTCAACTGACCGCCGGGGGCGCGTGGGGCCGTCCCGTCCGCCGGACCGCGGGCCGCACCCCGCGACCCGGCGGGCCGGCCCCCTGGCATCCCGGCGTCCCGGCGTCCCGGCTCAGGATGCGGTGCGCTCCTCGATCCGCCGCAGCGCCTGCTTGAGGTAACCGGCGAAGCGCGGGTAGTTCTCGCTCATCGGGAAGTGCCCGATCTCCTTCATCTCGATGAACTCGGCCCCGCGGATCTGCTCCGCGGTCCGGGCCCCGTCCGCGGGGGTGGTCAGGTAGTCGTACTCGCCGGTGAGCATGACGACCGGGCAGCGCTCCCCGTCGATCTCCCCCAGCCTGCCCCGCAGGTCGTGGTCGACGGAGTAGAAGTACAGGTCGCCCTTGAACGCCTCGGAGCCCTGGCTGTAGTAGAACCAGGTCGCCCAGCGGTCCGCGTCGGGCGACTGCGGGGCCATCAGGTCCCACACCCCGCTGGCACAGACCTGCGCCGCGTTGGCGTGCGGATGCTGCCACCAGTCGAGGTAGAAGCCCGGGGAGTAGTCGGCCCCCTCCACCGGGATCACCGCCTTGAAGCGGTCCGGGTGCCGCAGCGCCAGCTGCAGGGCCACGTTCCCGCCGAACGAGGAGCCCATGAAGATCGGGTCCTCCAGGCCGAGCGCGTCGCAGAACGCGGTGATGAAGGCGACGTAGTGGTCGGCGGTGAGCTTGTACTCCTCCTTCCACCACTCCTTGTTCAGCGGCGGGTCCGACTTGCCGTGGCGCGCCAGGTCGTAGGCGATGACGCGGTGGTTCGCGGTGATCTCCTCGTCCTCCAGGAGACCGCGCCACTGGTGGTTGTGGCAGCCGGCGGTGTGCTGGCACACCAGCGGCTGGCCCTGGCCGTTCTCCAGGTAGAAGACCTTGTACTGGACGTCCTCCACGTCGATCGTGACGTAGTGGCCGGTCACCGGCGAGATGCGGGAGGCGGTACTCATGACGGGGTCCTTTCGGCGGCGCGGGGCCGGAGCGGTGATCAGCCCAGCGGGCCGGTGAGGCGGAGCAGTTCCAGCTGGCGGGTGAGGCAGCGCAGGTTCTGCATGAGCACCAGCAGGTCGCCCTCGAGCCGCATGTCCCGCTGGAAGCTGGCGGCCCAGATGCCGTGGTACATCGGCTTCGGCACCGGCGAGCAGAACTCCCGCCACGTCGCCGCACCGGCCCTGATGGCGAAGTCGTAGGCCGTGAGCGGCTCGGGGTCGACGACCAGGTCCTCCACCCGGCCGCGGTGCATCCGCACCAGGAAGGTGTGCCGTTCCATGTCCAGCAGATAGGTGCAGCTGAAGTACGCCCCGTGCGCCCGCAGCTCCGCGTCGCCGTCACTGAGCCGGCGGAACTCCTCCACGGGCCCCTGCGCCGTCGCCGTCGTCATGTCCACTCCTCACTGACGCCGATCATCGCCCCCAGCTAACACACCGTCAGGCAGGTGCCGGACGCGGGCACGCCGGAACGTCCCCCGCACGGCGCGCCCACCGCTCACCACGGCCCCGCGCGGGAAGGCTGGGAGGTGGGCGGTCGCGCCGACGGCCGTCCACCGGAGACCGGGACAGCCGAAGGAGCGGTACATGCGCATCGATATCACCGGACGGACCGCCTTGGTGACGGGGTCGACGCAGGGCATCGGGGCGGCGATCGCCGCCGGCCTCGCGCGGGCGGGCGCCCGGGTCGCGGTCAACGGCCGCGACCAGGGAAGGGTCGACGAGGCCGTCGCACGGATGCGCGGCGAGGTCCCGGAGGGCGACTTCCTCGCCGTCGGCGCCGACGTCGCCTCACCGGAGGGCGCCGCCCGCGCTTACGAGCAGGTGCCGGACGTGGACGTCCTCATCAACAACCTGGGCGTCTACGGGGCCGTGGACGCCCTCGACATCGACGACGACGAGTGGCGCCGCTACTTCGAGGTCAACGTGCTCGCCGCGGCCCGCCTCACACGGATGTACCTGCCCCGGATGCTCGAACGGGGCTGGGGCCGCGTCCAGTACATCGCCAGCGACTCCGCGGTCGTGACGCCGGCCGAGATGATCCACTACGGCATGTCCAAGACCGCGCTGCTCGCCCTCGGCCGCGGCTTCGCCAAGAGGGCCGCCGGAAGCGGGGTCACCGTCAACTCGGTGATCGCCGGCCCCACGCACACGGCGGGCGTCGAGGACTTCGTCCACCAGCTGGTGGACCCCGGCCTCCCCTGGGACGAGGCACAGCGGGCCTTCATGCGCGAGCACCGCCCGCAGTCGCTGCTGCAGCGCCTGATCGAGCCGGAGGAGATCGCCAACATGGTGGTCTACCTCAGCTCCGACCTGGCATCGGCCACCACCGGGGGCGCCCTGCGGGTCGACGGCGGCTACGTCGACGCCATCCTCCCCTGAGGCCGCCTCCCGTTCAGGAGACCGTCGTCACGACGACGTGGCGGTCCAGGAGCAGCGGGACGATCCGCTCCAGCGCCAGGCTCCGGAAGTGGACGCTGCCGCGGTGGGCGTCCAGGGCCTCCTGGTCGGCGTACCGCTCGACCAGCACGATGTCGCCCTCCTCGCTCCCGTCGGGGCGGAAGGCCTGGTAGCCCAGGCAGCCCGGCTCCGCCCGGGAGGCGGCGACCAGTTCGGCGAGCGCGGCGCGGACGGCCTCGTGGTTGCCGGGGGCGGGGGTCCAGCGGGCGATCACGACGATCTGGCCGGGTCGCGCGTCGTCCAGCGGCCGGCTGTCGGCGGGGATGTCACCCATGGCTTCGCTCACCTCACGTCCGGGGTGCCGGGGGGCCGTCGGCCGGCCCGGGCCCGCCCAGTGGGACGGCGCCCTGCCCCCACAGGATAACGATCATGGCGTGCGCACGGGACGCGGAGGACCGGCGCTCCCCCGCCGGCGGACGTGACGGGAGAGCGCCGGCACGCGGACTCAAGCCGCCAGCGCGCCGTGGAGAGCTTCGAGGCCGTCGCGGTAGATGCCGGTGAACAGCTCGACCACCTCCGCCTCGCCGGCCCCCTCCGGGACGAACCGGCCGCTCCACACGACCTCGGCGACCTCCGGCTGTCCGGGCACGGCGTGGACCCGCAGGTCGGATACGTACCCGGTCACGGGGAAGGGCGCTTCCACGATCGCGTACGCGTAGTGCCGCTCGGCTTCGCTGAAGGCCACCATGCGCTCGACGATCACGTCCCCCTCAGGGGTGCGGAGCCTGCGGGCCCGCCCGCCCTCCAGCGGGGTGCTCTCGGGGATGAACGGGAGCCAGTCGGGCAGCGCGTGGAAGCCGCCGATCAGGTTCCAGACGCGTTCGGGCGACGCGGGTACGACACGACTGACCGAGGTGGAGGCCATGGGTCTTCTCTCCTTGGCTTGCGGGGTCGGGCGGGAGCGCTTCAGGCGCCGTTCGGGAGCGGAGCGGCGGGGCTGACGAGACCGGAGGCGCGGAGTTCGGTCCAGAACGCGGCCGGGACGTCCTCGTGGAGCGCGGCGATGTCCTCGGCGATCCGGCCCGGCTTGGTGGCACCGGGGACGGCGGCGACGGCCACCGGGTGCGCCAGGGAGAACTGCAGGGCAGCGGCCTTGACGCTCACCCCGTGGCGGGCCGTGATCTCCTTGATGCGCCGTACGCGCTCGACGACCTCCGGGGGCGCGTCCTGGTACTCGAAGTGGGTGCCGCCGGCGAGGACCCCGGAGCTGTAGGGACCGCCGACGACCATGCCGACGCCCTGCTCCTGCGCCTTGGGCAGCAGCCGCTCCAGCGGGCGCGCGTGGTCCAGCAGGGTGTAGCGGCCCGCGAGCAGGAACCCGTCGGGCTGCGGCTCGTCCAGGTCGAGCGTCAGCTCAATGGGCTCGACCCGGTTCACGCCGAGGCCCCAGGCCTTGATGACGCCCTCGTCGCGGAGCCGGGACAGCACACGGAAGGCACCGGTGCGGGCCTCCTCGAACTTGCTCAGCCAGAGGTCGCCGTGGAAGTCCTGGGCGATGTCGTGCACCCAGACGATGTCCAGTCGGTCGACGCCGAGGCGCTTCAGGCTGCCCTCGATCGACCGCTCGGTCGCGTCGGCGGTCCACTCGTGCAGCATCGCGTTCGGACGGCCGTGCTCGAACAGCCCGCCCTTCTCGCCGAGGTCGCGGGCGCCCGGCTCGGGCTCGTCCAGGACGACCCGCCCGACCTTGCTGGCCAGCACGTACTCGTCGCGGGGCCGCCGCGAGAGCAGTTCGCCGAGCCGCAGTTCCGCGAGGCCCGCGCCGTAGAAGGGGGCGGTGTCGTAGAAGCGGATGCCCTGGTCCCAGGCGGCTTCCAGGGTCGCGTTCACCTCCTCCTCGGGAATGGCCCGGAACATGTTGCCGAGGGGGGCGGTGCCGAAGCCGAGGCGGCCGGGGATGAGTTCCTTGAGCGACATGGTGTGCCTTTCGGCGGCCGTGCGCGGGACGCGGGGTGCTCCACCGCGGGGGCCGGGGTTGTGAGGGGATCGCCTCCGGGTGCCCGGAGGCCGGGCGTTCGCCGGGAGCGCGACCGGACGGGGGGTGCACCACGTCCGGCGCCTGACGGGATTCGATATTACTTGCAGACGCTGACTAATGCAAACGCGTGATACCTGCGCGGTCTGAATGTCGCCTGTTGACCGGCGTACGGGAATTAAGCGGCGCGTGCAATTATTGATTGAGCCTGTAGGGCGCAGGCGCATGAACGATGTACCGACTCGTCGCCGCGCGACCCGGCCCCGACCGCCTCCCGAGGAGACAGCTTCGTGACCACCACCCTGTTCGAGCCCTTCACCCTCCGGTCGCTGACCGTCCCGAACCGGATCTGGATGGCAGCCATGTGCCAGTACAGCGCGGCCCCGGACGGCGAGCAGGCGGGCGTGCCGAACGACTGGCACTTCACGCACCTCGCGGCACGGGCGGCGGGCGGCACCGGCCTGATCATCACCGAGGCCACCGCCGTCAGCCCCGAGGGCAGGATCAGCCCGTACGACCTCGGCATCTGGAACGACACCCAGGTCGAGGCCTTCCGGCGGATCACGGCGTTCCTGAAGTCCCAGGGCACCGTGCCCGGCATCCAGCTCGCGCACGCCGGCCGCAAGGCCTCCACGGAGCGGACCTGGGTCGACCGCGGCGCCCCCCTCCCCCCGGGCGAGCGGCACGGCTGGACACCGGCCGGCCCCAGTGCCGTACCGTTCCACACCGGCTCCACCACGCCGGAGGAGCTCAGCACCGAGCAGATCGGCCGGATCGTCGCGGACTTCGCCGACGCCGCCCGGCGCGCCCTTGACGCGGGGTTCCAGGTCGCCGAGATCCACGGGGCCCACGGATACCTCATCAACCAGTTCCTTTCCCCGCACAGCAACCGCCGCACCGACGGATACGGCGGGGACTTCGAGGGCCGCACCCGCTTCGCCCTGGAGGTCGTCGAGGCCGTCCGCGCCGTGTGGCCGCAGGACCTGCCGGTCTTCTTCCGGATCTCCGCGACCGACTGGCTGAGCGAGAACTCCGACGACGACCGCGAGGGCTGGACCGGCGACGACACCGTCCGCCTCGCCAAGGAGCTGCAGGCCCGCGGCGTCGACCTGATGGACGTCTCCACCGGGGGCAACGCCCCCAACGCGAAGATCGTCGCGGCCCCCGACTACCAGGTGCCATTCGCCGAGCGCGTCCGCAACGAGACCGGAATGCCGGTCGCCGCGGTCGGTCTCATCACCGAGCCCGACCAGGCGCAGGCCATCGTCGGCTCCCGCAAGGCCGACGCCGTCCTCCTCGGCCGCGAACTGCTGCGCGACCCGTACTGGGCGCGTCACGCGGCCGCGGCGCTGGGCGGGGAGGTCAACACCCCGGTTCAGTACCACCGCGCCTGACCGCCGTAACGCGGCCCGGAGCCGCCCGCCCCGGTCCCGCGCGTCCGTCCCGTCGCCGTCCCCGTCGCACCGTCGTGCGGCGGGGACGGCTCGTCGCGGGCACGGTGCGGTACGCGGAAACCACGTTGCGCGGCGCCGCACGGCGCGAGGAGCATCGCGTCCGTCATCCGCCGCCGGCACACGAGGTTCTGGGACGTGACCTACACACTGCGTGAGTACACCCCGGCCGACGAGACCTCCTGGCTGCGCTGCCGGGTGCTCTCGTTCCTGGGCACCGCCTACTACGACGACGTGGACCGCGCCAAGCCGCCCGTCCCGGCGCCGGGGCTGGAACTCGTCGCCGTCGACGGGGCGGGGACGGTCGTCGGCATCATGGACACCGCCGTCGACGCCGGGCTGGCGACCATCGACACCGTCGCCGTCCACCCCGACCACCAGCACCGCGGTCTCGGCCGCGCCCTCCTGCACCGCACCCGGGCCGAGGTCCGGGCGCGCGGCGCGTCCACCCTCGACGCCTGGACCCGCGACGACCCGGCCACCCTCGCCTGGTACCGGGCCGTGGGCTTCGCCGAGAGCAACCACTACCTGCACGTCTACGCCCACCGGTACACCGATCCCGCCGAACCCGACCGCGCGATCCTCACCCCCCGCCCCGGCCTGCGCCTCATGGCCGCGTTCCTGCACGCCGGGCTGCAGGACGAGGCCCGCATGCGCGCCGAGTTCAGCCGGGTGCACGTGTGCCGCCGCTTCTCCATGACGACCTGACGCCCCGCGCGCCGCCGCCGGTCAGGACGGCCCGAAGCCCTGCAGCGTGGGGCCGCTGTCGCCGGCGGCGCTGCGGCCCGCCGGGCCGGGCTTCGAGGGGCTACGGGTGGTGCTCCGGCCCACCGGGCTCGGCCGCCCTGTCACAGCGGGTCCGGCGGCGGTGTCGAGCCTCGCGGGTGGGGAACGACGAGTTCGCCGAGGATCGCCCTGGTGCCGTGCGCGTGGAACGCCGTGCGTCGCAGGGCGGGGCCGAGCCGCGCAGCCGTACGAAATCGAGGCGCGGCCGGGCAGGGGTTCCGGCACGATGGTCGCCCATGAGTCACGTCCTGCACGACCTGGCCGGCAACCCTTCGCTGCCGCGCGAGTTGGTCGACCGGCTGATCGCGACCGCGGGCGGTGAACTCGCCGATGCGCTCGCCTGCCGGGCCGACCTCACCCGGGCGCAGGTGGCGGTGCTCGCCGCCCGCGGCGAGGACGCGGCGCTGCAACTGGCGTACGCGGGACGTCTTGCCCCGGCCGACGTCGATCCCGTCACCCAACCGCTCGTCGCGCTCGCCCTGCTCGGCGAGCGCGCGGGACCACCGGAGTGGACGCGTCTGCTCGCCCGCGCAAGGTCCGTCGAGCACCGGGAGAAGCTGGCCGAGTGCCCCGATCTGCCGGAGGACGTCGCATGGACTCTCGCGGCCGACCCGGAGGTCCAGGTGGTCGCGGAACTCGCGCTCTGGACGACATCCGGGCTGCTCGGCCGCCTGGCGGAGCATCCGCACGCGGGGGTACGCCGCGCGGTCGCGGTCAACCAGGCGACCCCACCGGAGGTGCTCGCGGCCCTCCTCGACGGTGACGCGCTGCCGTCGGCCCGGTCCTGCCACGTGTGCGAGGGCGAGCCGGACCCGCCCTGGGACTACTGCGAGGGTGCGCACGAGTCCACCGTCCACGCGATGCGGTACGCCGCACTGGGCAACCCGGCCACGCCCGCGGCGGCCGCCGCGGCCTTCGCCGGCCACCCCTCCTGGCTGCTGCGCCGGGAACTGGCGGCCCGGACCGACCTGCCGCCACAGGCGTACACGCGGCTCGCCGCCGACACCGACCCCCGGATCAGGGCGCGGCTCGCGGACAACCCGGCGATCGGTGAGGCACTGATCCGCACATTGGCCGCGGACGACGACGCCGCCGTCCGGCAACGGACGGCGCACAACCCGGCCGTCCCGCTGGACGTCCTGTGCCGCCTCGCCGCCGGCGTGCGGACCGGTTCCGCCCCGCTGCCGCGCGTCGCCTCCGCCTCCCCCGCCGAGCTCGCGGAGTTGGCCGCCTCGCCGGACCCCGCCGTACGGATGCTCGCGGCCCGGCGCAGCGATCTGCCGGACGGCATCCGCGACGCGCTGGCCCGCGACCCGGACGCCAAGGTGGTGGCCGCCGTCGCGTCCCATCCGGGCCTGACCGAGGACCGGTTGGCGGCGATGGTCGACCGGCACGGCGTGCGCGTCGCCGCCGCCGTGGCGGCGAACCCCGGCGGGACCGCGGCCCTGCTGGAGCGGCTGGCCCGCCGGCGGCCCCCGGCCCGCAAGGCACTGCGCGAGATCGCTCGGCACCCGCACGCGACGGCCGCGGCGCTGGTCGCCTGCCTGGACGACCGCCGGGCACGGCTCATCGCCGCCGGCCATCCGGCGCTGCCACCCGCGGTGATCGCCGAACTGCTCGCGGACGACGACTGGGAGGTGGCCGGCGCCGCGGCCGCCAACCCGTCGCTGCCGGTGGCGGAAATGACGCGGCTGGTGCACCTGTCCCCGCCGGCCGCACGGCGCTAGCCTCGGGGTCCGTGATCGTATGGCTCAACGGAACCCACGGCGCGGGCAAGACGACGACCAGCGCGCTCGTGCAGCAGCTCATCCCGGATTCACGCGTGTTCGACGCCGAGAAGGTCGGCGAGACGCTCATGGACATCACGCCGGGACTGCCCGAGATGGGCAACTTCCAGCACTGGCCGCCATGGCGGCCGCTCGTCGTCGAGACCGCCCGCCGAGTGCTCGACTACGCGGGGGGCACCTTGGTGATGCCCATGACGGTCCTGGTCGAGGAGTACTGGCGCGAGATCAGCGCCGGGCTCACCGACCATGCCATCCCGGTACGGCACTTCGTCCTCCACGCCGACCAGGAGACCCTCAGCGCGCGCATCGAGGGCGACACCGTGCTCGGTCCCTCCTCCTTCCGCCGCAAGTACCTCGAGCCCTATGCCGAGGCGGCCCGTACCTGGCTGCACAGTGCCGCCGAGGTCGTCGACACCACGCACCTGACGCCCGCCCAGGCAGCCCGGCGAATCGCGGAGTCCGTCGGCAACTGAGTCGACGAGGAAGTCGAGCCACCGGCACTCGTGGCAGGGCGTGCCGGATACTGCCGGAGTGCTGTTGACATCGATCGCGGAGATCGCGCACGAGCCGTTGGTGCTGGAGCAGGCCGACCGGCGTGCGGAGTGGGAGGCGAACACCTGGTGGCTGGGCGCGGAGGAGGCGGACCGGCGGTCGCTGTCCGTGTCCGAGGTGGTCGCCGCCTTCGAGCGCGTCGCCGGCCGTGTGCGGGGCCGTATCCACGCGACGGGTTACGCCGGGGTGGCGACGTTCTACGTCTGGCATGACGAGCAGGCCGGCCAGTTGCGGTGCTCGACCGGGTCGGTGGCCGCGGACGAGCTGCCGTTCGGCGGCCACTACGTGCCCACCCGCGATCTCGGTCGTGTGGTCGAGGGCTTCCTGCGCGACGAGGATCCGGGCACGACCGGCCGGCCGGAGCCGACGCCCTTCCCCGTGTGGGTCAGTGACGTCGGACCGGCCGCACCCTGATTCGCCCGGCCCCGCCGCACGCCCTGCCCGCCGGTGCGGCTCAGAACTCGAACTCGACGTAGTCGATGTCGGTGAAGTCGACCTGCAGGCCCTGGGCGCGGCGGCCGCGGTCCTTGAAGTAGATCTCCTGGAGGCCCTCGGCCGCGATGGCGCGCAGCCGGTCCTCGCCGGCGCCCGCGGACTGGGCGTCGAAGAGGCGGGCGGCGTAGTCGGGGGGCAGGGCCTGGGTGACGAGGCGGATGCGGGCGTCGTCGGTGGAGCCGGGGGCGGCCGTGAAGCCGAAGCGGGCGCGGGTCTCGATGACGATGCCGCCGGTGGTGGCCGCCCGCTGCCGCGCGCGCTCGCGGACGCGGGGCTGCCACCGCCTGCGGACCTCCGCCTCGAGGCGGGCGGCGAGGTCCTTGCGCGGTCGTTTGATCTGGCCCGTCAGATAGCGCTCGACGGTGCGCTGCGAGACGCCGAGCAGCGCGGCCACGGCCCTGGTGCCCTTCTCCTGCTTGACCAGGAAACGCATCTGGGCCTGCGCCGACTTGGGCACGGGCCGCGTGAGGGTCTTCGCCGTGGCCTTGTCGAGGCCGTCGCCGAGCATGCCCACCGGGCTCTCCTACTCTCCGTCGAGTGCGGCGTCGCCGCCCTTGATGTGGCGGGCCGGGTTGTGGCCGTCCTCGAGCAGCTCCACGGCCCACATCAGGGACTGGGTGCCCTCGTGCTTGACCATGCCGGGTGAGACGCCGAGGCGGAAACCGCCCGGCAGCGGCTTGTCCTCCGGTGTGCGCGGCAGGAAGTCCAGCGGTCCCGGGCCGTCGGACAGGTACACGGCGCAGTCGGACAGCACGGCGACCGGGAAGAGGCCCGCGGCGGCGAACCTCACCATCTTGCGGTGCATGTTGACGCGCGCGGTCGCGATGACGGCGGCGCGGATGTCGGGACGCCACGTGGGCCGCTCGAGGGCGGGCCAGCGCTCCCCCGGACGGTAACCGGCGCCCTGGGGACGCTCGCGGAGCTTGCCGATGCCGCCCTTGACGGTGGCCTTGACGGCCGAGAGGAGGGCGGCGCGGGTCGGATCGGTCTCCTTGTGGTTTTCCATCGCGGCGAGGAAGTCGGCCTCCGGCATGCCGGCGACGACGCCGAGTTCGGCCATCGTGGCCAGGTAGGCGTCGCGCAGCCGGCCGTACCAGGCGTCGAGGTAGGCGCCGTGTTCGGGGCGGACGTACGCCTCGGCCGGACGCACCTCGTGCCCGAGTTCGACGGCGTAGGCCACGGTCGGGGTGGCGTACCAGGCGGGGCCCTCGGGGCGGGTGCCGGCCGGGGTGAACGGGTTCGGCAGCCGCGGGTCGACGTCGACGTGCGAGAGGTCGACGAGCCAGGAGCCGGGCAGCGACGTGTCGAACGCCGGGGCGCGTACGTGGACGGCGGCGCCCAGGCCGACGTTCAGCCGGTTCGCGGCCGCGGCGAACGCCATGTTGACGTCGATCCCGACCGCGTACTTCCGGGCGCACTCGTCGTCGGTGAGCAGTTGCGGGTCCCGGATCCACTCGAAGGCCTCCTCGTCGAGGACCTCCTCCGGGGTGCGGCGGTGCCCGCGCACGAACCGCGAGGCGACGACCGGGTGTTCGTCGGGGGCCTCGGGAGGTGCCGGGTCGACGGGCTCCACCAGCGCGCCGGGGTTCCGTCCGGAGACCCAGGCGCCGGTCGACTGGTCCCTGACGGCCCGGGTCGGCGGACGCAGGGCCGTCATCAGCTCCAGGCCGCTCACGGCGGTGGAGCCCCTGGGGGTGATGACGCGGTGCGCGTAGTCCGTGAGCAGCTGCGCCAGTTCGGGGGGCGGCAGGTGTTCCGCGTCGCCCCAGGAGCGGCTGTCGAGGGCGCCCCAGGGGAGGACGGCGAACTGCACGCACTGGCGCGTGCCGTCCTGCGCCGGGCGGTAGACGCGGGCCCATGGGCCGAATCCGCGGCGGGTGAGCTGCCATTTGGCGCGGGTGATCTGGCGGACGACCTTGTGGTCGGCCGGCAGGCGCAGGGCCCGGCGGTCCTCCAGGACGGCGGGCAGGCCGAGGCGTTCGGCGGCCTGGGCCGTCAGGACGACCAGCGGGTCGGCGTCCTTGCCGTTGCGGTGCAGCCGCGGCGCGCCGAGCTTCGCCTCGGCGAGTGTCCAGGTGACGAGCGACGGGAGGTCGGTCGCCGGGCACGGCAGCAGGAGGCCGCCCGCGCAGTGGGCGGTGCCGTCGCCGTCCAGCACGGCGAGCGGGCCGTGGGCGAAACGCGGATCCGGCGCGGCGGGTTCGGGCGCCGCTTCCCTGCGGGCGCGGGCCGGCGCCGGCCGCACGGGCGCGGGAGCCTGCACGGGCGCGGGGGCAGGGGCAGGGGCGGGCTCCGGCACGGGCGCTGGGGCGGGCGCAGGCCCGGGGGCGGGAGCCGAGACGGGGACAGGTTCCGGGGCCCCGAGTTGCGCGGCGATGCCGTCCAGCAGCTTGGCGTACGCCGCACGGGTGGCACCCTGCGGTTCGCTGCGGCCGGCCTCCCACCCGGCCACGGTCGTCCGGGTCACGTCCAGCGCCTCGGCGACCTCGGCCTGGGTCAGGCCGTACTCGGTGCGCAGCCGGGCGCGTTCGGCGGGCTCGGGCAGGCGGGTCCGCCGCGGCCCCGACTTCAGGAGGGCGTCGACGGGATCGGACGTGCTGGCCATGCGGCGGTGGGCTCCTTCGCTGCTTCAGTCCCGGCCGGTTCCGGCGGCGCGGTGGGGTTCCGCGTCGAGGAACTCGCGCAGGTGCTGCCCCGTGAGGATACGGGCCGGGTTGCGCCCCGGGGGCAGGGGCAGCCTGCGGCCCAGGGCCCAGCGGAAGCGCCGTGCGGGTGCCAGGTCGAAGACGTACCTGCCCCCGCTCAGGTCGTCGGAGCGGCTGCCGCGGATCTCGAAAGCGCCCACGCAGACCCCGCCGTCGACGAACGCCAGCAGAAAGTCCCCGTGCTGGGCGACCGTCCGGGCCGAAAAGCGCCACGCCCGGGCCGCGCTCTCCTCGACGGTGCGCCCGTCGCGCAGCGCCTGCCGTACGTCCACCGCCAGCACCCCCGGCCCCCCTTCCGCGCGTCCGTCCGCCCGCCGGCCCGTTCCTTCCCGGCTTCGACGCACTTTATCGGCCGATAAAACAACCGGCCGTGAGCGACGCGCCGGTGAGGGCGGCCGACGTACGCTGTGGCCCGTGGACGACCTCCTGGGCTGCCTGGCCCTCGCCGCCGTACTGGCCGTGGTCATGGGCGCGTTCGCCTGGCTCGCGCGGATGATCCGGCGCCGCGGAGTCGCCGGGCACGCGGTGACCGCCGCGCTCGCCTCCTACGAGGAGGCGTTCCGCGTCACGTCCTACGAGGCGCACCAGGAGATCCGCACCCAGGCCGAGCGCAAGCTGCCCGTGGAGTCGCCGGACGACCCGTGGCGCCCTGCCCGGGCGACCCTCGCGGCCCGCCCGGCCGCCCGCTCCGCGCGGGGCCCGCGCGGGTGGGTCCGCCGCCTGCGGCGCCGCCGCTGACCGGTCACGGCCCCTGCGCCGCCACGCCGTCGGCGTCGCGCAGACGCAGGACGGAGACGCCTTCGCCGGGTACGCCCTGGCGGGCCGCCCGGCGGAGCCGGGCAGGGGTGTCGCCCGCCGCGAGCCGGAAGGAGCGGCCGAAGGCGGACTCGGAGGCGTAGCCCACGGAGGCGGCGACGGCTGAGACCGGTTGCTCGGTCTCCGTGAGGAGTTCCGCGGCGAGGAGCATGCGCAGCCGCATCAGGAACTCCCCGGCGTTCATCCCGGTCTCCCGGCCGAAGTGCCGGATGAAGGTGGCCCGCGACATGGAGTTGAGCGCGGCGAACTTCTCGATGCCCCAGGCGTGGGCGGGGTCGCGCAGGACGGCGTCGGTGACGGTCCGTACGACACCCCGGGTGGAGGCGAGCCACGCCACCCGGCCCACGCCGGACACCCCGCGCAGGGCCAGCGTCAGCAGCACGTCGCAGAGGGAGTCGAGGACGGCCTCCGTGCCCGGCCCCGCCGTGCGGGCCTCGTCGCGCATGAAGGCGCTGAGCAGCGCCAGGGGGCTGCCCGGCCCGGCGCCGAGCGGCACGTGCAGCACCTCGGGCAGCATGCCCATGAGCACCTGGCCCGCGCCTCGCTCCCACGTGTAGTGGCCGCAGAAGAGGTCGACGGGCACCACGTCGCCGACCGGACCGGTCCCGCTCAGCAGGGCGTACGGGCCGACGTCGCGGTGCTCGACGGAGATCGCCGGGCCGGGGCCGTGCGTGTGGACGCGGTGCGCCGTGCCGTGCGGCAGGAGCACCATGTCGCCCGCCCGCAGGTCGATGCTCCGGTCCGGCAGTTCGAGGGTGCACTCCCCTTCCAGCAGCAGGTGGAAGGGGGAGCTGCCGGTGCCGCCCGCGGGGTTGTCCATGGTGTGGCTCCCGGCGATCAGGCAGCGGATGTCGACGCTGCCTCGCAGCCGGGCGAGGTGGACCACGCGGCTCAGGGTGTCCATGAGACTTTCTCGATAGAAATCGGTACTCACTGATCTTGGCATCTCGAACGGCGGGCGGCAAGGTGGTCGCCATGGAAAACATGCATGTCGATCTTCTCGTGATCGGATTCGGCAAGGGCGGCAAGACCCTGGCGGGGCGGATGGGCCGTCTCGGCCGGCGCGTCGCGATCGTCGAGCAGTCGGACTCGATGTACGGCGGCACCTGCATCAACGTGGGGTGCGTACCGACCAAGGCACTGATCCACCGGGCCGGCGAGCGCCGCCCGGACGATCCGCCGGAGGAGGGTTTCCGTGACGCCGTGCACAGCACGACCCGGCTGACGGACGCCCTCCGCGCGAAGAACTTCGAGATGCTCGACACCGTCGACTCCGTCACGGTCGTCACGGGCCGGGCCCGGTTCGTGGACGCGAAGACGGTGGAGGTCAGCGCCGGCGCCGACCGGCTGCTCGTCACCGCGGACACCGTCGTCGTCAACACCGGCGCCGAGCCGGTCGTCCCCGACGTCCCGGGGCTGCGCACCAGCGCGTACACCAGGACCAGCACCGACCTGGTGCGCGACCCGCGGCGTCCGGCCCGCATGCTGATCCTCGGCGCTGGCTACCTGGGACTGGAGTTCGCCGGGATGTACCGCGCGTTCGGCACCGAGGTGACCGTCCTGGAGGCGGGTGCCCGCGTGCTGCCGCGTGAGGACGAGGACGTCGCGGGCGCCGTGGCGTCCGTCCTGACCGAGGAGGGCGTCACCATCGTGACCGGCGCGACGGTCACGGGCGTCACGGACGCGGCGGACCACGCCACCGTGCACTACCGCGTCGACGGGCAGGAGCGGACGGCCGACGTCGACGCCGTGCTGGTCGCGGCCGGGCGCAGGCCCGCCACCGCGGGGCTCGGCCTCGAGGAGGCCGGCATCCTGACCACGGCGTCGGGTGCCGTCGCCGTGGACGAGTACCTGCGCTCCAGCCAGCCGCACGTCTTCGCCGTCGGTGACGTCAACGGCGGGCCCCAGTTCACCTACATCTCGCTCGACGACAGCCGGATCGTCCACGACCAGCTGGCCGGCGCCGGCACGCGCACCACCCGGGACCGCGAGGCCGTGCCGTACACCGTCTTCACCACGCCCCCGCTGTCCCGCGTCGGGCTCACGGAGCAGCAGGCACGCGAGCAGGGCTACGCGGTCGCGATCGCCGAGAAGGCGGTCGCCGAGATCGGCGCGATGCCCCGGGCCAAGATCGTCGGGGAGACGCGGGGGGTGATGAAGTTCGTCCTGGACACGGCGACGGACCGGGTGCTCGGCGCCGCCCTGTTCAGCGTGGACTCCCAGGAGCTGATCAACACCGTCGCGCTGGCGATGCGGCACGGGGTCACGGCGACCGAGCTGCGCGACGCGATCTACACGCACCCGAGCTCGACCGAGGCCTTCAACGAGGTGCTGGCCACCCTCCGGTGAGCCGGTGGGGCCCCGCCGTCGCCGGCGCCTTTTGAGGCGAACCGCACATTGCCGGACAATATCGGCAGGACGCGGTCACCGCACCGGCGGCAGCGGGGCCCACCGACCACGGGAGGGCGTCATGCCTTCGTACGTGCACACCACGGCACCCACCCGGTACGTCGAGGTGGACGGGGAGCGGTACGCCCACCGCCGGTTCGGCGCCGGGAGCGGCACGCCCCTGCTGATGCTGCCGCACTTCCGCGCGGGCATGGACCACTGGGACCCGCTCGTCACGGACGGTCTCGCCGCGGATCGACCGGTGATCCTCTTCGACAACGCCGGGGTGGGGAACTCCGGCGGCCGGACGCCGGAATCGGCGGAGGGCTTCGCCACGAACACCGCGGCCTTCCTGCGGGCGCTCGGCGTCCCCCGCGTCGACCTGCTGGGCTTCTCGCTGGGCGGCTACGTGGCCCAGGCGCTCGTCCTGGCCCGTCCCGAACTGGTGCGCCGACTGGTCCTGGCCGGGACGAAGCCGCGCGCGGGCGAGACGGCGGGCGTCGGCGAACGCGTCGCGGAGGTGTCCGCCCACGGGCTCCTGACGGAGGAGGACTACCTGTACCTCTTCTTCGACGACTCCCCCGGCAGCCGGCGGGCGGGCCGGGAGTTCTGGGCGCGCCGTCACGAACGGACCGTGGACGCCGACGCCGAGTCGGGACCGGAGAGCGTGCGGGCACAGCAGGCGGTACGGGCGGACTGGAACACCCCGCGGGGCGAGCGGTTCTCGGAGCTGCGACGCGTCACGCAGCCCACGCTCGTGGTCAACGGCAGCGACGACATCATGGTCCCGACCGTCAACTCATGGATCCTCGCGCGGACCATCCCGCACGCGCAGCTCGTCGTCTACCCGGACTCGGGTCACGGGGCGCTGTTCCAGTACCCCCGGCTCTTCTGCGCCCACGTCGCGCGCTTCCTGGACAGCGAGCCGCCCTTCACCTGAGGTCCCCGCGGACCCGGCGCCTTCGGCCGCGGCTACGCCTCGGCGACCGCCCGGTGCCGGCCGGCGGCGCGGACGGCGTAGCGGACGGTCGCCGCGTAGAGGGCGAGGAACGCCGCGCTGACCAGGGCGACGACCAGCCAGGCCAGCACCCGCCCGCCCGGGACGGCGGCGCCGTGCAGCCAGCGCACGAGGAAGTTGCCGCTGGCCGCCGCCGGGAAGGAGAAGACCCAGTAGCCGAGGTGGAAACCGTCCTGGCGGACGTGCGGCACCAGGAAGAGCACGATCAGGACGGTGAAGAGCACCAGCCCGGCGAAGCCCTGGCCCACGGCGTCGACCCGTCCGCCGTGCGCGGCGGTCCAGGCGAGGCCGCCCACGGCGGGCGGGATCGTGAGGACGGTCAGCGTGGGACGGGCGGGACCGGGCAGGCCGTTCGTGACGAGGCCGCCGAGGACGACGGCACCGAAGGCGAGCCAGTACACGACCCCGACCGCGAAGGCGGCCTCGGCCGCGGCCGGGAGCCGGACCGCGGAGCCGGTGGTGCCGGCGATGAAGGGCCCGGAGACCACCGGAAGCAGGTAACCGGGGTGGAGCGGCGCGGAACCGAGGCCGCCCGTCACCCAGTGGGCGAGCAGCCGGGCGGCGATCACGGCGGAGGCGAGGGCGAACAGCGCGTAGGGCCAGCGGGCGGCCTCGACGCCGAAGCGTGCGAAGTGGCCGGTGGCGAGCATGCCGATGATCGGGACGTACGCGAGGGCGAAGCCCTGACGGGGGTGGTGGAGATCGTCCAGGACGTTGCGCCGGCGGGTTCCGCCGTGCCGCAGGTACTGCGCCAGCAGCACCACCCACACCAGGCCGCTGACCACGAACAGGACGTCACTGACCCCGATCGGCGCGGACACCGTGGCCGCCGCCGACTGCCAGAGCCCGCCGAGCCCCGCCGTGCCGAGGGACACCGACATCAGCCCGATGCGGGTCGCCCGCCGGGCGGCTCCGCCGTTGCCGCCGACGGCGTGCGCGGGCCGCGACGACGTGACCGAAGGGGCCTCCGCCGGGACCTCCGAGGGGGTGCCCGGGAACGCTTCCGGGAGCGTGACGGTCACGGGTGCGTCCGGTGCGGCCGACTGCATGCGGGGTTCTCCTCCGGTTGGGTGGTTTCAACTTTAAACCAGATGACGCCGCTCCGGCACCGGCCGGGGCCGTGCCCGGCCGAGATGCCCCCACGTGTCGGCGGGGACTATGGTCCACATATGGGAGCGCCCCGCCCCGGACGGAACGGCGTTCCCCGGCGGCGACCGGCCCGTTGGGCACCGCGCGGGGCCGGTGGGTGATGGGCGGGAGCGCAGCGCCAGGCGCCGCGCCGCAGGAGGAGGCCGCACTCGACCAGGCTCTGGCGGAGGTGGCGAGAACCACCGGGTCCCATGCCGCCGGCGTCTTCCTGCTGGTGCCGCACGCCCAGGCGTTGCGGCTGGCGGTGGTGACGGGCCTGTCCGCCGGTGTGGTGCGGCCGTGGTCGCGGCTGGCGCTGGCCACCCCGGCCCCCGTCTCCACGGTGGCGCGTGACGGGCATCCGGTCTGGGTGCACGGGCACGACGAACTGGCCCGGCGGTTCCCGCGGACCGCCTTCGCCCTGCCCTACCGGGTGGCGATGTACGTCGTCCCGCTGCTCACCGGCACCACCGTGTCGGGCGTGCTGCAACTGCTGTGGCCCGACACGCGCCCCGACCGCCTCTCCCCGGACGAACGGGCCGCGGTCACCCGCTCTGCCGAGCGGATGAACGGGCTGCTGACGCAGGCCGCCGCCCGGGGGCGGCCGCTGCGGCCGGGCCCCGTACCGCGGGTGCTCGCGCCCGACCCTCCGCCACCCCTGCCGCCCGCCGAGGCCCAGGCCGCGGCGCAGCTGGCCGAGCGCCTGGACGAGGGGGTGCTCGCGCTCGACCTGGAGGGACGGGTGACCTTCCTCAACGGCAGGGCGGCCGAGCTGCTGGGCCAGGACAAACAGCGGCTGATGCACAACCGCCTCTGGGAGTGCCTTCCCTGGCTGATCGACCCGGCCTACGAGGACCCGTACCTGGCCGCCCTGTTCAGCCGCCTCCCGGCGGACTTCACCGCCCTGCGCCCCCCGGACGACTGGCTGTCCTTCCGGCTCTACCCGGACACCACCGGGATCAGCATCCGCCTGCGGCCCGCCCCCGCGCCGGCGGGCAACCGCCTCCCGCCCAGCACTCCCTCCGGGACGGCGCCGACCCGCGCCGGCGCGCTGTACCACCTGCTCTACATCGCCTCGTCCCTGACCGAGGCGGTCGGCGTCCGGGACGTGGCCGCGTCCGTCACGGAGCAGATCATGCCCGTCCTCGGGGCCGACGGCCTGTCGTTGCTGATCACGGACGAGGGACGGTTCCAGGACGTCGCCTCCCGCGGCTTCCCGCCGGCCCACAAGGACTTCTTCCGGGGCCTGTCGCTGACGGTCGACACGGCGGGCTCGCGCACCGTCGCCACGGGTACTCCGATGTTCTTCAGCGACGTCGACGCGATACGGCAGGCGTTCCCCCTCGTCACTTCGTACACGCGCATGGGCGCCTGGGCCTTCCTCCCGCTCAACGCCTCGGGCCGCACGATCGGCTGCCTCGTCCTGGCCTTCGCGCTCCCCCGCGCCTTCCCGCCCGACGAGCGCGCCGCCCTGACCTCGCTGGCCGGCATGATCGCCCAGGCGCTGGAGCGCGCCCGGCTGTACGACACCAAGAGCCAGGTCGCGCGCACCCTCCAGACGGCGCTGCTGCCGCACTCCCTGCCGCAGGTGCCCGGCCTGCGCGTCGCCGCCCGCTACCTCCCGGCCGCCAGCGGCATGGACATCGGCGGCGACTTCTACGACCTGATCCGCCTCGACGGCTCCGGGGCCGCGGCCGCGGTGATCGGCGACGTCCAGGGGCACAGCGTCAACGCGGCGGCGCTGATGGGCCAGATCCGCACGGCGGTGCACACCCACGCGAGCACCGGCGCGTCCCCGGACGACGTCCTCACCCGGATCAACCGCCTGTTCAGCGACTTCGACACGGACCTGTTCACCAGTTGCCTGTACGCACAGCTGGACGTGCCAGGGCACCGCGCGCTGCTGGCGAGCGCCGGCCACCTGCCGGCGCTGCTGCGCCACTCGTCGGGCCGGACGGAGATCCTCGAGGTGCCGCCGGGGCTCCTGCTCGGGGTGGACGTGGCCGCCGACTACCGGGCCGCGGAGGTGCGGATGCCGCCGGGAAGCGTGCTCGCCCTGTTCACCGACGGGCTGATCGAACGTCCCGGCACCGATCTGGAGACGGCGCTGCGGGAACTCGCCGAGCGGCTCTCCGTCGCGCCCGTCGGGTCGCTGGACGACCTCGCCGACGAACTCCTGCGGGAGGCGCAGCGGACCTCGGGGGGCCGGGACGACATCGCCCTGCTGCTCGTGGGCCCGCGGCCCGCGGAGTGAGGGGCGGGGGTACCGAGCGGTCAGCCCGGCCGCGCCGCGAGGCGGAACCGGCCGAGGGTGTCCCGCACCAGCCGGCGCACCTCGGCCCACGTGCCGTCGACGATCGCGTCGCCGCGCAGCAGCCGCTCCGCGGGCTGGGCCGCGTACCAGTGGGCCCGGTGCAGCGCGTCGACGCCGGCGGACATCCCGGCGACCACGTAGTAGTGGTGGACCAGCGCCCCCGAGCCGCCGCGATGACGCAGCCCCACCAGCCAGACCACCGCGCCCTCGTCACCGTGGCGCGGGGCCCCGTCCGGGCGCGCGTGCCGCCCGCCGGCCGGCCCGGGGGCGTCCGGCGGGTCGGCCGCACCGGGAAGGTGGGTGTTCGTCATGTCTCGCTCCCGCCGCGCGCTACCGCTTTGGCCCCTCCAGGGTCGCTCCGGCGGCGGTGCGGGGACCACGGCCATCCGGCCGGATGGCCCTCGGATCCGGTCAGGGGCGGTAGACGACGCCTGGCTGCGGGGTGCCCGGCGCGAGCAGCTGCGGAACGGTCACGAAGGTGAAGCCCCGCCGCTTGAGGGCGTCGATGATCCCGGGCACGGCCGGCAGGGTGCCCCGGTAGCCCTTGGCGTCCGGGCCGGGGACGACGTCGTGGAGCAGGATGATGCCGTCGCGGTCGGCCTGGTCCAGGACGCGCTTGGTGATCAGGGCGGGGTCGTTGGTCTCGTAGTCCTTGGCCGTGACGCTCCACAGCACCTCGGAGAGGCCCATCTCACGGGCGATCCCCTGGACGGTGTCGTCGGTGCGCCCCTGCGGCGGGCGCATGAGGGTGGGCTTTCGGCCCGTTATCCGCTCGATCGCGTCGTCGGGCCGGCTCAGCTCCTCGCGGATCTCCTCGGGGTCGATGTCCGTGAGGATCTTGTGCGACCAGGTGTGGCTGGCCACCTCGTGCCCCTCGGCCGCCATGCGCTTGACCATGTCCGGGTAGCGCTCGACGTGGTTCCTGCCGAGGAGGAAGAAGGTGGCGTGGACCTGCTTGTCCTTGAGGACGTCGAGCAGCTGCGCGGTGTTCTTGCTCGGTCCCGCGTCGAAGGTGAGCGCGATGCATTTGGCCTCGCGGCAGTCGACGCTGCCGAAGGTGCCCGTGCCGTTCTTGCCGGCCTCCTGACGCACGGTGCCGGGCGAGGTGGTCTCCACGCGGGTGCACCCGGTGAGCGCGAGGGCGATCGCGAGGGCGGCCACGGGGAGCGCCGCCCATCTGCGGGCGAACCGGGCGGGGGCGGCGTCAGGTCGGGCGGGCAGGCGGCGTCGAGGCCGGACATATCGCATGGTCGCGACTATACATAAGGGGTATACATGTCATTCATACCGGGGGTACCCCCCCGTCCACCCCGCGGCGACCCGCCGTCTACATGACGTGTATACCTCATGTGTATATTGACGCGCATGTCCATCGGCCACACCCTCCTGGGTCTCCTCGAATCGGGACCGCGCCACGGCTACGACCTCAAGCGCGCCTTCGACGAGCGATTCGGGCACGACCGCCCGCTGCACTACGGGCAGGTCTACTCCACGATGTCACGGCTGCTGAAGCACGGCCTGGTCGAGGTCGAGGCCATCGAGCCCGGCGAGGGCCCCGAGCGCAAGCGCTACGCGATCACGGAGGCGGGCGTCACCGACGTCGCGCAGTGGCTCGCGACGCCGGAGAAGCCGGAGCCGTACCTGCAGTCGACGCTCTACACCAAGGTCGTCCTCGCGCTCCTCACCCAGCGGGACGCCGCCGACATCCTCGACGTGCAGCGCGCCGAGCACCTGCGGCTGATGCGCGACCTGACCGAGCGCAAGCGCACCGGGGACCTCGCCGACCAGCTGATCTGCGACCACGCCCTCTTCCACCTGGAGGCCGACGTGCGCTGGCTGGAGCTGACGGCGGCGCGCCTCGACAGGCTGGCCCGGGAGGTCGGCGCATGACGGCCCCCGAGCCCCTGCTCACCGCCGAAGGCCTGCACAAGAGCTACGGCCCGACGACGGCGCTCGACGGCGCGGACTTCTCCGTGCACGCCGGTGAGGTCGTCGCCGTGCTGGGCCCCTCCGGCTCCGGGAAGTCCACCCTGCTGCACTGCCTCGCCGGGATCGTCGTCCCCGACGCCGGCACCATCACCTACCGCGGCGACGAGCTCTCCGCCATGAACGACGCCCGGCGCAGTGCGCTGCGGCGCGGCGAGTTCGGCTTCGTCTTCCAGTTCGGGCAGCTCGTACCCGAGCTGACCTGCGCGGAGAACGTCGCGCTGCCCCTGCGCCTGGGCGGCACCTCCCGCAAGGAGGCCGCGCGCACCGCCCTGGAATGGCTGCGCCGGCTGGAGGTCGACGACGTCGCGGGGCAACGCCCGGGGACGGTCTCCGGAGGACAGGGACAACGGGTGGCCGTCGCCCGCGCCCTGGTCACCGGCCCCCGCGTGGTGTTCGCCGACGAACCCACCGGCGCGCTGGACTCCCTCAACGGCGAACGGGTGATGCGCCTGCTCACCGACGCCGCCCGTGACACCGACGCCGCGGTCGTCCTGGTCACCCACGAGACGCGGGTGGCCGCGTACTCCGACCGCGAGGTCGTCGTACGCGACGGGAAGGCCCGCGACACCGCGCGCGTGGCATGAGGCCCGGCGGGACCCGGGGCCGCCGCCGGCCGGCGGCCTCGACCGGGCTCAGCCTTCGCGTGACCGGTCAGCCGGCCGTGTCCGCCGGTGGGGCGGTGGTGGCCCGGCGGGTCAGGACCGCGGACAGCACGGTCGTCTCCGGGACGTCGTCGCGGTCGGCGAGCTTGGCCATCAGGAGCTGGACGGCGCGGGTGCCGATCTCGGCGGAGGGTATCGAGACCGACGTGATGGGCACGGGTGCCTGCTCGGCGGTCTCGTCGGGGCAGATCGCGGCCACCGACAGGTCGTCCGGGACCCGCAGGCCCATGGCCTGGAAGGCCGCGATCAGGGGCTGCGTGATCGGCTCGTTGTGGACGACGACGCCGGACAGTCCCGGCTGCTCGCGCAGCAGTTGCTCCGCCATGTCCCGCGCGGCAGCCGGGGTCTCCGGGCACGGGTGGACGGACGAGCGCAGGCCGAGGCGGTCGGCGGCCGCCGTGAAGCCCGCGGCGACCCGGCGCGCGAAGCCGGTGCCGCGGACGTAGACCTCCGGCGGCGAGCCGACGAGGGCGACGGTGTGGTGGCCGAGCGCGGCGAGGTGCTCGACACATGCCTCGCCGGCGCCCGCGAAGTCCAGGTCGACGCAGGTCAGCCCGGCCGGGTCGGAGGGGAAACCGATGAGCACGGACGGCCGGTCCAGGGCGCGCAGCAACGGCAGCCGCCGGTCGTCCATCTCGACGTCCATGATGATGAAGGCGTCCGCCATCGCGCTCTGGGCGACCCGGTTGATGCCCTCCTCCCCCTCGTTCTGCGTGAGGAGGAGGACATCGTGGTCGTGCTCCCTGGCGGCGGTCAGCACGGAGGTGGCGAACTGCATGACCACGGGCACGTGGATGCCCTTCCGGAGGGGCAGCACGAGGCCGATCACCCGTGACCTGCTGCTGGCCAGGGACCGGGCCCCGGCGTGCGGCCGGTAGCCCAGTTCACGGATGCTGTCCTCGATGCGCCGCCGGGTCTCCGGGGAGATCGGCCGCTTGCCGCTGAGGGCGTAGCTGACGGTGCTCGGCGACACGTTGGCGTGCCGCGCGACGTCAGTGATCTTGACCATGCAACTCCCTTCCCCTACGTGCGTGCTGTGCCGTGCCGTCCTCAGGAGCCGGCGAGCTCCAGGGTGAGGACGGCGGTACCGGCCGCGGCACGCGCGGAGGGACCGCCGGCGACCTCGACGCCCCACGGCAGGGACGCGTCGGAGGTCTCGGCCCGCAGCGTGGAGCCCTCGCGCACGACGGTGATCTCGGCCGCGGCCGAGCCGTCCTCGCGGGGGATCCGCACGGTGGTGCGGGAGCCGTCGGCCGGCTCGAAGACCCGGACCGTCACGTCGTTGGCCCACACGTAGTCGGGGCGGTCGTCGACCGCGCCGACCGGGATCGCGGAACCGGGCCGGGCCAGCAGCGGGACGCTGAGGTAGTCGTGGGTCTCGCGGACCCAGCGCGGTCCGGTGACCTGCTCGCCGGTCGTGAAGTGGGTCCAGGTGCCCTCGGGCACGTAGTACGACACCTCGCCGTCCTCGGAGAACACCGGCGCGACCAGCAGGTCACCGCCGAGCATGTACTGGCGCTCCAGCGAGGCGCAGCCCGGGTCGTCCGGGAACTCCAGCACCATGGCGCGCATCATCGGGACGCCCTCGGTGTGCGCCTGGTGCGCGGCACCGTAGAGGTAGGGCATGAGGCTCAACTTGAGCTTGGTGAAGTGGCGGAGGACGTCCACCGCCTCCTCGTCGAACAGCCACGGCACGCGGTAGGAGGAGGAACCGTGCAGGCGGCTGTGCGAGGAGAGCATGCCGAAGGCGGTCCAGCGCTTGAACAGCCCGGCGTCGGGCAGGCCCTCGAAGCCGCCGATGTCGTGGCTCCAGTAGCCGAAGCCGGACAGGCCGAGGGAGAGGCCGCCGCGCAGCGACTCGGCCATCGACTCGTACGTGGACTCGCAGTCGCCACCCCAGTGCACGGGGAACTGCTGGCCGCCGGCCGTCGCGGAACGGGCGAAGAGCACCGCCTCGCCCTCGCCGCGGTGCTTGCGCAGCACGTCGAAGACGGTCTGGTTGTACAGCTGCGTGTAGTAGTTGTGCATGCGCTCCGGGTCGGAGCCGTCGAACCAGGCGACGTCGGTGGGGACGCGCTCGCCGAAGTCGGTCTTGAAGCAGTCGACGCCCATCTCCAGGAGGGCCTCGAGCTTGGACGCGTACCAGGCGCAGGCGTCGGGGTTGGTGAAGTCGACCAGGGCCATGCCGGGCTGCCACAGGTCCCACTGCCAGACGGCACCGTCGGGGCGCTTGAGCAGGTAACCGGCGGCCTTGCCCTCGGCGAAGAGCGGGGAGCGCTGGGCGATGTAGGGGTTGATCCACACGCAGATGTGCAGGTCGCGCTCCTTGAGCCGGCGCAGCATCCCCTCGGGGTCGGGGAAGACGCGCGGGTCCCACTCGAAGTCGCACCAGTTGAACTCGCGCATCCAGAAGCAGTCGAAGTGGAAGGCCGACAGCGGCAGGTCGCGCTCGGCCATCCCGTCGACGAACCCGGTGACGGTCTGCTCGTCGTAGGAGGTGGTGAAGGAGGTGGTCAGCCACAGCCCGAACGACCAGGCGGGCGGGAGCGCGGGCCGGCCGGTGAGCGCGGTGTACTTGCGCAGGATCTCCTTCGGCGTGGGGCCGTGGATGACGTAGTACTGCAACTGCTGGCGCTCGGCGCTGAACTGGACGCGCGAGACCTGCTCGGAGGCGACCTCGAAGGAGACCTTGCCGGGGTCGTCGACGAAGACGCCGTAGCCGGCGTCGGTCAGGTAGAACGGGATGTTCTTGTAGGACTGCTCGCTGCTCGTGCCGCCGTCGGCGTTCCAGATGTCGACGGTCTGGCCGTTCTTGACCAGCGGGCCGAAGCGCTCGCCGAGCCCGTAGACGGACGTGCCGACGGCCAGCCGGAGCTGCTCGCGGACGTGGTGCTCGCCCTCGGCGGTCTCCATCAGCGCCATGGCCTTGACGTCGCTGCTGGTGAGGGTGCGCCCGTCGGCCTGGAACTCCATCCGCCACTCGCCGTCGAGGCGGAAGCGGACGCTCAGGTCGCCGGAGGTGAGGACGGCCTGCTCCTCGTCGACGGTCACGACGGGCTCGTGCGGCTCGTGGTGCAGCTCGAAGTTCGGGCCGGTCTCGACCTCGCCCTCGAAGTGGGTGATGCGCACGCCGATCACACCGGGCATCGGCGCGGTGCAGTCGACGGTGACCAGCGGGCCCTTGAGCAGGTCGCCGCGGTGCCGGATGTGCTGCGTGGGCGCGTGCACCCGCAGGGTTCCGGGGCCCGGGACGGCATCGAGGACCTCGGCCGGATACGCCGCCGTGACGCCTTCGCGCAGCAGCCAGTACCCGTTGGTGAACTTCATGGTCGATGCCTTTCCCGGTGGGCGGCCACCGGCGTTCTCGGTACGTGTACGTGTGGGAGCAGGTGGGGGTGGCCCTGCCTCCTGCCCCGTGACGGGGGGAGGCAGAGCCGTGGGCGGGTCGGCGGGGTGGTCACCCGCCCGGGTGGGGGGCCTCGGACACAGGCGTCCGGGCGGCGGTCACTTCACGGCGCCGACGGCGATGCCCCGGGTGAGCGTCCGCTGGAAGAGCAGGAAGAACACGATGGCGGGGAGCGCGCCGAGCAGGCCGGCCGCGTTGGTCATCGTCGCGTCCATGAGGCGCTGGCCCTGGAGCACGCCGAGCGCCACCGAGACGGTCTGGTTGTCGTTCGACGGCAGCATGACCAGCGGGAGCAGGAACTCGTTCCAGGTCCAGATGAAGAAGAACACGAGCAGGACGCCGAGGGTGGGCCGGCTGACCGGGACCACCATCCGCCACAGGATCTGCCAGCTGTTGGCGCCGTCGATCCTGGCCGCCTCGATGATCTCCTTCGGGAAGGCCCCGAGCACGGAGGAGAGGAGGTACGTGCCGAAGGCCGCCTGCACGACGCTGAAGACGATGATCAGGCTCAGCCTGGTGTCGTACAGCCCCACCTGCTTGGACAGGTAGTACAGCGGGTAGACCAGGGCCTCCTGCGGCAGCACGTTGGCCAGCACGAAGAAGGCCAGGAAGTAGGCCTTGCCCTTGATCCTCCCGATGCCGATCGCGTAGGCGTTCAGCACCGAGAGGATGACGCCGAACACGGCCACCGAACCCGAGATCAGGATCGAGTTCAGCAGCGTGTGCCCGAAGTTGACCCGGGTCCAGAAGTCCGTCAGGCCGTCCAGGTGGATGCCGTGCGGCAGGGACAGCGGGCCGTGCGCGGAGTAGTCGGCGGGCGACTTCAGCGCGTTGATGAGCACGATCAGGAGCGGCAGCACCATGAAGATCGCGCCGAGGATCATCGCCACCAGCACCGGGTAGCGCTTGAGCGCCTTCACTGTGCGTCCTCCGATCGGGTCTGGAACCGCAGGCCGACCGTGGTCAGCGCCAGGATGATCAGGGTGAGGACCGTCGCGATCGCCGAGCCGTAGCCGACGTCGGTCTTCTCGAAGAAGGTCGAGAAGGAGAAGTAGGACGGCACGATGGTCGCGTCGGCCGGCCCGCCCTTGGTGAGGACGTAGACCGCGCCGAAGACCTTCAGGGCCGCGATGGTGCACCACAGCATCACCACGTAGATCTCGGGGCGGATCTGGGGCAGCGTCACGTGCCAGAAACGCTGCCACCAGTTCGTCCCGTCCAGCTCGGCCGCCTCGTAGAGCGAGGGATCGACCCGCTGGAGTCCCGCCATGAAGATCACGACGGGGAAGCCCAGCTGCACCCAGACCATGACGGCCATCACGCTGTAGAGCGCGAACTTCGGGTCACCCAGCCAGTCCTGCTGGAGCGAACCCAGGCCGACCGCCTTCAGCAGCTCGTTGAGCGAGCCGTTCTCGGGGGCGAGGATCCAGCTCCAGACGATGCCCGCAACGGTGATGGGCAGGACCTGGGGGAGGTAGAAGCAGGCACGCAGCACGCTGGCCAGCTTCGAACCGAAGTGCTTGCCGATGAAGTCGAACAGCGCCGCGGCCACCACGAGGCCGACGGCGGTGGGGATCACCGCCATCGCCAGGACCATGGCGACGCTGTGCCGGAAGGACTCCCAGAACCGCGAGTCCTTCATCAGCTCCTGGTAGTTCTCCAGCCCGGCCCAGGTGGGCGAGCCGACGCCCTGCCAGTGCGTGAGGCTGAAGTAGATGTTCATCCCGAACGGCACGATGACGACGGCCGTGAAGGCGATGACACCCGGGATCAGGTACAGCGCGTAGGGATTGCGCAGCCGGAGGGGTCGGGCGCTCATGACGTGGGCGCACCCGCGTCATAGGCCTTCTGCAGCTCGTCGAGGACGGCGTCCGGGCTCGCGCTGCCGGTGATCAGCTTCTGGGTGGCCGAGACCAGCACGTCGTAGAAGCCGGGGACCGGCCAGTCCGGGTAGAAGGCGAGACCGTCCTGGGACGAGACCTTGTTGAAGTTCTCGATCAGCTCCTTGGAGCTGGGGTCGGTGATCGCCGAGGGCTCGGCCGCGACGGGCACGCCGCCGTTGTTGCCGAGGGTGTTCTGGATCTCCTTCTTCATCGTGATGTTGATGAAGTCGTAGGCCAGCTGCTTGTTCTTGGCGTTCTTCGGGACGACCCAGAGGTTGCCGCCGGAGCCGAGGGTCATCTTCGACTCGGGGAAGAGGAACGAGCCCCACTGGAACTTGTTCTCGTCACGGAAGCGGCCGTACCACCAGCTGCCCGAGAAGAAGATCGGGGACTTGGCGCCGATGAAGGAGACGCCGGCGTCCTCGGCCTTGGCGCCGCTGCTGGTCTTGGCGATGTAGCCCTTCTTCACCCAGTCCGAGAGGGTGTTCGCGGCGTACGTCCAGGCGGCGTCGTGGAAGTCCGCCTTGCCCTTGTACAGCTCGAAGGAGTCGACCCAGCTGCGGTCGGCCTTGGTCAGGGCCAGCTGGTACAGGTACTGGTGGGCCGGGTACTCGGCGCCGCCGTTGGCGAGCGGGGTGATGCCCTTGGCCTTGAAGGCGGCGAGGGCCTGCTCGAACTCGGCGAAGGTGGTCGGGACCTTCACGCCGTTCTTCGCGAAGAGGTCCTTGTTGTAGTACACCATCGTGTACTCGCCGAAGTTCGGGACGCCGTACCAGTTGCCGGAGCCCATGACGCCCTTGGCGTCGTAGCGGCTGGTGGTGGTGACGCTGGGGCTGAGCAACTTGTCCCAGCCGTACTTGGTGACCTGCGGGGTGAGGTCGGTGAGCAGCCCCTGCTTGGCCAGCAGGCCGGCGGTGGCGTTGCCCTTGTTGTACTCCATGAGGTCGGGGGCGTTGCTGGAGTTCAGCACCATCGACGCGGTCTTCTGGATCTGCTCGAAGCCCTTGGCCTCGAACTCGACCTTGACGCCGGGGTGCGTCTTCTTGAACTCCTCTATCGCCTGGTTCCAGGCGATGCCCATGGCGCTGTTCGGGGCTTCGTAGTGCCAGAGCTTCAGCGTCTTGCCGTCGCCCTCCGCACCGCCGTCCGAGCTTCCGCACGAAGTGATGAGCATGGCGCCCGCAAGGGCAGCTGCTGCGAGAGCCAGCGGTCTGCGCACCTTCAACATTGAAGTGACCTCCACCTGGGCCGAACGAGTGAGGCGCCCATCGAATGGTTTCGATGCGACGCGTCGAAGCGCTTCGACGCAGGACCGTATGCAGCGGGCGCAGATATGTCAATGGTGTTAACAAATTGCCGACCAGCGATTTTTGAAGTGTTACCGACGCTCAACGAGTGCGTGACATGCGACGGATGCCCGGAGTGACCGGGCATGGACGCAGCGGCGTCGCTCACGGGGCGGAAGCGCTTGACATCGAAGCGGATTCACCGCTTCCGAATTCCGACGGGATGTTCCTTTGGGCACCATCGAACCCTCACGCCCCTTCCGTCACATTTGCCACACCAGCCTCTACGGGCGCACGGTCAGGGATGCGGGAGGGGTTGCTGCGCGACGTCAACCTCCGCACGCGGACTTGCAGTTGGGCCGCCGCTGACGCAACGGAACCTTCGCGGCACGCACGGTTGACAGGGCGTCACTGCAGAGTAAAAGATACCAATATGCACTTTTTGCCGGATCCCTTTGACGGGCGGCACAAAACATGCCTACCGTGCATATAGGGACGTCTTCAACTACAGACCTCTGTTCCGGCGTTCCACGTCCGTGAGGTGCGTTCCGCGCCCGGTCGTCCGCACCCCAACCCGCCGGGATCACGCACGTTCCCGCGCGGACGGTGGTCGGCCCCGCGCGGACCGAGACCCGAAGTCCACATCCCCGAAGGGGGAGTCATGCGAAGGCTTACCATCCGCAGGATCGCCGCCGCTGTCGTGGTGGCGCCCCTGCTCGCATTCGCCGGAGCCACCGCGGCCAGCGCGGCGACGCCACAGACAGCACCCGCGACCGCGCAGTCCGTCGTCGACCACGGCGGCGGCTGGGGCGGCGGGCACGGCGGCCACGGCGGCCACGGCGGCTGGGGCTGGGGCAACGGCTACGGTTACGGCGGCTACGGCTGGGGCGGTTACGGCGGCTACGGAGGTTACGGCGGCTACTACGGCTACTACCCCGGCTTCTACGGCTTCTACGGAGGCTTCTAGCGCTGACGCCTCGGCGCCGGCACCGGTGACGTGCCGGCCCGCCCGATGACGTCCCCACCGCGACCGTCACCACCCGGTCCCCCCGGGCCCGGACGGTGACGGCTCACGGTGAGGAGGTCGGGCAGGGCGCCTGCAGCGGCCCTTGCGCGGCGGTGACGGCACCACACCGAGCCCGACAGAAACACACAGCGGCCCCCGTGAAGCGGGGGCCGCGGGCGTGTCCCGCACCGTCCCCGGAGCGGGACACGCCCGCGGTGCCGTCACGCGACCCGGGGGCCGCTCAGTCCCACAGTTCGCGGACGGGGTCGTGCGGCCAGGACGGCTCGGTGTCGGGGTAGGTGATCGTGAGCTTGGTGAAGTGCCGCAGGTGCGGGTCGCCGGGCCAGGGCTTGCTCTCGGAGAGCCTGACCTTGACCGGGAAGGTGTGGAAGTGTCCCGCCGCGCAGTACGGATCGCAGTCGTTGGCCTCCTCGTAACCGGTCCCCTCGGCCGAGTCGCTTCCCCAGCGGGACCAGTACAGACCGCCCAGCCGGTCGTTCCCGTCCCCGCAGGCCAGCAGGAAGTCGGGGGGCATGACGAGTCCGCGGCCGAAACAGGTGACCAGGACCGTGGCGTAGGTGGGGGCCGTCGCGCCGGACGCGGCCCCGGCCGCCGGGGCACCGGCGCCCGCCGAGGCGGGGGCGGCCACGACGACGGTCGCGAGGGCGGCGGAGGCGACGGTCAGGGCGAGGTTGCGGAGGAGTGGCATCGCGGTCTGCCTTCCTGGCCGCTGCCGGGGTGGTGGCGGTCGTGGACGAGATGCGGTCCGGAGTGCCGCTGCAACGGTCGCGGGAGCGGGGGCAGGACGGTCGGCGTCCCGGCGGGGGCCGCCGAGCGGCGGATCGGCGGAGAGACGGAGAGGCGGAGCGGAGGGGCGGGGAGCGAGCGAAGGGGCGGCAGGCTTCCTCGGGCGGAACGGCCGTACGGCCTCGAAGTCACGTTCCTCCAGGAGGGTGAGGCGCGCAACCCGGCAGGGCGTGCGTTCGGGCCCGGCCGGCACGCTCGGTGACGGCACGGGAGCGGAGGGAATCAATCAGATTTACCGGGCGGCGTGGAACAAATCCGACACTTACCCCGGTTGAAGCCCCCATCAGGGAGTTACCCGTTCCACCGAGGTGATGCAGCAGTGGGCACCGACATGAGCAGTCCGACCACGGAGACGTTCAAGCGCGCCGTGCTCTTCTTCAACCGGCAGCGCTACGCCGCCGCGGCCCGGACGCTCGCGTCCATCGTGGACGTGGCCCCCCGCAACATGGCGGTGCGCATGCTGCTGGCCAGGTCGTACTACTTCTCCGCGCAGCTCTCGCGGGCGGAGGCGGAGCTGCGTGACCTGCTGCGTGCCGAGCCGCAGGACGCGCACGCGCACCTCCTCCTCGGCCGCACCCTCGAGCGTCAGGGGCGGCTCGCCGAGGCGGCCCCCCACCTGCGGCTCGCCGACGCGATGACGGCCTGGGACCTCGTCGTCGTCTGACCCTCCCGGCCCGGGAAGGCCGTGCGGCGCCCGGCGCCCGCGGGCCACTCCCCCGGCCCATCCCCGGTTGTCCGGACCGTACCGCCTCCGCAGGCTGCTCACGTGGGGGCCAACGACCGACCACGGTTCGGAGACCGCAATGACCTGTCCGCACGTCCGGTCCATAACGCGACGCAAGGCGCGCTACGCCGTCGCAGTCCTCCTCGCGGCCGCCGCGAGCCTCACCGCCTGCGGTGAAAGGACGACGAGCGCCATGCGCGTCGACAACGCGGTGCCCGCCGACACGCCCGCACCGAAGGTGCCCTGCGGCAACCCGCCCGTGCGGCTGGACCCGCAGGCCCAGGACTTCCTCGACCAGCTGGCGGCAGCGGACGGCCCGCCGCTGTACACGCTCTCGCCCACGGGCGCCCGCCAGGTCCTGGACAAGCTACAGGCGGGACCGGTGGACATGCTCCCGGCGCAGGTCAGCGAGCGGACCGTGCCCGGCGGACCGACCGGCCCGGTGTCGGTGCACGTCGTACGGCCCGAAGGCGCCAAGGGGGACCTGCCCGGGATCGTCTACATCCACGGCGGCGGCTGGGTGCTGGGCAACTTCAAGACCCACGAGCGCCTGGTGCGCGAGATCGCCAACGGCGCGCAGGCAGCGGTGGTCTTCGTCGACTACACCCCCTCGCCCGAGGCCCGGTTCCCTGTGGCGATCGAGCAGGCGTACGCCGTGGCCAAGTGGGTCGCCGGCAACGGCGGACAGATCGGCGTGGACCCCTCGCGCCTGGCCGTGGCCGGCGACTCGGTGGGCGGCGACATGACGGCCGCCGTGACGATGATGGCCAAGCAGCGCGGCGGACCCGACTTCCGGCACCAGGTGATGATGTACCCGGTCACCGACGCGAACTTCGACACCGACTCCTACAACCGCTTCGCGGAGAACTGCTGGCTGGCCAAGCCCGCGATGAAGTGGTTCTGGGACGCCTACGCCCCGCAGTCCAAGGACCGGCAGAACCCGCTGGCCGCCCCGCTGCGCGCCACGGTCGACGAGGTGCGCGGGCTGCCGCCGGCGTTGGTGATCACGGATTCGGACGTGCTCTACGACGAGGGCACCGCGTACGCGGAGAAGCTTCGGGAGGCCGGTGTGGCCGTCCGGTTGACGCACTACCCCGAGATCACGCACGACTTCATGATGCTCAACGCCCTCCGCGACACGGAGTCCAACAAGAGGGCGGTGGCCGAGGTCACCACGGCGCTGCGCGAAGCACTGCACGGGGCGGATTCCGGCCCTGCCAAGTAAGCCCCTGGCCCACCGGGCGGGAAGGGCGGCGGGTTCACCTGGCCGCCCCTCCTTGTTCACGACTCCCCGGCGGGGAAGTTTCCCTTGGTAACAGATTTCTGTTATCGTTGATTCATGGATGAGAGGGCGACCACCAGAGAGCGGATCATGTCCGCCGCCGCCACCCTGCTTGCCGAGGGCGGCCGCGACGCGGTCTCGACCCGGTCGGTCAGCAAGGCGGCGGCCGTCCAGCCGCCGACCATCTACCGGCAGTTCGGCGACATGCGGGGCCTGCTCGACGCCGTCGCGGCGGAGGGCTTCGCCGACTACCTGCACCGCAAGACCGACCGGACGCGGGCCGCGGATCCGGTCGAGGACCTGCGCTGGGGCTGGGATCTGCACATCGAGTTCGGCGTGGCCAACCCGGAGATATACCAGCTGATGTTCGGTCAGCCCAAGCCCGGGGTCGAACCGGCGGCCGTCACGGAGTCCTTCAACGTGCTCCGCGGCCTGGTGACCCGGGTCGCGGAGGCCGGCCGGCTGAGCGTGGACGTGGAACGCGCCATGCTGATGATCCACGCGGCGGGCTGCGGGGTCGTCCTGACACTGATCGCCACGCTGCCGGAGGCCCGCGACCCGGAGCTGTCACCGCGGACGCGAGAGGCCGTTCTCGCCGCCATCACGACCGCGGAGCCCGAGGAGGCCACCGCGGAAGAGCGCCGGACGATCACCCGTACCGTCGCCTTCAAGGCCGTGCTCCCCGAGATCGGGGAGATCCTCACGCCCGGTGAACGCATCCTGCTGAACGAGTTGCTGGACCGCATCACGCACTCCGCCTGAGCGCCCTCCGGTGTGCGCGGCCACGGCCCCGCACACCGGAAACGCCCGGTGGGGAACCGTCGTACGACGGTTCCCCACCGGGCGTTTCCGTGTTCCGGCGTCCCGGCACCCGCCGGTCAGCCGGTGATCTTCATCAGGGCGATCCCGTCACCCTCGACCGTGAAGGCGAAGTCCGACGGGCCGTTGAACCCGTTGCCCCCGACCTGGGCGGACACGATCACCTGGCCGGCGCGCCGGGTCACCCCGGTGACCTTCAGCGAGACCTTGACCCCGATGAACTCACGGTCGCTCCACCCCTCGACGGCCTCGCGGCCCTCGAAGCGGCGGCCCCAGTCGTCCACCGCGCCGTGCTCGGTGAACTGGTCGAGGAACGCCTCGGTGTCATGGGCGTTCGCCGCCGCGACGGCGCGGCTGACCGGCTCGGGAAGCTCGGGAAACTCGGAAGTGGTCATGGCGGTTCTCCTTGTCGGTTTCGGGCGGCGCACCGGGCCCCGAAGGGACCGGTGCGCGCGGGCCGGAGGTCGGTGGCCGTGACTGGTGATGGTGATGGTGATGGTGCCCGGTGGTGGGCGGGACGGATCGGGCGGCCGGGGGTCAGCCTGCCTCCGCCGCCGTCAGACTCCCGCGCGGGGGCTGAGCAGGTCTTCCAGGCCGATCCGGTGGTAGAAGTCCCCACGGATCCGGTCGGCGACCACGGAGACGGCCTCCGAGCCGTCGTCGGCGGGGTCGATGTGGGTGCGGAAGGGCCGCTCGCCCGCGGGCATCCCGACGACGCGGACGATCTCACGCGCCACCTCCGCGACGTCGGCGTCCTCGGGGGTGATGGCCGCCAGGGCCCGGCCCACCTGCTCGGTCAGGCCCGCGTAGCGGGTCTCGTAGGCCGCGACGGTGTCGGTGTCGGCGGGGTGGCCCGCGTTGGCGAAATGGTTCGTGCCGGAGGTGAAGGCACCGGGGACGATGATGGAGGTGTCGATGCCGAAGCGGGCCACCTCGGCGGCGTAGCTGACGGCAACCGCGTCCATGGCCGCCTTCGCGGCGAAGTAGGGGGCGAGGTAGGGCGGGGTGCCGCCGCGGGTGCTGCTGGAACCGACCCAGAGCAGCAGACCGTGCCCCTGGGCCCGCAGATGGGGCAGGGCGGCGCGGTTCACCCGCTGGGTGCCCAGCACATTGGTGTCGTAGACGGCGGCCATCTCCTCCGGGGTGAAGGCCTCGGCGGGGCCGAGCACCATGTGGCCCGCGTTGTGGACCAGGACGTCCAGCCGGCCGGCCTCCCGCAGGACGGTGGCGACGGCGCGGTCCGCGCTGTCCTGGGACAGCACGTCGAGTTCGATGACCCGCAGGTCGATGCCCTCGCGAGCGGCCCGGTCCCGTACCTCAGCGGCACGTTCGGCGTTGCGGCCGGATATGTCACGCATGCTCGCGTAGACGGTGTGACCCGCGGCGGCGAGTGCGTGGGCGGCCAGGGCGCCGAATCCGGAGCTCGCACCGGTGACCAGGACGACGGAAGACACAGGGGACATGACGGATCTCCTTGCACTGCTGGGGCCGGGCCGGCGCGTGGCGTCCGGGTCCGGATGGGATGGGTGGCGCGAGGTACGGGATCTGCCCGGGGGCAGGGTGATGCCGGGCTCGAGGTACGGAGTGGGTGCGGTAGAGAGGAGCCGAGGGGTCCGGGCGCCGGGGTCCGGCGGGCGGGCCGGCGGCCCGGTGCCCGGAGGGGCCGCGCGAGGGGCGCGGCGCGTGGGTCAGGCCACTCCGCCGTTGGCGAAGATCGTCTGGCCGTTGATCCAGCGACCGGGGCCGGCCAGGAAGGAGACGACCGCGGAGATGTCCTCGGGGGACCCGAGGCGCTCGAGGGGGTTCATTTTCGCGAACCGCTCGATCGTCTCCTCGTCCTTGCCGTTGAGGAACAGGTCGGTGGCGACGGGGCCGGGCGCGACGGCGTTCACGGTGATGTCGCGGCCCCGCAGCTCCCGCGCCAGGATCAGGCTGATGGCCTCGACCGCGCCCTTCGACGCGGCGTACGCGGCGTAGGTGGGTGTGGCGATCCGTGTCTGGGACGAGGACACGTTGATCACGGCACCGCCGTTGCGGAGCCTGCGGGCGGCCTGCTGGTTGACCACGAAGGTGCCGCGGATGTTGGTGCGGTGCATGCGGTCCAGGGCGTCGAGGTCGAAGTCCGCCACGGTGTTCAGGATCATCAGGCCGGCCGAGTTGACCACCACGTCCACGCCGCCGAACTCCTGCTCCGCGGTGTCGAAGAGCACCTCGACCGCCTTCTCGTCGGCGACGTCGGCCCGCACCGCTATCGCGGAACCGCCGCCCTCGGCGATCTGCGCGACGGTCGCGTCGGCGTCGGCCTGGTTGCCTGCGTAGACCACGACGACCGCCTGGCCGTCGGCGGCGAGGCGCAGCGCGACCTCACGGCCGATGCCGCGGGAACCGCCCGTGACGATCGCGACGCGGCGGGCGGTGTTGGTGGTCTCGGTCATGGCGGTCTCCTCATGCGAGGGGGGCGACTCCTTCCGTCGCCCCGCTTCCGTCGATAACAGTGCCACGTTATCGACGGAAACGCAAGCACCGATAACGCCGGCTTGTTATCGACGTTCACCTACGGGTCCGCGGCGTGCGCCGCCTCCCGCACGCGCCCGGGCCGCCACCCCTCGTGCGGGGGTGGCGGCCCGGGAATCGACGGCCGTCACGCGCGGAGCGTTCAGGCCGGGCGGAGGTCAGCGGAAGCGACCGCCGAAGAAGAAGGGGTCGAAGAGGTAGGGCCCGAACAGGTACGAGCCGAAGAAGCCGCGGTCGAAGCGGTAGGAGTCACGGTGGTGGCCGCGACCGCCGTGACCGCGGTCGTACCCGCCGCGACCGTGGTCGCCCGTGACGTGGGTTCCCTTGGCGCTCGCGAGGTCCGGGGTGGCGGCGCCGGCAGCAGTGGCACCACCCAACAGAACGACAGAGGCCACACCGACAGCGGCCACAAAACGGGAAACGCGCATACTGACTCTCCTGTCTCGGCGGGCACCGTGGCGGTGACCGCAGGGTTCCGACAAGGAAGAGCCTGCGTCGAGGACATCCACGCCGCACCACGGAATCCCGTCACGCTCCGTCACGCGACGACGCGTCAGCTACGACGAACGGTGGACTCCGAACCCGGCCCAGGACGGCGAAGGCCTGATGATCACGGGTCCGAGGGGGCCTCAACCGTGCGACCACGGACCGTAATCACGAACGGTCACGTCCGGGCCTCCCGATGGGTGAATCCTCGTCACCGACCGCGCCCGGCTTCGGCCCGGCACGGCCCCGGGACATCGCGCGGGCGGCGCGTCCCGGGCCGTGGGGAACCGCTGCCGCCCTGGTCACGGCCTCGCACGCCGCCGCGACGTGGGGACTGCCCGAAGTCACCGTGTGGCGCAAGCCCGGCCCTTCTCGGGAAGACGAAGGGCCCCGGCCCGCCCGAGCGGCGGGCACGGGGCCCCGACGGCACGCCGAGCGGCGTGCCGGACGGAACGTCAGATGACCGCCGACACGACGTCAGCAGTCCTTCTCACGCAGCGAGTGCAGGTACGCGCTCGACCTGCGGGCGAAGCTGAGGGAGTCCGGCGGCGTGTCGTGCTCGGTCTGCCAGTGGTGGTCGAGCCGGCCGCCGTGCGTGCGCGTCACGGCCGAGATGAACCGCTGGTAGTCGATGTCGCCGTCCCCGACGTCGACCATGCGGTAGCCGTCGGGGTTGGTCTCGTCGTGCTCACCGTCCTTGACGTGGAACAGGGGATAGCGGTCGGGCTGCTTCAGGACGTAGCGCAGCGGGTCGAAGGGCGCCGGGGTGCCGTCCGCCCGCTGGGAGAAGCGGAACTGGCCGGCGTAGGCCCAGTAGATGTCCATCTCCAGGTAGACCAGGTCGGGGTCGGTCTCCGCGAGGAGGACGTCGTACAGCCGCACGTTCGGACGGTCGGTCGCGAAGGAGAACTCCTCCGCGTGGTTGTGCTGGTAGAACTTCATGCCCCGGGCCTTGGCCGCGGCGCCGTACTCGTTGAACTCCTCCGCGCAGCGCTTCCACCCGTCGACGGTGCTCCCGTACCGCCACGGACCCGACGCGGTCCCGATGTGCTTCAGCCCGAGGGCCTGGGCATCGTCGAGGACCTTCGTCAGGTTCTGGGCGAAGGTGTAGGCGCCCGGGTTGCCGTCGTCGTAGTAGCCGACGTGGCTTCCGATGGCGCGCAGCCCGTGGTCGCGGGCGAGCCGGCGCAGCTGGGCGAGGGTGATGGCGCCCGCGGAGCCCTGGGTGTACCCGGCGTACTCGATCTCGTCGTAGCCGTACTTCTCGAGTTCGGCGAAGACGGGGGCGAAGCCGAGCGTGGAGACCTTGTCGCGCAGTGAGTACAGCTGGATGCCGAGGCGACCGGGGGGCAGGACGGGGCGGCCGTGGCCCTTGCCGTGCGGCTTGTCGTGGGACTTGCCGTGGGCGGCGGCGGTGGGGGCGGTCGCCCCGAGCAGCGCGGCGGCGGTGGCCCCGGCGGCGACACCGAGCATGCCCCTTCTGCTGAGCTTGCGGCTGAGCTCCGGGTCGGGGGTGCTGTTACGACGCGTGCTGGTCACTGTGGATAACTCCTTGGCGTCGGTGACGTGTGGTTCAGTGGAGTCCTGCCAGGCGCAGAAGCAGGGACTTCACTTCGGTGGCCGCGACGCGGCCACCGACGGCACGGGGGACTGAGCAGATGATGAGCGGACCTTCCTCGTCGCTCGCCGGGAGGCGGCCGTGGCTGCCGCGAATAGGCGAGGGATCGAGCGGCACGACCGCCATGCGGTAGCGCATGCCGAGCTTCTTGCGGGCCAGGGCCGTGGCGGCCTTGACCCGGACGTAGGGGTCCTCGGGGTCCATGAACAGTTCGACGGGGTCGTAACCGGGCTTGCGGTGGATCTCCACGAGCCGGGCGAAGTCGGGTGCCCTGTCGTCGTCGAGCCAGTAGTAGTACGTGAACCAGGCGTCCGGGTCCGCCACCGCGACGAGTTCGCCGGAGCGCGGATGGTCCAGGCCGTGGCGCTTCTTGCCCTCGTCGTCGAGGAGTTCGGCGACGCCGGGCAGGGCGGCGAGGATTTTGCGGGTGGCCTCGAGGTCCTCGGGCCGGCGCACGTACACGTGGGCGATCTGGTGGTCGGCGACCGCGAACGCACGGGAGGCCATCGGGTCGAGGTACTCCATGCCGTCCTGGGTGTGCACCTCCAGCAGGCCGGCGCGCCGCAGCTCCCGGTTGATGTCGACGGGCCGGCTGACCGGGGTGATGGCGTACTCGGAGAGCGCCACGACCGTGCGGCCCTCCCGGCGGGCGTCGTCCAGGAGCGGGGCCAGTGCCTCGTCGAGGTCGGTGGCGGCACGGCGGGAGCGGGGGTCGTCGGGGCCGAAGCGCTGGAGGTCGTAGTCGAGGTGCGGGAGGTAGCAGAGGGCGAGGTCGGGTGTACGGGTGCGCAGGATGTGCCGGGTGGCGTCGACGATCCAGCGGCTGGAGACGATGTCGGCGCCCGGGCCCCAGAAACGGAAGAGGGGGAAGGTTCCGAGGAGGTCGGTGAGCTCGTCGTGGAGCTCGGGGGGCCGGGTGTAGCAGTCGGGTTCCTTGCGGCCGTCGGCGTAGTAGACGGGGCGCGGGGTGACCGTGACATCGGTGTCGGCGCCCATGGCGTACCACCAGCAGATGTTGGCCACGGTGTAGCCCGGGTGCGCACGGCGGGCGGCGTCCCAGAGCTTGTCGCCGGCGACGAGACCGTTGTGCTGACGCCACAGCAGGACGTCGCCGAGGTCGCGGAAGTACCAGCCGTTGCCGACGATGCCGTGCCCGGCAGGCGGGGCGCCGGTGAGGAAGGTGGACTGGGCGGCGCAGGTCACCGCGGGCAGGACGGTGCCGAGCGGGGCCCGGGATCCGGTGTCGGCGAGCCGCTTCAGGCGCGGCATGTGCTCCAGGAGCCGCGGGGTGAGGCCGACGACGTCGAGGACGAGGAGGGGGGCCGGCCCGGCGGTGTCGGTCATGGCAGTTCCTTCAGGCCGAGGTCGTGGAGGAGGTCGCGGGCGAGGCCGAGTTCCGCGGCGATGCCGTCGGCGAGCTGCGCTCGGGTGCGCGGGCGCAGCTCGGCGGGGAGGGCCTGCCAGGTGTAGGTCTCGACCTCGAGGTGGTGGGTGAGCGGCGTCGGGCCGCCGACGAGACGGGCGAGGACGTCCTTCAGGACGGGGACGGTGGAGGTGAGCGGGGGCGCGGGCGGAGCATGCAGCGGCACGTGGAAGTGGGCGCGCCAGGGGGCGCCGGTGGGAAGCGGCCCCTCGGTCAGCGCCTGGTGGAGGTCGTCGGTGCCGTGCAGGCCGTCGGCGGTGCGGGCGCGCGTCTGGTGGAGGAAGCGGGGTTCGGAGAAGGCGGCGAGCGCGTCGCGTACGTCCTGCAGGTGCGGGTGTTCGGCGTGCAGGGCGGCGGAGAGCTGGACCTTGGGAATGGCGATGCCCGCCGCGGTCAGCGCGTCCAGCGCGGCGGCGGGTTCCTCGAAGGAGGTGGCGAGGTGGCAGGTGTCGACGCACACGCCGATGCGTGGGTGGGCGATGGCGGTGAGGGGCGCGATCGCGTCCGCGGTGGTCTCGACGATGCAGCCGGGTTCGGGTTCCAGGGCGATCCTGATGGACTTGCCGGTGAGTTCGGCCAGTGCGTCGAGCCGTCCGGCGAGGGTGGTCAGGGCGGTCCTGGCGGTCCGCGCGGCGCGGTCGTCCCAGAGGGTGCGCCAGGCGAGCGGGAGGGTGGAGATCGACCCTTCGGTGACGTCGGCGGGGAGCAGGGCGGCGAGGAGGTCGGCGAGGCCGCTGGTGTAGGCGAGCCGTTCCGGTTCGGTCCAGTCCGGCCGGTAGACCCGGTACTTGACCTCGGCGGCGCCGAAGCCCTGGTAGGGGAAGCCGTTGAGGGTGACGACCTCCAGGCCGCGGCGGTCCAGTGCGGTGCGCAGGCCCCGCAGCGCCGCCGGATCGGTGTGGAGGGCGTGGGCGGCGTCCTTGGCGAGCCACAGCCCGATGCCGAGGCGGTCCCGGCCGAGGCGTTTGCGGACCGGTTCGCAGTGGTCGCGGAGCTGGGAGAGGACCCCCTCGAGCGTCTCCGCGGGATGGACGTTGGTGCAGTAGGCCAGGTGGACGACCGAGCCGTCGGGGTGCCGGAAGCGCATGGGTGCCGCCTCCTCATTCCCCGCCGCGGAGGATGGAGTTGCCCTCGTGCAGGTCCCCCGGTGCGGGGACGTCGAGCTGCAGCTTTCCGCTGCTGCCGTAGAAGGCGACGGGGTTGCGCCACAGGACCTGGTCGACGTCGTCCGCGGTGAAGCCGGCGGCGAGCATCGCGTCGGCGGTCCTGCGGGTCTTGAGGGGGTCGCTCTTCCCCCAGTCGGCCGCCGAGTTGACCAGCATCTTCTCGGTGCCGCGGGCCTTGAGCACGGCGACCATGCGGTCCTCGTCCATCTTGGTGTCGGGGTAGATCGAGAAGCCGAGCCAGCAGCCGCTGTCGGCGGCCTCCTTGACCGTGGTCTCGTTCAGGTGGTCCAGCAGGACGCGCTCGGGGTCGAGCGCCGACTCGCGGACGACGTCGATGGTGCGGCGCATCCCGGCGAGCTTGTCGCGGTGCGGGGTGTGGACGAGGGCGGGCAGTCCGTGGTCGGCGGCTAGCTGGAGCTGGGTGGCGAGTGCGGTGTCCTCGGCGGGGGTCATCGAGTCGTAGCCGATCTCGCCGACCGCGACGACGTTGTCCTTGACGAGGAAGCGGGGCAGCTCGTCGAGGACGGGGAGGCAGCGCGGGTCGTTCGCCTCCTTGGGGTTCAGGGCGACGGTGCAGTGGTGGGCGATGCCGTACTGCGCGGCGCGGAAGGGTTCCCAGCCCAGGAGGGAGTCGAAGTAGTCGAAGAAGGACTCGGGGCAGGTGCGGGGCTGACCGAGCCAGAAGGAGGGTTCGACCAGGGCCCGGACACCGGCGGCGTACATGGCCTCGTAGTCGTCCGTGGTGCGGGAGGTCATGTGGATGTGGGGGTCGAAGATGCGCATCAGGACTCCTCCGTCCGGGACGTCAGGGCGAGCACGCGGTGGAGGTCCGCGGGAACGGGCCGGCCCGCGGCGGTGCGTTCCGCGGCGTAGTCGCCGAGCATGCGGGCCAGTTCGGCGTCGCCGTGCGCCCGCTGTCCGAGCCGGGCGGCCGCGTCCACCGGCACACCGGTGAAGAGGCACTTGAGGAGGGCGTGCCGCCAGGTGTGCGCGTCGAGGTGCGCCGCGGCGTAGGGGCCGACGGCGGCGGCGACCAGCCGTGTGTCGTTGGTGCGCAAGGCGTCCTCGACGAGGGGGAGCCCGTCGGCGGGGTCCGGCTCGAGGTGGGGCAGGGCGAGGAGGACGGCGCGGCGCTCGGCGGCGGTGCCCTGCCGGTACAGCCGGGTCAGGGTGGCGGCGTCGGCACGGGCCTCGCGCAGGAGCAGCACGCGGGCGGCGTCGGCGTGTTCCTGTCCGCAGTGGCGGCCGGCGGCGGCGAAGTGCCGTTCCCAGGCGGGAGGGGAGGAGGGTGCGGTGGGGGTGTCGTCGTCCGCGGCCGCGCCGGGGGCGGCTCCGGCTTCGGCGAGGGCCGCGTCGAGCCAGGCGCGGGCGGCGTCGCCCAGCCGGCCGTGGAGGCCCTCGCGGGTGGGTGTCGTCATGCCGTGGCTCCGTTCGCGGGGGTGTGGGAGCGCAGGAAGTCGAGGGAGGTGCGGGCGAGTTCGGGTCCGGCGTGGGAGTGGCGGGGAAGTTCGACGACGGTCAGGCCCTGGTAGCCGGTCTCCGCCAGGGCCCTCAGGACGGGCGGGAAGTCGATCTCCCCGTCGCCGAAGGGGAGGTGTTCGTGGACGCCGCGGCGCATGTCCTCGATCTGGACGTGGCGCAGCCAGGGAGCGGCCTGCTTGACGCAGTCGGCGGGAGGCGCCGGCTCCAGGCACTGGCAGTGGCCGATGTCGAGGGTGAGTCCGAGGGGTTCGGGGTCGCCGAGCAGGCCGCGCAGGTGGTGGAAGTCGTCCAGGCAGGCGAGGAGGTGACCGGGTTCGGGCTCGACGGCGAGCGGGACCCCCGCGGACGAGGAGGCGTCCAGGACGGGTGCGAGGGCGCCTTGGAGCCGCTGCCAGGCGATGGCGGGCGACGTGCCGGCGGGCGTGATCCCGCTGAAGCAGTGCACGGCGTGGGCGCCGAGGTCGGCGGCCACCTGGACGGCGCGTTCGAGGAGCCGGGTGCGGGCGGCCCGGGAGTCGGGGTCCGGGTCGAGGAGGGAGGGTCCGTGCTTGCGGCGCGGGTCGAGGACGTAGCGGGCGCCGGTCTCGACGGTGACCTCGAGGCCGAGCGCGGACAGCCGCTGCGCCAGGCGGCGGGTACGGGCGCCCAGGTCGGGAGCGAGGGGGTCGAGGTGCATGTGGTCGAGGGTGAGTCCGACGCCGTCGTAGCCGAGGTCGGCCAGGAGGGCGAGGGCGTCGTCGAGGCGGAGGTCGGTGAGGCCGTTGGTTCCGTAGCCGAGGCGCAGGCTCATGTGGGGCTCACCTTCCTGGCGACCCGGCGGGCGACGGGGCCGAGGGCGAGGACTGCCACCGCCGACGCCGGGGAGCCGGAGCGGGCCGCCAGGGCGGCCTGCAGCGGGATCATCGCGCGGATCCCGCCGCCGACCGCGTGCTGGGTGAGCGGTGGGGACGGGTTGAGGACCGCGTGGAGGAAGGGGGTGAGCGCGGTGCCCGCGTAGGCGGCGGAGGCCAGTGCCGTCAAGGCGTGGGGCAGGGCCGCCGGACGCTCGGTGCCCGGGACCGGTCGCCCGCGTCGGCCACCGCCCGCCCCGTGACGGGCGGTGGGCGACGGCGGGCGTGCGGAGGCGCGCGCCCGGCGCAGCGTCCGGGCGGCGTCGCCGGTGACGGCGGCGATCGCCGTGGTGGTGAGCAGCGCGGCGAGTGGTGCCGTGCTGGAGCCGCCCTGTGTCTCGTTGCGGGAAACGGTGGTGACGGCGTAGGTGTGCGCGCCGAGCAGGGCTGCGTGGGGCAGCGCGGCGGCGACCGCCCGGGGGCGGGTGGCCGTCGCGCCGAGCACGAGGTCGAGGGCGCGTGCCGTCGCCATGGCGGCCGGTCCCGCCGCCGTGTGCTTCAGGCGCAGGTCGTACGCCCAGACCGTCGCGGCGAGGATCGTGGCGAGGGCGAGCGGGGCGCGGCCCGCGCGGGCGGCCAGCGACAAACCGGCCCCGGTGAGCGCCGCGGCGGCCGTCAGCGCGGCGGCCGGGCTGATCCGGCCCGACGGCAGGGGGCGGTGGGGGCGGTCGACGGCGTCCTCGTCGCGGTCGGCCCAGTCGTTGAGGGCCATGCCCGCGTGGTAGAGGCACAGCGAGCTGCCGATGGCGAGGAAGGTGCCGCGACCGGGGCCCCGTCCGGTCGCGGCGGCGCCCGCGAGCGCGTCACCCGGGACGGTGAACAGCGCGGAGACGCGGAGGAGTTCGGCCCAGTCCCACAGCCTCGCGCCCGGCGCGGGCCGTTGCGCCCCGGCGGAGCCCACGGCGCCCACGGCGTCCGCGGCGTCCCCCGTGCCGGCGGCACCGGCCGGGGCGGCGTCGGCGTGCGCCCCCGGGGCGGCCCCCTCCTCCGCCCCGGGCCGACGGGTGCCGCCCGCGCCGCCCGGCAGGGCGACGCAGTCCTGCGCCGTACCGCGCGGTGGGCGGCGCGCGGCGAAGGCGGTCAGGACTCCGAGAGCCGCCACGACGGCGAGGGCCCGCAGCCCACGTGCTCCCGGAACGCTCACCGGGACTCCCCCAGCCTGGCGGCGAGGTCGAGCAACTCGCCGTACTGCTCGGACAGCGCCGCGGGGGCGCCGGCATCGGGGTCCTTGAAGTAGAAGCCCAGTTGCGGGAGGGGACCGCTCAAACCCACCTCGTGGGCGCGGGCCGCGAAGCGGGCGAGGTCGATGACGAGCGGGGCGGCGAGGGCGGAGTCGCAGCCCTGCCAGGTGGTCTGCAAGACCATACGGGTGCCGAGGAAGCCGTCGAAGGCGATGTGGTCCCAGGCCGTCTTCCAGTCGCCGAGGGCCGGGACGTCGTCGATGTGGACCTCGCCCTCGGGGGCGGCGCCGAGGGCGTCGGCGAGGACGCGTTCCTTGCCGGCGTTCTTCGCCGCGGCCGCCGCGGGGTCGGCCAGGACCGCCCCGTCGCCGCCGCCGAGCAGGTTGGTGCCGGACCAGGCCCGTACCGTCAGGGCGCGTTGCACGAACATCGGGGCGAGGACGGAGCGCAGGAGGGTCTGCCCCGTCTTGCCGTCCCGTCCCGCGTGGGGCAGGCCGCGGGCGGAGGCCGCCTCGGCGAGGGCCGGGGTCCTCATCCCGGTGGAGGGGGTGAAGTTCACGTAGGCGCATCCGGCCTCGACGGCCGCCGCCGCGTAGAGGGAGCTCGCGGGCATGCGGTCGCTGCCGGGCCCGGGGACGGGCTCGGTGGAGGCGACGTTGACGACCACGGTCCGGGCCAGGCCGTGGCGCCGGGTGAAGTCGGTGATGTCCGCCGCGAACGCGGCGATCAGTTCCGCGTCGCCGCGGGTGTCGCCGGGGAGCGGGCCGCCGGTGCGGATCTCCCGGTCGGCGGCCGCGAGTTCGGCGCGGAGTGCGGTCGGCAGGCCGTGCGGCAGCACGCCGCCCTCCGCGAGTTGTTCGGCCCGCTTGCCCAGCGGGCAGGCGGCCGTGTCGTGGCCGCCGAAGACCAGGGAGGGCAGGGGTGGGAGCCCGGCCGCCGCGAAGGGCGCGGTCTCGCTCACCATGCCCGTCGCCGGGTGGAGCCCTGCGGTGACCGCCGCGCATCCCGCGACGGCGGTGGTGGCGACGGAGCCGCGGGCTCCGATCAGCCACACCCCGGTGCGCGGGGGCGACTGGTTGTCCGATGCCGGTGCCGGGGCGGGCGGGTTCGTCACGGCTGCCTCCCTGGTGCGAGTGGTGGGGGGCGGCGGGCGGGGGCACGGCGTCTCCCCGCCCGCCGCCGGCTCGTGGGTGCCGGCAGGACCCGCCCTACGAGGAGGGCAGTTCCTTGATCTTGACGTTCCGGAAGGACACCTGGTCTGCGGCCCCGTGGTTCTGCAGGCCGATGTAGCCGTCCTTCAGACTGCGGACCGGGTCGGTGTTGGTGAAGTCGTTGATCTTCACTCCGTTGAGGAAGACCTGGAGCCGTTCACCCTGGACCTTGATCTCGTAGCTGTTCCACTGACCCGGCGGACGCAGCACCTGGTCGCGGGCCTTGAGGTTGGCCGACTTGAAGCTGTAGACGGAGCCGGTGGTCCGGTCGGGGGCGTCCGAGGCGTCGATCTGGATCTCGTAGCCCTTGTCGACCGCGGACCACGGGTCGTCGGAGGCCGGGAAGCCCACGAAGACACCGGAGTTGTCGTCGCCGTCCATCTTCCAGTCGAGCGTCAGCGAGTACGAGCCGAACTGCTTGGCCTGGTACCACAGCAGGCCCATGCCGCCCTCGGTGCGCAGTTCACCGTCGACGACGTTGAACTTGCCGGGGCCCGCCTGCTTCCAGCCCTCCAGGGTGTGCCCGTTGAACAGGTCGCGGTAGCCCGTCTGCGGCTTGCAGTCGGCCTTGACCTGCCCGACGGCGTAGCGCAGTCCGCCCAGGAGGTGCTGGCGGAAGGCCGGCTCGGCGTAGGACTCCTTGGTGTGCCCGAGACCGGTGTAGAAGGAGCGGCCGGACTGGTAGGTCTGGCACCACGCGATGGGGTGGTCGCCCTTCATCGTGCCGCCCTGGTAGGTGGTCTCGTCCAGGGTGGCGAGGACGCGGGCCTGACCGCGCGGGTTGGTGCGGTAGTTGTACCACTCGTCGGTGCGCTCCCAGCCGGCCTCGTCGAGGTGCGCGGTGGCCGGGTGGTCGTGGTCCTCGGCACGGACGGTGGCCTTCTGGATCTGCGGGTGCCCCTGGAAGTAGGCGCCGACGAGGCCGCCGTAGAAGGGCCAGTCGTACTCGGTGTCGGCCGCGGCGTGGACACCCATGTAGGCGCCCCCGCCCTTGACGTAGTTCTCGAACGCCGTCTGCTGCTCGGCGTTGAGGACGTCACCGGTGGTCGACAGGAAGACCACCGCGTCGTAGCGCGCCAGGTTGTTGCTGGTGAACTGGCGCGGTTCCTCGGTGGCGTCGACGGTGATGTTGGCGGTGGCGCCGAGTTCCTTCAGCGCGGCGATCCCGGTGGGGATGGCGTCGTGACGGAAGCCGGCGGTCCTGGAGAAGACCAGCACGCGCTTGGCGGCGCGGTCGGCCGGGACGTCGGAGAGCTCGAAGTCGTCCATGTCGTAGAGCGCTCCGGAGCCGCCCTTGAAGACCAGGAAGAGCTCGGTGGTCTTCTTCGGCACGGCGCGCAGCGGTACGTCGATCTCCTGGAAGGTCTCCCAGCTGCCGGTCACCGGAACGGGGGCGGAACCCAGGATCGGACCGGTCGCCGAGCCGGTGCGCACCTCGAGGAAGCCGCCCGCGCCGCCGGAGGAGACCCGGGCGGTCAGCCGGACGGAGCCGGTGAGGTTGTACGGCGTGAAGGAGATCCAGTCGCCGTTGTCGATGTTGCCGACCGTGCGGCCGCCGTGGGCCTCGGCCTTGTCGAAGGGGTCCACGCCGGACGAGGAGGTGAAGTGCTCGGCCTGCCGGTGGCGCGGCTGCAGCTGCGCCTGGTCGTGGCCGGCGAGCGCCTCCTGGCCGCCGCCCCCGCCGTCGGTGTACTCGGCGTCGATGACGCCGAAGATGTTGGCGTTGGGGTCGTGGCCGCCGTCGGCGGAGGTCTTGATGGTGCCGGAGCAGCCGTTGACGGAGGTCACGGGGTGGCCGTGGCTGTCGTGGCCGAGGATGTAGGTGACCTTGACCTTGGAGCAGTCGACGGTGCCGTCCTCGGGATCGGTGACGGTCACCTTGAACGGGATCTCGTCGCCGAAGCTGAACAGGGCTCCCTCGGCGGGCAGGTCCAGGGTCACCTTGGGCGCGGTGTTGCCGACGACGACCTGGACGCTCGCGGTCGCGGTGCGCCCGGTCGGGTCCTTCACCGTGAGGGTCGCTGTGTAGGTGCCGTTCTTGCGGTAGGTGTGCGCGGGGTTCGCCGCGGTGGAGGTGCCGCCGTCGCCGAAGTCCCAGCTGTAGGCGAGCGTGTCGCCGTCGGGGTCGGTGGTGCCGGCCGAGGAGAAGGTGACCTTCAGCGGTGCGACGCCCGAGGTCTTGTTGGCGGACGCCTCGGCGGTCGGGGAGCGGCCGTCGGTGGCGTTCTCGATCCGGTAGAGGGCGGAGTGCTCGTCGCCGCCGAACCAGGCGGTGCCGTAGTCCAGGACGTAGAGCGCGCCGTCCGGCCCGAACGCCATGTCCATGATCTGCGTGCCGGTCCAGGGGACGTCGTTGATCGACTGGACGGTGCCGTCCCCGCCCTGCTCGATGCGCTTGATCCAGCGGCGCCCGAACTCGCCGGCGAAGAAGTCGCCGTCGTAGGCCTCGGGGAACTTCACCGGGGAGTCCAGCTCGGGGTCGTACCGGTAGACCGGGCCGCCCATCGGGGACTCGGAGCCGGAGCCGAACTCGGGCACGGAGCCGCCGTCGTAGGGGAGCCATGCGGCCTGCGCGGGCGGCAGGTCGGTGAGGCCCGTGTTGTACGGCGAGTCGTTCTTCGGGGCGGCGCAGTCGAAGGCCGCGCCGGACTGCCCGGTGGCGAAGTCGTAGTCGACGTACGGGTCGTTGTCCCCGGTGCAGAACGGCCATCCGAAGTTGCCGGCCTCCGTCACGCGGGCGAACTCGACCTGGCCGCCGGGGCCGCGCCCGGGGTCGGCCGCGCCGGCGTCGGGACCGTAGTCGCCGACGTAGGCGATGCCGGTCGCCTTGTCCACGCTGAAGCGGAACGGGTTGCGGAAGCCCATGGCGTAGATCTCGGGGCGGGTCCTGTCCGTGCCCGGGGCGAAGAGGTTGCCCTCGGGGATGGTGTACGACCCGTCGTCGGCGACCTTGATCCGCAGCAGCTTGCCGCGCAGGTCGTTGGTGTTGCCGGAGGTGCGGCGGGCGTCGTAGGCGGGGTTGCGGCCCGGGCGGTCGTCGATGGGCGTGAAGCCGTCGGACGCGAAGGGGTTGGAGTCGTCGCCGGTCGACAGGTACAGGTTGCCCTGGGCGTCGAAGTCGATGTCACCGCCGACGTGGCAGCAGATGCCGCGGGTGGTGGAGACGTCGAGGACCTTCTTCTCGCTGGCGAGGTCGAGGGTCCAGTCGGCGTTCAGTGTGAAGCGCGAGAGGCGGTTGACGCCGTCGAACTTGGCGAAGTCGGCCTCGGTGCCCTGGTCGGGGGCGTCGCCCGCGGGGGTGTCGAGCGGGGGCGCGTAGTAGAGGAAGATCGCCCGGTTCTCGTCGAAGTCCGGGTCGATGCCGACGCCTTGCAGGCCCTCCTCGTCGTGCGTGTAGACGGGGACGGTGCCGATGACGGTGGTGTCGCCGGCGGCGTCGGTCCTGCGCAGCTCGCCGTCCCGCGAGGTGTGCAGCACGCTGCGGTCGGGCAGGACCGCGAGCGACATGGGCTCGCCGGTCTCGGGCTCCCCCTTGGCGAGGGTGACCTGCTGGAACTCCTCCGCCGCCGCGGCCGCGGGCTCCGTGTCGAGAGGTCGGGCCGAGGCGCCTAATGGGGCGGAGACGACGAGGGACGTGGCGGCGAGGAGGCCGCCGGTGAGGAGCGCGAGCCCCTGACGGAATCGGGTTCTGGGTGCTCCGGGCCGTTTTCTGTGCACGTGTGTCCTCCGGGAAGGTCGTACGGGCGGATGCAGCTGCCGTGCGGAAGATCCGGGGACCGGCGTGCGCCGTCACGCTGGTCGGGGGTGCCACGTCAGGACCGGCCTCGTGTTTCAGGCCCGTGTCCTGTACACCTCAGGGACGGTAGCCGGGTTCGTCCGGGACCGAAAGCCCTTGTGCGGCAGATAAGTTGAACTTTCTCCAGGCTCAGGACAAAGAGGTGTCCGGACAGCCCGACAGGCCCGGCGGCGGTGAGCCGCCGGGCTGTGGACTGTCTGCTGTGACCTGCGGTGACGCCCTAGTCGTTGCCTCCGAACGCGGCGTCGAAGGAAGCCGTCGGCGGGTCGAAGTCGTACCGCTTCAGGAGAGAAAGCGCTTCCGGCGCACCGGCGAGGCGGTCCATCCCGGCGTCCTCCCACTCGACCGAGATCGGGCCGTCGTATCCGATCGACCGCAGCATCCGGAACACGTCCTCCCACGGCACGTCGCCGTGCCCGGCCGAGACGAAGTCCCAGCCGCGCCGCGGGTCGCCCCACGGCAGGTGGGAGCCCATGCGCCCGTTACGGCCGTCGAGGCGCTTGCGGGCCTCCTTGCAGTCGACGTGGTAGATGCGGTCCTTGAAGTCCCACAGGAACCCGACGGGGTCGAGGTCCTGCCACACGAAGTGGCTCGGGTCGAAGTTCAGCCCGAAGGCCGGCCGGTGGCCGACGGCCTCCAGCGCGCGGTGGGTGGTCCAGTAGTCGTAGGCGATCTCGGCCGGGTGGACCTCGTGGGCGAAGCGGACCCCTTCGGCGTCGAAGACGTCGAGGACCGGGTTCCACCGCTCGGCGAAGTCCTCGAAGCCGCGCTCGATCATCCGCTCCGGGACCGGCGGGAACATGGCGACCAGGTGCCAGATCGACGATCCGGTGAAGCCGATGACGGTGCGCACCCCGAAGGCCGCCGCGGCGCGCGCGGTGTCGGCCAGCTCCCGCGCGGCGCGCTGCCGCACGCCCTCCGGCTCACCGTCGCCCCAGATGCGGGCGGGCAGGATCCCCTTGTGGCGCTCGTCGATCGGGTTGTCGCAGACGGCCTGGCCGACCAGGTGGTTGGAGACGGCCCAGCACTTCAGTCCGTACTTGTCGAGCAGTGCCCGCCGCCCGTCCAGGTACGCGGGGTCGGCGAGGGCCTTGTCGACCTCGAAGTGGTCGCCCCAGCAGGCGAGTTCGAGCCCGTCGTAACCGAAGTCACGGGCGAGCCGGCAGACCTCCTCCAGGGGCAGGTCGGCCCACTGGCCGGTGAAGAGGGTGAAGGGTCGTGGCACGGCGAGGACCTCCTCGATGCGGGCGTGGTCAGGACGGGACAGGGGTGTGGACGGGGGTGTAGACGGCGTTCTTCTCGGCGCTCTCCTCCACCGCCGCCAGGACGCGCTGCACCTGCAGGCCGTCGGCGAAGGAGGGCGCCGGGGCGACCCCCTCCGCGATGCCGACGACGAGGTCGCGCGCCTGGTGGGTGAAGGTGTGCTCGTAGCCGAGCGCGTGGCCGGGCGGCCACCAGGCCTCAAGGTACGGATGCCCCGGCTCGGTGACCAGGATCCGCCGGAAGCCGGCCGATTCGGCGGGCTCGGTGTGGTCGTGGAACGACAGCTCGTTCAGCCGCTCCAGGTCGAAGGCGAGTGAGCCGCGCTCGCCGTTGATCTCCAGCCGCAGGGCGTTCTTGCGCCCCGACGCCATCCGGGTGGCCTCGAACGAGGCGAGCGCCCCCGAGGTGAGGCGCCCGGTGAACAGCGCCGCGTCGTCGACCGTCACGGGTCCCCGCCGTCCGCCCCCGGAGGCCGACAGCCCCGACGAGGCGCCGTCCAGCTCGGGCCGGTCCCGCACGAAGGTCTCGGTGAGCGCCGAGACGCCCACCAGGAGCTCCCCCGCCAGGTACTGGGCCAGGTCGACGGCGTGCGCGCCGAGGTCCCCCAGCGCCCCCGAACCCGCGTACTCGCGCTTCAGCCGCCAGGTCAGCGGGAAGTCCGGGTCGACCAGCCAGTCCTGGAGGTAGGTCACCCGCACGTGGCGGATCGCGCCGACCCTCCCGTCCGCGATGAGCCGGCGGGCGTAGGCGACCGCCGGCACCCGCCGGTAGTTGAAGCCGACCATGGCCACCTGGCCGCGGGCGGCGGCCCGTTCGGCCGCCGCGGCCATGACCTCGGCCTCGGCGACCGAATTGGCCAGCGGCTTCTCGCACAGCACGTGCTTGCCCGCCTCGAGCGCCGCGACGGCGATCTCGGCGTGGCTGTCACCGGGGGTGCACACGTCCACCAGCTGGACGTCGTCCCGGTCCACCAGGGCCCGCCAGTCCGTCTCCGCGGCCGCCCAGCCGTGCCGGGCGGCCGCGGCCCGGACGGCCCCCTCGTCCCGGCCGCCGATCGCGGCCAGGACGGGCCTCATCGGCAGGTCGAACACGTGGCCCACGGTGCGCCACGCGTGGGAGTGGGTGGCGCCCATGAAGGCGTAGCCGACCATGCCGATGCCGAGCGCCGGCGAAGCGGCCCCTGCCTCACTGTCTTCGTTGCCGGCCATATCAGCCATGCCGTTGCTCCTCGTCGGTTGCTCGGTTCGGACGGGCGGGGCGGATCCGTTAAATGAAGCCCGTCGGCAGGTACTCGTCGACGTTCTCCTTGGTGACGACGGCGGAGTACAGGGTGATCGACGCGGGGATCTCCAGCTCCGCCATCCCGCCGACGCCCTTCTTCTGGCCGAGCGCGCGGGCCAGGTCGATGGCGGAGGCGGCCATGGTGGGCGGGTAGAGGACGGTGGCCTTCAGCACGCCGTTGTCGGCCTTGATGGCGTCCATCGCCGCCTTGGAACCGGCGCCGCCGACCATGAAGAAGTCGTCGCGGCCCGCCTGCGCGATGGCGCGCAGGGCGCCGACGCCCTGGTCGTCGTCGTGGTTCCACAGCGCGTCGAACTGCTTCTGCGCCTGCAGCAGCTGGGCCATCTTGGCCTGGCCGGTCTCGACGGTGAACTCGGCGGCCTGCCGGGCCACCTTCTTGATGTTGGGGTAGTTCTTCAGGGCGTCGTCGAAGCCCTGGGTGCGTTGCCGGGTGAGCTCCAGGTTGTCGATGCCGGCGAGCTCGACGACCTTGGCGTCCGGCTTGTCCTTGAGCTGCTCGCCGATGTAGCGGCCGGCGTTGAGCCCCATGCCGTAGTTGTCGCCGCCGATCCAGCAGCGGTACGCCTGCGGGGAGGCGAAGATCCGGTCCAGGTTGATCACCGGGATGCCGGCCTTCATGGCCTGCAGGCCCACCTGGGTGAGGGCCTTGCCGTCGGCCGGCAGGATGACCAGGACGTCGACCTTCTTGTTGATCAGGGTCTGGATCTGCCCGATCTGGGCGGCGGTGTCGTTGGAGCCCTCGGTGATCTCCAGCGTCACCTCGGAGTACTTCGCGGCACGGTCCTTGGCGTTCTGGTTGATGGCGTTGAGCCAGCCGTGGTCGGCCTGCGGGCCGGCGAAGCCGATCGTGACCGGCGTGCCGGGCTTGTCGTCGGCGGCGGCCGCCGTGGTGGCGGCCGTGCCGGCCTTCTTCGGCTCGTTGCTGGTGCAGGCGGTGAGGGCCGCTCCGGCGGAGACGGCGGCGGCGCCGAAGAGCAGTCCTCTGCGGCTGGTGACCGGGATTCGTGGCATGGCGGTGAAACCCTCCGGGATAGGGCGGTGCGGGGCGCGTGCGGGTTGTCGGGTGGAGCGGGGTGCGACGGGCCTTGTCAGCCGTCGCCGTTGCGCACGGTGCTGCGCTGGACCAGGACGGCGGCCACGATGATCGCTCCCTTGGCGATCTGCTGGACGGCGCTCTCCAGGTTGTTGAGGGCGAAGATGTTCTGGATGGTGATGAACACCAGCACGCCCAGGACGGAGCCGACGATCGTGCCGCGGCCGCCGCTGAGCAGCGTGCCGCCGATGATCGCCGCGGCGATGGCGTCGAGTTCGTAGAGGTTGCCGTTGGTGTTCTGGCCCGAGCCGGACAGGATGATCAGCATGAAGGCCGCGATGCCGCAGCACAGCCCGGACAGCAGGTAGAGGTAGAGCCGCTGCCGGCGGACGTCGATGCCGGCCAGGCGGGCCGCCTCCGCGTTGCCGCCGACGGCCACCGTCCTGCGTCCGAAGGTCGTCCGGTTCAGCACCAGCCAGCCGACGACGGTGACCGCGGCGAAGACCAGCACCAGCGGCGGGACGCCGAGGACGTAGCTGTCGGGAAGGCCGAGGTCGAGCACCGAGGACACGGTGACGATCTGCGTCTTGCCGTCGGTGAGGTACAGGGCGAGCCCGCGCGCCGAGGCGAGCATGGCCAGGGTCGCGATGAACGGCACCATGCCGCCGTAGGCGATGAGCACCCCGTTGACCAGCCCGCAGCCGACGCCGACGACGACCGCGGTGAACAGGATGCCGGTGAAGCCGTACTCCTGGGTGGCGAGCGTCGTCGCCCACACGGAGGCGAGGGCGACGATCGCGCCCACGGACAGGTCGATGCCCCCGCTGGTGATCACGAAGGTCATGCCGACGGTGACGACACCGATGACGGACGCCTGGGTGAGGACCAGTTGGAGGTTGGAGACGTCCAGGAAACTGTCGGGCTGCGTGATGCCTCCGACGAGGACGAGGGCGGCGAGGACGCCGAGCAGGGACAGGTTCCGGAGGTCGGCGTGGAACCCCAGCGCCGGGCGCCGGTCGCCGCCCTTCGTGACGGGAGGCGCTTCCGCGGGCGGCTTCGGTGCCTGCGGGGCCTCGGAGGCGGGCTGCGTCATCGGCTCGGGCTCCCTTCCATGACGAGGTCGAGTACGCGGTGTTCGTCCAGCTCCGTCGCGGGCGCCGCGTGCACGACGCGTCCCTCGCGGAGCACCAGCACCCGGTCCGCGAGCCCCAGGACCTCGGGGACCTCGCTGGACACGAGCAGTACGGCCAGGCCGTCGTCGGCGAGCCTGCGGATCACCGCGTAGAGCTCGGCGCGGGCACCCACGTCGACGCCGCGGGTCGGCTCGTCGAGCAGCAGGACGCGGCAGCCGCGCAGCAGCCAGCGGGCCAGCACGGCCTTCTGCTGGTTGCCTCCGGACAGGGTGCGCACCCGGGCGTCCGGATTGTCGGGCCGCAGCGACAGCGACCGGGTGGACTCCCGGGCGGCCCGCCGTTCCTCCTTGCGGTCCAGCCAGCCGGCCCGGGAGAAGCGGGCGAGGGTGGAGACCGACACGTTGCGCGTGACGGACTCCAGCATCAGCAGCGCCTGGGCCTTGCGCTCCTCGGGTGCCAGTCCCAGCCCGGCGCGGACGGCCGACCGGACGCTGCCGGGCTTGAGCGGACGGCCGTCGACGGTGACCCGGCCGGCGGTGGGCTTCCGGGCGCCGTAGAGCGTCTCGAGGATCTCCGAGCGTCCGGAGCCCACGAGTCCGGCGAGCCCGACGATCTCGCCCGGGCGCACCTCCAGGTCGACGGCGGCGAACTCGCCGTCCCTGGCGAGCCCTTCGACCCGCAGCACGGGGTCGCCGGAGCGCGGTCCCGCCGGGCGCGGCGGGAAGACGTACTCGACGTCGCGGCCCGTCATGAGCGCCACGATGTCCCGTGTCGGCATGGACTTGGCGGGGAGCCCCCCGGCGACCGCGCGGCCGTCCTTGAGGACGGTGACCCGGTCGCCGACGCGGCGGATCTCCTCGAGCCGGTGGGAGATGTAGACGACCGCGACGCCGTCGGCGGTCAGCTGCCCGACGATGCGGAGCAGGTTGTCGGTCTCCTCCGGGTCGAGCGCGGCGGACGGCTCGTCCATGACGATGAGGCGCACGTCGTGGGAGAGCGCGCGGGCCATCGAGACGATCTGCTGCTGGGCGGCCGAGAGGTCGCCGACGTGGCGGGCCGGGTCGATCTCGGCGTGGCCGAGCCGGCGCAGCAGGACGGCGGCCTCCCGGCGGGCGTCACCCCCGCGCACGACGAACCCGGCGGTGGTCGGCTCGTGGCCGAGGAAGACGTTCTCGGCCACCGACAGCCCCTCGACCAGGTCGAGTTCCTGGTAGATGGTGGCGATGCCGAGCCGCATGGCGGCGATCGGCGACTTCAGCGCCACCGGTTCCCCGCGCCAGGTGATCTCGCCGCCGTCGGGCTGGTGGGCCCCGGCGAGCACCTTGATCAGGGTGGACTTCCCCGCGCCGTTCTGGCCGAGGAGGCAGTGCACCTCGCCGGCCTGGACGTCCAGGTCGACGCCGTCCAGGGCGCGGACGCCGGGGAAGGACTTGGTGATGCCGGACATGGTGAGCAGCGGCGCTGCTGTCGGGGGCGGCGGCGGTGCCGGTGGTTCAGGTGCCATGACGATCCCCTCGGCGGGTGCGGGTGACACGTGCGCGTGCGGAGCGTGCAGGTGGAGCCGGTGGTGCCGTGGTGCCGGTGGAGCGTGCGGCCGGTGGGGGGATCAGGCCGGGGAGAACACGTGGTCGCTGATGAGCCGGGCCGCGCCGATCACACCGGCGGTGGGACCCAGTTCACCCAGGACGATGGGCAGGTTGCCGGTCGCGAGCGGCAGCGACTGGCGGTAGACCTGGCTGCGGATGCTGGCGAGCAGCGTGTGGCCGAGGCCGGTGACGCCGCCGCCGATCACGACCAGCGCGGGGTTGAAGAAGCTGACGAGTCCGGCGATGACCTGCCCGACGCGGTTGCCCCCCTCGCGGATGAGTTCCAGCGCCGCCGCATCGCCCACCGCGGCCGCCGCGGCGACGTCGACGGCGGAGAGCTGCCCGGCCGCCTCGAGGCGGGCGGCGAGGGCGGCGGACCGTCCCGTCCTGGCCGCCTCCAGGGCGTCCTGGGCGAGCGCGGCGCCGCTGAAGTGGGCCTCCAGGCAGCCCTTGTTGCCGCAGGCGCAGGCACGCCCGTCGGCTTCGACCCGGATGTGGCCGATGTCGCCGGCGCTGCCCGTCACACCGCGGTGCACCTCACCGCCGACGACGATGCCGCAGCCGATGCCGGTGCCGATCTTGACGCAGAGGAAGTCGCCGACGGAGCGGGCGACCCCGGCGTGCTGCTCCCCCATGGCCATCAGGTTCACGTCGTTGTCGACCATGACGGGGCAGCCCAGTTCCTGGCTGAGTGCCTCGCGGACCGGGAAGCCGTCCCAGCCGGGCATGATCGGCGGGGCGACGGGGACGCCCTCGGGGAAGCGCACCGGTCCCGGCACCCCGATCCCCGCCCCGTCGAAGCCCTCGGCAAGGCCGGCGGCGCGGAGTTTGGCGGCCATCTCGAGGATCCGCTCGAAGACGGCGACCGGTCCTTCGCGCACGTCCATCGGGTGGTTGAGGTGGCCGAGCACCTCCAGTTCGGCGTTGGTGACGGCGACGTCCACCGAGGTGGCGCCGATGTCGACGCCGAGGAAGCGCAGTGAGGGCGCGAGCCTGATGTTGTGCGAACGCCGTCCGCCGCGCGAGGCGGCGAGTCCGTCCGCGACGACGAGGCCCGTCTCCAGCAGCCGGTCGACCTCGACGGCGAGCTTGGAACGGGACAGGTCGATCTGGTCCCCCATCTGGGCACGGGAGTTGGGCCCGCCGTCGCGGAGCAGCCGCAGGAGCCGCGCCTGGTGCGCGTTGGCGGGTCGAGCTGTCATGCGTCTCACGTGCCCCTCACCTCCCCCGGCCGCGGCATGGGGATACCGGACCGGCATCGGCCGGTCCCGCTCCGTCAGGCTTTCGATGGGAAAGTAGCAGCGCCCGCCCAGTGGGGGAAGAAGTTGCGCAGGAATCGGGAAGGTCTTTTTCCGGTTCCAGGACAAAGTCTTGAGGCGTGCCAACTCACCTGCGACGCAAGGGAAGTGGACACGGGGGGCGCCCAACGCGGGGCAGCGCCGTGGCGAACGGCGGGCGACGTCCCCGCGTACCGGCGGGCGGTGCCGCCGGGGGTCACACCGGCGAGAAGACGTGGTCGCTGATCAGACGGGTGGCGCCGACCACGCCTGCGGCCGGGCCGAGTTCGCTGAGGACGATCGGCAGGTTGCCGGTCGCGAGCGGCAGCGACTGGCCGTACACCTGGCTGCGGATGCTCGCCAGCAGCGTGTGCCCCAGGCCGGTGAGCCCACCGCCGATCACGACGAGTCCGGGGTTGAAGAAGCTCACCAGGCCGGCGATCACCTGGCCGGTGCGGTTGCCGCCCTGCCGGATGAGGTCGAGTGCCACTCCGTCCCCGCCCGCCGCGGCGGCCGCCACGTCGGCGGAGGTCAGGGTGCCCGCCGAGGCCAGCCGCTCGGCGAGCGACGCCGACTCCCCGACGGCGGCCGAGGCGGCGGCGTCCCGGGCCAGGGCGCTGCCCCCGAAGTAGGCCTCCAGGCAGCCGTGGTTGCCGCAGGCGCAGGGGAGCCCGCCCGGCACCACCTGGATGTGGCCGATGTCCCCGGCGCTGCCGGTGACACCCCGGTGGACCTGACCGCCCACGACGATGCCGCAGCCGATCCCGGTGCCGATCTTGACGAAGAGGAAGTCCCGCACGGAACGGGCGACCCCGGCGTGCTGCTCCCCCAGCGCCATCAGGTTCACGTCGTTGTCGACGAGGACGGGACACCCGAGTTCCTGGCTCATCGCCTCCCGGACGGGGAATCCGTCCCAGCCGGGCATGATCGGCGGGGCGACCGGCACGCCGTCGGGGAAGCGCACCGGACCGGGCACCCCGATCCCCGCCCCGTCGAAGCTCTCCGCGGCGCCGGCGGCGCGCAGTTCGGCCGCCATGGCCAGGACCTGCTCGAACACGGCGACCGGTCCCTCACGCACGTCGAACCGCGCGGCACGGTGGCCGAGCACCTCCAGCTCGGCGTTGGTGACGGCGACGTCCACCGAGGTGGCGCCGATGTCGACGCCGAGGAAGCGCAGCGAGGGCGCGAGGCGCAGGTTGTGGGAGGGCCGTCCGCCGCGGGAGGCGGCGAGTCCGTCGGGGACCACGAGCCCCGTCTCCAGAAGGCGTTCGACCTCGACGGCCAGCTTGGACCGGGAGAGCTCCACCTGGTCGCCGAGCACGGCCCGCGACTGCGGGCCGGCGTCGCGCAGCAGGCGCAGCACCCGCGCCTGATGGCCGTTGGCCGGACGGGCCGTCATCCGTCTCACGTCGCGCTTCTCCCTCGCCGGTCGTCCTCGGGTGCGTCTCGTCACCCTCCGGACGGGGCCACGACTGGACCGGACCGTACCACCGGGGTGGGTGCCCGGGAAGAAACCGCCGAAAGGCACCCGGAGGCCGCTTTCGCGAGCGGCCCCGGGAGGTGTCGTTTGCGGGCGGACGCCGCGTCCGGCAGGGTGCGGGACGACGGAGGGGGTTGTCGATGACGTGGTCCCGGATGACGGTGGTCCGCGAGGGCGTACGGCTGGAGTGCCGCGTGCGGCCGGGTCCGGAGCCGTCGGTGGTGCTGCTGCACGGCCGGGCGGGGCACGCGGGCGAATGGGACGACACCGCGCGGTGGCTGAGCCCGTGTCATCGCGTGGTCGCCGTGGACCAGCGGGGGCACGGCGCCTCCGAACGGCGCCCCGGGGACGTATCCCGCGCGGCCTACGTGGACGACGCCGTGGCCGTCGCCGAGGCGTCGGGCACCGGGCCGGTGATCCTGGTGGGCCAGTCGCTCGGCGGCCACACGGCGATGCTGACGGCCGCGGCCCGCCCGGATCTGGTCCGCGCCCTGGTGCTGGTCGAGGCGGGACCCGGAGGACCGAACCCGAGTGTTCCCGCGGACATCGGGGCGTGGCTGGACTCCTGGCCGGTGCCCTTCCCCTCGGTGGAGTCCGCCGCCGCGTTCCTCGGCGGCGGCCCGGTCGGCCGGGGCTGGGCGGAGGGCCTGGAGCGGCGCGAGGACGGCTGGTGGCCACGCTTCGGAGGCCGAGGAGATGTGCCGCCGGCAGCCGCGGGCGGTGGCCGTCTGCGTACCGGGGACCGGCCACGACCTGCACCTGGAGCGCCCGGACGCGCTGCGCCAGGCGATGGCCGCATTCCTCGACGGGCTCGGCTGACGCGCCCCGCCCGAAGGCCGCGCGCGGCCCGGTGGGCGCGCCGCGGCCGGGCCGTTCCCCGGCCGGGCCGTACATCACCATGGCCGTCGCGCTGCCCGACGGCGCGTTCCGGCTGCGCCAGTTCAGCCGGCCTGTCGTCGGCGCCTGTCGCTCTTCCCGCACGAGCACCTGGGGCTCGGGGTCACCGTCCGGATGTCACGCCGTACGGCGAGGTGGTCCCCGACGACGACCGCACCTCGTGGACGCATCCGCTGCGCTGCGAGGCGGAGGAGTGCGTGCGGCGGCTCGGCGGGCGGCCGCACGTCCGGTACGAGGACCCGGCCGGGGTGGCTCCCGCGGCGATCCGCCACGAGGTGTTCGGTCCTGACCCGTGGCACGCCCCGAGCGGGCCACGGAACGTGTGCCGGGTCCCGCCCTTCGGACCGTCCGGCGAAGGAACCCCCGATTCCCCTATGCTCGCCTACGATCCGACAACCTTCCCAACAGTTGATCCTTGAATCACCTCAGGAGATCGCCATGCCCGAGACGCCAGGATCCGGGAGCGCGGCCCCACAGGAGGTCGCCGAGGCGATGTACGACGCCATGCTGCGGTCCGACCGGGACACCCTGGCCGCCATCGCCTCCCCGGGGATCCGGATCCGGGTGACGGACGCACTGCCTGCCGGTGGCGCGGACCCCGGACTCGCCGGTTTCGCGGCGTTATTCAAGAGGACGTTCCACATGATCGAGAGCCGCATCGAGATCGACCGGCTCTTCGAGGAGGGCGGCCAGGTCGTCGCCGTGGGACGCACGCAGGGCGCGGGCCGAGGGACCGGCGGGCCCTTCGACTCCGCGGTCGTTCACGTCTTCACGGTCGAGGAGGGAAGGATCGTCGGGTTCGACGCGTACGGCGAGGGCGGGCCCGTCGCCACGGCGATCGACGGCACTGGCGCGCCGGACTGACACGGGCGCATGACCGAGCGGGAGTTGACCGGCGGTGACGCCCGCGCCCCTACGCCGTCCAGCAGTGGAGGCGGTGGCCGTCCCACCCGCCGATGTCGCGGGCCAGCCGGGCGAGACCGCCCAGGATCTCGGTCACGATCTCGTGGTCGAGCACCTCCCCTTCCGCCGCCCGCTGCCGGATCCACGCTTCGCCGATCTCGGCGAGCCGGGACGCGTCGGCGGCGGCGAGCGCGTCCTGAAGGACTCGGGAAACGGCGAGGACGACGGGACCCTCCCAGTCGCCGGCGGCGGCGACGGCTCTGGCACACCGGCGTCGACGAGTTCGCCGAAGCTCCGGCCGGTGACGATGCCCTCCCACTCGATCAGCGCTTCCTCGGCGTCGAAGTTGCCGTACTTCAGCGACTCGAACGCCCCGCCGGGGCCGCCGACCACGACCGCGGCCGCCGTCTCGTCACCCGGCGCCACGAAGAACTCGACGATGGCGCTCACCGGGCCATGGTGCCCGATCGCCCGGCCCGGTTGCGTCCGGCGCCCTCGAACGGCCCGGCGGTGATCAGGACTCGCACACGGAGGCCAGCGGGTACTGGCCCGCGTCGAAGGCCTCCTGGCACACGGAGATCCCGAAGGCGATCTCCAGTCCCTTGAGGAACCGCTCCCGCCAGTCGGTGATCCGGCCTTCGTCCTCGAAGACCGGGCGCCCGGCGGCGTAGCGGACCTCGGGACGGCATCCCGCGTCGTGCATGGCCCAGTTGAGGAAGGACATCTCCGGCGCATGGTCGAAGTAGTGTCCGCCGTCCGGTCCGGCCGCGCCGGCGAAGCGGCCGTGGATCTCGCCGCTCCACACCTGGCGGCCGTCCTCGAAGTAGGCCATGCAGTACATGCCCTTTGCGGCGATGTTGTAGAGGAGGACCGCCCGGCCCGTCCCCCGGGGCAGCGCGAAGCCCTCCCGGAAGTGGACCAGGTAGTCGAAGGCCCCGGCGAGGAAGGACCAGTCCCCTTCCTTCCCGTAGGCGGTGAGGCGGGGTTCGTCGGGAACCCGGATGCGGGGGTGGGTCCTCTCGTGGACGGCCTTGGCCTCGGCGCCGACGGGCTCGGGGATCTCCCAGGGGACGGCGCCGAAGACCACCGCGAGGTCCTGCGGCGCGACGTGCTCCGCGAACACGAGACCGGCCTGCACCGCCAGGAGGGGGTCGTCTGAATCCGGCCAGCGCCCGCCGATCCACGCGATTCCATCGTCCGCCGCCATGGCAGGTGACCGTAACAGCGTGGTCCGACAACGCTGCTGGGGCCTGCCGCCGCCGGTGTGCGGCCGCGCTTCAGGCGGAGGCCCGCTGCGGTCCCCGCTCGTAGGCCTGGCGTGCCGTCCGCAGCAGGGTGCGCCAGGACGTGACGGTGGGGCGGCGGCGCAGCAGAGCGCGGCGCTCACGCTCCGTCATGCCGCCCCAGATCCCGAACTCGGTACGGTTGTCGAGGGCGTCGGCCAGGCACTCGGTGCGCACGGGGCAACCGCCGCACACCGCCTTGACCCGCTTCTGGGCGGCCCCCTGGACGAACAGCACGTCCGGGTCCTCCATCCGGCACATGGCCTGCGCTCCCCAGTTCTCCACCCAGACGTCGGCCTCGCCGCCGGCACCCGTCGGCCCCGGCTCCCCCACCACGTCAAGATTCATCGGCGTCTCTCTCCCGCTCCGCCACCCCGTCGCGCCTTCGCGCGGGGCCTCTCCTCTCGTCCCCGTGCCCTCAGTACGGACCGGGTGCGGAAACCGTTCAGCGGTCAGGCGGACGAGTCGGCGCGGGCGACGGCGATGTCGGCGAACTCCTCGATCAGCGGGTCGTGCCGGTTGCCGTCCCAGGCCAGGAACACCCGGTTGGGGCCGATGTCCTCGATCTCGACGTGGGCGATGTCGGCACGGGTGTAGTACGTCGCGGTGGAGAGCGGCAGCACGACGACCCCGCGCCCCGCCGCCACGCTCTCGAGCTTCTCCTCGACGGAGCGGAAGACCGGTACGTCCGGCCGGCGTCCCGGACCGGCGGGTTCCCGGGCGACGTCCCGCCACTCGGGCACGGCGGCCGGGTCCTGCAGGAGGTGCTCGCCGGCGAGGTCCGCGATGCCGAGGACGGGCTTGCCGGCACAGGGGTGGTCCGCGGGCAGGACGGCGACGCGGGGCTCGGCGAGGAGGCTGCGGGTCGCCAGGCCCCGGGTGTCGACGGGCATCCTGACGTAGCCGATGTCGACGCGCCCGTCGAGGATGACCTCCGTCTGGTCGTCCCAGCCCGTCCTGACGACCTCGACCGACAGGTCCGGGTGCCGGCCGGAGAACTCCCGCACGGCACCCGTGACGATCAGCCCCGGCATGAATCCCACGGTGAAGGAGGCGTGGCCCCGGGCAGCACGGGTGACGCGCCGCCGGGTGGCGTCGGCGGCCGCCAGGAGCGGTCCGGCGTCGGAGAGGAGCTGCGTGCCGGCGGCGGTCAGCTCGGTGCTGCGGCGGTCGCGGGAGAACAGCCGCACCTTGAGTTCGTCCTCCAGCGCCCTGATCTGCCGCGACAGCACGGGCTGCGCGATGTGCAGGCGTTCCGCGGCCCTGCCGAAGTGCAGTTCCTCGGCCACCGCGACGAAGTACCGCAGCTTGCGGAGATCGAGGTCCACGGGCCCCTCCTCGTTCCTCGCCGGGACGGACACATCCGAGCGTATCCGCCCGGACCGCGCTTCTGAGGGGAGCGGGCTCACGGGCGGGCGAGGTCGGCCGCCAGGTCGCGCCGGGTGGGCCGCCAGCCCAGCTCGCGGCGGGCCCGGGCACCGGTGAGCCGCTGGTCGAGGGCGAAGGCCTCCGCGATGGGGCCCATCCGCTGCTCGGCCTCCGCCTCCGTCAGGTGCCGGACGGGTCCGGGCCGGCCGATCGCCCGGCTGACCGCGTGGGCGACCTCGGCCTGCGTCGGGTGGAGGTCGTCGACCCCGGCGTAGACGGAGCCGGGCGCGGCGTCGAGGGCCAGCACGTAGAGCTCGGCGACGTCGTCGACGTGGACGGTCGACCAGTGGTTGGCCCCGTCGCCGACGCAGGGCACGGAACCGGTCTCACGGCCCGGGGCCGCGTAGAACGTCTCGACGAGCCCGCCCGAGCGGCCGTGGACCAGGCCGGGCATGACCAGGACGGGCCGCTCGCCGGTCGCGGCGCGGGCCAGGACGCGCTTCTCGTTCTCCCTCCGCCAGGCGGTGATGCGCGGCGGGGAGAGCGGGGCGTCCTCGTCCGCCACGCCGTCGGTGTCGCCGTAGACCCACACCCCGCCGGTGTGGACGTAGGGACGCGGCCCGGCGCCGTCCTGCAGTGCCTCGGCCGCCGCACGGTCGACCTCGGCGGTGTCGGGACCGTAGTGCTGGCCCAGGTGGACGACCCCGTCGGCGGCGCGTGCGGCGGCCCGCAGCACGTTCGTCGCGGTCAGGTCCCCCGGTACGGGGACGGCCCCGAGGTCGCGGACGGTCCGGGCCGAGTCCTCGCTGCGCGCCAGGGCGGCGACCTGGACGCCCCGGCGCACCAGGGCCTCGATGGTGGCCCGCCCGACGTAGCCGGAGCCTCCGGTGAGGAAGACCTTCATGACGTTCGCCCTTCTCGTGGTGTGCTGTGACACCTCCGAGTCTTCCGGCGGGGCGGGCGGCGCGTCCAAGACCTGTTCCCGGCCCTGTGATGCCCGCCGGGTATCAGCGCCAGTCGTCACCGCAGGACGTCACCGCCGGACGTCACCGCAGGGCCGCGTCGATCAGCTCCTGCAGGCGCAGTCCGCGCCGCGCGTCGAGCTCGCCCGCGCGGCCGGAGCGGACGGCGGCGGCGAACTCGGCGCGCAGGACGGGCCAGCCCTCCTCGTGGTCGATGACGGAGGTGTCGTACACGAGCTCTCCGCCCGGGCCGAGGAGTTCGATGCGGGTCCGGGGCTTCGGCAGCCGGACGCTGCCGGAGAGGGAGGCCTGGCTGACCGCGCCGTTCTCGTGCTCGCAGGTGACCTCGACCCACTTCCGGGGGTCGCCGGTGGCACGGATGGAGGTGATGGGGCCGACGGCGGCGTCGAGCAGGTCGATCAGGTGCGGGCCGAGGTCGAGCAGGGCGCCCTGTTCCAGGCGCCAGCCGGTGGCGAACTCCCCGCCCAGGAAGGCCCCGTGCAAGTAGCAGGACCGCGCGCCGGTGATCTCGGCCTCCTGTGCGCGGCGCAGGAAGTCGCGGGTCTCGGCCTGGTAGCGCTTGGTCAGCACCATCTGGGAGACGACGCCGGCCTCCGCGACGGCGTCGGCGACCGCGCGTGCCGAGGCCAGGTCGGGGCCGAGCGGCTTCTCCAGCAGCAGGGCCTTGCCGGCCTTGGCGGCGCATACGGCGAGTTCGGCCTGGACGGCGGGCGGCACGGCGAACGCCACCGCCTCGCAGCGGTCGAAGAGTTCCTCCGGGCTGCCGGCCGTCACCGCGCCGTAGGTGTCGGCGATCTCGCGGGCGGCCTCGGTCCGCCGGGCCCAGACGGCGGTGAGCCGGGTCTCGGGTCCGGCGGCCAGGATCCGCGCGTGCATCGTGCGGGCCCAGGGGCCGGCGCCGATCAGTCCGACCTCGACGGGGGCAGGGGTGTTCACGGTGGTGCTCCAGGGTCAGTTGGGGGCCGCGGCGGCCAGCCGTTCGTTGGCCTGGTCCGGGGCGTAGAGGTACTCGACCACCATGGCGGTGGCGCCGGCGAGGGCGGCGCGGTGACCGAGGCGGGAGGTCACGACCTGCAGGTTGCGGGTGGCCCGGGGCAGGGCGCGCTGGTACAGCAGTTCGCGCACCCCGGTGACGAAGTGGGTCTCGGCGAGGTCTCCGGCGATCATCAGGACACCGGGATTGAGCAGGGTGACGACCGTGACCAGCACCTCGCCGCAGCGCCGGCCGGCCTCGCGGGCGAGGCGCACCGCGTCGGGGTGGCCAGCGTCGAGGTGCTCGCGCACCTGCGCGGCGGAGCCGGCCGGTACGCCGAGGGCGCTGAGCTGCCCGGCCAGCGCGCGGCCGCTGGCGACGGCGGCGAGGCAGCCGTGGGAGCCGCACATGCACAGGGCGTCGGACGCGTCGTGCAGGCGGATGTGCCCGAGGTCGCCCGCGCCGCCGTCGATCCCGCGGAAGGCGGTGCCGTCGATGACGACGCCCGCGCCGATGCCAGTGGAGACCTTGACCAGGACGAAGGCCGAGCAGTCGCGCCAGGAGTCGCGCTGTTCGCCCAGGGCCATCAGGTTGGCGTCGTTGTCGACGAGGACCGGCACCGAGGCGGGCAGGCCGGCGTGGCGGGCCAGCGCCTCCTGCATGCGGGCGGGGACGGGGTACCCGTCCCAGCCGGGCATGATCGGCGGCCGGACCACCACGCCGGTGGTCCAGTCGACGGGGCCGGGCACCGACAGCCCGACGCCGCACACGGTGGCCGCCGGGACGCCGGCGGCCACGACGAGCTTGGCGAACCAGCGGCCGAGCTCGTCCAGCACCCGGTCCGGGCCCTGGTCGAGCAGCAACTCCCCGGTGTGCTCGGCCAGTACCCGGCCGGACAGGTCCAGCACCGCCGCGCGGGCGGAGGTGGTGTCCAGGTCGGCGGCGAGCACGGCGGCGTGCCCGGCGTCGAACTGCAGGTGCGTGGAGGGCCGTCCGCCGGTGGACTGCCCGCCGGGTACGGTCCGCAGCCAGCCGGCGGCGAAGAGCTGGTCCAGCCGCTGGCCGACGGTGGAGCGCGAGAGGCCCGTCACGCGCTGGAGTTCCCCACGGGTGGTCGCCTGTCCGGTCCTGATCAGTTCCAGCAGGTGTCCGGCGGTGCTCCAGGGCGTAGCCATCCGTGCTCGCTCCCCCTCGTGTCGGGCCATGGTGCTCAGCTCTTGTCCGCGCCGCTGGTCAGGCCCTCGGTGAGGAGCCGTTCGGCCGCGTAGAAAAGGAGTACCACGGGAATCGTCAGCACGACGGAGCCTGCCATGAGGACGGTCTTCGGCACCTCGATGCCGTTGGCGAGCTGCTGGAGTCCCAGGGACACCGTCCACTTGTCCGGATCGGCGGCCAGGAAGAGCAGCGCGAAGAGGAACTCGTTCCAGGCGATCATGAAGACGTACAGCCCGGTGGCCATCAACGAGGGTGCGGCCAGCGGCAGGACGACCCGCCGGACGGTCTGCAGCCGCGAGGCGCCGTCGAGGGCGGCGGCCTCCTCGATGCTCTCCGGGATGGTGATGAAGTAGTTCTTGAGCATGTAGATGGACACCGGCACGGTCTGCGCGATGTACACGATCGCGAGGCCGAACAGGCTGCCCTGCAGGCCGATGCGGGCGAACACGACGAACAGCGGCACCGCGAGCAGCGTCGCGGGGAAGAGGTAGACCGCCAGGAACAGCGCGCTGACCTGCCGGCCGCCGAAGAACCTCAGCCGGGTGATGGCGTAGGCGCCGGGGACGGACACCAGCAGGGTCAGCAGCATCGAGCCGAGTGCCACCAAGGCGGAGTTGCCGAGCATCCGCAGGAAGCCCTGGCCGCCGTCGTCCACCGACTTGAGGACGGTGCGGTAGGTGTCGAGGGTGAACTCGGAGGTGCCGACCCACAGCTTGCCGGGGTCGAGCAGCAGCTGGTCGATCGGCTTCACCGAGAGCAGCAGCATGTAGTAGAAGGGGAAGATCGTGATGACGGCCAGTCCGGCGATCACCACCCAGCGCAGGACGGCGAAGGTGCGGTCCTCGATCTGTGCACGACTGGCCATCACGCCTCCTCCTGAACCTTCTTGGCGAAGAACTTGAAGTAGATGCCGAGCAGCACGGCGAGGATCGCGGCGAGGACGAGGGCCTGGGCCGCGGCGGCGCCCACGTCGTAGCGGGCGGTGAGGAAGTCGTAGACGCGCACGGCGACCACGTCGGTGCCGGAGCCGCCGCCCGTGAGCAGGTAGATGTCGTCGAACTTGTTGAAGGTGAGGATGAAGCGCAGCACCGCCAGCAGCGCGATGACCGGCATGAGCTGGGGCAGCAGGATGTGGCGGAAGCGCTGGGTGATGGTGGCACCGTCGACGACGGCGGCCTCCTCCAGGCCCTCCGGGACGGCCTGCAGCCGGGCCATCAGGAAGAGGAAGGCGAAGGGGAAGTAGCGCCAGGTCTCGAAGGCGATCACGGTGAACAGGGCCAGCGGCACGTGGACGTGCCAGCCGAGGAGGGAGATCTCCTGGGACCGGGTCGACAGGAAGGCGACCGGTTCGTCCCAGCCGAACAGCTTGGTGCCCACCTCGTTGACGATGCCGAACTGCGGGCTGAGCGCGATCTCCCAGACGAACGTCACGGCGACGACGGGCGCCACGTACGGCAGCAGCATGGTGCCGCGGAGCAGGGCCCGGCCGCGGAAGGGACGGCGCAGCGCGAGGGCCGCGATCAGGCCGAGGACGATGGAGCCGGCGGTGGCGCCGACGGTGTAGACCAGGGTGGTCCACAGGGAGGTCCAGAAGCCGGGCGAGGTGAAGACCTCGCTGAAGTTGCTCCAGGTCCAGTTGGACAGGAAGCCCATGCCCTGGATGTCGACCAGGCGGGCGTGCTGGAAGGCCAGCAGGACGGTCCAGGCGATCGGCAGGACCACGACGACCAGGACGACCAGGAGGGTGGGCGAGACGAAAGCCAGTCCGGCCCGGTTCTCCCGCTGGGCCAGGGTCAGTTGGCGCCGGGGCTTGGTGTTCGCGGTATCCGCCTCCGGCGTTCTCCGCTGCTGTGTGCTCTGTGCGGTGCTCATCACTGCTTCCTTGAAGGACGAGGCCGGGGGCGGCTCACTGGAGGGACTTCTGCAGGGACGCGACTTCCTCGTCGGCCTCCTCGGCCGCCTCCTGGGGGGAGGTCTGGCCGGTGGTCATGTCGCCCACCGCCTTGGGGATGGGCAGTTCGCCGATGGTGGCGCCCACGAGTGCGCCCTGGCCCTGGGTGATGCCCCAGCGCTTCATGTTGCTGACCCCGGCGATGAGTTCGTCGAGCAGCTGCGGGGAGAAGACCTCTTCCATGGACTTCTTCGTGTCCACGCCCATGTCGCTGGCCCGCCAGGCCTTGAGGTACTTCTGCGGGTCGTCGGCGGTTCCGGACCGGACCGGGATCTTGCCCTCGGGGGCCATGCCGAACCAGCCCTGGTAGCCGTCGCCCATCATGTACTCGATGAACTTCTCCGAGGCCGCGGTCTCCGCGGTCTTGGTCACCACCCAGGAGGAGACCTCGCCGAACTGGGCGGGCTTGGCGGCGTCGGGACCGCTCAGCGCGGTGACGATCCCGCTGTTGTCCGAGAGGTACTGCGGGTCCTTCTTGCACTGGGCGCAGCTGGGCAGTGCGTCGCCTCGCAGGCCGGCCAGCTCGTCGAGGAGGAAGGTGGACCAGACGATCATGGAGGAGCGCCCGGCGAAGTAGACGGCCCGGGTGGTGTCCACGGTCTGGGTTCCGGGGGCGCCGTAGTCGCCGGCGAGCTTGGCGTAGGCGTCGAAGGCGCGGTCGCACTGCGGGCTGTCGAGGGTGACGTCGCCCTTGGCGTCTGCGAGTTCGCAGCCGTTGGCGAGGGCGATGTCCTCGAAGCTCTGCTGGGTGAAGACGTCACTGGGGTCGGTGGAGAGCGAGATGCCGCTGGTGCCACCGCTGTTGAGCTTCCGCGCGGCCTTGAGCATCGCGTCGTAGCTGTCGGGGGCGGCGAGACCTGCCTTGGCGAAGAGGTCCTTGCGGTAGACGAGGATCTGCATCCAGGCGTCGCTGGGCACGCCGAGGCGGGTGGCGCCGTCGCCGGTCAGCTTGAGGGCGTTGCCGTTGAAGGTACCGGACCCCAGGTCGTCGACGATCTTCTTCGTGGCGGCGGTGTTCAGCAGGCCGTTGCTGTACATCTGCCAGACCGGCGCGAGGGGTATGCCGCCGATGACGTCGGGAAGGGTGCCCGCGGCGGCGGCCGACATGATCAGCTGAGGCAGCTGGCCCTCGTCGACCCCGACGAGGTTCACCTTGACCCCGGACTCCTTCTCGAAGGCGGAGACGACCTTCTTCGTCGCCTCGACGCGGTCGGTGAGGTTCTCCAGGCTCCAGACGGTGATCTTGTTGTCGGGTTTCCCGTTGTCCTGCGCCGCGCAGCCGGACATCACCCCGATTCCCACTACGGCGGCCAAGCCGCTCGCCAGCGCCCTCGACCGTCGGGACCACATGCGCATCAACCGTCCTCATCGTCAGCCTTGCGTTACGTACGCGTTGCATCAGAGCACCACTTTTGCTTGTTGACAAGACTTAAGTCTCGGATATCTTCGACGTAAGTCAGCCGTCGATGGCTGAACGGACCGCATAACCGATCTTTCCGGAGTCCCCTGTGGAACGCGTAGTCCAGTTCACCGGCCCCCGTCAGGTGGAGGTCGCCCCGAGCGAGTCAGTCCCCCTGCCCCCTGGCCATCTGCGCGTACGAACCCGCTACTCCGGCATCTCGGCGGGCACCGAACTCACCGCGTACCGCGGGACCAACCCGTACCTGACCCGCACCTGGGACCCGGAGGCCCGCCTGTTCCGCGACGGCGCGGCGGGCATCGAGTACCCCGTGGCGGGCTGGGGGTACTCCGAGGTCGGCGAGGTGACGGAAGTCTCACCGGAACTCACGGACGTGCCCGGCATGCCGGCCGTCGGCGAACTGGTCTGGGGCATCTGGGGCCACCGCAGCGAGGGCGTCGTGCCTGCCGAGCGCATGGCCGGGCATGTGCTGCCGGCCGGCCTGGAGCCGCTGGCCGGGGCCTTCGCCCGCGTCGGCGCGATCGCCTACAACGCCGTCCTCGGCGCCGACGTCCACCTCGGCGAGGACGTCGCCGTCTTCGGCCAGGGCGTCATCGGACTGCTCACCACCCGCCTCGCCCAGCTGAACGGCGCCCGCGTCACCGCCGTCGACGCGCTCGACGTCCGCCTCGCCAAGGCCGCGGAGTACGGCGCGACGACCACCCTCAACGCCCGTACGGACGCGGTCGCCGAGCGGATCCGCACCGCCACCGACGGCCGCGGCGCCGACGTCGCCATCGAGATCAGCGGCGCCTACCCGGCCCTGCACGACGCCCTGCGCTCGGTCGCGGTCGGCGGCCGGGTCGTGGCCTCCGGCTTCTACCAGGGCGACGGTGTGGGCCTGCGGCTCGGTGACGAGTTCCACCACAACCGCGTCCAGCTGATCTGCTCCCAGATCGGCGGGGTCCCGCCGCAGCTCTCCGGGCGCTGGAGCGTCGAGCGCCTGCAGCAGACCTTCCTGCGGCTGGTCGCCGAGGGGCACGTCGACGTGCGGTCCCTCGTCAGTCATGTCGTCCCGGTCGCCGACGCGGCCGAAGCCTACGTCCTGCTGGATGAGCGTCCCGCCGACGCGCTCCAGGTCGTCCTGGAGTTCTGAGAGGCCCCTCGATCATGTTCAAGACCGCTTGCCAGGAACAGTTGCTGCCCGGTGACACCCTCCAGCAGAAGTGGGAGTTCGCCCAGGAGGCCGGCTACGACGCCGTCGAACTGCGCGGGAAGGGCGACTTCCACTTCCGCGACCGGCTGCCCGAGCTGCGCAGGGCGCAGGCCGACGGCGTCGTCATGCCGACGGTCTGCGTCGACATGCTGCACTTCTTCGGCGCCTTCGACCCCGACCTGCGGCGTGACGCCGTCGCACAGATGAAGTCGCAGCTCAGCGTCATCGCCGAACTCGGCGGGCTGGGCGCCCAGACCCCCGCCTCCTACGGCATGTTCTCCCGCCGGCTGCCGCCCTTCGAGCCGCCGCGCAGCGAGGAGGAGGACCGCGAGGTGCTCCTGACGGGGCTGACGGAACTGGGCGAGCACGCCCGCGCCGAGGGGGTCACGCTGTTCCTCGAGCCCCTCAACCGCTACGAGGACCACATGGTCAACCGGCTGGAGCAGGCCGCCGACCTGATCCGCACCGTCGGTCTGGACTCGGTGCGCATCGGGATCGACAGCTACCACATGAACATCGAGGAGACCGATCCGGCGGCGGCCATCCTGGCCGCGGCACCGCTGATCGGCCACGCCCAGGTCAGCGACTCCAACCGCTTCCAGCCCGGCGCGGGCCACCTGGACTGGCCCGCCTGGCTCGGAGCGCTGGACGCCGCCGGTTACGACGGCTACCTGGCCGCGGAGTGCCGCCTGACCGGCGACCCCGTCGACGCCGTGCGCTCGGTCCCCGCCTTCCTGCACCGGGCCACCGGATGACGGCCGTCCTCGAACCGGCCCTGCGGTCCGCAGGTCCCGAGGAGGACCGGGACGCCGCGCTGCGCCGGGCCGCGGCCCGCGTGCTGCTGTCCAACTGGACGGGCGCGGCGACCGTCCCCTCGCGCACCCTCTACCCGCACCAGTGGAGCTGGGACTCGGCCTTCATCGCCATCGGGCTGGCCCGGCTCGCCCCGCGCAGGGCCCAGCGGGAGCTGGAGACCCTGCTCGGGGCGCAGTGGCGGGACGGCCGGATCCCGCACATCGTCTTCAACCCCTCGGTGCCCCTGGACGCGTACTTCCCGAGCCCCGACTTCTGGCGCAGCTCGTCTGCGGGCGCGGCGTCGGGCGCGCCCGCGGACATCGAGACCTCCGGTATCGTCCAGCCGCCGGTGCACGCGCTCGCCGCCTGGCAGGTCCACCTCGCGGACCCGGCCGAGTCCCGGCGGCGCGGCTTCCTGCGGCGGATGTACCCCCGGCTGGCCGCCTGGCACCGCTACCTCGCCGGCTCGCGCGACCTGGGCGGCGGCGGGCTGGCGGCCGTGGTGCACCCCTGGGAGCCGGGGCTGGACAACAGCCCGGTGTGGGACGCGGCGCTCGCCCGGGTCGAACCGGCGCCGCCGGAGTCCTTCCGCAGGGCGGACCTCGACCACAGCGCGGCCGCCGAGCGCCCCACCGACCTCGACTACGGCCGCTACGTCCGGCTCGCCGCCGACTACCGCGACCACGGCTACGACGACGCGCGCACCCCGCACGCCTTCGCCCTCGAGGACCCCTGCTTCAACGCCCTGTCGATCGCGTCCGAGCACGCCCTCGCCGAGATCGCCGCGGCGACCGGCGCGGACCCCGCGCCGCACCGCCGCAGGGCGGCCGAGGCCACGTCCGCCCTGGTGGAGCGGCTGTGGGACCCCACCGCGGGCATCTTCCTCGCCCGTGACCTGACGACCGGCGGGACGGTCGGCGGCCACAGCGTCGCGGGCCTGGTGCCGCTGGTCGTGCCCGGCCTCCCGCAGGACGTCGCGCGGTCGCTGATCGCGACGGCGCACGGCGAGCGCTTCGGGCTCGGCCGGGTGCACCTGGTGCCGAGCTACGACCTCACCGCCCCCGAGTACGACGGCAACCGCTACTGGCGGGGCCCCAGCTGGTTCAACACCGCCTGGCTGGTCGAGCGCGGGCTGCGGCAGCACGGCGCGGACCGGGCGGCCGACGCCCTGCGCGACCAGGCGCTCGACGACGCCCGCCGCACCGGGTTCGCCGAGTACGTCGAACCGCACGGCGGCCAGGGCCGCGGCATCCGCCGCTTCAGCTGGACCGCCGCCCTGGCCCTGGACCTGCTGCACCGGACACCGCAAGGAGAGCACGCCCGATGACCGTCGAACGTCTGCTGGTCCACCGCGGCACCTTCGCCTCCACCAGCCGCTCCGGCGACATCACCGGACGGCGCGGGGACACCCCGGACGGCCTCTTCATCCGCGACGCCCGGCACCTGAGCCGCTGGCGGCTCACCGCGGACGGTGTCGTGCCGTCCCTGCTGACCTCCTCCGACGACGGTTTCGTCCTCACCCCCGAGGGCGGCCGGGACGAACCGCCGGCGTACTCGCTCTTCCGCCGGCAGGCCGTCGAGGCGGGCGCGCTCACCGAGCGCGTCCGTGTGGTCAGCAACCGCGCGGAGCCGGTCACGGTGGAGATCGCACTGGAGGTGGACGCCGACTTCGCGGACCAGTTCGAGCTGCGCGGCGACCACCGGCGCTACGACAAGGCGGACGGCCGGCGCACCGCCGAGGACCGTCCGGACGGTGTCACCTTCCGCTACCGGCGCGGCGAGGACTGGGACGCCCGGACCACCGTCACCGCCTCCCCCGCCCCCGCGGCCGTCCGCCGGACGGAGCCCGCGGGCACCGCGCGCCTGCTGACCTGGCGGCTGCCGCTGCCCGGCCACGGCGCCGCCGAGCTCGCCCTGAGCGTCCGGGCGGTGCCCCACGGCGCGGCCGAACCGGCCGCTCCCCCGGACCCGGAGTCGGTCCGCAACCGGCACGCCGCCGAGGAGGACGGCTTCGTCCAGGCACGGCCGCGGCCGCGTTCGCTGACCAACTGGGACGAACTCGCGCGCGCCTGCGCGGCGGGCCTGGCCGACCTGGCCCGGCTGCGCGTGCCGGCGACCGGCCCGGCCGGCGAGCCGCTGCTGGTACCCGCGGCCGGCATCCCCTGGTTCCTCACCCTCTTCGGCCGCGACTCCCTGCTGACCTCGCTGTTCGCGCTGCCGTACCGGCCGGAGCTGGCCGCGGACACGCTGCTGGCCCTCGCCGCGGCCCAGGGCACCCGGCACGACGCGGCCCGCCTCGAGCAGCCGGGCCGGATCGTGCACGAGGTCCGGCACGGCGAGCTGGCCCACTTCCGGCAGGTGCCGTACGGCCGCTACTACGGCAGCGTCGACGCCACGCCGCTGTTCCTGGTGCTGCTGGAGGCGCACAGCGCGGCGACCGGCGACCCCGGGCTCGCGCGGCGCCTGGAGCCGCACGCGCGTGCCGCGGTGGAGTGGATGTTCCGCGACGGCGGGCTCGGCGCGGGCGGCTACCTCCGCTACACCTCCGACGCGGCGCGCGGCGGGCTGGCGCACCAGAACTGGAAGGACTCCGAAGGCGCCATCTGCTTCGCCGACGGCCGCCGCCCCGAGGGCGCGCTCGCCGTGGCCGAGGTCCAGGGCTACGCCTACGACGCCCTGGTCCGCACCGCCCGCCTGGCCCGTACCGTCTGGGGTGACGCCGAGGAGGCGGACCGGCTCGAGAAGGCCGCGGCCGACCTGCGGGAGCGGTTCCGCCGGGACTTCTGGATGAGCGGCCGGGACTTCCCCGCCCTCGCCCTGGACGGCGAGGACCGGCAGGTGGACGCGCTGGCCTCGGACGCCGGGCACCTGCTGTGGTCCGGCATCCTCGACCCGGCCGACGCGCGGACGGTGGGCCGGCGGCTGCTGCAGCCGGACTTCTTCTCCGGCTGGGGCGTGCGCACGCTCGCCGCGGGCCAGGCCCCGTACCACCCGCTGTCGTACCACCGCGGCAGCATCTGGCCGCACGACAACGCGGTCGTCGTGCTGGGGCTCGCGCGCAGCGGTCTGGCGGAGGAGGCCTCGCAGATCGCCCACGGGCTGGTCCAGGCCGCCGCCGCCCACGACTGGCGCCTGCCGGAGGTGATGGCGGGGTACGGCCGGGACGAGCACCCGGTCCCCGTGCCGTACCCGCACTCCTGCTCGCCCCAGGCGTGGGCCGCGGCCACTCCCCTGGCCCTGCTCACCGCACTCAACGGGGGCCCGGACGCATTGCGTTGAGGCCCTTCCGCCAAGGCGGTGCACCGAAGGCCCCGGGTCCCCGGCCGTGACGGCGGGGGACCCGGGGCCTTCACGCGGCCGAGGGGCCGGCCTGGATCACGAGGTGAAGTCGGTGGACAGGGCGAGCTCCCGCCACGTCCCGATCTCGCGGGCCACACCGGCGAGCTTCGCCTCCACGTCGGCGACGCTGGCCTTGCCCAGCGGGATGCGGGCCGGCATCTCCTCCGCCCCGGCGACGGTGATGATGGCGGCCGCCGCCTTCACGGGGTCGCCGTCCTGGGCGTGGTTGCTGTCGTCGGCCCAGGCGCGCATGCCGCCCGCGCTGTCCTGGTAGTCCTCGATGACCCGCTCGGTGCGGTGCAGGGAGGAGGAGTCCAGGAAGTCCGTACGGAACGGGCCGGGCTCGACCGCGGTCGCCTGGATGCCGAGCGGCGCGAGCTCCAGGCGCAGGGACTCGGTGACCGCCTCGACCGAGAACTTGGTCGCGCAGTACAGGCCCCAGCCCGCCCAGCCGACGAAGCCGCCGACGGAGCTGAGGTTGACGATCCGCCCCGACCGCCGGGCCCGCATGACGGGCAGGACGGCACGCGTCACGGTCAGCAGTCCGAAGACGTTCGTGTCGAACACCGCGCGCGCCTCGGCGTCGCTGGTCTCCTCCACCGCGCCGAGCAGGCCGCGGCCGGCGTTGTTGACGAGGACGTCGATGGTGCCGAACCGCTCCACCGCGGCCTCGACGGCGGCCCGCGCCTGCTCCTCGTCGTTCACGTCGAGCGGTACGGCCAGCAGCCGGTCGGCGTGGGCCGCGAGCGCGTCCTCCACGGCGCGGGGGGTGCGGGCGGTGGCCACGACGTTGTCGCCCCGTTCGAGGGCCTGCCGGGCGATCTCCAGACCGAACCCGCGGGATGCGCCGGTGATGAACCACGTCGTCATGTGATGTGCTCCTGATGATCACTGGGGGTCGTTGTGCCGACGTGCCCCAGCGTCGGCCCGCGGTGGAGGGCGGGCCAGAGAAGGATCATCCGTAGGCGACGGCTTCCTGGGACCGGCGGTACCAGTCGGAACCGGTCAGGGGCGGACGGCCGCGGGGCTCGCCGACCACGTGGCCAGGAAGCGCAGCGCCTCGTGGGCGGGTGTGCCGGGCTGCGCGGTGTAGACGAAGACGGTCTGGTCCGGGTCGTCGCCCACGACGAGGCTCTGGAAGTCCAGCGTCATCGTGCCGGCCACCGGGTGCCGGAAGGTCTTCTCGCCCGCGGCCCGGGTCCGCACCCGGTGGTCGGACCACCAACGGCGGAAGTCGGCGTCGGCGTCGGAGAGTTCCGCCACCAGTGCTTTCAGCCGCGGGTCCTGCGGGTCCCGCGCCGCGCCCATGCGGAGGTAGGCGACGCATTCGCGGGCGACGGTCCGCCAGTCCACGTACAGCTCGCGGAAGGCCGGGTCCAGGAACGCCATGCGCACCAGGTTGCGCCGCGGCTCCGGCACGGCGGCGAAGTCCGTCAGCAGCGCCGCGCCCAGCGCGTTCCAGCCCAGCACGTCCAGCCGGTGGCTCAGCACCAGGGCCGGGTACTCCTGCAGCCCGTCGAGCAGGGTCTGCGTCTGCGGCCGGATGCGGCCCGGCGCCGGGGCGAGCGGTTCGGCGCCGGCCGCGGCGACCCGCAGCAGGTAGTCGCGCTCGTCGGGCCGCAGGCGCAGCGCCCGCGCCAGCGACTCCAGCACCGCCGTGGAGACGTGCACCGTGCGGCCCTGCTCCAGGCGCACCACGTAGTCCACGCTCACGTTGGCCAGCTGCGCCAGCTCCTCCCGGCGAAGGCCCGGGACCCGGCGGTGGCGCCCGTCGTCCGGGAGGCCGACGTCCCCGGGGTTCACCCGGGAACGGCACGCCCGCAGGAAGTCACCCAGTGTGGTGTTCGAAGCGTTGCGCTGACTCATATGTCGATTATCGACGTTCCGGGACGGTACCGGGGGCGCGGGCGGCCGAAGGCCCGCGGCGGCCTCCCGGGCGGGGGCCGACGCGGCCCGCCTCGGCGCGGGAACGGCGGCGCAGCCGGTGCCGTGGCGGCACCGGCTGCGCCGGGGGTCAGCGGGACCGGCGGGATCAGAAGGTCAGGCTCCAGCGGTCGAGGTAGCCGGGGTCGACGGTGAAGATGCCGGGGGTGTTGTCGGTGACCCGCAGCTTCCACGTGCCGTTGGCGGGGACCGCCGAGGCGTCCACGGTGTAGGTGGCGTGCAGCTCGCCCTCGCCGGTGTCCCAGTACCAGGGCTTCACCGGGATCTCCGTCCCGTTCTCGCTCACCAGGGTGACGATCTGGCCGCCGACCCACGGGTGGACGAGGTCGACCGTCACCTTGAGGTCACTGGGCGCCTTGCCCTTGCGGCCCGTCACGATCAGCGGGGACTCGATCGTCTTCCAGTTGGGGATGTCGAAGCGGGCGGGGTTGACGAAGAAGCGTCCGCCGGAGGCCAGGACGGGCCAGGCGAAGCGCACCGTGCGCTTGGCCTTGTGCTGGGCGGTGTTCTCGACGGTGACGGCCGTCTTGTAGGTGCCGGCCTTCTTCGGCGTGCCGCTGATGAGGCCGGTGCGCGCGTTGATGGACAGGCCCTTGGGGAGCCCGTGCGCGGAGTAGGCGAGCCGGCCGGGGCTGGAGCCCACCGCCTCGATCTGACGGGTCATCGGCTGACCGACGGCCACGGGGCGGGTGGAGGGCGTCGTCACGGCGATGTGGTTGACGTAGCGCGCGCCGACGTTGACCGCGGCCCAGGCGTTGCCGACGGCCTCGTAGGTGTCGCTGCCCTGCCCGAACAGGTCGGCGGCCGCCTGGAGGGTGGCGGTGCGGGCGCCGGCGTAGTCGGTGCTGCTGGTCATGTACGTGGTCAGGGCCCGGTACCAGATGTCGATCGCGTTGTGCTGCCCGATCCCGGCGACCGGAAGGCCGTCGTAGGTGGGGCTGTCGTAGGCGACGCCGTTGATCGTCTTCTTCCCGCTGCCCTCGGAGAGGAGGTAGAAGAAGTGGTTCGCCGGGCCCGAGCTGTGGTGGACGTCCTCCTTCTTCAGCTCCGGCGACCAGTAGTCCAGCGACGTGCCCTTGACGGGGTCGGCGTCCTTGGACGGCTGGTCCATGTACCGCAGCGGCTTGCCGGAGCCGCGGACGTCGGCGAGCTCGCCCAGCATGTAGTCGGGGACGTCGGCGGGGTTGTCGGCGAAGAACTCCACGGCCGTGGCCATGATGTCGCTGGTCGCCTCGTTGAGGCCGCCGGACTCCTTCTCGTAGGTCAGGTTGGCGGTGGCGTAGGTGACGCCGTGCGTCATCTCGTGGGCGGCGATGTCGAGTTCCGTGAGCGGGTGCTCGTTGCCGCGGCCGTCGCCGTACGTCATGCAGAAGCAGCCGTCGTCCCAGAAGGCGTTGGCGTAGTTGTCGCCGTAGTGGACGCGGGAGAAGGCCCCGACGCCGTTGTCGGCGATGCCGTTGCGGCCGAAGCGCTCCTTGTAGAAGTCCCAGGTCTCGCGCTGGCCGTAGGCGGCGTCCACGGCGGCGGTCTGGCGGTCGGCGATGGTGCCGTCGCCCCAGACGTCGTCGTCGTCGGTGAGCAGGTTGCCGATGCCGCCGACACCGGTCAGGTCGTACGTCTTGTGCCCGCCGCGCTCCGGGTCGGTCAGCTCGAAGACGCCGCCGTTGTTCACGGTGCCGATCTGCACCTGCCCGCTGTACTGGCTGTTGCCGGTGCCGGAACGGATCTCCTCGACGCTCTGGAGTTCCTTGCCGGTCGCGGCGTCGGTGACGACGTTCAGCCGGCTCGGGGTGCCGTCCTTCTGGGTGCCGGTGACGTGCGACTGCCAGGCGAGGACCGGCTTGCCGTCGGCGAGGAAGACGACCAGGCGGGGCGCGCCTTCCGTGGCCGGGCCCTGGGTCCGCTCGGCGCGGGCCGCGGCGAGGGCGGACTCCTTCGCCTTGGCGGCGCTGGTCGCGGCCTTCGTCGTGGGCACCGCGACCGGCGCGGACGAGGCCTTGCTGACGGTGCGGGTGCCCGCCCGCTCGTGGACGACCATGTCGCCGCCGATGACGGGGAGTCCGGCGTAGGTGCGCTCGTAGCGCGTGTGCACCGTTCCGTCGGCGTCCTTGATGACGTCCTTGGGTATCAGCGCCTCCTTGTCGCCCAGCCGCAGGGCCCGGGCGGTGGTGGCGCGGCCGGCGGTGGCGGCCTTGAGCAACTGCTTGCGCTGCGCGGCGGAGAGGGCGACGGAGCGCGCCCCGGGACGGGCCTCCGCAACGATCTTGCGCGGCGCCGTCCCGTCCCCCTCGGACGCGGCGGCGGCGCCGGTGGCCGGGAGGAGGGGGGTCAGCAGTGCGGCGAGCGTGACAGCGGCGGTCGCCGCGACACGGCCGCGCGCGGCGCGCGCACGGCGGTTGGGGGAGGGATTCGGCGGTGAACTGGCACCCGTGACAGCGGGATGGTTCGTCACTCGTGGAGCTCCTTGGCCGGCCGCTGGAACGGCCGCTGGGGACGGGAACATTGGAGGCCGGTGAGGCCTCCGCGAGGTGACGTGCGAGTGATGCTCGCGCGACGTCGTGGATCGTTTCAGCATGTTCGCGCCCTGTCATCACTGCGGAGATCATTGTCCGAAAGTCGGTCGGGCCCTCACCGTGGGAGCGGTCCCACGCCGAGCCGACCACGTGCGGATTTACGAGGCGGCAACAGTGAGGTGACGCCGGCGAGCGAAAAGATCCAGCCACGGCGGCGGACACGTCACCCCGTCCGAATGATGCGGATCTGGCGGTCTTTTGCCTGATAAACAAGGGGTCGTCGACGCGTTCGACGGCCCCCGACGGCCCGGTTGGGCGACGACGGCGCCAGTTTCGAGCCAGCGCCCACGGGCCGCCCGGCGGTCCCGGATTCCGGACGTCGCGGCCAACTCACGTTGGCGTGGCGGAGGTTGGCGCTGACACGGCCGGACGGAACCCCGCGCTCGACGAGGGGCACGGCGCCGGGCGGACGGCGAAATCCGACGGGCCGGCCGCCGGCACCGGTGGGAGCGCCGGCGGCGGGCCCGGTGGATCGCGGTTACGCGCGGGGCACCCGCGCGACTCCGGCGACGAACTCCGCGGACGCGAAGAGCTCCGGTGTCAGACGGACACCCGTGACGCGGTGCGCCAGCGCGAAGGCGGCGTCGTTGTGCTCGTCGAAGTTCCGGTCGTCCGCTTCGCTGAGGTCGAAGCCCGACGCCCGCATGGCCGTGACCAGTTCGTCCGGATGGGTCCCCACGCGGAAGTAGGGGAAGAGCGGTTCGAAATGCAGGCGGAGCGTGCCGTCCTGGTACCAGCAGAAATGGTCCACCGCATTGACGTTGCGGAAGTGCGAGACCACGGTGCGCCCTCGCGACAACGGAAGCATCGCCTCGTCGGTGACACCCAGGTAGCCGTTGTACTCGACCATCAGTGACCAGTGGCCGAGGGAAGCGGCGCCCACGAACAGCTCGTCGTGGACGCCCAGCCGGAACGAGGGTTCACTCAGCCCGGCCACACCCGCGATCCGCGACGTGGACTCGACTCCGAGCGCCGCGAGCAGCTCCTCGGGGGCGAGCCCTTGGACCAGGGTGATGCAGTACGCCTCCATCAGCTCCTCGTACTGCTCACTGAACCATGCGTAGTCGGCGGCTGTGGTCATGTCGGTCATGTGCGCAGCATCGCAGGGGCCACCGACAGGGCCCCTCCCCGAGGCATGTGCCCTCGGGCGCCGCCCGCAAGGGGCCCGGGCGACGCGGGCCCGGTCGCTCGGGCGGGTCGGCAGAGCGGCACTACCGAGGCGCCGGAACGGGCCCTACGCGTCCTCGGGAGCCGGGAGCGCGTAGCCCGCCACGGACGGCCAGCGGACGGTCAGCACCGTCGAGTCCTCCTCCGCCACCCACGAGTGGTCCACGCCCTTGCCCCACACGACGTAGTCGCCCTGACGGGCCAGCACCACCGACCGCCCTGGGAACTCGACCCGGAACCGTCCGCTGATGAGGACCTGCAGCGCCGTCCGCTCCTCGCCGCGGACCCACTCCCCGCGCTCGTCCCCCGCCGGGTGGACGCCCCACTTGATCTCCACGGCGTCGCTGTGCCGCGGGTCGCCCGCCTCCTTGAAGTGCCCCAGCAGCCAGCCCCGGTCGAGCGGCGCGTCCGCACCGGCATTGCCCACGTAAACGCTGTCTTCCATGACCCGGACGCTAACAGCGCGGCCGGGCCCTTCCCGTCCGCCCGGCCGGACGCCCGCCCGGGCGGCCTCAGTCGCCCCCGCGGGGCTCACCGAGCGCCGTCTCCACCGTCATGGCCCACCGTTCGTGGCCGCGCCAGGCACCGTCCAGGTACTGGAAGCGCGGTGAGTACCCCTCGCGCTCGAACCCCAGCCGTTCCACCAGCCTGATCGACGCGACGTTCGCGGGCTGGATGTTCGCCTCCAGCCGGTGCAGGCCGAGGTCGTCGAAGGCGTACACCGTCACCAGGCGCAGCCCCTCGGTCATGTAGCCGCGGCCCGTGGTCGCCGCGTACGCGACGTAGCCCAGCGCACCACTCTGAATGGTGCCCCTGACGATGTCGTTGATGTTGACCCCGCCGACGATGGCACCCGTCTCGTGGAGGCAGATCACGAAGCCCTCGTGCGTCGGCCGGTCGAAGCGCTCCACGTAGGCGGCGAAGGACTCGGGGGTGTGCTCCCACCGGGGCACCCAGGGCGCGTGCAATGCGGCGCTGGCCCGGGCGAGCGCGCCGATCTCATCGTGGTCCCGGACGGTGATCCGCCGGATGGCCACCCGGGGACCGTGGGCGAGGAAGGTGTCGTCAGCCATCGCGCGATCGTAGTGCGCCCGGCTCCCGCGGTACCGCCTCCCGACGAACGGTGTTCACCCCTGGGTCATCCGCAATTGGGGCGCGGGCGGCACGTCAGAGCGAGCAGCCGGGCCGGAGGTAGCGGTAGCCGTGGTCCGTCCGATCCTCGAGCCAGGCGTTGACGCCGGCGAGGCCGCGTTCGTCGATCTGGCCGTCGTGGATCCCGAACGCCCGGTACGGTGCCACGGCGTTGACGAAGTCGATCGCCTCGGTCGTCTTCAGCCAGGAGGCCTGCAGCGGGACCAGCAGCGTCTCGACCGGCCGCTCGGGCACGTGCAGCGCGTCACCGGGGTGATAGAGGGCGTCGTCGACGACGTAGCCGAGGTTCACGCAGCCGGGCAGGCCGGCGTGGACGGGCGCGTGGCGGCCGCCGACCGCCCGCACGCGGAAGCCGGCGGCGGTGAAGTCCGAACCGGCGGTGACCCGGACCGCCTCCAGCCGCGGGAGGTCCGCCCCGGCGGGGGCGTGGACCGGCACGCCGAGCCCGGCCAGGCGCAGGACGTCGACGTGGTCGGCGTGCTCGTGCGTGACGAGTACGGCGTCCGCCCCGGTGAGCGCCGCCGGCTCGCTCCACGTCCCGGGTCGATGACGAGCACGCGCCCCTCGTGCTCGACGCGCACGCAGGCACGGGTGTACTTGGTGATCCGCATGGCCGTGAACATAACGCCGGGGCGCCGCCCGGGGCAGGGGCCGGGAGGCGCGGTGCCGCACGCCGGGAGTCGCTGTGCGCGCTCCCGGAACGGGACGTCCCGGCGGATGCGGCAAGCGCGTTCTCCACGGGCGGGCGGCGGCGGCGCCCGTCCGCTAGACCACCTCGACCAGGCGCCGGGCGGCGGTCCGCGCGCCGTCCGTGCGAACCGCCGCGGCGACGGAGCGGGCCCGGGCCGCCACCTCCGGGGCGAGGGCGGCGCTCAGGGTCGCGTGCAGCGACCGCGCGTCGGGGGCGCCGGCGGGGAGGGCGCTGCCGATGCCGAGCCGGGACACGCGGTCGGCGAAGTAGAACTGGTCGAACATCTGCGGGAGGACGACCTGGGGCGCCCCCGCGGCCGTGGCCGCGGTGGTCGTGCCGGCGCCGCCGTGGTGCACGACCGCGACGACGCGGGGGAAGAGCGCCCGCTGGTTCACCTCGCCGATCGTCAGGCAGTCGGGTCCGTCGTCGAGGGGCGCCAGACCGGCCCAGCCCCGCGCGAGGATGACGCGCCGTCCGAGTGCGCGGGCGGTGTCGATCAGCGTCCTCGCGGCGTCGTCCGGTGCGCGCGTGCTGCCGAACCCGCAGTAGACCGGTGGCTCCCCGGCGTCGAGGAACGCCTCCACCTCCGGGGAGAGCGGCCGGTCGTCCGGGAGCAGCCAGGCGCCGGTCTGGAGGACGTCGAGTGACGGTGACGGCCGGGGCCAGGGGGCCAGCGCCGGGTCCGCCGCCAGCCAGGGGGAGGCGGTGAAGATGTGGTCGCGTACGTCCTGGACCGGGGGCAGTCCGGCGCCGGCGCGGCGGGCGTTCAGGGGCGCGGCCCACAGGGCGTTCCAGCGTGCGGCGTCGTCGGCCCACAGCGCCTCGTTGCCGGTGTCCCCGTCCCCGGGCTTCTGCCCGAGCAGGCCGAAGACGGGCGGCGCGTGGTGCGCCGACGGCAGGGTGACGGGGGCGAACGCCGCGTACACGTAGCGGATACCCCGCAGTTCGGCCACCGAGCGGGCGGCGACGGCCAGGGCGCCGCCCGCCACGACGGCGTCGCAGCCCTCGGCGGCCGCGCCCACGGCCCCGAACTGCGCCGCGACCGTGCCCTCGATCATCAGCCGGCGTTGCTCCGGTGTCGGGATCGCTCCGGAACCCTGCTTCGCCGTCCCGCGGAGTTCGGGCCCGACGGGCACGTAGGTCATCCCCAGGGACGCGGCCCCTCCACGGAAGTCGGGGGGCCCGCACACCACGGCGTCATGGCCCGTGGCCTTCAGTTCCCTCGCCAGCGCGACCAGCGGCTGGACTTCTCCACGTGTTCCGATCGTGGACAGCAGAAAACGCATCTCGCTCCCGTCCCGCGCCGTTCCCCGGCGCGTGAGGAGCGACTTTCACCCCGTATGGGGGCCTTGTGGCAAGGCCCCCCGTGCGCTATACGGTGGAACCGCGGGAACGGACGCCGGGCGTCCCGGATCCCGGCGGCTCCCGGCCGCACGAGGACCGGCCCCCAGTCGGTGACTCCCCCCGGCGGAACCCTCTCTGAAACGTTCTCATCCCGTGGACGACACCCGCCGGAACGCCTGGCCCGGACCCGCCGGCACCCCCTCCCCGGACGCCGTGAACGCCACCCCCACCACGCCCGTCGAGGTCGAATCCGCCGGGACCTTGCCCCCGCCCGGGGCCGCGCTGTAGCCTCCGCGGAGATTGAAACGGTTCAATACCCCCAGCGCGCTGCATCCCGGCACTGATCACCCCGGGATGAAAGGCACCTCCTCCTCTCACTCCGGGAGCCACGGAACCATGCACGACGACAGCAACCGCCCCGAGGACGGCGGCGTTTCCCGCCGCAGCCTCCTCATCGCCACCGCCGTCGCGGGCACCGCGGCCGCCCTCGCCCCCGCACTGCCCGCTGCCGCCGGCACGCGATCCGGAACCGGAACCGGCGCGCGGACCGGCGGCCGGCCCGCGGGCGGTGCGGCCGGCACCTTCGCCGAGCCGGGCAGCGCGGTGCGGCCCAAGTTCCGCTGGTGGTGGCCGGACGGGCTGGTGGACCCCGACGAGATCAGACGCGAGGTCGACCAGATCGCCGACGCGGGGTTCGGCGGCGCCGAGATCGCGGCCGTCCACCACAGCGTGAAGGACACCTCCGTCCTGGACACCGAGCACCACGGCTGGGGCAGCCCCGCCTGGGTCGCCGGCGTCCATGCCGCCCTGGACCAGGCCCGCCGACGAGGCGTCACCATCGACCTCACGGTCGGCCCCAGCTGGCCCGCGGCCGTCCCCGGGATCACCCCCGACAGCGAGGCCGCGGTGCAGGAACTCGCCCTCGGCGCCGTCACCGTGGCCGCGGGCACGGCCTACACGGGACCCGTGCCGCCGCCCTCCGCGGCCCCCGCGTCCGGGGTCACCCGGCAGCGGCTGCTGGGCCTGCTGGCCACCCGGATCGCGCCGGAGAACGCCACCCGCAAGGAGACCGGCCTGGACCGGGCGAGCGTCCGGGACCTCACCGCGCGGGTCGTCGACGGCGCCGTGGACTGGACCGCCCCCGCCGAGGGCGACTGGGTGCTGACCGCCTTCTGGCAGCGCGGCACCGGGCAGACCCCCGAGGGCGGCCCGCACACCTCGCCCACCGCCTACGTCGTGGACCACTTCAGCGCGGCGGGCACCGCGGCGGTCACCGGCTTCTGGGAGCGCAACCTCCTCACCAAGGAGATCCGGGGACTCCTCAAGAGCGCCGGCAGCGTCCTGTTCGAGGACTCCCTGGAGATCGAGACCAAGGCGCTGCCCTGGACCCCGGGACTCCCCGCCGCCTTCGAGAAGCGCAACGGCTACCAACTGCTGCCCGTCCTCCCCGCGATAGCGATGAGCGGCGGCAACCAGGTCTACGTCTACGACGCCGTCGCGACCCGCCAGATACGGCACGACTTCTGGGACACCGTCAGCGACCTGTACCACACCCACCACCTCACGGCGCTCCGCGACTGGGCGCACGCGCTGGGCCTGGGGATGCGCGCCCAGCCGTACGGGCTGCAGACCGACGCGATCCTGTCGGCCGCGCTGCTGGACATCCCCGAGGGCGAGTCGCTGGGCTTCAAGAACCTCGACGACTACCGCTGCCTGGCCGGCGGCCGGGACATGGCGGGCCACACGGTGCTGTCCTGCGAGTCCGGCGCCTACACCGGCTCCGCGTACAGCACCACGTGGGAAAAGTTCCTGCGCACCATGGGCGGCGCCTACGCGGCCGGCGTCAACCAGACCGTCGTGCACGGCTTCTCGTACGCCACGCTGCCCGGCGTGAAGTGGCCCGGCTACGCGGCCTTCACCCCGTACAACGGCACCGTCGGCTACGGCGAGTCCTGGGGTCCGCGGCACCCGACCTGGCGGCACGTCGGCGACGTGGCCGGCTACCTGTCGCGGGTGCACCACGCCATGCAGCGCGGCACCTCGCGGATCGACGTCGCCGTCTTCCGGCAGACCGGGTACACCGCGACGGGGATCGGCGCCTCCTGGTTCACCTCGACGGGCGTGCCCCTGGGCTGGACCCACCAGTTCGTCAGCGGTCCCCTGCTGGACCTGCCGTCGGCGAAGGTCCGCGGCGGGCGGCTGGCCCCCGACGGCCCCGCCTACCGGGCCCTGTTCGTCGAGGGCGACTTCTTCTCCGGCTCCGCGGTTACCCTCACCGTCACGGACGCGCGCCACCTGCTGCGCCTGACGCGGGCCGGGCTGCCGGTCGTCCTGCTCGGCGACTGGACGACGGTCACGACGCCCGGCGTGACGGACGACGCGCGGCTGCAGCAGGTCCGCTCCCTCGTCGCCGAGTTGCTGGCGCAGCCGCGGGTCCGGCAGGTCACCGACAAGACGGCGGTGGGCCAGGCCCTCGCGGACCTCGGTCTGGTGCCCGACGTCAGCTACGCCGTGCCCTCCACGCTGCTGACGATGCACCGCTTCGACGAGGGCGTCGACTGGTTCTACCTCGTCAACGGCAAGCACGCCGAGACCGTCAAGCCCCCCGTCGCCGCGATCGACCACGCCGTCACGGTGCGCCGCACCCGCTCGGGCGCGGTGCCGTACCTGCTCGACCCGTGGACGGGTGAGGCCCGGCCGCTCGCGCTGTACGGGCAGGACGGCGACCTGTTCACCTTCCGGGTGGCGCTGCAGCCGTCCGAGTCGATGGTCGTGGCGTTCGCGCCGCCGGGACGGTTCCACGGCGAGCCCGGCCGTACGCACGCCGTCAGTACGGACGCGGACGACGTGCGCTTCGAGGACGGGCGGCTCGTCCTGCGCGCCCGCGCGGCCGGCACCTACACCACGGCGCTGTCGCGCGGGGGGTCGGCCGGCACGGTGGTCGGGGAGGTGCCCGCGCCGCGGGAGCTCACCTCGTGGAGCCTGGACGCCGAGGACTGGCGCCCCGGCGCCGACCCGGACCGCACCACCGTCGTTCGGCACCGGATCGCCCTCGACGCCCTGGCGCCGTGGAACGCCATCCCCGACATCAAGGACGCCGCGGGCATCGGCCGTTACCGCACGACGGTCGAGCTCGACGGGTCCTGGAGCGGCGGATTCGGAGCGGTGCTCGACCTCGGCGAGGTGACCGACACCTTCCGGGTCAGCGTCAACGGGCGGCCGGCACCGGTCACCAGCCACGTCGACCCCGTGGTGGACCTCGGCGGGCTGCTGCGCCGCGGCAGCAACACGATCGAGGTCGAGGTGGCCACGCCGCTGATCAACCGGCTGCGCGTCAGCGACCCGTCGGTCTACGGCGGTGCCGCCTCGCAGCGCACCGGGCTCGTCGGGCCGGTCCGGCTGATCCCGTACGGCGAGGCCGTGGTGGGCCGGGACTGACGGTCCCGGGTCCGTCCCCGGACTCCCCCGCCGGTCGCCGCACGACCGGCGGGGGGACCCCCGGCACCTGCTTCAATGGCCGCGGAGGTGATGGACCATGGTGTCCACGGACCGGCTGCTCGCGTTCGCCGCGATGTCCCTGCTCGTCATCGTCATTCCCGGGCCCAGCGTGCTCTTCGTCATCGGCCGCGCCCTGGCCCACGGCCGGCGCACCGCCCTCGCGTCGGTGCTGGGCAACTTCATCGGCTCCTACCTGCTGGTGGTGGCCGTGGCGTTCGGTCTGGGCTCGCTGTTCGAGCGGTCGATGACGCTCTTCCTCACGGTGAAACTGGCCGGGGCCGCCTACCTGGTCCTCCTCGGCGTGAAGGCGTTCCGGCACCGCCGGCAGCTCACGGTGGGCGCGATGGACGGCCCCGCGCGGCCCGCCCGCGGTGACCTGCGCACCGTCGCGGACGGCCTGGCGGTCGGGGTCACCAACCCCAAGGGCATCGTCTTCTTCGCCGCCGTGCTCCCCCAGTTCGTGGACCACTCGGCCGGGTCGCTGCCGGCGCAGATGCTGCTCCTGGGCCTCGTCCCGATGGGCATCGGCCTGGTCAGCGACACCCTGTGGGGTCTGACCGCCTCCGCTGCCCGCGTGTGGCTGGGCCGCTCCGACCGGCGCCTCTCCGCGATCGGCGGCGCGGGTGGGCTGGCCATGATCGGCCTCGGCGTCACGGTGGCCGCGACGGGCCGCACGGACTGACGTTCGTAGCGCGGTACGTCCCGTGCCGGCTGACCTCGGTCCCGACGTCGGGTCCATCGGCATCGCCGGGTTCCGGAGCGGCGGCCGGCGCGGTGGTCCCCCGCCCGCGGGACCGGACGGGGGAACGCCCGAAGGCCCGTCCGGTGCCGCCGGCACAACCGCGTTGCCCCGTCCTCCGCGGTGGACCAGAATCCGTCCCCATGACCTCCGCAATGCGCCACATCACGATCGACAGCTCCGACGCCCACCGCCTGGCGAGCTTCTGGTCCCTCGTCCTGGACCGCCCGCTCCACGCGGACGACGAACCGGGTGACGAGGAGGTCCTGATCGAGGTCGACGGCGGCCCCGGGATCCTCTTCGTGACCGTCCCGGACGCCAAGACCGTCAAGAACCGCGTGCACCTCGACGTCCAGCCGCAGGACCGCACCCGGGACGAGGAGGTCGAGCGCCTGCTGCTGCTCGGCGCGACGCAGGTGGACGACCGCCGCCGCCCCGACGGCACGGGCTGGGTCGTGCTCGCCGACCCGGAGGGCAACGAGTTCTGCGTCGAGCGCAGCGCGGCGGAGCGCGCGGGCTGAACCTGCCGACGCACCCGCCCCGCCCGTACCCCCGCGAGAAGGAGTGGTCCCTTGCCGTACCCGACCCGGAGCGCATGGGACGAGCACTACGCCGGGGGCAGGGGCTTCCGCCGTCTCACCGCCTCGGAGCGCGAACTGCTCGCCCAGCACGTGCCGGCCGGCAGCGGTTCCCGGGCGCTGGACGTGGGCTGCGGCACGGGTGAACTCGCCGTCCACCTGGCGGGACTCGGGTACGCGGTGGACGGCGTCGACTTCGCCGAGAGCGCTCTGGAGCGGGCCGGGAAGCGGGCGCCCGCCCGCGGGTCGGTGCGCTGGTTGTGCGGCGACGTCGAGGACGGATGGCCCGCCGAGCTGGGCGATGCCGGCTACGACCTCGTCACGCTGCGCCTGGTGGTCGCGTTCTTCCGCGACCGCTCCGATGTGCTGCGCCGTCTCGCGGCCCGGCTGCGGCCCGGGGGCGCGCTGGTGGTGATCACGCCCCTGGCCGCGAACACCCCCGCCGAACGCAGGGGCATCGCCCTGGACGAGGACGAGATCGGCGTCCTCGTGGGCGCGTGGGGCACGGTGGACCGGTTCGACGCCGAAGGGCTCGCCCTGCTCGTGCTGCGCGGTCCGCGCCCGGCCTGACGGTGGCGGGGCTCACCCTGCCGCGGCGGCGCCCGCCCGCGCGAACCGGTCGTGGTCGTCGAGGACTTCGGCGATGACGCGGCGGTCGGCCCCGGCGCGGGCCGGGTCGGTGGTGAGGGAGCCGGTGAGCACCAGCAGTGACTTCCACAGGGCCCAGCCGCGGGCGCGGGCCCAGGTGGCGGGGTCCTGGCGGACGGTGCGGCGGAACGCCTCACGGGCGGCGCCGGAGAACATGGTCCAGGCGATGACCAGGTCGCAGGCGGGGTCGCCGACGCCCGAGGTGCCGAAGTCGATGACGGCGGAGAGTTCGCCGCCGTGGACGAGGAGGTTGCCGGAGGCGATGTCGCCGTGGAACCAGACGGGCCGGCCGTGCCACGGGGCGGCGAGGGCGGCGTCCCAGACGGCACGGGCCCGGGCGGTGTCGACGTGGCCTTCGAGGAGGGCCAGGCAACGGCGGGTCTCCTCGTCGTAGTGGGCGGGCGAGGCACCCCGGTACCAGCTGTGCTGCCCGGCGGCCGGGCCGCCGGTGGGGTCGCAGCCCTGGAGGGCGAGGAGGAACCCGCCGAGGTCTCGGGCGAACCGGGGGAGGTCCGCGATGCGTTCGGGGGCGGCCGTACCGCCGGGCAGCCAGCCGCGCACGGACCAGGGGAAGGGGTAGCCCTCGCCCGGGACACCCATGCCGAGGACGGACGGGACGGCGACGGGGAGCGAGGGCGCCAGCCGCGGCAGCCACTCGTTCTCCTTGGCGACCGCGGGAACGTAGCCCTCGGCGGTGGGCAGACGGACCGTCATGGCGTGGCCGAGGCGGTAGGTGCGGTTGTCCCAGCCGTCGACCTCCACCGGGGTGACGGGCAGGTGGGCCCACTGCGGGAACTGCGCCGCGAGCAGGCGCGTGACCAGTGAGGCGTCGATCCCGGCGCGGCCGTCGGGCGGGGTGGTGGGCATCCGGCGATGATCACCCGCGAGGTCGGTCGGGGGCAACGGATTATCGGCGGTGCGGGGCGCCGGCGGGCCGGGAGGGGGGTGGCCCGGCCCGCCGGCGGAGCGGAGTGTGGTCCGCTGCGGGGTGGTGGTCCGGTTGTCGCTGGAGCAGATGCCGGGCACGACGGCGTCGCGGGCATCGGGCTTGCGGGTCCGGTCGCGCCCCGAGGGGCCGACGCTTTCCGTGTTCGACCGGGTACACAGCGTGACAGACGGAAGGGGGTGCTGTCATGGCGTCGGCACGTCCTGTCCGAAACCGATCAGCGTTCCGCCGCTTCCCGGACACCCTGTCCGCTGCGGGCCGGGTCCGGCCCGCAGCCGACGGGGTGTGCGTCAGGTCGCGGTGGCGGCCGCCGCCGCCCGACCGGCCTGGTGGCCGGAGAAGAGGCAGCCGCCGAGGAACGTGCCCTCCAGGGAGCGGTAGCCGTGGACACCGCCGCCGCCGAAGCCGGCGACCTCCCCGGCGGCGTACAGACCCGGCACCGGTGTCCCCTCCGCGTCCAGGACCCGGCCGGACAGGTCGGTCTGGAGGCCGCCGAGCGTCTTGCGCGTGAGGATGTTCAGGCGCACCGCGATCAGCGGCCCCGCGGCCGGGTCCATGATCTTGTGTGCCGTGGCGGTGCGGCTGAGGAAGTCGCCGGGGTAGGCGAGGGCGTTGCGGATCCCCATCACCTGGACGTCCTTGGTGTAGGGGTTGTCGATCTCGCGGTCCCGGGCGTCGATCTGCCGCCTGAGGTCGGCCGGGTCGATGAGGCCGTCGCCGGTGAGCCTGTTCATCCCGGCCACGAGCGCGGGCAGCGAGGAGGCGACCACGAAGTCGGCGCCGTTCTTCTTGAACCGTTCGATGGGTTCCGGGGTCTGCCACAGCCGGGAGAGGGTGAGCGGGATGTCCTTGTTGGTGAGGTCCGGGTTCTGCTCGGAACCGGAGAGGGCGAACTCCTTGGCCAGGATCTTCTGGGTGGTCACGAACCACGAGTAGTCGTAACCGGTGCGGGTGATGGCCCCCAGCGTGCTGAGGGTGTCGTAGCCGGGGAGGTCGGGCGCGGGGAAGCGCCGGCCGGTGGCGTCGAGCCAGAGCGAGGACGGGCCGGGGAGGATGCGGATGCCGTGCCCGGCCCAGATCGGGGCGTAGTTCCGCAGGCCTTCGGTGTAGTGCCACATGCGGTCCGGGTTGACGATCCGTCCGCCGGCCCGCTCGGTGATGGCGAGCATCCGGCCGTCCACGTGCTCGGGCACGCCGGAGATCATGTTCCGCGGCGGGTCGCCGAGCCGGGCCGGCCAGTTCTGCCGCACCAGGTCGTGGTTGGCGCCGATGCCGCCCGAGGTCACGATCACCACCGGGGCCCGCAGTTCGAAGTCGCCGACGACGGTGCGAGAGCTGCGGGTGCCCCGCGGGGCGTTGCTCGGCTCCAGGACGGCGCCGCGGACCCCGGTGACGGCACCGCCGGTGCGCACGATCTCATCGACACGGTGCCGGAACGCGAAGCTCACCCGTCCCTTCGCGGCCGCCGCCCGTACGCGCTTCTCGAAGGGCTCCACGACGGCCGGGCCGGTCCCCCAGGTGACGTGGAAGCGGGGCACCGAGTTGCCGTGCCCGTCGGCGAGACCGCCGCCGCGCTCGGCCCAGCCGACGATCGGGAACCAGCGGACGCCCTGCTGGTGGAGCCAGGACCGCTTCTCCCCCGCGGCGAAGTCCACGTACGCCTCGGCCCACTTGTACGCCCAGTGGTCCTGGCCGCGGGGGTCGGCGACGTCGCGGTCGAAGCCGGCCGCGCCCTGCCAGTCCTGCCACGCCAGGTCGCGGGAGTCCTTGATGCCCATCAGCCGCTGCTCGGCGGAGTCGACGAGGAACAGCCCGCCGAAGGACCAGAACGCCTGGCCGCCCATGTTGGTCTCCGGTTCCTGGTCGAGCAGGAGCACCTTGCGCCCCCTGTCGGCCAGTTCGGCGGTCGCGACCAGGCCGGCCAGGCCGTGGCCGACGACGATCACGTCGGCGTCCTGGGAGGCGGCGTGGGCGGGGACCGCCTGCGCGAGGGCGCTCGCCCCGGCGATCGCGCCTCCCGCCGCCGCCAGCAGGCGGCGCCGGCTGGGCATGGCGGGGTCTGTCACTGTCTCCATGGCGTGCCTTCCGGAGGATGCGGGGGGATGCACGAAGGGTGTTGCCAGGATGACCTTGCTGTTACCTTCGGTAGCCGACAGGTAATCAGGTGGTCGTCACGATGCGGTAGTCGCCGGCAGCCAACGCGCGCGCACCCGGTTGTCGCCCGGCCACAGCGTCCGGTCGTGGAAGGGGCGAGGCTCTTGACGGTCACCCACCGGCCCGAGCCGGTGGCCGGCATCCTGCGGGACATGGCCGGCGACTCCGACGTGCGGGGCCAGCTCGTCCACGCCGCCCGGACCCACTCCCCCGACGTCGCCCGGCTCGGCGAGGCGGAGACCCGGCGGCACGTCACGGCCATCGTCGCCGCGGCCGGGCCGTGGCTCGGCACCTTCGGCCGCGTGGACGGGCAGGACTTCGCCGCCGCCCTGCTGCTCGGCACCGACCGGGCCGAACAGGGCGTCCCCATCACCTCGGTGCTGCACGGCGTCCAGGCGGCCCTCACCCGCACGGTGGAGATCGCCGTCGACCGCAGCCGGTCGGCCGGGGTGCCCGACGGCGTGCTGCTCTCGGCGGTGCTGCGACTCAAGGAGTACGGCGACGCCGTCGAACGCCATGTGGTGAACGGCTACCGCGCGGCCGAGCAGCAACTGCCGCCCGTCTCCGACGGCCCGCGAGGGCGGCTGCTGCGCCGGCTCCTGACCGGAGGCGCCCCGCCGGCCGCCGCGGACCTGGCGCGGGCCGGCCTGCGGCCCGACGGCAGGTACCACTGCCTCGTCGCGGACGGCCTCGACGCCGCCGGGACCCGGGGGCTCGCGGAGCGGATCGACGCGCTGCGGGGGATCAGCGGACGGGTCGAGGGCAGGCCGGCGGGCCTGCTGCCGCGGATGCCGGCAAGCGGCGGACTCGGGACGCAGGCGGGGGCGCTCGTCGTGCTCTCCCCCGCCGTCGCGCCGTCCGGGCTGCCGCCCGTCCACCGGCTCTGCGTCCGCGCGCTGGCCGCCGGGAGCCGGCGCGGACGGCGCGGCGTGCGGGAGCTGACGGAGTTCGCCGGCGAGATCGCGACCGCCGAGCAACCGCTGCTGGGCTCGTTCCTGGCGGGCAGGCTCCTGGGCGCCCTCGATCCTTCGGACGCCTTCCACCGCCAACTGGCGCTCACCGCACTCACGTTCCTGGAGCACGGACGGCGCCTGGACCAGACGGCGGCGGCGCTGTTCACCCACCCCAACACGGTGCGCTACCGGCTCGGCCGGCTGCGGCAGATCACCGGCGAGCCGCCCGCGGACGCCACCGCGGGCCCGCTGGACGCGCTCCACTGGTGGTGGGCGCTGACGACGTGGCTGGCGACGGACCGTGAGACGCCCCTCAGGGAGTAGCGGGGGGCGGATCCTCCGCGGGGCCGGCGGGCGGTTTCCGGCGGAGCGCCAGTAGGCGCCGGGTCGCGGTCTCGCCGGCGAGGATGCCGAGCAGTCCGGTGAGCGAGATCCACGGCGGGGCCGGCGACACGACGCCCATCAGCCAGTACAGGGCACCCGCCAGGGCCCCCACGGAGAAGGCGAGGGCGCCCCGGGAGAGCAGTCGCCTCACGCGAACCGCTCCAGGACGGAGTAGCCGACGAGGAGGCCGGACAGGCCGAGCAGACAGACCAACGGCGGCGCGGGCGACTGCACCCTGAGCAGGCCGTACATGATGCCGACGACCAGGCCGGCTCCGAAGGACGCCGCGTAGTCCACCCGGACCCCTTTCCTGTTTGTCCTATATGTGAATTCCCTTCCCTTTCTAGCAGTACGGATGGCGCAGGACCGCGCAGCGCGGCGCCGGGCGGCCCGATCCGTACGTCCCGGCCCGTGGCGCCCGGCCCTCCCGCCCGGGTGCCCGGACGGGCCGGGACGGTGCGCCGCCGAAGCCGTCGGCCGTACGACTCCCGCACGTGGGAGGGGGCTTGACGCCCCCAAACCTGCCTGGTCACGCTGCGGACGTGGTGAAGATCACCGTGCACGCCCGGGCTCCGTCCGCGGGTTTTGGGGCCAGGATGCGACCCGCCCCCACCGGGGCAGTCCGAACCGTTCGGGGCCGACCCGGCCCCACGGAGCAGCCAGGGAATCCCTTGAGACCATCACCAGGACGCTGGGGCGTGTTCGCCGCCGCCGGCGCCGCCCTCCTGTCATTGGCGCAGCCCGCCGCCGTCTCCGCCGCCCACGCGGCCTCGCCCGCGAACTCCGGGACCGACGCCGAGGCGGCCCGGAGCAACGTGCCCCCGGGTGTCCACACGGTCACCCTGATCACCGGTGACATCGTTATCACCCGGCAGTCGGGAGCCGCCGGGGGCACCGTCGAGGTACGCGGCGCCGACGGCGCCAAGGCCCGCGCGCACATCATGGAGTCCCGCGGCGACCTGTACGTCTATCCCGAGTCGGCCCTCCCCTACGTGGCGGCGGGCACGCTGGACCGGCGCCTGTTCAACATCAGCGAGCTGGTCGCGGACGGCTACGACGACGCGCACCGCGACGACCTGCCGCTGATCGTCTCCTACGACTCCGCCTCCGCCGGCCTGCGCACCACCGCGCCCCAGGGCGCCACCCGGGTCAGGGACCTCAGCAGCGTCCAGGGGGCCGCCCTCTCCGAGGACAGGGACCGGTCCGCCGACTTCTGGCGGTCCGTCACCTCCGGGTCCGGGACCGCCGCGCGGGCCGCCAAGGCCACCTCCGCCGCCCCCTCCTTCGGCTCCGGGATCGCGCGCATCTGGCTCGACGGCAAGGTCGAGGCCGACCTGGCCGACACCACCTCACAGATCGGCGCCCCGCAGGCGTGGTCGGCCGGCGACACGGGCAAGGGCGTGGACGTCGCCGTCCTCGACACCGGCGTCGACACCGGGCACCCCGACCTCGCGGGCCGCGTCACGGCCGCGCGCAGCTTCGTCCCGGACCAGGAGGTGACGGACCGCAACGGCCACGGCACCCACGTCGCTTCCACCATCGCCGGCACCGGGGCCGCCTCGGACGGCAAGGAGAAGGGCGTCGCCCCCGGCGCGGACCTCCACGTCGGCAAGGTGCTGGCCGACTCGGGTTCCGGCCAGGACTCCTGGGTGCTGGCCGGCATGGAGTGGGCCGCGGTGGACCAGGACGCGGACATCGTGAGCATGAGCCTCGGCTCCGAGAACCCCTCCGACGGGACGGACCCGCTCAGCGCGGCGGTCGACCGCCTGAGCGCGCAGACCGGGGCGCTGTTCGTGATCGCCGCGGGCAACATGGGCACGCCCGGCAGCGTCGGCGCACCGGGTGCGGCGGACGCCGCCCTGACCGTGGGAGCCGTCGACTCCGCCGACGAGGTCGCCTGGTTCTCCAGCCAGGGTCCGCGGGTCGGCGACGGCGGCCTCAAGCCGGAGATCACCGCCCCCGGCGTGGACGTCCTGGCCGCCCGCTCGCAATACGCGCCGGAGGGCGAGGGCAGCTACCAGACCCTCAGCGGCACCTCGATGGCCACCCCGCACGTCGCGGGCGCGGCCGCCCTGCTCGCGGCCGCGCGGCCCGGGCTGACCGGCGCCCAGCTCAAGGACCTGCTGGTGAGCAGCTCGAAGCGGACGCCGCAGTACGACGCCTTCCAGGCGGGCAGCGGCCGGGTGGACGTCCCGTCGGCGCTCGGCGCTGAGGTGTTCGCCTCGGCGACCGCGTTCGCCGGCCAGGCCGAGGCGGCCGGCGGCACGGCCGCGGTGCGGCGCCCGGTGACGTACACCAACACCGGGGACGCCCCGGTGACGCTCGCCCTGTCCGTCGACGCCCCGAACGCCCCCGCGGGCCTGTTCGCGCTGTCCGCGTCGCGGGTCGTCGTGCCCGCGCACGGCACGGCCGAGGTGACCGTCGCCATCGACGGTTCGAAGGCGACGGGCAACGGCCGCTGGTCCGGCCAGGTCGTCGCGGCCGACCCGGCGGGCAGGACGGTCGCCCACACGGCGGTGTCGCTGGGCGACGCCGCCCACAAGCTGACCCTGGTCCTCAAGGACGGCGACGGCAAGCCCATGTCCGGCGTCGTCCAGGTGCTGCGCTCCGGCGACTTCGACCCGGCGTTCTACCTCGTCGACCAGACCGGACGGCTGGAGGCCTGGCTGCCGGACGACGTCTACTCGGCGCTGTCCTTCAAGGACGTGCGCGGGGTGCACGGCGCGCACTCGATGGGCATGGCGCTCCTCGGCGACCCCGAGGTCGTCATGGACCGCGACCGGACGGTGACCCTGGACGCGACGAAGCTCAAGCGCGTCGACATGACGACACCGCAGCCGACCGAGACCACCTACCAGCGCCTGGAGTACAACCGCGCCATGGGCGGCGGCAGCTGGCGCGACTACATGGAGACCCAGACCAGCTACGACAGCCTCTGGGCCCAGCCCACCACGCACAAGGTCACCCACGGCGACTTCCATCTCGGCGCCCGCTGGCGCAAGGAGCAGCCCGCGCTGTCGGTGACGACCCGCGACGACGAGTTCACCGACGTCCTGCGGCAGGAGGACGTCACCGCGCTCCCCCAGGGCGACTACTCGTTCCCGCTGGTGGCCGCCGGTGACGGCGCGAGCGCGGACTACGCCGGGCTCTCCGCCCGCGGCAAGGCCGTGGTCGTGCGCCGCAACGGGAACGTGAGCGACGCCGAGCAGGCCGCGGCGGCGGTCGCGGCGGGCGCCCGGCTCCTGCTCGTCGTGAACGACCAGCCGGGACGCCAGCTGCGCAGCTACACCGGCGATCCCTTCCTCCCGCCCGCCGCCATCGACGTCGCGCTGCTCAGCACCGACGAGGGCGAGCGGCTCATGCGCCGCGCGTCGGCGCGGGGCGCCGTGCTGAAGGTCGGCTCGCAGCCGGTCAGCCCGTACGTCTACGACCTCATGTGGACCTGGCACAACGAGATCCCCGGCGACCTCGTCGTCAAGGGCGGCACGAAGAACCTGGCGCGGGTCGACGTCACCTTCGACAGCCCCGACCCGGCCAAGGGCGGCGGCGAGTTCCGCTTCGACTGGCCTGTGTACTCCAACTGGGGCATCGGCCTGACGATGCGGGAGCCGGTGAACTCCCACCGGGTCGACTGGGTCTCCACCGGTCCGGGGTACTCCTGGGGCCAGGAGGCGTACGTCGACGGCCTGCTCTACGAGATCGAGCCGCGCACCACGTACCGGGCGGGCAGCCGGCACACCCAGGAGTGGTTCAAGCCGGTCGAGCGGCCGTACCTCAACAACAACTACAAGCTGCCGACGCGCAGCGGGAGCTGGCTGGCCCTCGACATCCCCGCCTGGGGCGGTGCGGACCACGTCGGCATGTCGATGGACTACGACCGCACGCAGCAGACGCTGACGCTCTATCAGGGCGGCACGCGCCTGGGCCAGAGCACGACCAACACCAGCATGGGGGGCACCGCCCCGGCCCCGGGCAAGCGGCCCTACCGCCTGGTGCTGGACGCGAGCCGTGACGCGTCGGTGAGCCCGTACTCCTCGACCACGCACACCGAGTGGGAGTTCATGTCCAAGGCGCCGTCGGGCGACGACGCCGCGGTGCTGCCGCTGCCGCAGCTCGACTACGGCGTGGCCACGGACGCGGAGGGCAGGGCCGCCCGCAACGGCACGCTGTCCGTGACGGCCGCGCACCTGCCGGGCGCGGTGGGTGCGGGCTCGCTGTCGGCCGTCTCCCTGGAGGTGTCCTACGACGACGGACGCACCTGGCGGAAGACCGCCTGCGGGCACGACGGCCGCTTCGGGCTGTCCGCGCCGAAGCAGGCCCGGTTCGTCTCGCTGCGTGCGCGTGCGCACGACTCCGCGGGCAACGCGGTCACCCAGACCGTGATGCGGGCCTTCGGCCTCCGCTGACGCGAAGCCGTCACATCCCACGGTGCGGGCGGGCCCTCCAGGGCCCGCCCGCACCGCCGTCAGCGCCCTCGTGCGGCGGACGCGGTGAGCGCGGCGGCCGGTATGCCCTGTGCCGCCAACCGCGCCAGGAGTTCCGACTCCTGTGCCCGCGTGAGGGCGATCCACAGGGCGCCCCCGTCATCGGCGGTGAAGACCGTCCGCCCCGCGCACCGGCCCTCGGCGTGGATGCTGTAGGGGGCCAGGTCGAGCAACAGCCCGAACTGCGCGTCGTCCCGTGTGTCGATGTCGATCCCCATCCCGGGGTCGTCACGCCGCGAGCGCGTCCCGGCGGCCGCCGCTTCCCGGGCCAGTGCGAGCAGGCTCGCGTACGAGGACTGGACCTCCTCCGGCCACGCGCCGTCGGTGTACGCGTCGAGGTGCGCGCTGTCGAGGTCGGGGCGCAGGACGCGCGCGCCTCACGGTGGAGGGACACGAGGTCCGCGGGGCTCGAGCCGCCGGCGGGCACGAATGCGCGGCGTGGGCCATGGTCGTCGTCGATCACGACGACGACCCTGTCATGCGCCGCGCCTCCGCGTGACGAGGGGCCGCACGGAACACGGGGACCCCGCGGGCAACGGCCCGCGGGGTCCCGGTGCCGAGGGGGTCAGGCCGCGGCGCCGGCCTCGGTGAGCTGCCGGATGACCTGGGTCAGGCCGTCGACGACCTCGGAGTCGTCGGCCGGGTGGGTCTCGGCAAAGCGGTTCACGGAGCCCGGGATGGAGAGCTTGGCGTCGCCGAGGACCGTGGCGCCGGCGATGCCGGCGGCCTTGCGGGCCTCGTCCTGCGCCCAGATCCCGCCGTACTGGCCCAGGGAGGTGCCGACGACGGCGACCGGCTTGCCGATCAGCGCCCCGGCGCCGTAGGGGCGGGACATCCAGTCGATGGCGTTCTTGAGGGCGGCCGGGATGGTGCCGTTGTACTCGGGCGAGAAGAGCAGGAGCGCGTCGCTCGCGGCGGCGGTGGCCCGCAGGCGTGCGGCGGCCTCGGGCAGCGCGCCCTCGACGTCGATGTCCTCGTTGTAGAAGGGGACCTCCGCCAGGCCCTCGTAGAGGGTGATCTCGACACCTTCGGGGGCGTGCTTCACGGCGGCTTCGGCGAGCTGGCGGTTGTGCGAACCGGCGCGGAGGCTGCCGACGAGAGCGAGGATGCGGACGGACATGGGGGATCTCCTTCTGGGAACCGGAAGCGGACCGTGGTCCGGTTACCTGTCTACCAGCTAAACGGACCACGGTCCACTTCCATTCCCGCCGCTACGCTGTGGCCATGACCGAGCCGCCCCGCGCCGCCCTTCCCGCGCGCGACGCCTCCGCCGGACCCGTGAACCTCTCGCTCACACCGGTGGGCGAGCCGCCACGGCTGCGTGCCGACGCCGCACGGAACCGCAAGCGCCTGCTGGAGGTCGCGGCCGAACTCGCCGCCGAGCGCGGGGCGGCGAACGTGACGATGGAGGCCGTCGCCGCCGCGGCCGAGGTCGGCAAGGGGACGGTGTTCCGGCGCTTCGGCGACCGCGCGGGGCTGATGCTCTCGCTGCTCGACCACATCGAGCAGCAGATCCAGGCGGCCTTCCTCACCGGCCCGCCGCCTCTCGGACCGGACGCCCCGCCGCTGGAACGGCTGCACGCCTTCGGCCCCGCCGTGATCCGCCACGAACACGCCCACCGCGACCTGTACATGGCCGCACGCCGCGGACTGAGCCGCCGCTTCCACCCGTCGTACCAGCTCAGGCACACGCACCTGACGCTGCTGCTCCGGCAGGCCGGGGCCCCCGGCGACGTCGAACTGACCGGGCACACCCTGCAGGCCTACCTCGACACCGTGCTCATGGAGTACCTGCTCACGGCCCGGGGCATGCCCGTCGAGCGGCTGGACGCCGGCTGGCACGACCTGGTCGACCGCCTCGGCGCACCGCGGTAGCGCCGTCCAGCGCCGTCGCCGGGGCCGACCGGGCCGCCGTGGCGACGCCCCGGGCCGGTGAGCGGTCAGGGGTTGCAGCCGGGACCGGTGGCCGGGCTGGTGCAGACGTCGGTGCCGGGTCCGCCGTCGTTGGCGTTGCTGCCGGGACCGCCGGAGAGGACGTCGTTGCCGGCGTCGCCGAAGAGGGTGTCGTCGCCGTCACCGCCGGTCAGGGCGTCGTTTCCGTCACCGCCTTCGACACGGTCGTTGCCGGTGCCGCCGGTCAGGGTGTCGTTGCCGGCCCCGCCGCAGATCAGGTCGTTGCCGCCGCGGCCGTCCACGACGTCGTTGCCGCCCCGGGCGAAGATCACGTCATCGGACCGGCGGCCAGGAGCCCCGCGACCGCGAGCCGCCCGGATCGGCGGGAGCCCCGTCCCGGCCGTATTCGGCCACGGCTCCCCCAGGGGTGCCGGACCCTGGCGGACGAGGGACGCGATCCATGGTGACGGGACAGCAGAAGTGCGAACAAGTGTGCTCCCGGTGATCGGACGGCCGAGGCCATGACTCATATCCAGTCAAATTGGCCATATCGGGAAGATCGTAACTACGGGCAAGGTCGGCGACCTTCGGCCGATCCCCTCGTTGGGCCGTCCGTGGCCCCGCGGGGTACGGCCGCCGCCCCCGCACGAGGACCCCGGGCACGCGCCCGAGGCGCGGATCGCCGAACCGGCCACCCCCGCACGACGGCCCCGAACCCGGGCGGAGCGAACCACCCCCGGTCGAGCGGGGGTTCGCACGGCCCGGGTCCGCCCCCTGTCGTGATCCCGACAGGGGGCGGAAAGACGCCGCTGTTCGTCTCTCGTTTACCGGTCCGTTGAATCGTTTAACTCGCTAGCATGCGGCGGACATTGGATGGATCTAACGTGAAGGATCCCCTGTGAGACCGCTCTTCCCGGGCCGAACCGGCCTCCCGATCGTCGCGGGTGTCGCGGCACTGCTGATGGCGATCCCACCGGCAGCTGCCAGTGACCACGCCACGGCCTCCCCCTCGCCCGACGACGTGGTCGTGACCGGCGGCGCACCCGCGGGCTCCACCCCGCGCACCGTCACCCTCATCACGGGCGACCGGGTCACCGTCACGCCCGGCGGCGACGGCCGTGCCTCCGTGACCGTCGAGGGCCCCCGCGGCCACCGCGCGGACGCCCGCATCACCACCCAGCACGGCGACACCTACGTCTACCCGTTCGCCGCCGAACGGTACGTGGCGGCCGGGCTGCTCGACACCGACCTCTTCAACGTCACGCGGCTGATCGCCGACGGTTACGACGACGCCCGGTCCAAGGGCCTGCCCGTCATCCTGACCTACTCCTCCGACTCCCGCCGGAGGCTCGCGGCGCCGTCGCTGCCCGAAGGGGCCACCGGCGCACGGGCGTTGACCAGCATCGACAGCACCGCCACCACGCAGGACCACGACCAGGCGGCGGAGTTCTGGGACGACCTGACCGGCCAGGGCGCCGCGCCGCAGGCGGCCGCGAGGGCCGTGGCGAGCGGCCCGGCACTGACCGGCGGCGTACGCAAGGTGTGGCTCGACGGCAAGGTCAAGGCCGACCTCGCGGACAGCGTGGCGCAGATCGGCGCCCCCGAGGTCTGGGCCGGTGGCGACACCGGTCAGGGCGTGGACGTCGCGGTCCTCGACACCGGTTACGACCCCGGGCACCCCGACCTCGACGGCGTCGTCACCGACTCCCGCAGCTTCGTGCCCGGCGAGGACATCGACGACCACCACGGCCACGGCACCCACGTGGCGTCCACCATCGCCGGCAACGGCGCCGCGTCCGGCGGCAAGGAGAAGGGTGTCGCCCCCGGCGTGCGCCTGCACGTGGGCAAGGTGCTCAGCAACGCGGGCAGCGGCTCCGACTCCTGGATCATCAGCGGCATGGAGTGGGCCGCCCGCGAGGCCGGGGCCCGCGTGGTCAGCATGAGCCTCGGCAGCGACCAGCCCACCGACGGCACCGACCCGATGAGCCAGGCCGTCAACGAACTCAGCGCCGAGACGGGCGCGCTGTTCACCATAGCCGCCGGCAACTCGGGCCCCTACGAGGGCACCGTGGCCGCGCCCGGCGCCGCGGACGCGGCGCTCACCGTCGGCGCCGTCGACTCCTCCGACGCCATCGCCGACTTCTCCAGCCGCGGCCCCCGCTTCCGGGACGACGCGATGAAGCCGGAGATCACCGCCCCCGGCGTCGACATCCTGGCGGCCCGCTCGCAGTGGGCGCCCTTCGGGACCGGCTCGTACGCCACCCTCAGCGGCACCTCGATGGCCACCCCGCACGTCGCGGGCGTCGCCGCCCTGGTGGCGGCGAAGCACCCGGACTGGAACGGGGCCCGGATCAAGGACGCCCTGGTCTCCACCTCCGTCGCGACGCCGGACATCCCCGCCGACTCGGGCGGCAACGGACGCGTGGACGCGGTCGCCGCCACCAGCAGCACCCTCGTGGCCACCGCCACCGCGGACTCCGGCATCCACCCCCCGGGCGGCGCGTCCGGCGGGACCGTGACCCGGACCGTGGAGTGGGCCAACTCCGGTGACACCGCCGTCACCGTGACCCCGCGCCTGGACACCCCGGGCGTCCCCGAGGGCCTGTTCACCGTGACGGACCGTCAGCTCACCGTCCCCGCCCACGGTACCGCCTCCACCACCGTGACCACCACGCTCGACCGGGCCCCCGCGGGGTCGCGCTTCACCGGGCACGTCGAGGGCGTCGTCGACGGCAAGGCCGTCACGCGCACCCTGCTCGCGGTCAGCACCCGCGACGAGTACCACCACCTGCGCGTGCACGTCACCGACCGGGCCGGCGACCCGATGGTCGGCCTGGTGATGTACCAGCGCAAGGGCGACGAGTACGCGCAGGCCCTCTACACCGACCTCGACGGCGTGCTCGACACCGTCGTCCCGCCGGGCACGTACACCGTCTGGACCTGGGGCGCCGTGCGCGGCGTCCACGGCGAGTCCTCCTACGGGCGGGCCCTGCTGGCGAGGACCGGCGTCGTGGTCGGCAACGCCGACACCGACACGGCGCTGGACGGGACGAAGCTGCGCAGGACCGAGGTCGTCACCCCGAAGACCTCGACCGACAGCGACATCCGGATGGACTTCACCCAGTCCTTCAAGGACGGCTCGCCGGCGATCACGGACACCGCGACCGTCGGCGACGGCTTCGACAGCGTGTGGGCGCTGCCCATGCCGACGGCCTCCGGCGGCGACCTGGCGTACACGGTCCGCTGGCGCATGCAGCAGCCGCTGCTGGCGCTGTCCTCCGGCAACCAGGTCTTCGACGACCTGTGGCTGCAGCCCGGTTCCGGCCGTCCCGCCGAGAGCACCAGGACGCTGCCCGCCATCTTCGCCGGCAAGGGCACCGCGGCCGAGTACGCGGCCGCCGGCGCCAAGGACAAGGTGGCCGTGGTCCGCTACACGGGGGACGACGACCAGATCACCGACGCGCAGAAGGCGGGCGTCGCCCTGCTGGTCGTGGTGAACGACCTGGACGGCCGGCTGCGCGAACCCGTGCGCCGCACCGCCCTCGTCGTCGCCGGCGTCTCCCGCACCGAGGGCGAGGCCCTGATCGGCCGCATCCAGGACAGCCGTTCCGGCTCGGTGCCGATGCGGGTCACCGGCCACGCCGAGACGGACTACCTGTACGACCTGGTGCACACCTGGCACGGCACGGTCCCGCAGACCCAGCGCTACGCGCCGGCCGAGCACCGGCTCGCCCGGGTCGACGTCGGCTTCCGCAACGAACCCGGCACGGAGGTCGACGAGTTCCGCTACGACATCCAGCCGTACCTCGGGGTCAAGGTCGGCGGCACCCGGCTGTCGACGGCGGGCGCCGAGCGCACCGACTGGGTCACCCCGTCGGACGAGGCGACCTGGATGGAGGAGGCCGCCAACGGCATCCGCTCGATCCAGTTCTCCGGGCTGGTCGGCTACCCGGCGGGGCGCACCACCGACGTCCAGTGGTTCGGGCCCGTCGAGCACCCGCGGATGAACGAGAGCCAGTGGCTGCCGCAGCGCAACGGTGACGTCCTCGACGTGACCATCCCGGCCTGGGGCGACGGTGGCCGCGACCACGCGGGCGTGGTCGGCCCGGGCACCACCTCCCAGGTGAACGAGCTCTACCGGGGCGGCGACCTGGTCACCCGCACCGAGGGCGGCTGGCTGGGCGGGGACGTCCCGGCGGCGTCGGGCCGGTACCGGCTGGTGACGGCCACCGAGCGGACGGAGGGGTACCCGTACTCCACCGCCACCCGGACCGAGTGGGGCTTCTCCTCGGCGACGGCGGCCGCGGACGACCCGCAGGTGCTGCCGCTCCTGCAGCTCGACTACGGGATCCGCACCGACGCGGGCGGCGCCGCGCGACGTGACGCCGAACTCACGGTGAGTGCCTCCGCGTTGCCGGGCACGCCGGCCTCGCGGGTCCGCACCGACGCGGTGGAGGTCTCGTACGACGACGGCCGCACGTGGCACAAGCCGGCACTGCGCGGCGCGGACGACGGCGCCGCCCGGGTCCGTCTGGACGCGCCGCGGCGGGCGGAGTTCCTCTCGCTGCGCGTGCGTGCCTCGGACAAGCGGGGCAACACCGTGACGCAGACGGTGATCCGGGCCACCGGCCTGGCCTGATCCGCGGAAGAACACTGCGCGGACGAACACAGCGCGGACGAACACAGCGCGGCCGGTCCCCTCGGGGGCCGGCCGCGCTGCCGTTCCCCGGCGCTCCCCCGTTGCCCCGAACCGGCAAGGGGGCGGGGTCGTCCGCTGCCGGCAGCGGACCTGGCCGGCGCTCGGCCCGGCATGATCGGATGCGAGGTGCGGGGGGCGTACTCGGGTGGGGAGACACGGTGGAACGGGTGGAACGGAACAGGTCGTCGGTCGTGGTGTGGCTGCTGATCGCCGTGACGGCGCTGGCCGTCGGGGTGGCGATGGTCTTCCTCACGCGTGACGCGCTGGAACGGGAACGGGAGTTCCGCGCCGCTCCGCCGTGCGCCTCGGTACCGGTCGAGGTGTCGGAGTGCCGGTGGGAACAGCGGTTCACCGTACGGTCGGTGGACACCCACAGCGGCAGGCGGAAGTCGCCCGAGGCGGACTTCCTGCTGCCCTCCGGAAAACCGTGGCACCTGACCTTCCGCCGGACGGGCCCGGTGCTCTCGCAACTGGAGCCGGACGACAAGGTCGTCGGCCTCATCTGGCGGGGGCGGGTCGTCGAGGTGTGGGACACCGCGGGAACCTGGCAGGAGACGAGCGACGGGCCCCTGGAGTGGCCGGAGGACCGCCTCGGCGGCGCGCTCGCCGGACTCTCGACCGGCCTGATGGCCCTTGTCGGCGCGTTGTGGGCGCTCTTCACGCGGGGGCCGCGGCACGCACGCGCGGCGAGGGTGGTGCGGTGGCACGGCGTCCCGATGGGCGTGGCGGCGATCGTGACGCTCTGGGCGCAGGCGGCCGGCGAGTGGCCGATGTGGTCGATCCCGGCCATCTGGGGGCCGATCGCTGCGGTGCTGCTGACCTCGGCGGTCGCCTTCGCCCTGGCGGCGCTCCGCGGCGACCTCGACGACGACGCCCCGTCCGCCGCGCGGTCCCCCGGGGCCCCGGGAGGTCTGCCGGGCGGCGCCTCCGGACCGGGCGCCGTACGCCTTTGACAACGCTGCCCTCTCGGGGAACGCGGCGGTGCCGGCCCCCTCGTGGCGAGGGGGCCGGCACCGTCGCGCGGGGCCCGTCAGCCGATGGTGACGAGGGTGCCCGCGGCGTTGGGGTAGCCGATGTAGGCGGTGGCGGGACGGTCGGAGGGGACGCCGCTCCACGAGGCGGTCAGCGTCAGGGGGACGCCGGGCTTCGTGACGGGGTTCCGCGGCGTCACGGTGAACGTGCCCTGTGCCGGCGGGCTGTCCGGGCCGATCAGGTTGGTCTGGAAGGAGAACGGGAAGTCCGTCAGCTCCGGCTGGCCGCCCAGCGTCATGACCATGGCCAGGTACTTCCCCGGCTTCATGCTCGGCAGGCTCACCACCGGCCGCGTCTGGTCGAGAGCGAGGTCCCCGACGATGTACGGGAGCTGGCCGTCGCCCGGGTCGTACGCGAGCAGCAGGCTCAGCCTGGCCTCCGGGTTGTCGGGCGTGACGAAGAACTGCCCGGCCTGCGTGCCCTCCGGCACCGTGAACGTGAAGTCCTGCTCAGGCTTGTCGTTGGAGACCTCGTTGCGGACGGGCGTGCCCGCGACCGGGCCGCGCGGGGCCGGCGCGAGCGAGGTGGTGCCCGGCGTCACCTGGAAGGAGACGCTGCCGCCGCCCGCGGGGCCGGACACCTGGTCGGGGGCGATCAGGCTCCACGGGGTCAGGACGACCGGACTGCGCACGCCGGTGCGGCCGTGCCGCCAGGTGAGGTCACCGGTGACGGTCTCGCCGGACCGCCCGGTCGTCAGCTCGAAGCTGACGCTGAACCGCGCCTTCTGACCGGCCTTGCTGAAGTGCAGCACGGACGGGTGCACGGTGGCCTTGACCCCGGGTACCGAGATCGAGGCCCGGTAGGTGCCGGCCGCAACGGCGGTGACGGTGCGGGTCACGGTCTGCGAGCCGACCATGCGGCCGATGGCGATCGACGGGTAGTTGAGGTCGCTGGGGTCGACGGCCCGCACCCCGGTGCCGGTGTCGACGCCGAGGCCCTCCAGGTAGCCCAGCCAGTCCTTCTCGGTGGAGTCGTAGACCAGGCCCGGTGCGAACATGTCCGCCGGGCGCACCTCACCGGCGCCCTGCGCGAACAGGTCGGTGTTCTTCCCGCCGGTCGCGGTCCTGGTGTCGACGGCGGTCGTCATCATCGCGGACTTCACGGCCATCGGCGACCACGAGGGGTGCTCGGCCAGGTAGAGCGCGGCGAGGCCCGCGATGTGCGGGGTCGCCATCGACGTGCCGGTCATGAAGTCGTAGTCGTGGCCGAAGTTGGAGGCGGGCGCGACGGCCGCGAGGATGCCGACGCCCGGCGCGGCGATGTCGGGCTTGAGCAGGTCGCCGTTGTTCGTCGTGGACGGGCCGCGCGACGAGAACGGCGCGATCTGCGGGTACGGCTGACCGGTCGTGCCGCCCGGGAGCAGGCTCGCCTCGGCCCCGGCGCCGGCGGCGTACGCCCGGACGTCGGCGGCACCGGGGGTGTTGAGGTGCACCGTGGGCACGGCGTGCAGGTCGCCGTCGGTGTCGAGGTCGCTGACGTTGACCAGGACCATGCCGACGCCGCCGGCCCGCTGCACCTCGTGCGACTTGTCGACGCGCGGGTTGACGCCCCGGTCGCAGACGACGATCGCGCCGGAGACCTTCGCCGGGTCGAGCGTGCCGTCCTGGCACAGCGCGGCGTCGGAGGTCGAGGCGCCGGGGTTCTTCACCTTCTCGGCCAGCACGAGGGGCTCGGGGCCGAGCGGGGCGTCCACGGTGGTGCTGCCGCCGACGTAGGTGTCCCCGTTGCCGAGGCGCACGGTGGCCTCGTAGGGCGCCAGGGTGCTCGCGGCCACCGTGGTCGTCCACGGGGCGACGTTGTCGGCGGAGGAGACCTCGGGGCCGGAGTTGCCGGCGGCGGTGGCGACGAAGACGCCCGCGGCCGCGGCGGTGCGGAAGGCCGCCTGGACCGGGGAGTCCGGGGCCGTCTCGATCACCGATCCGGCCGAGTAGTTGAGGACGTCGACGCCGTCGGCGACGGCCTGGTCGACGGCGGCGACGATGTCGGAGGTCATGCCGCCGCTGTCGCCGGTCGCCTTGCCCGTCCAGAACGCCTTGTAGACGGCGATCGCGGCGCCCGGTGCGACGCCGGAGACCTTGCCGAGGTGCCGGCCGTCGACGGTGACGTCGACCCCGCTGTTGCCCGCCGCGGTGGACGCGGTGTGCGTGCCGTGGCCCTCGCCGTCCCGTGCGGAGACGTAGTCCGCGCGGCGCTCCGGCGGCACCCGGTCCAGCCAGGCGTCGCCGAACCAACGGGCGCTGATCAGCTTGCCGTTGCAGGCGCCGGCGGTGAACTCCTCGCCCGCCTGGCAGCTTCCGGTGAAGGTGCCGCCGTCCGCCTTCCGCATGACAACCTTGTCACCCTTGCGGTAGGGACGGTACGGGTCCTTCGACGTGGGCCGCGCGGTGCCCAGCGGGGCGGCCGCGAAGGAGCGGCTCTCCGGCCAGACGCCGGTGTCGATGTCACCGACGACGACACCGCGGCCGGCCTTCTCGGCACCGCCGAGGGCGGACCAGAGCCCGTGCCGCCCGGTGAGGCCGAGGAAGTCCTGGGAGTTGCGGTCGTCGGAGACCTTGTTGAGGGTGTCGGGTGCGACCGACAGCACCCCGGGGGTCTTCGACAGCGCCGCCACCTGCGCGGCGGACAGGTCCGCGGTGAAGCCGTTGGTGACCACGGAGTACCCGCGCTCGATCCGCGCGCCGACCGAGGCGGCCGCGGCGCGCTGGGCCCCGGTGAGGTGGGCGCGGTAGCGCACGGCGCCGGGGGCGGCGAGGTCGACCTTGGCGCCCGGCGCGGGGGCGGTGCCGGGTATGCCGTCGACCCCGCCCCGGTAGGCGGCGATCGGCCGGTCGGCGAGGGTGACGACGTAGCGGCCCGCGGCGAGGTGGCCGGCCACCGGGACCGGCTTCGGGCCGGCCGCGGGGGCGGCCTGGGCGGGGACGGCGGACGACAGGGCCAGTGCGACGGCGGCGGCCGCCATCAGGGCGGCCGGTCTGGTGCTGCGTGACGTCGAGGTCACGTTCGGTCCTCCAGAAGGGAAGAGGCCAGGGGCGTCACCGCGCGTCCGGGCGCGGCGGGGTGCGCGGGGGCGGCCGGCGGACCGCCGCTCCCGGTGGGGGTGTTGGGACGATTCAAAAGTGAACGGCCCACGACCGGTCGATGTCCAGATAATCTTGTGGCGTCTTCGGACAGCTGGCGGACCACGCCATCACGAGGAGCGCGTACGTGCTGCAGGCCCTGGGTATCAGCGAGTTCGACGAGGGCGTCTACCGGGCCTTCCTCACCCGGGCCGGCTTCGGCACCGAGGAGTACGCCGCGACCGCCGGGGTCCCCCCGGACCACGTCCGCGGGGCCGTCGCCCGGCTGGCCGGGCTCGGTCTGCTGCGCCGCGACGGCAGCGGCGAGTACCGCCCCGTGGGTCCCGGCACCGCGCTCACCGCCCTGCTCGACCAGCGGCGGCTGGAGACCGAGGCCGCGTTCGCCGGGGTGCGGTCGGTCGTCGACGACCTCGCCGAGGAGTACCGGGCCGCGCGGCTGCGCAGCGATCCGGGCAGCCTGGTGGAGGTGCTGTCGGGACGCGACGTCGTCGCGCCGCGCATCGACGAGCTCAACCGCTCGGTGCGCACGCACATCTGGATCCTCGACAAACCGCCCTACCTCGACCGCGCGGACGGCCTGCCCCACACCAACGAGGCCGAGAAGGCGTCGACCGCCGCCTGGGCGCGCCGCGGCGTGGACATCCGCTCGGTCTACTGCCCGGAGTCCATGGAGCGGCCCGGCCGCTTCGAGACGGTGCTGGAGATGGCCGCGCTCGGCGAGCAGGCCCGGATGCTGCCGAGCCTCCCCTTCAAGCTGCACGTCATCGACCGCCGCGTGGCCCTCGTCCCGCTGGTCGGCGGGGTCTACGACAGCCTGGCCGTCGTGCACCCCTCCGGCCTGCTGGACGCCCTCATCGAGCTGTACGAGGCGTACTGGGCACGCGCCGAGCCGATCGGCGCCCCGGCCCCCGCGGCCGGCGAGGAGGGTCCCACCGCCGAGGAGGTCGCGCTGCTGACGATGCTGCGCGCCGGTCTCAAGGACCAGGCGATCGCCCGTCAGCTGGGGCTGAGCGCACGGACGGCGACGCGACGCATCGCCGCCCTCATGGCACGGCTCGACGCGACGACGCGTTTCCAGGCAGGGGTGGAGGCCGGCGCACGTGGCTGGATCTGATCCTTCCTGACGGCACATCGCACCGAATCCGATCACAAGCGGTCAAGTGCACCTGGAGCGGGCCGAGACGGGCCAGGATCGGTCCATGAACCCATCCGCGACCGCCGCACTCACCCCGCTCCCCGACGGAGTACGGTCCACCCTCACCGCCGCCCGCGAGGCGTACCGCGCCGCCGTCCCGGCCGCGTACGACGAGGTGCTGACGGAGATCGCGGAGCGGGCCCGGGACACCGGCAGCCTGGGCAAGGCGGACATCGCCGCGCTGGTGGTGTGGAAGCGGCTGCAGGCGAGCACCGCGTGGGTCGTCGAGCTGATGAACCTGCGCGACGCGGAGGTCAGGGCCGTCACGGCCGCGGCGGTGCGCGCGGTCCGTGACCCGCACACCCCGCGCGGCGGCGCCGCCCGCGAGGGCCGCAGGGCCCTGCTCCCCCTCCCCGGCTGCCGCACCGGCGACGCGCTGGCCTCGGCGCTGCTCACCGCCGCCGCGCCGGACCGGATGGCCGTCTACGACCGCCGCGCGCAGTTCGGCCTGGAGCGGCTGGGCTACCAACTGACCCCGGCCCCCGGCCGTTACGGCCGCTACATGGACCTCCTCGACGACCTCCTCGCCCGCTCCGGCCCCGACACGGACGGCTGGACCGCCCGGGACGTCGACACGGCGCTGTACTGGCTCGGCCGCCAGGGAGCGGCGACGCCGGGTGACGCCGAGGAGGAGTAGGCGGGGTCCCGCCGGCGCTTCGGCCGCCCGGTCCGCTGTCGGTGGCCGGCCCTACCGTGTGGCGGGTGATGACCACCTCTTCCGTCCTCGGGCAGTTCGACCTGTGCGCGGACCGGGCCGAGTTCCCCGATCTGCTGAACGGCTACTTCCACCCGGTCGACACCCGGATCCATCTGTTCGGCGACACGACCCGCTGGGCGATGGTCGCCGAACTGCTGGGGTACTCCCCGCGCGCCGGCAACCTCACCGACGTCGTCCACCGGTTCGGCAACTGCCTCACCGTCGGCGAGCCCGGAATCGGCGCCCTCCTCGACCGGGTGGAGAACATGGAGGAGATCGTCCTCGGCGACGACGAGGTGTACGCCGGAGGGGTTCCGGTGAGGGTGCGCGGGCAGGCGCTTCCGGTCGACGCCCCCGCCGGCACACCGCTGGAGGACGTCTTCCGTCAGCTGGTGCCCGCGCACCGCGCGCTCTTCCTGGCCGACGGCGCCGAACTGCGCGCCGGCGTCCCCGGCGACCTGCCGGTACTGCTGCGGCTGGACGAATGGCACCAGCCGGAGGACCTGGGAGAGGTCACGCCCGCGGGATGCGAGGCGTTCCGGATGATGGCCGAGGTCGTGGACTCCGGGGACCCGTCCCGCTACCGGCCGACGCTTCCCCCGAACACCCACTGGTCCCACTGGCCCGACGCCGGGACGCTGTAGCCCGCCGGGGTTTCCCCACCGCTCACGCGTCCCGGCACACCTCGATCAACAGAGCCTGTTCGGGGTCGAGTTGTGGCATCGGGAGGCCGGCGGCGGAGAGCAGCGCGCCGGGGAGGGTGAGGCGGTCGTCGATCGCCTCCGGGAGCCAGGCCGGGCCGCTTCGCTGGTGGAAGGAGGGCAGGCCGAGGTCGGTGCGGACGCGCACGCGGTAGCGCGCGGCGGGGTCGAGGCCGGGCAGCGGCACCCGGCCGGCCTGGCCCTCAGGGGAGGTCGCCACCCGGGCCCAGCAGTAGAACGCGGCCGCGCTGTCGTGGGCGACGACGCCGTGCAGCAGCGTTTCCCCGCCCGGGAGGTCGGCGCGGACGGTGCGCCCGCCGTGCAGCAGCGGGCGCAGTTCCCGGTACAGGGCGGTCCAGGCGGTGAGCCGGGCCAGTTCCTCGGGGGTGCAGCGGGTGAGGTCCTGCTCGATGCCGGGGTGGCCGAAGAGCGCGGTGGCCAGCCGGAAGGTGTCGGAGCTGACGCGTGCGGTGGTGTGGCTGGGCGTGGGGCCCACGTGGGCGCCGACGAGTTCGGGGGGCAGGAGTTGTCCCGTCCACCGCTGGATGGACTGACGTTCCACCGGGTCGTTGCAGTCCGAGGCCCACACGCGGTCGGTCCTGGCGAGGATGCCGAGGTCGACGCGGCCGCCGCCGCTGGCGCAGCTCTCGATCTCCAGGGCCGGGTGGCGCTGCCGGAGGGTGTCCAGCAGCCGGTAGAGCGCCTCGACCTGGGCGCGCGCCGCGGGGCGGTCGGCCGGGCCGCTCACGGCCTCGTGCACCTCGCGGTTGTGGTCCCACTTGAGGTAGGCGATGCCGTACTCCTCGACGAGGGCGTCCAGCGCCCCCAGCAGGTGGGCGGCGACGCCGGGGTGGGAGAGGTCGAGGACGTGCTGCTGGCGGGCCGCGGGGCCGGCGCCGCTCGTGGGTGCGAGGACCCAGTCGGGGTGCTCGCGGGCGAGGTCCGAGTCGAGGTTGACCATCTCGGGTTCGACCCACAGGCCGAACTCCATGCCCAGGGAGCGCACGTGGTCGGCGAGCGGGGCCAGCCCGGCGGGCCACACCTCCCGGTCGACCGTCCAGTCGCCGAGGCCCGCGCGGTCGGAGCGGCGGCCGCGGAACCAGCCGTCGTCCAGGACGAAGCGCTCCACACCGACCTCGGCCGCCCGGTCGGCCAGCCGCAGCAGGCGTTCCCGGTCGTGGTCGAAGTAGACCGCCTCCCAGCTGTTGAGGATGACCGGGCGCGGGCGGCGCGGGTGGACCGGGCGGTCCCGGAGCAGGGTGTGGAACCGGTCGGCGAGCCCGTCGAGCCCGGCGCCGGACCAGGCGTAGTGGCAGACGGGGGTGCGGTGGGTGTCGCCCGGCGCGAGCCGGACCTCGCCGGCGCGCAGCAGTTCCCCGCCGCCGAGGACGGCGGCGTGGACGCCCGCGCCCTCGGGCAGCTGCTCGACGAGGTAGCGCTGGTCGCCGCTCCAGGCGACGTGCAGGCCCCACACCTCGCCCTCGCGGAAGCCGAAGCCGGGAACGCCGACGGCGACGAGGTACGGCGAGTCCAGTCCGGGCTTGCCGCGCCGGACGTCGCGGGCGTGGGTGCCGTGGGTGAGGGGACGGCGCTGCGGGGAGCGCTCGCGGCTCCACTTGCCGGTGAAGTCGAGGATCTCGCCGGCCCGGCGGGGCAGCGGGAGCAGCGCGGTGACCTGCGCGAGGTCGTACGGGGCCGGGTCCGCCGTCCGCTGCCGGGCGATCTCGCCGTGGACGGCGAGCACGCCGGAGGGCTCCAGCCGGTAGGTGATCGTGATGTCGAGCCCCGCGGCGGCGTCGGTGAGGGCCACGTTGAGTTCGCCGCCCTCGGCGTCCTGGCGGACGGAGGTCGCGGTCGTGGTCAGCCGGGGGGCGGCGGCGCCGCCGTCGAGGTGCCCGTGGTGCGCGGGGGTGCCCGCCCAGCCGTCCGCCTCGGTGGGCCAGACGGTGAAGCGGCGCGGCGTGTCGAGGGAGTTGTTGAGGACCGCGGGCTCCGCGGTCAGGCTGAGGGCGGCGAGGTCGGCGGCGGACAGCGGCCCGAGGTCGGCCCCCCAGTGGAGCACCCTGGGCACCGGCTCGGTCAGTTCGACGACGAACGCGGTGCCGGCCGCGCGCAGCGGGACGATCCGCGCGGTGCTGTCTGCCATGGGGGGATTCCTTTCGGGTGTGCCCCGCCGCCGGACGGCCCCGGTTCGGGGCGTCGTCCGGCGGCGGGTGCGTCGGTTCGCTTCCGGTGGCTCAGTTCTTCGCGAGGAGGGTCTTGCTCTGGTCCTGCATGTCCGCGAAGACGGAGTCGTCCTTCTGGCCGGCGAAGTAGCCCTCGAAGAGCGGGTTCAGGGCGTCCTGCACGGCGGCGCCGTTGCCGTAGACCGGGGACGGGTAGAGGACCTTGTCCTTCAGCATGCTGGTGAACACCGACAGGTCGACGCCGTCGGCGGCCAGCGCCTTGGTCGCGGCGTCCATCGAGGCGGGGATGGACGGGAAGAACGAGCCGGTGCTCGCCGCCTTGGACTGGCAGGCCTCGGAGCCCATGTAGGACACCCACTTCCAGGTCTGCTCGGGGTTCTTGGTGCCCGCCCAGATGTTGTTGCCGTTGGAGTTGCTCATCACCGCACGGGTCTTGCCGTCGGGGCCGTACGGGGGCGCGGCGATGCCGGCCTTGACGCCGGGGATCTTGGCGAAGGTGGACGCCGACCAGGAACCGCCGATCTCCATGGCCACCTTGTGGGAGGAGAGCAGGTCGACGTCGCTGACGCTGGAGGTGAACTCGCCGAGCTTGGGCGCGTAGCCCTTCTCCGTCAGGGAGCGGGCCCAGTTCAGTGTCTTCACCAGGCGGGGGTCGCCGTAGTTGAAGACGGTCGGCCAGCTCTCCTTGTCGCCGAGCCGCCACCCGGTGCTGGAGGCGAAGGGGCTCCAGGAAGTCTGGCCGATGAAGTCCTTGGCCGCGATCTGGCCGAAGCCGAAGGTCTTGACGTGGGCCTTGTCGAAGCCGCGCTCGTCGCCGCGGCGTCCCTTCTCGTCGATCGTGAGGTGGGCGATCATCTTGCCGAACTCGCCGCCGTCGTCGGGGTTCCAGGTCGCGGAGTCGACGTCGGCCTTGCTGTAGCCCGCCTTGGTGAGTGCGTCCTGGTCGTAGTAGAGGCCGGCCGCGGCCCAGTCCAGCGGCAGCGCGTACTGCTTGCCGTCGGTGAACTTCCAGGCGTTCACGCCGACGGAGAAGCGGGAGAGGTCGAAGTTGTCCTTGGCGATGAAGTCGTCCATCGGCAGGAGCTGGTGCTGGCTCGCGTACGCCTGGAAGAACTGCACGCTGTTCTGGAAGGCGTCGGGGGCGTTGCCCGCGACGAAGCCCGCGGTCAGCTTGGTGAAGTAGTCGTCGACGTTGTACTGCGAGATCTTGACGGTCGTGCCGGGGTTGGCCTTCTCGAAGTCCGCGGCGCAGGTCTTGTACGCGGCGGCCTGCTTGTCGTCCCAGGTCCACCAGTTCACGGTCTTCGAACCGCCCGCGGAGTCCGAGCCGGAGGAGCAGGCGGACAGCACCGCGGCGAGGGTGAGCGTGGCCCCCAGCGCGACGACTCTGCGAATTCTCATGATTCCTTCTTTCGGGACGTTTCCTGGTGAGGGTGGTGGGACGACGTCTTGAGGAGCGCGCGGAAGGCGCTCAGGGTCATGACCAGGTCCTCGGGGCCGCCGGCGTCGTGGCCGTTGAACTCCCACAGCCGCATCTGCTTCGGCCCGCCGTAGCGGTGGTAGGCGGCGAGGGTGGTGGCCGGCGGGCAGACCTCGTCGCGCAGTCCGGCGGAGAACCAGGCGGGCGCGGTGGCGCGGCGGGCGAAGGCGAGGCCGTCGAAGTAGCCGAGGGTGCGGAAGGTCTGCTCGACCCGGTCCCGGCGGGCGGCGAGGTAGCCGACGAGTTCGGCGTACGGCTGCTCGCCGGTGAGCCGGGTGGCCTGCCGGATGTCGCAGAGGAACGGCGCCTGGAAGTGGGCGGCGCGGAGGTCCGGGACGAGTCCGGCGACGGCCAGGGCGATGCCGCCGCCCTGGCTGGGGCCGGTCACCGCGACGCGGTCGGGGTCGGCGTGCGGCGAGGTGCGCAGGGCGTCGACGGCGCGGACGGCGTCGGTGAAGACCCGGCGGTAGACGTAGGTGTCCTTGTCCTCGATGCCGCGGGTGAGGAACCCGGGGTGCGAGGGGCCGCTGCCGACCGGGTCGCCGGTGGCGCCGCCGCCCGCCCAGGCTCCGCCCTGCCCGCGGGTGTCGACCAGCAGGTGGGCGTAGCCGGCGGAGGCCCACAGCAGGTCCTCGACGGGGGCGCCGCGTCCGCTGCCGTAGCCGTGGAACTGCACGACCGCGGGCAGGGGTCCGCTGCGGTGGCGCGGCAGCCGCAGCCAGCCGTGGACCGGGTGACCGCCGAAGCCGGGGAGGACCGCGTCGTAGACGTCCACGGTCTCCAGGCCGGTGTCGACCGGGGTGAGCTCGAGCCGTGGCTCGTGGACGCGGGCGGCGTCGAGGGTGTCCTTCCAGAAGGCGTCGAAGTCGGCGGGCTCGCGGTATGCGCTGCGGTAGGCCCACAGTTCGGGGACGTCGTCCTCGGTCAGCACGGCCGGGCCTCCTCGTACGGGGTGAGGGCGGCGTCGAGGGTGACGGCGGTGCCGGTGACGACGCGTACCAGGGCGGTGCGGTCGCGGTGGCGGACCGTCACCGGCTCGGTGTCGTCGCCGGCGTGCCGGCGCAGGGTGACGGCGGTGAGGGCGCCGTCCTGCCAGGTGAGGTCGGCCGCCAGGCCGCCGCGGCAGCGCAGGCCGGAGGCGTCGCCCTCGGTCCACTGCGCGGGGAGGGCGGGCAGCAGGTGGACGGTGCCGTCGTGGCTCTGCAGCACCATCTCGGTGACCGCGGCCATGAGGCCGTAGTTGCCGTCGATCTGGAACGGCGGGTGGGTGGAGAACAGGTTGGGGAGCAGGCCGCCCCACTCCGAGCCGTCGACGGGGGCGTCGGTGTCCGGGTCGGCGGTCAGCGGGCGGCTCGCCTCCAGCAGGAGCGTGCGGGCCGTCGCGGCGTCGCGCAGCCGGGCGCGCAGGGCGGTCTTCCAGGCCCATGACCAGCCCATCGCGCCGGGACCGCGCCGGTCCAGCAGTGCCGTGGCGGCGGCCGCGAGTTCCGGGGTGCGGTCCGGGTCGACCTGGCCGAGCGGGTGGACGGCGACCAGCGGGGAGAGGTGGCGGTGGTGGGGGTCGTGCTCGGGGAGGTCGTCGTCCCACTCCTGGAGCCGGCCGTCCGGGGCGATCCGCAGGGGTCGCAGCCGCGGCAGGGTGGCGGCGATACGGCCGGTCAGCGGGGTGTCGACGCCGAGGAGCGCGGCGACGCGCAGGGTGCGTTCCAGGACGGCCCGGGTGAGTGCGGTGTCCATGGTGGCGGAGCGGGTGAGCGAGGCCGTGGAGCCGCCGGCGGTGAGGTAGAGGTTCTCGGGCGAGGTGGAGGGGAGGGTGTCCAGCCGGCCGCTGCCCGTGCCGTCGTCGACCAGCCAGTCGAGGAGGAACTCGGCGCAGCCGCTGAGCAGCGGCCAGGCGCGTTCGCGCAGGAACGCGGTGTCCTGGCTGAACTCCCAGTGGTCCCACAGGTGCTGGACGAGCCAGGCGCCGCCCATCTGCCAGATCGCCCAGGACGCGGCGCCGTGGCCCATGCCGACGGGCAGCGCCCAGCCCCACATGTCGGTGTTGTGGTGGGCGACCCAGCCGCGGGCGCCGTACAGCTGCCGGGCGACGTCCCGGCCGTGTGCGGCGACGCGGTCGAGGAGGTCGAACAGCGGCTCGTGGCAGGGGCCGAGGCCCGCGGCCTCGGCGCCCCAGTAGTTCATCTGGGTGTTGATGTTGATCGTGTAGTTGGACGACCAGGCGGGGCGCAGGTCGGCGTTCCAGATGCCCTGGAGATTGGCGGGCGGTCCGGCCTGCGGGCGGGAGGCGGCGGCCAGCAGGTGGCGGCCGAACTGGAACAGCACGGTGGCGGTGAGGAGTTCGTCCTCGCCCGAGAGGATGTCGCGGGCCACGTCGTGGGTACCGGTGCGGCGCGGTCCGATGCGCAGCGAGGTGCCGCCGAGGAGGGCGCGCAGGTCGGTCTCGTGGGCCTTGAGCAGGTCGTCGGTGCCGCGTTGCGCGGCGCGGGCGGCGCTGTCGGCGGCGGCGTCGAGGTGCGCGGGCCGGCCGTTCGGGGTGTCGAGGCCGCGCCAGTGGCGCAGCGCCTCGGTGGAGCTCGCCACGACGGCCAGGAGGTGGGTGGCGCCGGTGACACGGAGCGCTCCCCCGTCAGCGGTGAGCTCTCCGTCGGTGGCCACGCGCAGGGCGAGCGCGCCGAAGGGGTCGTAGCCGTCGACGGGGCCGTCCGCGTACCGCAGCGGCTCCGGGACGTCCGGTTCGTGGGCGGGGGCCCCGTCGACGGGGATCTCCACACCGAGGACGACCCCCTCGGGGCCGGCGGCGCGGTGCACCTCCCGCAGCGGGGTGGTGAGCTCCAGGCGCAGGTCCACGGTGCCGCCCCGCGCCGTCATGTCGGTGCACAGCGTCCCGGTGGTGGCGTCGGCCCAGGTCCGGCGGGCGACCGAGGTGCCGGAGCGCAACTCGAAGGCGTCCTCGGCGACGCCGCTGTCGAGGTTGAGGGTGCGGCCCCGGTAGGTGGCGTCCTGGGCGCCGGACACCGTCAGCCACAGGTCGGCGTAGGGCAGGTACTCCTGGCTGTACGGGCCCTCGAAGGCCATCAGGAGGTCCTCGGCGCGGTGCGGGTCCCCGGCACGGAGCGCGTCACGCACCTCCGCGAGGCGCTCCGGGCCGGCCCCGGCGGCGAGGACGTCGGCGAGCGCCTTCGCCGGGCCGCCGGGGGTGCCGGACCACACGGTGGAGTCGTTGATCTGGATCCGGGCGCGGTGGGCGCCGCCGAAGACCATCGCGCCGAGCCGGCCGTTGCCGACCGGTGCGGCCTCGTTCCAGCCGGCCGCGGGCGCGGGCCAGCCGAGCAGCAGGTCAGTGGGGTTCATGGGGTGCCGTCCTGGTGCGCGGGCGCGCTCACTTGAGCCCGGAGAAGCCGATGGAGTTGACGATCCGCTTGCCGAAGGCGAGGAACAGCAGCAGCATCGGCAGCGCCGCGATGAGGGCGGCGGCCATCAGCCCCGCCCAGTCGGGCGCGGCCTGCGGCGAGGACTGCTTGAACACGCCGAGGGCGAGCGTCAGCGGCTGCACACCGGGGTCGTTGGTGACCAGCAGCGGCCACATGTAGTCGTTCCAGGCGTTGACGAACATCAGCAGTGACACGGTCGCGATCGGCGCCGCCGACATCGGCAGGATGATGCGGTAGAAGATCCGCAGCGGGCCCGCGCCGTCGATGATCGCGGCCTCCTCGATCTCGCTGCTCAGGCCGAGCATGAACTGCCGCAGGAAGAACACCGTGAAGGCCTGGAAGAGCCCGCCGGGCAGGATGAGGCCGGCGAAGGTGTTGGTGAGTCCGACGTCCTTGATGAAGACGAAGTTCGGCAGCAGCGTGAAGACGCTCGGCACCATCAGCGCGCTGATGAGGACGCCGAACACCAGGTTGCGGCCGCGCCAGTGCAGGCGCGCGAAGGCGTAGGCCGCGCAGGCGGAGAACAGCACGATGAGCACGGTCTGCACCGACGCGTAGATCAGCGAGTTGCGCAGGTAGAGCGCGATGTCGAGGGAGGCGCCCGAGCCGCCCTGGGCCTGGGCCTCGGCGAGGGAGGCCAGGCCCAGCGCCCGCTTGAAGGCGCCGAAGGTGAAACCGACCGGCAGCGGCGAGGAGGGGTCGGTGGCCAGCCGGTAGTTGTTGGACAGCGCGGTGCGCAGGATCCAGTAGAAGGGGAAGAGGGTGACCAGCGCGACGAGGCCGAGGTAGGCCCAGGCCACGATCCTGCCGGGGGTCGCCCTGCGGGTGCGGGGGCGCCGCACGCTCGTCGTACGGGGCGCGAGGGGGAGCGTCATCGGGGGCCTCCTTCAGTTCAGGTCGGATTCGTCGGCCCGCGCGAGCCGGAGCTGGGTGAAGGTGACCGTGATGAGCAGGACGAACAGGGCCAGCGACATGGTCGCCGCGTAGCCGAAGTCGAACTGGCGGAAGGCCTTGTCGTAGATGTACATCTGCAGCACGTTCGAGGCGTTCGCGGGGCCGCCCCTGGTGGTGACGGCGACGATGTCGAAGACCTGGAAGGCGTTGATCACCGTCAGGACGACCACCATCACGAGGATCGGCCGCAGCAGCGGCACGGTGAGGCGGCGGAACATCTGGAACTCGCTCGCGCCGTCCACCCGGCCGGCCTCGTAGATGGTGGACGGGATGGTCTGCAGCCCCGCGAAGATCAGCAGGGAGTAGTAGCCCATCCACTTCCAGACGCTGATCGCGGCGAGCGAGGGGATCGCCCACGGGCCGCTGCCGAGGAAGAGGACCGGGTGGCCGATGACGTGGTCGAGCACGATGTTGATGACCCCGAGGTGCGGGTCGAGCATCCACTGCCACACCAGCGCGGCGATCACGTTGGAGATCAGAAACGGGAGCAGCATCACGCCGCGCAGCGCGGAGGAGTCGGTGACGCGGTGCAGGACCACCGCGGTCACCAGGGAGACCAGGGTGCCGAAGACGACGGACAGGACGACGAACCAGAGGGTGACGAGGAGCGAGTGCCAGAAGACCCCGTCCCCGAACATCTCGTGGAAGTTGGCCAGTCCCACCCAGCGCGGCGGGGTGAGGACGTGGAACTCGGTGAAGCCCAGGTAGATGCCGCGCAGGGTCGGGTAGGCGTAGAAGATCGCGAACCCGACGACGGCGGGCAGGATCAGCAGCAGCGCGACCGGCAGGTCCCGCCGCCGGGCCGCCGCCGACCGGGTCGCGGTCGCGCGCCGGGGCCGGCGGCGGCCGGTGTCCTTGCGGACCTTCAGGGGTCCGCGGGCCCTCGGGGTCGAAGAGGCCGTGGTGGCCCCCGCACCGGCTGCGCCGGACGGTGGTGCCACCGGCGTCGTGTGGTTGTCCTGCGATGTGACCACCACGGCACTCTCCTTCACGTGCGTCGGGTCGAACGGGTGGGGCGGGTCGAGCGGTTGGCAGGGCTGGGTTGGTCAGGGCTGGGGCGGTCAGGGCGGCCGGGACGGTGTCCGCTGCCGCCCTGACCGCCGGTCAGACGGTGATCCGGTCGACGTCGGACACGTAGTCGGACGGGTTGCCGAAGGCGATCGTGTTGGCGCCCGCCTTCAGTCGGACGGGCACGGTGACCGAGCGCGGGCGGCCCCAGTCGTTGTCGTTGCCGCCGTGCAATGGCAGCTGGAAGGCGGTGCCGTTGACGGTGACCACGGCGGTGCGGCCCGAGGAGCCGTCGGTGAAGTCCAGCTTCATCAGGTAGGTGCCGTCCTTCGGCGCCGTCACGTCCTTGATCGTCACGGAGGCGTCGACGCCCAGGTTGCCGACCTTCTTGCCGCCGGAGCACGCCGAGCAGTCGCTGACGCTCGCGTTGCCGGTACGCGGGTTCCCGGAGGCCTCCGCCTCGTAGGCGGTGGGTCCTGCGGCGGCGGGGGTGGTGACGGAGAAGGCGTTGCTCGGTGCGGACGTGCGGCCCCGGGCGTCGTGGGCGGCCACGGTGAACGCGTGGCCGGTGGCGGCGTGCAGGCCGGTGACGGTGGCGGAGGTGCCGTCCACGGTGGCGACCTTGGCGCCGTCGGCGTACACGTCGTAGCCGGTGGTGGCGGTACCGGTGTTCACCTCGTCCCAGGCGAGCGAGACGCTGCCGGCCGTGGCGGCGGTGGCGTGGACGCCGAGCGGCACGCCGGGCCTGCCGGTCACGTTCGCCGGGGTGACGCGCAGCAGCCGGGAGCCGTGCGGGGGCAGGTTGTCGGTGAAGCCGCCGTCGACCTTGCCGAGGTTCCTGCGGCTCCACAGGTCGCGGACGGCGGGCTTGCCGCTGATGCCCAGCTCGCTCCAGTCGGCGGTGACGTCGGAGTACCCCTTGCCGAGGTTGAACAGGGCCACCGTGTAGCTGCCGTCGGCGTTGCGGGCGTACCAGACCTGCTGCGGGGTGTCCTGGCTGAGCGGCCTGGCGGGGTTGCCGGCCTGGTCGACGGCGATGACCTCGTCGTTGGTGAGCAGCGACAGGCCGTACGCGTCGAGCTTGGTGAGGTCGTCGCCGATGTAGAGCGGCGCGCTCTCGATGGCCCACAGCGTCATGTGGCTCTGCCGCTCGACCTCGTTGAGGCCGTCGAGCGGGCCGGCGCCGACGTCGAGGGAGTCGAGGTTGTTCCAGTGCCCGGGCCCGGCGTCGTCGATCCAGGGGACGACGTCGTTCCACCGCTGCTTGACCGAGTTGTTCCAGGTCACCAGGGTGTCGCAGTAGCACTCGACGTCGGTGTCCACGCGCCAGCCGTTGGAGTTCTCCTTCCAGACGTCCACCTTGTCGTGGCTGAGCGACCAGGACAGGATGAACTGGATGGGCCGGCCGGTCCGCTCCAGCGCGGCGTGCCAGGTCTTGATGTCGGGGACGTTGTCGTGCGCCGCGTCACCCTGGTTGGAGCCGGGGCCGACACCGTCGATCTTCAGGAAGTCCACTCCCCAGCCGGCCAGTTCGTCGGCCACGGACTGGATGTACTTCTCGGTGCACGGGCTGGCGAAGTTCAGCTGGTAGGAGACGTTGTCCCAGCCGCTGGTCTTGCGGAGGTCGGGGTAGACGATGTCCTTGGTCGTGCACCCCGGCGCGCCGTGGATCGGCGTCCTGCCGTCGTTGTACGTGTCGATGTACAGGCCGACGGCCAGGTAGAGCCCGAACTTCAGGCCCTTGGCGTGCAACTGGTCGCCGAGCCACTTCATGCCGTGCGGGAACTTGACGGGGTCCGCGACGGGGCGGCCGTACTCGTCGGAGAGGCTCTTGTTCGTCGCGCTGCCGACGTTCCAGCCGGCGTCCACGTTGACGTACTCGTAGCCGTGCCGCTTCAGCTTCGAGGCCAGGATGTCGGCCTGTTGCAGCACGTGCGGTTCGGTGAGCCAGGAGCCGCCGTAGCCCGGGAAGTTGGTCGACTCCAGACTCCAGCTGCTCCAGCCCATGTAGGGCTTGGCGGCCACGACGGGGTCGGCCCCGGAGCCGGCGGCCCCGGCCCGGGACGCGGCGGCGACGGACGACGCCGTGGACGACGCCGACGCGGGGGCGGCGGGCGACGCCGCGGCGGGCACCGCCAGGGCCGTGGCGAGCGCGGTGGCGACGAGCGCGGGCACGGCGGCCCTGCCCATGCCGCCGCGTCTGCGGGTCACGGGCCATCTGAGACGTGCGAGTAGAGCTGAACGGGCCATGGGGGCACTCCATCCCGGCGCGACGGCGTCCGCTTCGAGTGGGCAGGGGGTACGGCAGGCAAGGCGCGTCCCTCGGTGGCGGTCGTCCCGGAACACCACCGAGGGCGGACGTGCTGCGACCGGGGGAGGCTCCGGTCGCACGCCTCGGCCGGGCGCACTTCGTCCGCTCCGGGCGAGGAGTGCGGCGAATGTAGCCAGGCTTTCCTTCCACCGTCAACATATTCCGCGGCAAAAATCGGATGTCTGTCCGGCCGAGCCGACGACCTTCACCGGAAAACCTGGGCCGCAACCCCTCCCCTGCTGGAAAAGATGGGATGAGTGGGTGCGACCGAGCCCCTTCCTTACTTTCCCTTGGAAAGGTATGGTCCGGGACATGAGCCTCGCCGACCAGCCCCCCGCCGCCGTCCTGGTCTTCCAGACCTTGCTCGTCCACGGCCCCCTCACCCGGGCCGAGACCGGGCGGCGCACGGGACTCTCGGCGGGCGCGGTGACCAAGGCCGCGACTCCCCTCCTGGCGGACGGCTGGATCACCGAACTCGGCAGGCCGGCCGGGGAGCGGGCCAGCGGCCGGCCCGCCACGCCCATGGCCGTGCGCGCCGACCGCGCGCGGTTCGTCGGCGTCAAGGTGACCGGCGACGAACTCATCGGTGTGCTCACCGACCTGACCGCCCGGCCGCTGGCCTCCCGGCGCGCCGCACTCGACTCCCGGGACGTCGGGACCGTGGTGCTGGCGATCGCCCGGCTCATCGGGCAGCTGCGCACCGACGCGGGGGCGGAGGAGGACGGCGCCGTCCACAGCGTCGGCGTCACGATCTCGGGCGACGTGGACGGGCAGACCGGCACCGTGCAGTACTCACCGTTCCTCGACTGGCGCCGCGTGCCGCTCGCGCAGCTGGTCGAGTCGGCCTCCGGCATCCCGGCGGTGATCGAGAACGACGTGCGCGCACTGACCGTCGCCGAGCAGTGGTTCGGCGCCGGCGTGGGGCTGTCCTCGTTCGCCCTCGTCACGGTCGGCGCGGGCATCGGCTGCGGGCTGTCCATCGGCGGCCGGGTGGTGTCGGGGGCGCACGGGGTGTCGGGCGAGGTGGGCCACCTGCCGGTGGGCGGCACCGACCGCACCTGCACCTGCGGCAACACCGGGTGCGTCGAGACGGTGGCCTCCACGCACGCCATCACCGAGCAGGCCCGGCAGGCCACCGGCGACCCCGCGCTCACCATGGAGGAGGCGGTGCGGCTGGCGCACGCCGACAACACCGCCGTCCGCGCGGTCTTCTCCCGGGCGGGGCACGTGATGGGCCTGGCGATGGCCTCGGTGGCCAACCTCATCGGCCCGGAACGCATCATCATCTCCGGCGAGGGCGTGGCCTCCTACGACCTGTTCGCCGACCAGATCCGGCAGACCTTCGCCGACCACGCCTTCGGTGCGGCGGCCGACTGCGACCTCGTCGTACGTCCGCTGCCCTTCGAGGAATGGGCACGCGGCGGCGCGGCCGTCGCCGCGCAGCGGGTCTTCGCCCCGGCGAAGTGAGGTCCGCCGCGCGGGCGCTCGGCGCGGGGCGCCGGGAGCAGGGGCGGCCCCCACCCTCCCGCCCTCCCCCAGCCTTCGGCCGGGGGGACCCCCATCCGGCGCGATTGGTGCGGGCCTGCGCAAGTTCGTCTGGGGTCGGCGCCGCGCCGGCGCACTCCCCCAACCTTCGGCCGGGGGGCCCACCCCGCCACACCCCCTACCGAGGTATGGGCGCATGACGGCCGGTGAGGGGTCAGTAAGGCAACCGGGGTGCCCCGGACCGCTTCCTCGGGCGGTGATCGTCGTGCAGCCCGTGCTGGAGACCGGAACCACGGACGGCTTCACCCTCTGGCCGGTGGCCGAGTGGGGGCCGTTCACCTTCATGCCGCTGCACGGCGGGCTGTCGGCGGCCGAGTTGGGCGCGGCCGTCGCCGCGCAGCGGGTCTTCGCCCCCGCGACGTCCGCCGCGCGGGGCGCCGGAAAACAGGAGGCGGCCCGGCCTCGCGCCGGTGCAGACTCGGGCGGTGATCGTCGTGCAGCCCGTGCTGGAGACCGGAACCACGGACGGCTTCACCCTCTGGCCGGTGGCCGAGTGGGAGCCGTTCACCTTCATGCCGCTGCACGGCGGGCTGTCGGCGGCCGAGTTGGGCGCGGCCGTCGCCGCGCAGCGGGTCTTCGCCCCCGCGACGTCCGC